>JANOAU010000034.1:0-9206 GCA_031411275.1 Saprospiraceae bacterium | reverse complement strand
GTTCTTTCATCGCTGTTGTTTTTAAGTAAATAATGCCACAAAATAAGCGCACTTATTTTTTACAAACAACACGTAATCAATCAGTTATGACGATTTAGTGACTTCAATGAACGGAGTTAGTACCGTAGGTTTTGTTCAACTCGTGAATATACGCAATAGCGCGTACCTAACAACAAATGTAAAAAATCTCAATGATATAACAAAATTCTATTTTTAAAAGACATAAAGTGTTGATAATGAATATTCTAGCTGGTTTGATTTCAGATTCATGTAGTTCTAAATTTCTTAAACAATACAAAATGCGCATTGCGTATTTTGTATTGTTTTTATCTCAACAATACAAAATGCGCAATTGCTACTCTATAGAGTCCAAAGGGCTTTTGATATTCTTCAAATTCTTTTTACTGACATGAATATATCTCAAAGTCGTTTTTAAATCATTATGCCCCAGAAGTTGCTGAATAAAAGTGACATCTGTCCCTGCTTCTAAAAGATGTGTTGCAAAACTATGACGCAAGCTATGTATGCCCACATCTTTATTGATTTTAGCTTTTTGAAGCGCATCTTTAAATACTTGTTGGGCACTCCTTATACTGGTCTTTGTCTAAGTTCCCGATTAATGTTACTTTGTTAAGTCCTCTCATAGTTAAGTTTTGGTTTGTTGATAAAATAATGTGTATCAATAATTCTGGAATAATTTGAATCAATAATACGATATAAAAGATTTCGCAAACCTTATTCACGAAATTATTTCCTTCATAAAAGATTTCGCAAACCTTATTCACGAAATTATTTCCTTCATAAAAGATTTCGCAAATCTTATTCACGAAATTATTTCCTTCATAAAAGATTTCGCAAATCTTATTCACGAAATTATTTCCTTCATAAAAAATTTCGCAAAACACGAAACAGACTCCCTTTTTAGTTTTTTTGAAATAATAATGCATGGTAAATGATTGAAAACCAATAAGTTATAGGCTTATAAAAGAAGGAAAATAATGTTAATACTGTTTATGCCTCGTTAATGGCATGTTTTTAGAATGAGGCTTAGAGAAACTAACTTAAATTTCATAATCAAAAAAAATTAAAAGAAAATGGCTACACGAAAAGCAGGTAACCGCGGTTTAATGAAAATGGAACAACGTCTAACAGGTTTGAAATCCATTAGCACCACTTTAGAGTTGCACAACGGCATTTCAGTTGTCGGTGGTGAGGCTTTAAAAGCGGATTTTAAAAAAGCTGAGGAAGAGTACAACATTATGTTGAAAAATTTGAACATCAAGAAGGATGAAGTCAAAAATCTTGAAAAGAAATTATTTGATTTTTGCAAAAATTCTTTGGTAGCCGTAAAAAGTCAATTTGGCGATGATTCAAATGAGTACGAACAATCTGGTGGCACGCGCGCAAGCAAACGCCAAAAGCCTACTCGCAAAGCCAAAGCACCGAAAAAGCAAACAGCTACGGCTTGATAAGTAGATGTTATGTGTTATGCTGAAAGGGGTGTAATGGAACACTGATTTAGCTGATGCGACTGATAAAAGCTGATTTTTCTATTGATGTTTTTGTAGGATATTCATATACGACATGTAAAAAAATCAGTAAAATCAGTCGCATCAGCTAAATCAGTGTTCCATTACACCCTAAATGGTTTTAATTATTAAAAAATATTTTACTCGAAACAAATCACTATGTTCTCACTGCCAAAACCCCTCAAATAGCCCCTCTCGATTTCAATTCCAAATATTTATTAATGGTATTGATGGATAAATCTTCCGGTCGAGTCAGTATTGTTTGAATGCCATATTGCCTCAGTTTTTGCATCATTTGCACTTTTTCATTCATAAATTTATGAGCAATGGTTTGGTGGTAAATCTCTTCGGTAGTCGCTGCATCTTTTTTAGTAAAATCTTCAATCTCCGTATTTTTAAAGAAAACGACGACCAATAAATGCAAATTATTGAGCAATCTCAAGGTCGGCAACACCCTTTCTAAAGCAAACATGCTTTCAAAATTGGTGAAAAGCACTAATAAACCCATTTCGGCGGTAAAGTCTTTTGTATTATCCTTAATATATTTTGTTGAACACTCAATGCAGGTTGGTGCGAAAACGCTAACTCCGCTGCCAGAAAAGTGATAGTGGATGAATGACTTATTTTTTAAATTTTTCCAAATACTCCAATGCTAAAAGCATTAGTTTTTCAGCAGCTATCCGAGATTTCAAAGCCGTAAAATCCCTGGAAGTATTGTCCCCAACTTCATATACCAAAGCCTCTGCATTAAATTCCTTATTAAAAAATCCTTTTGAAATGACACTTGTCGCAATTTTACTTGGTCGAGCATTTACCTGATAATCTCGTATAGCTTTTTCTAATTCTTCAAACCAGCGTTTTATCAAACCATCTAAATTGGTGGGTTTCTCTGTGATATTGGTGTAAAAAATATCGTCCCATGTGGAGTGAAAATCAATGCCGAAATAGAGTTTTCTACCGGTATTATTGAGCTTTTTACGTAAAAAATCACGCACTATTTGCGTTTCAGGTTGGTTAAAATCAGCCCAATCGCGATTGAGGTCAATGCCACCTGTATTGTGTCGCCAATGACCGTTATCTACGCCGTCAGGATTCATTATGGGCACAACGAAGACAGTGTATTCTTTTCTGAATTGTCTTGCCGTTTCCGAATCTGCACACAGCGTTTCTACAAAAGATTGCAAAGCCATTGTACCGGTTACTTCGGGGGGATGCAATCGGCCTATTACAATCATCATTTTAGAATCAGACTTATCTTCTCCAATGCGGAGGCTTTCTATGGAGCGATTTTGAGGCGATTTTCCTATAATTTCTCTTGAAACAAAGGATTTTTTAGTTAGTCTTTTCAACCATTTTCCAACCACTTTAGTCGTCAACATTTCTTGAGCAGCCACCCAAATCGGACGTTCATCCGCTCTGATGCGCACGTAAGCGGATTCCGAAAGGGCATTTTCTTGAAAGGTATTGGCTTTTGCCGTGCTATCTTTTTCAAGGCGACAATCCGAAGAATCTACTGTCTGCCAAGTGAGCCCATCTCGGCTAATCTTAGGGAAATAACGGTGTTTGGCATTCAAATATGTCAAATGGATCCAAACCATGCGGGGTGTTTTAGCGGATATTTTAAACGCATACCAAGCACTCGGATTGATGGGATAATTTTCAGCAGCAATAATGGCTGTATATAAAGTGTCATTGTCTTGCGTAATACCGCTGAGTCGTGCCCCTGCAAAATCGTTGTCGAAAGTAACACCGCCCAACGTTTGTTTGCCGCGCCATTGAGGTATGATGGCGTGGTTGCGGGTATCCACTTTTTCACCGGTCTGTGTCTGACCTTGAAATGTGAGTTTTGTGGATTGGGCTACCCCCTCAGTATAAAGGGTAAAAAATAGAAAAAAACTGAATATTGAGTTAATAGCAAACTTCATCTTATCATTCGTTTTAAAATTAAAAATACCTCCAACTAAGACGGAAAGTAAACTGTTTTTTACTGCTTTTCGAAAAAATATATTACATTTTCAATTCCATTAATTTTTTCTTTTCTTTGTGAAGGGAAAAATTAATTTAATTCAAATGCCGTATTTTGAAATTGAGCAAACAGAGACAACTTGGCAAGCGTTGAAATACGGTGAGCCTGAAGCCTTGTCTGCCCTTTTTCACCAATATTACGATGCGCTATTTCAGTACGGACAAAAATTAACCAATTACAATACAGAACTCACCAAAGAAATTATTCAAGATGTTTTCTTTAAAATATGGGAACGGCGTGAAAATTTGGGAGAAGTGCGTGCTGTAAAAGTCTACCTTTTTACGGCGTTTCACCGCATTTTAATTGATAAAAGCCGTCATTTTAAAGTTAAAGAAACACATATAGCGTCTTTAAATTTAGATGATATTTTAGAAATCTCTCCCGAAGATGCGTTTTTAACAGAAGAAAAACGTTTGATTGACGCTCAAAAATTAAGAGAAGCCTTGCTGAAATTGCCTAATCGCATTCAAGAAGCCATTACTTTGAGGTACTTTGAAGAAATGGAATATGCCGATATTGCTCAAATCATGAACCTCAAAGAGCGCACCGTTTACAATTTCGTTCACGAAGGTCTGACCTTGTTGAGAAAAGCATTGCTCGTGATGCTGTTGACGATTTTTATGGGTGAATAATTATTTCAAAAAAACTTTCCAAAAAAGCAGTAAAAAAAAACTGCCCCGCCGTCTTTTTGAAAACAAGTTAAAGAAATGATGGATTACCAATATTTCAACGTTAATGATTTCATTGATGATGTAAGTTTTCGCAACTATGTGCTCCAAAAAAATGCCACTGATGTAGAGTTTTGGACACAATGGCTCAGTGAAAATCTTGATAAAAAAGAGGTTACTGCCGAAGCTGAAAAATTAATACTTTTAATTGCAGTAGAAACTAATGCCGCCTCTTTTCAGGATTCTAAAAATAGTATATCAGGTAGTGAAAAAGCAGAAGAATGGAATAAATTGTGGTCACGCATCAAGACTGAACCTCAAGAGAGTTCAGCAATAGTTGAACCGCCTGTTTTACAGCCCATCAAAGGAGGTAAAGATAGATGGATTTGGGGCGCAGTAGCGAGCGTGGCTTTATTCGCTACAGCTTTTTTCATTTTTAAAAAAAATATACCTCCTCAGTATCCGAGTGTTTTGGCAACCGTTTCAACAGATAAAAAAGGTGCTTCAGAAATAGAAAAAGATAAAATTACACCTGCTACCGAAATGGCGAATAATCTCGAAACTTTTATCAAAACACCCTATGGTAAAACCCAAAAAGTAAATCTACCTGATGGCTCAACGGTGCTTTTAAATGCCAATTCTCAATTACATTTTTCAAAAAACTGGTCAAAAGCGGCGGACAGAATGGTGTGGTTAGACGGCGAGGCGGAGTTTTCAATCAAGCATTATGATTTAAAAACAGGTCAAGCGCAAAAATTTATCGTCAATACTGAGGGGGTCAAGGTGGAAGTCATCGGCACGCGATTTAACTTGATGAGTCGGGCTGAAAAATGCAAATTGGTATTGTATGAAGGCAAAGTACAATTGCTGTTGAATAAACATCCCGAGCAGGAAAGTATCACCATTGCCCCCAACGAAGTCGTGCAAGTCGATAATGGTGCGGTGGTGCGGATTTTACCTATCAAAAAAGTAGAAATCTATCAAGCATGGACGAAACAACATTTTGAATTTGATGATGTCCCGCTTTCAGAAGTCGCACTGATGCTTGAAAATACTTACGGATATAAAATCATATTTAAAGATGAAAAACTGAAAAACAAACGCTTGACAGCTTCAATTCCAGACGATGATGTGCCGGTTTTGATTAAAGTAATATGTCAAATTTTTAATATAAAAACACAAATCAACGGTAAAGAAATAATATTAGAAAACAATAGATAAGGAACTTAAACCGAAATTTATTAATCAAACTCACGAATAAGATGATGAAAAAAATTACGCAAATCTTAACGCCGAAGCAAAGGATTAGCATTTACAAAATGCTTGCTTTGTTGGGGTTTTTCCTCTTTGGCATTCCACCTGCCGCTGAGGCTCAAACTTCTTCTGTTTTTGCTTCAACCAATCAAAAAGCCTTTTTTCAAACAAAAAACTCTTTCGCATTGAAAGAAGTATTAACAGGCATTAGCGAATACTACAAGGTGAAAATTGCTTATGAAACGAGCCTTGTTAGAGACTTGTTCGTAGAGAATTACCCTTCTTTTTCAGATAAAGATGTTATCGTCGTTTTGAAAAAAGTGTTGGATGAAGTCAATTTATCGGTTGAAAAAGTAACGCCGACAATTTTAGTGTTGAAACCTAAACCGCTAATGACTGAATCAAATATAACCGTTTCAACTAAAAAGAAAAAGGTTAAAATTGACTACGACATGATCGTCACGGGCACTGTGAGGGACGTCAATAATGAGGGCGTTCCGGGCGTAAGTGTGGTGCTTGAGGGCACTAATAAAGGTACGATAACGGATTTGAAAGGGGCATACCAAATCACTGTAAGCGGCAATAATGACGTCCTCATTTTTTCATCGGTAGGTATGGAAACAATAAGAGAAGAAGTGGGGAAGCGTACTACTATTGATGTCGTAATGAAAGACGAGGCAAAAGCCCTTGAAATGGTGGTTGTTACGGCATTGGGCTTTACTGAAAATAGGGACAAACAAGGCAGTGCTACCTCAAAAGTTGATCCTAGTACGGTGGTGCGTTCAGGGGAATCGGGCTTATTACAGGGTTTGGCAGGGAAAGCTTCGGGAGTGCGTATTACTCGCTCAACGGGTGACCCGGGGGCAGGCTCAAATTTCCAAATTCGGGGTGCAAATACGATTACAGGTGCCAGTCAGCCTTTGATTATTTTGGACGGTATTCCTATTTCCAATTCCAGTACAGTCGGTTTTGGTGCATCGGCAACGGGTGTCGGTGTGGCGCAACAATCGCGTTTGAATGACATCAATCCAAGCGATATTGAGTCTATGCAAGTGCTGAAAGGGGCTGCTGCTGCCGCTATGTGGGGTTCACGGGCAGCGAATGGTGTTTTGGTTATCACGACAAAAAAAGGAAAATCGGGCAGACTGCAAATCTCTTATGGTATGAATTACTCGGTTGACCAAATCAATGCGCGTCATCCGATGCAAGATAAGTTTGGGCAAGGTGCGGCAGGTTTATACAACCCTACGGCAACCAACTCTTGGGGCGATAAAATTGCAGATAGAAGTGGTAGTGCCGATAGTTTAGCAACAACAAATGAGCGTTTTGTAAGTGATATTACGGGTAAAGTATATTCTCCAATAGGTCGTCGTGGCACAGCAGGTATTTTTGTCAAAAACGATAAAACCACATATGCCGATGCGAACTTTGATGCTATTTTTGGCAATGGTTCGTTTTTGGAAAATACTTTGACAATGAGCGCAGGTTCTGAACGGTCACGGACTTTTTTCAGCCTTTCCGACTTGAATCAAAAAGGGATTATCAGAGAAAACAGTGATTATCGCCGCAGTACGATTCGTTTGAACAACGATTATATCGGGGCGCACATGAAATTATCTACAAAAGCAGCCTATATCTTAACAAATTCTAACCGTATTCAGCAAAACTCCAATGTTTCAGGTTTGTATTTGGGTTTGTTGAGAACGCCACCTGATTTTGATAATGTGGATTACGTAGGCACTTATTACGATGCTACAGGCGCGCCTACCTTGGGTCGCGCCCGCAGTTATCGTCGTTATTTGGGTAATGACATCAATCCACAATTCAATAATCCAGAGTGGACAATTCGGAAGCAATTGGCACCGAATACGGTTCATCGCTTTTTGGTGTCTTCAGAATTGACAATTTTACCAACGGATTGGTTTGATATTACTATACGGGGTGGCGTTGACGGACATTTTGACAAACGCGAGTATTTATTTCCGATTGGCACTGCAGGTGCTGACCGTGTGAATGGTTCGTATCAACATGAATCTATCAGTGATATTGAGACAAATTTAGATGTCATCGGTCGGGCAACACAACGTTTGACGAAGGACATCAGCGGTACTTTTATTTTGGGTTACAACTTAAATGACCGCAAGCGGTTGAATCTCTATGGTCAGTCCCGCAATTTTATTGTCAATACAGATTTGAAAAACTTTATCAATGCAGGCTCAACCAGTGCCGCTAATTCGACTTTGAAAACAGGTTCAAATCGCGGTTATACGACATTGAATTTCGATTTCAAAAACCAGTTGTCTATCAACGCCACAGGCGCATTAGAAGCCGCTTCGACGATAAAAGGCAATTTCTTCTACCCCTCAGTAGATGCAGCTTGGCGATTCAATAAATTGAAAGCTTTTAAAGAATTGGGATGGTTGTCGTTGGGCAAACTCCGTGCTTCTTGGGGGCAAGTGGGTGTGCGCCCAAATGCTTATCGCTTCACAACGGTTTATGAATCAGTGGCTTATGAAACCTATGACGATCCGCTCGACCCTGCGTTTTTTGGTGGTGGTTATCGTTTAGATAATTCAAAAGGCAACGATAATTTGCGTCCAGAAATCAAAACAGAATGGGAATTGGGTACTGATTTGCGCTTCTTCGAGAATCGTTTATCTATCTCGGCTTCATATTACAATAATGAAATCAACGATATTTTGCTCAACGTTGGACGCACGCCTTCTTCTGGCTTTACAAGCCAATATGCCAATGCAGGTGTGATGACAAACAAAGGTTGGGAAACAGATTTTAACCTTGAATTTTTCAAAAAAGGCGATTTGACACTCAATATCTATGGCAATGCCAATCAAAATATCAACAAAGTGGTGGATTTGAGAGGTACTCGGACGATTGACTTAACAGGACAATCTATGAGTTCTCGTGCTGTTGAAGGTTATCCATTGGGTGAACTTTGGGGACCCAGAGCTTTGCGCGATGCCAATAACGCGTTTATTTTAGATGCCAACGGCTATCCGCAAGTGGATATTGAACAAGGACCTCTCGGTAATCCGAATCCAACATGGCGCGGCGGTTTTGGTTTTGCTGCCAGTTATAAAAACTTTGATTTCAATATTTTATTTGAAACATCGCAAGGTGGCGTTATTTCGCAAGGCACAAAATCTGTTATCTACAATTTTGGTACACACGCTGACGTAGGCAATGAAGTCACTTTGACCAAAGAGATGAAAAACGTCGCAGGGAGAATCTATCCAGCAGGTTCAGTCGTGCGGGGTAATATTAGCAATTATGGTGGGGGTGATGTGATTTTAGACGAAGCTTGGTACACTACGCGCGGTGCAGGCTTGGGCGCATCAGCAATTCGTGAGTTTTTTGTGGGCGATGCAACTTGGACACGCTTGCGTGAACTCTCATTGATGTATAATATTAATGGTGAAAAATTTAAAAAATCCACGAAACTATCCTCTATTCAGATTGGCATCACAGGACGTAATCTCTTTTTATGGACACCGATTGTCGGTTTCGACCCAGAGGTCAATCAAGCAGGTGTGGGCAATGGTTTTGGTATAGAATACTTTACAAATCCAAGTACGCGGTCGGTTTTGTTTTCTTTAAAGGTGAATTATTGATATAAATACGAAAGCATGTTCGGCGAACTTTAAAAGTTCCCCGAACATACTACCCCCTCAGTATTTTGAGCATTTTGCACCATTTTTTATCAAATTATCT
>JANOAU010000033.1:0-22995 GCA_031411275.1 Saprospiraceae bacterium | reverse complement strand
TTTCCACACTTGGTCTGCTCCAATTACTTTGAAAGTCTCATTACATTCTGCTCTTTCCGCTTTTTTATACTCATTATTGACTTCCAACATAATTTCACCTAAAACACAGGTGATTGGATTTTCGAGCCTCATGACATTGGCGGGATAGCGCAACAGCCTTAAAAAATAGTGAAATCCTTGTTGGGCTGCTTGTCGGCTGTCATAGGTATCAGTGCTGTGCCAAATAAGTACTATTTCACCCTCCTCTTCGTCGCTAACAGGTGGTTTTTGTTGAAACAAACGGAAAATATATGTACCTGAATCTTTATCTTGACTTATTGGAAACGTTTTTGCCCAAGCGGTCAAATCTTTTCGAGCATACCAAGCAGCTTGTTCGGTATCGAACAAATCGGCAACGGCTATATCAGCTATGGGCGTTGCCCCTTCTTTTAGTGGTTTTGTATAATCGTAAAATGCCAGACGGTATTTTGACCCCACTCGCTCGATTTCATAGGCATGAATATCGGCTATTAAAGTGATAAAATCTAAGAGTTTAGGCAAGTTCTCTTTTTCTGCTTCATTGCCAAGGCTATAATTTTTAACTGAATAAAATTTGCAGGCTGCTACACCACACACTAAAGTAAAAGTGAAAACACCTCGCTCAACAAGAACCATTGCGTCTTGATTAGTGGATTGACAAGACTGACAAGCTTGATCATTTGTAACACCACCTGCTGCAACCGTCACTCTTTCAGTTCCTACCCGCTTGATTTCAGGAAAAGCCTTTGTGCCTTTGTGCCAAGCTTCCCAAAAATCGGTTAAGGCAGTGGCACAATCTGTTTCATCTTTAAAACTTTTGGCAAAACGGGCTACTATCGCCGCATCATCCCGTAAACGATAGCGTGTACCCATAGCGAGGCAGTTTTTAGGCACATCAATCTGAGCAGGGATTTCAGCATTTTTCTCTTCACATATGGTAGAGTTAGTTAAATAGTCATACATTTTAGCAGCAAAAGCTTCGGCATCTGTATTGGTTTTAAAAGATAGCGGATATCGGGCTAAAACAGCCTTATTGCTGCATAAGTTGAAGCTTATTTGATTGCTTTTTGCTATTAAAGCTGTATCATTTGTTGGCAAAACTTCTTGTGTTGATTTAGTTTTCGTTGTTTTACTAAGAGCCGTTGTCACACATTGCTGTTTAAGATTCGTGATATAAGATTGCCCTGTTGAGATGGCTTGTTCAGCTGTTTCAAAAAGCTCTTCCCCGATAAGTAAATCTTTTATTTGTAAAAAATTATTAGCATATTTTACGACAAAGCGGTGCTTAACATCTGGTAGGACACCCCCCTCAGTATTTTTGACCAATTTACCCATTTCAGCAAGCACCTTATCTCGCATTTGTTGTTTCATGTAGGTTTCAGGGTGAAAAGCTATGATATTCCCCTCTTTTTCAAGCTGAATGCCATAGAGTTTATTGCCATCTGAAAGCTGCTCTTCTGTCGGTTTTAAGCCTGCATTGAAGGCTTCAAACAAAAATTTTAAGTCACTGTATGCCGCTTGCTCAGTGTCATATCGAGCGGCACTGGTCAACCAAAGGGTGTTTTCAGGTGATAAGATTTCAATAAAATACGGCGCAGCAGTTTCATCCAAAAATGTCAAAGCGGCTTTGTATTGGGTTACTTTGCGGATAATATCTTCTATCGCATCATCTCTAATCTCCTCAGTAACATACACATTGGCAGAGCGAGCGTGAACATTGCCTTCATCAATCCTAAAAGCATTTTTATCTGCTTGATTAATTTTAATGTATTTTAATTTATCAATAGCCAAATGGATAAAATCGTAAAAAGCTTTCAAGGCTTCCGCTCGTGAGGCATAAGCATCTTGACTGACCATAATAGGATAACCATCATCGGGAAAAATCAATCTGAAACTATATTTGCCGTCTGAAAGTCGGGTAATGGATTGCTCTATTAAGTTTTCAGCTTTCAAAGCCGAGCGCAGGTTCAATAAAGCCGCTTTGGCTTCATGTTTTGTTTTGAAAGAGACATACGAACGTCCGACAAAAAGCCAGTTTTGAGCGAAATCCCAATCCAAAAACAAACGATTAGGTGTGTCTGTATATCTCAAAAAGACGTGGTATTGCTGGGTTGCGCTGTCCAAATCCACAAAGAGAGCATTGTCTTGCCGCATCAAAAGCAGGGCTTCGTGATAGGCTTGGTAGGGTTGTCGATTGTTGCTTTGTGTGGCAGCATCGTCATATTTTTTAAATTTCAAAATACCTTCAAACAAAGGGTTGCCCACAGCGTCTGCGATGCGCCAAGTCACATAACTGTCTGCTTTTTTCACGGCGAAACGATGCCATGTTGCTTTGATGTGTTGCATCAAATAGTCAGCGGCTTCTAAGCTTTGCCCTTTAGAATCGAAACGTGCAGGAGACTCGGCGATAAGCGTACCTTTATCATCCACGATTGTAAAATAAAAGGGCGGCTTTTCAGTATGTTGATAATTATTTTCAGAAAAAGCAAACTGTATGGTTTTAAAAAGAGCCATTTCAGCGGCATCTGAAGTGGGATAAGTTGTTGTACTCTCTAATAAAACCGTATTGTCTGCCTTGTTTTTTAACATGAAAATGAATTTTTCTTTGATTTCACGGCTTTCCACAACTGGCTTATTGTCTTTAAAAAAGGTTTGCCAAAATAGGAAAGCTTCATCCCGCTCTTGTGGGGTGGAATATAATTGAGGGTGAGTGAAAGTTGTTCCATTATCGTCGGTGTATTGAAAAGAATACCCCCCCTCAGTATCACAGCCTATTTTCTCAAAACGACCCGTTTTAAAATGAGCCAAACACGGGCTATTGGTACTGTCTTTTTTCAAAAAAGGCGATGTCCAGATGGTATTGCCAAACAGCGTTTCTTTTAAGGTGAAAACCTTTGCTTCATCAGTGGTAGCTAATTTGAAATAATTAAGCGTGCGGCGTTGCCAATTGTCAATGCCTAAATAACCCGCTACCCGCATTTCGAGACCAGATACATTATTCGTATTCCAAAGGCTGTCTTTGTCGGTATAATCAAAGGCTTTGCTGCGGTTGCGGCTTATATCCGCATAGTTGCTTAAAAAACGGGCTTTATCTTCGACAATTTCTTTCTGCTCTTTGGCTTTGCCTTCGAGAGCATACATCAATAAAGTATATTCCGTGAATTGCTCAGCAAAACGGGCTAAAAGGTGGTTTAAAAAACCTTCTCTGCGTTGATAAAAAACTTTGGGTGATTCGACGATGCGCCCTAAATAATCTTTAAAATCTAAGGGGCTATAAACGATGGCAAAGGAAAATGAGGATACCCCATCGGCATTCTTATCGTTGTCAATACGCCGATAGGCTTCGGGTATCAAACCGACATTTTTCACAATCTCGATGTGTTGCTCTACGGCTTGTTTTGACTTAAAAAACGCTTCACTTTGCACCACCCCCGTATTTTCACCAATTTTAAAGAAATAAAAAAAGCGGTCGCACTCTGGCAAAGTAGGGTCAATATCCCATCGGTCAATAATAAGGTGTTGCAAGCTATTTTCTTCAAAAGCTTTTTGAAAAGCCGCCATTGAATCATCCCGCAACTGAGGAGATTCAAAGGTCTCTTGAAAGATTGCTAAGGTTTGATTGAAATAAAAATCTTGAGAAGATGCTGCGCCGATTGTTGTTTCAGCATTGCCATAATGCTTTAAAACAAGAGCCGCATCAGGCATTGTTTGAACAATTTGATTGAAATAGGTGGCAACAGGCGACTTGGCAGGGCGCAAAGCAAATACTGTCCGAATATGCGCCACTTGAGCCAAATAATTAGCCATCAGTTGGTCAAAAAATGCCAAATAGCCTTTTAATTGCAAAGAATTATACAAACGTTTTACTCCGTCTGCTTGAGGCAATTGCCCTTCTCCGATGGCATAAACTGCTGGAAACTCATTTTGAATAGTGGAATAATCGCCAAAATCATCGTGCCTACCTTGTGGTGTTTCAAAGCCTAACTCGTATGGCGAGCGTTGTCTTTTATAATAATTAGCAAGCTTCTGATTGAGCTTTTTAGCCACTTCATCTTTGTCTGCTTGCGTAAATTCGATGGGCAACTGCCCTTTTGAGTATAAAAAACTTGAACCATTGATAGACAAACGTGGGCTTTTATCACTGTTCAAAGGCACACACCACAAGTCACCTTCTGGTTTGCTGTCGCTCAATACTTGGAGGAAACGGATAGCCCTCACCCCTTTCAGATTGAGAATGATGTTGTATAAGTCTGAAACGTGTATTTCACTTTTAGGCGTTAAAGTCGCCAACTCAGCATCATCTATAAAACCATGACTATCCGTATCCAAAGGTCTGCCTGCAAAAATGGTATCCATTGTTTTTTGTTTCTCCAACATTTCTTGAAGGGTATAAAAACGAATGGTTGGAGTTAAAAAATTTTGGACAGCTTCAAATATATCCACAAAAACATCTTGGGGCACAGCATCTGCTGATAGGTCAATTTCCATGCACATCGAGACGTTTTCAATCTTCATCACCTCTATCGTATGAAAATCTTCGCAGAGATTGCGATGTGCATTGAGTCGTTTTTTGACCGTTTCAACCATTTGATCTTGCGCCAGTTTTACTGTTTTAGATTGATTACCACTATACTGAGGGGTAGCATCTTCCAAATCAATCAAGACATCATATAACCCTTTAATAAGTAGCGGCTCGAGTTCAGATTCTTTAGCGGTGATGAGTTCATAATCACTTTCTCCTTTAGTGGGATTTTTCTTTTTTTGAATGAAAAGCGGTACTTCTTGGCTCTCAGCTTTTTTCAACCAGACATTGCGTACACCGACAATATCCAACAGCATTTTGCGGTAATCATTGACAGTCAATGGATTGACAGAAAGAATTTCAGCTGGGGAAAAGAAATTATCGTCAATGTCTTTGAAAGGTATTCGGTTAATGTCTTGGGGCAGCCGAGCAATAATATCCTCAATATTAAAACGGTTGCGATAGCTCAAATCAGTCAAAACATAACATAGCACCTCCAGTATTGTGATACCAGGGTCGTGCGTATTGTGATCCGTCCAGACTTGACCTGACAATGCGCCGATATGCTTCAAACCCTCCTGCCGCAAAAAGTCGAAATTGAGCCATTGCGGAAACTCAGGGCTATCAGGTTGTATGGTTTGGACTTGGGGCATGTAATATCGATTTCAAAATGTTAGATATTATTTTTTATTTTCATGGGGAGCTATAACACCTTATCCCTCTAAAGCACACAGTCTTTTCTCAAATTGCTCAAGCATTTCTTCCAATTTCTGAATATGCGTTTGCTGCTCTTGAAGGGCTTTGACTAAAACAGGCACAAGGTTTTGGTACGATACGGATTTGGTATTTTCACCCGTTTTCACAACTTCACTAAAAAGGCTATCCACTTCATCGGCAATAAAACCGTATTGTGCCCCTTCGCTGGCACATTTGAGCGTAGTTTTCCAATGAAAGCGAACAGGGTTTAAATCACAGACTTTATCCAGCACTTTATCTAAAGGTTTGTAATCTTTCAAGTTGCGCCGGTCTGTTTCTATGTAAAAACCACATGCTCGGGCTGCCCCTGCAATGTCTAAAGCATATGCTTCATCAAATGCAATATCGCCAATAACCACTTTGCCATCATCAAAAATTCGGACAATATCCGTCCCTGCTTTAATATCTGCCAAACGCTCTGCTTCAGATAAATGCTTATGGCTTTTCCTAAAAGCAAAGCTGGGGCTATCGGTCATCCAAACTGCACTGTTGTTGTCTGTGCCCAAAAGTGAAAAATTAGTGGGGGCATCTTCCACCACTTTGAAATTGACCAACTGTATAACGGGATAAGTTTTACAAAAGCCTGCTTTTATTGAACCATCGCATGGGTCATGGGAAGCCAAGTGTAAGAGGGCATTGGGCGTAATTGTACCTATTCCCACATGACCGTTATCGGCAATGGTAACGAGGGTTTGTTGTCCATCAGTCGTATTTTGTTTGAATTGAAACCCACCTTTAGCATCCGTAACAAAAGCCGCTTCGGTATCACCCAAAGTCATTTTGATGTAATTAGGATCACATTTTTTATCCAAATTTTGCACTGTTACTGAGGGGTATGCCTGTTCGCCTCCGTCTATTCTGACAGAGCCTTTGTCTTTTTTATACACCTCCAAATGGGCTCGGGGCGTGGTTGTGCCAACCCCTACACGTGGCTCATCGGTCGGTGTGGTATTGACAGACAGGGCGACGATGGCGACACAATCCGCATTTTCTTTCGTAATATGATAACCTTGCGGCGAATCTGTTTGCAAATGCGCCGTTTCAGTGGTGACTTTGAGGATTAATTTGTTCTTTTTACGCCCCTCATCGAGGTTCAGAATGGTCAAAGTAGGGTCTTTAGCATTGGGTTCAAATTTGAATTGCCCTTTGTCTTTTTCTACAATATCTAAAGCTGCTGTGGGTTTGGGTGTACCAATACCAATGACTTTAACTTTGAGGTTGGCATACATTTTTTTATCTTCCAACATCCAATCGTCATCTGAGCCTCCGCCAATTTTACACCACTTTTCGGGGTCATCTTTGGGGGGAATGGCGGTGCAATAGCCATCCGTAAATATGCCTTGAAGGGCATAGAAGTTTTTTTCATGATACACCACCGCTTTGGTATAGTAAAGCATATCTGGCTTCCATTCACCATAAAAATTATCATCGTGTGGATTGAGAATACTATCAATCAATAGGGCATACTCTTTACCTGTCGGTACAGTCGCACTCGGTGGATTAAATTTCTCTTTTAAATCTTGCCTTTTTAGATACATGGCTATTCACATTTTATTGGGTTCAATTTTGAATTTATACTTTTGAATTTAACATAGGGCTTTCGCTGTAATATTAAAATGACCACTTGCCAAAACAGAGCGGGCAGTCTGTGCTTTTATTACTTGTGTGAAAAATGAATCGTTTACAAGCACCCATTGAAAGATGTTGTCTCCATCAAACATGGATTTATCTGTTGGGCATAAATTGAAATCCGATACATAGTCCACATAATCTCGCATTTCAACAAAACGCAAGACACTTGAGGCATACATTTCACCACCGAACTGGATTTCGTTGTTCTCGGTATCTATTGTCCAAGGTGATAAAAAGCCAACTAAGTCCTTTTCTAATTGCTTTTTATAATAATTATCGTCTTTTCCTGCTCTAAAAACCACGTTGAAAGTGACATTCACATCTTCGTAGCGGGGATTCAAAACTTGAATTTGGGCAAAAGGAGATTTTCTATCGCTCAAAAACTCGTCAATCGCTTTCAATAGTTTTTGGGTTGCCTTAGGTCGAGCCCGTTGTGCTTGCGGCAATTGGCGCACATCAGGCACAACAACGAGAGTTGTATGACAAGGTTTGACCTCAATATCATAAGGCAATTCACGCAAACCTTGAGTGTGATTCAAGCATTTCACTTTGTATATCTGTGGGAAGGTTTGTAAAATCAAGGCTTCATAATCCCAAATGCTAACAGCCCTGCCTTTGTGCCGCAAATGCTCACTGATGCGGCGATAAAAAGCGTCACCTTTTTCAGGAATCATACCGCCAAATGACGGATATGGCTGCATGATTTTTGCCACTGCCCCATTTTCTACGACGGCTTTGGCAATGGATTTTTCAAGAAGTGGCGTATTCAAGCGTTCTAAATCGCTTTGTACTGAGGGGGTAAAAATAGCCTTGCCTGCTTGTGCATGAATGGCAATTAAACGGTCAAACGCTGCCACATCGCTTGCTACAGATGCCCGTAGCCAATGATGCCCTGCGGGTAAAATGGTCGGATTTGTGGCCGCATTTTCAGGCAATTCAAAAGTAATAACACCCGATTGCGCCAAACCATCGGTATCATCTTGATAATCTATGAAATTTTGCAAAGCCTCACCCCATTGGTTGTTGTCTCGCAAACAATACCAAGTAATGTCGGGTAATTCCAAATCAGAATTGCCTGTATATTCTGCAAATTGAAAAAGCAGCGAGACATTGCTGTCCGCTTGCGCATTTTTTAAACCTATATATAAATTACCGACATCTTTAACTCTCTCAACGCCATTGATTGTGCTTGTTTTTTTGAAAACAGGGATAAGAGGTTGTGTTACAATTGCGCCATTTTTGAAGATTTGATACCCGTCTTCGTAGGGATGCAAGTGAATTAGCTGTATATCTGTTGCTACAGCGGTGTAGGTCAACGTAAAATCGTTGAGTATGGGTTGATAGGGCGGGTTAGGCACAACCACTTCATATACTCCAACATCAATAACAGTTGCATCATTTTTTAACTCTTTCCCTGTTTTTAGTGAAGCGTCACTTTTTTTACGATATATAGCGTTATCTAATAGCCTATCATTTTTGGGTTTCGAAGTATCCGCAAAAAGAGGAATTGCTTTGGCTTGTAATTCCAAAAATTCAGGATATTCATTAAAAAAAAATTTGCCTTTATTCTCTATCTTTATATAACCATCAAGGGTAATTTGAGGTATAAAAAAAGAGATTTCATCCCGCCTTTCAGAAGCAGCCCAAGATGTACCATAAGGGAGTAATGTCCATGATGTGTCGTTAAAAGTCGCAAAATTGTGAATCGCTGTTCCCCATTGCGTATTATTTAAACGGAATACATCTGCTCTATATAGGGTATTAACATTAGCAGCAGTAATATCAACACCATATTTCTTTTCGTATAACTGATAGTAGGTCGTAAAATCGGGTTTATTTTCCCAAACCAACCCTTCCAATTTCATCTCTGTCAAATTTTTGCTAAAAATTTCTTCACTACCAATATAAAAAGGGCTTGTAGTGGTTACACCAAAAGGGCGAAATGGTTTTGCTACATCAATAATGCCTTCCCCATTTTGCACTTTCAAATGACTTTTAATACCACTTGCCACCACTGTTAAGGTAGGAGCGAGAAGGCTCATAGTTGTCAAAGCCTTATAAACTTTGTCTCTTGTATTGAGGTCATTTATTTTATCTAATTTGAAATTGACCCGTAACATGGGTTCCGTGATACCCCAATTATTCAGTTTGGGGTCTGTCAAAGGCTCTATAGGTTTATCCTCTTTTTTAAAAGTAATTGTAATAGTCAAATGAGGGTTTTTCTCTTTAAATGTCGGAACGCCCTCAATAGTAGCAGGCAGCCATTTATCTTTAGTCGTAAAATCAATTTCAAGGACTGAACTTAAGTCAATATCCCCTGAAATACTGAGGGGAGGGTCAGCACTAAATTTTAAAGTGATTTCACGCTCCCCTTCGCGCATTCGCAAAACAGAAGCAGCGATAATAAAACCAACACGCCCTTGCGTAGGTTTCTCCCCAAAGGTTGCCCAATTGCTTTTTGACTCTCCCCCTTCTTGTTGAAAGATAAAAGGTTGGTTATCGATGTACAGCGTCCGAACGTGGGCAACAACAGATTGATTGAGGGCAACTTCTTTATCTAAGTTAAAAATAATCTCTGCTTTGTTTTTATCTTTTCCATCTTTAAAAGCAGTGCCTTGCGTTAAAACATGGGTATCTGTGATGTGTTTTGCCAACTCAAAAACTACGTGGGCTTGGTCAGGCACAGCCGTTTTTTCTTGAAAAAGTAGAACGTTTCTATAAAAATGATTCAGATGGCGCTCGGTCAATTGATTTAAATCGCCTTGAACGTATTTGAAAAGGCGTAAAAAAGCCAATAACAAGCCAATATGGGCTTCATGTTTACCCGTTTCAGCAATGAGTTTTTCTGTATCGAAAGTCAAAAAAGTAGTGCCGATGGCGCGTTGGGTTTTATAGAGCAATTCGGCAATTCTATCCATACGGGGTAAAAGCGTTGGCAGAATGGTTTCCAAATTCCCTCGCTTGGTTTTCAATTCAGGGTCAAGCTGCAAGAGTGTTTCACTCGAAAATCGCCAAATAGGGCTGGCAAAAAAGGTATGCACCACTTGCTGCGGTTTGAAACCATACTTTAATTTTAGGGTATTATGAATGCCTATAAACTCTTGTAAGATAAATTTCACATTGGTTTCAGTCAAGTTTTTAACAGCGATACTGACTTCTGACTCGTCCTCTATTAAACCTATGTGCCAGGCTTGATGCTGTGCAAAAGCTTGGTGCAGATGGTTTATCAGCACATTAA
This sequence comes from Saprospiraceae bacterium, assembly GCA_031411275.1. Classification (GTDB taxonomy): domain Bacteria; phylum Bacteroidota; class Bacteroidia; order Chitinophagales; family Saprospiraceae; genus JAAFJT01. The sequence goes on along the minus strand of JANOAU010000033.1, from coordinate 12,829 downwards.
GCTCCCCTACCCGACTGTATTGAGTCGTATCTGAATTTTTACTGCGTAAAGTTTGGTAGGTTGCCCACCAGTTTTCATAGTCAAACTGGGCAATTGTAGCCAATCGAAATGGTACACTATTTTGAAAAAAAGGCGTCCAATCCCGAATCACGCCCGCCAATTCTTGACCCGTTTCTCTATCTGTAATGAGTTGATAATAATTTACTTCTTGAGCAAAACGACCAAAGAAGTTCAAAATATCCCACACACTACGCCCATCCACAGGAGCCGCTGTGGGCTTCTGTGCGTCAATCCCCCGCTGTGCTTGGCTGTTGCCATCCCGGCGGAGCGGATTTTTAATATTTTCAAGTTTGAGCGAGGTGCTTTCCATATTTCATTATAAGTTACGCATTATTTGTTACTTTTCCTTTATAAATTAACCTGCAATCGTTTCACCTTTCACATAAAAATCATAGACAAAATTGAAGCGCGAGTTGGTTATCCGAACGGTATAATCCACATTGATTAGCAATTTACCTTCCAGTTGCTCGTCCTGAAATACTTCGACCCGATTAACTTTTATACGTGGCTCGTGATAAAGCAGGGCATTGAGAACCACATCTCGCATATAGCCGATAAAGCCCGAATTCATAGGCTCGAATAAAAAATCTGTTAAATTGCAGCCAAAATCGGGGCGCAAAACCCGCTCACCAAAACTTGTTGATAAGATGATGTGCAAGCTTTGGTCAATATCCACTTCGGCTTCCACCATTTCAACATACCCGCCTTCGTCTTTAAAACTGGGCGGAAAAGCCCATCCTCTGCCTAAAAAATCCATGATGTTTGGTTTTATGATTGTCAATTGCTAACCCCCAATTTGAACTGTGGGAACACCCACCGTTATTGTACCGCCATGAGCAGTTGAATCACCCATACGGGCAGCGGGTTTTCCGCCAATTAGCACCGTTGCAGAGCCTTTCAAAATGGTATCAGGAGGTCCTACACACACGCAACTATCGCCCACAACTGCCGCTGGTAGTCCACCGATTAAAACAGTAGGCGCACCTGGCCCAATTATGGGACCACCGACATGCGGAACAGGCCCCGGATTACTGAGGGGGCATGCATGAAGATTTCCAATGGTAGCTGCTGGAGGCATTTTTAATTATTTTAATGAATATTATCAACAAGTTTCATCACTATCAGTGCTATTATTGATAGTGCCATCGCAATATTTTTGAACTTTATTCCAAACTATAGCCGCTATTTTTTTACCCATAGCCAAGCCGTGTGTATTGCCTTGCCAAAAATGAATACCGCCATAGCACCGAGACAAACCTGCTTGCTCGGCTGCTTGTGAAAAACGTCGCCACTCTAACTTTATATCTTGAGCAGGCACCATGCCCGGCTCATAACGGGAAGCACCGGCTACAATTTTAACTGAATGCCCGAAGAAATCACTGCCCGTAAAAAGCTTTAATACCTCGGCACCGGCACTACTAAAAGTGCTGTGCCCTGAAACATATTCTGAAAAAGGCGGTGTTGGCGACAAATAGGGTTGCCATTTCTCTGCTTCAATTTTTTTAATGCCTTTGTATTGACCCGCCCAAGCATCGAAAGAAGTGCCACTGAGTAAGGTGTGAATAGCAGAGATAGGACGGCAAAAATCGTATTTCACTTTGGTAAACCAACAGGCAATCGCCGAATCATGCAAAGCATTGCCCAGTGCAAAAAAGAGCTTAATGTCTTTGTTTAAATCATGACAATCCCTCAAAGAAACGAGTCGAGCCATTTCAGACCAAATGCCTGGTGGTGTCACTGTACCTGCGCCGCCTTCCCAATATTCTGCAATAATTTTGGCTTCATCGTTCAAATTGCTGCTGAAAACGATAACCTCTTTGCAGTTTGTTTCAAACAACTCGGCATCGTCTTGTTCCTCTTCCTTCAATTCTATTTTAGGAACAGGCAATTTGCGAGGGTATTTAGACGGTAGAATGGGTTTAACGGATTGTGGATTAACGGCAAACCAATTGACCTGCCCCCAATGAGGATATAAAAAAACTTGAGACTTAAAACTGCCATCAGACTGTTTGATACTGAGGGGTTGCCAATGGTTGATGTCGCACAGTTCTTTATCGGTATTGGTAGGCTGATACCTTTCAGAGGTATCCTCATAACCATTTTTTTGATTGGATTCATCGTCATGGTAAAAAGCCAAATTGTCATCGGCGGCGGTGATGCCCACAGCAGCATCGGTATCATGGCTTGTATCGGCAGGGGTTTTATAGGCATATTCCTGCATTAAAGCCAAAAACATCGTCACTTGTCCTTTAGAACTGTTGGGGTCTGTTGGAAATAAATCGCAGAGTATTTCATAAGCCGCATAACTCATGGCTTTTGCCCGATTGCTATCATGCCAATACTGAGGGGGTCGGCGTTGGAAGTTTTTGACATGAACAGGTTTTGCTTTGGCATCGTAATATGCCCAAGCATCATACATGCCTGTATTGAGCATGGCTATCGCTCTCGCCACAACGGGTGGGCGCATTTTCACATTTTTAACGGCTTGGAGCAGAAGCGTATTCCAACGCAAAACGATATTATCTTTTGCCATTTGATATATTTTATTGGGACGTGCAATCAATTAATTTTTACCATGCTACCTTGTATTTGTGCTATAGCCGATGAATTGATGGAAACCCCTGCATCTCCTTTAACACTCATATTTGCTGAAGCTTTTAGGGTTGTATTCAACCCCTCAAGTGTAGCATCTTGCGTGGCTTTCATCGCCAGTTTACCCGTTGCTTTGATGTTAATATCTTTGGGGCTACTTATTTCAATTCCGTCAGGACTCATCTTAATTTGATTGTCATTTTGGTCTTTCAAGATGATACTTTTATCTTCTTCACTTATGACAATGCTATTTCCTGCGGGTGTTTTGAACGTCATTATCTTTTTTTCATCATCAAACTCAATTTTCATCGTGCTTCTTGTATAAAAACCTTTGATGTGGTTGGTATCTTTGACTTGTATAGGCGCAGGCTTGGCTTGGCTATTCAATTGCCCTAATACGATAGCATCCCGAGGGTCATTGTTGATGAAACCGATGATAACCTCATCATCAATTTCAGGTCGAAAAAAAGAACCTCGTGTATTACCTGCATCTAAGCAAGCGACCCGAGCCCAAATACCCCTCGCATTGTTGTCAAGCGTTGGTATTTTGACTAAAATACGGTCTTCTCCTAAAGGGTCTTCTTCCAATTGCACCACTTTGGCAATTTGCAAGCCTTGTACTGAGGGGGTCAAACCACCCGCTGAAAAATCAGCAATATGAGGTTTGGCAGCAAAACTCTCAGGTGAAAGACCAAACTGTATATGAGCAAACCAAGCCCCGTCTCGAATTTCATGTTGAACACCTGAAATATAAGCATCGCCATTAAAACGCGCACCAACACCTTGTAAATGAACCCATTTGCCAGGTGTTAATATTAGAATGCCTTCACATTTGGCACGCCCTCTTATTTTAGCCATTCTACTTTTGAGCATCGTCGCCTTAGTCCAAGCCTTAACCTCTGAGGGTGTGAGCTGTCCGCTGTGACGCAATTCATATTGAGGAGGAGAAACCGCTTGTGCTAAGGTTCCGCCTGTTAAATTACCATGCTCTCTGAAATCGGCAGTGGTTGCATCTTCTTGTTCCACCTGCTGGGTGGAATATTTCCAAGTGGTAGCTTTTACTTCTTGCCACTGCGTTCTGGCATCTATTTCAGCATCAAACTCTAAAAGCGTTGCGCCATAGACTAAAGTTAAGACAGGTGATTGATAACTGGGTGCTTTTAAATTGACTTTACCATCATCCGTAATCACCAATTTACCTATGGCTTCGGCACGAAGGGCAACAAAATCCCAATCGGTGGTATGGTGTTGCACCAATTCGGCATGTTGAACAGTTGTGCTTTCTACATCTCCTTTCACATTATAGCTACTTAAAATAGTTTCGATGGCTGCACTATCTGTTGTATCTATAAAGTACTTATTTTTACGTCCGAGACTCATTTTTACACTTGCATCTTTGCACTCTATGGTTAAGGTTGAGCCCCTATTTTCACTCATTTTAATAGCATGGCGAACGATAATGCCTTTAAAAAGGGTGTCGTTATGACCATCTCGCCCTACTTTTATGTCTATTTCTTTTCCTGGAATAAAATGATTGCTGTCTGATTCTGCAAACGTTTCAAGGGCTGGATCACCATCCCGTATGACCAATATGGCAGTTGGAATTCGATTGACTTCCTTTGTGATGGCGATGGTCAATACTTGTGTCGTTGGCGGAATTTCATCACCGTCAATTCGCACTTGGGTTGTTACAACGCCATACTGAGCATTTGTAGGAATCAATAAATCGTTGGTCATAGAAATTGTTATTAATATTGTTAGCCATACCTAAAGCTATATTAAAAGCGGTCATGGTTTATTCTAATGGTGGTAATATCAAGCTATTATTTTTGTTACCACCTCTAAAATTAACAATGTTGTTACTCTTAGCAATCAGCATATAAGGGTTAGAAGCAGCCCCCGAAGGTTTGTAAGCCTTGTGAATAACATTTGGAAAACTATCCGCTAATACCTGAGGCGGCAGCACTGATGTTAAACTTCCACTGGATTTATTTTCTAATTTAATTCGTTTAGTAGGCTCTACAAATCCTTCAAACGAAACACTTAACTTTGCTCGCAAGACTAAGCCTGTACTACTAAATAGGTTGTAAGTAATATTGAGGCTTGTTAAAACACAATCGAAGGAAAAATATTTCCCCCAAATAATCTTTAAATGGTTGGATTTTCGTGCTTTTCCATCCATTTTATAAGTAACATTTAGAAAATCAGTGATTTGGTCAGTGACAGCTTTGCCCCTATGTTCTTGGGCATAATTTTCAATAGTATTAGTGTTATCTAATATAAAATCAAATTTTAAATCTTCGTTTACTATTTTGCTGGGTTTAGGATTATTATTTTGTGTACCAGGTGCTTGACTCCCTTCCCGTTCAATTTTAAATGTCCGTGCCATGTTTTCAGGATTAACGGGAATGATAAACCTGTTGAATTCAGCTTTGTCATTCATTTTTTCATCTGAAAATGCCAATATGTATGCTTTATCAATCATATCTAACGGTCTATTTTATTTTTTAAAATCTCTAAAACTTTCTCAACACATTCTTGTACTATAGCACCCGTATCGCCACCAGACTGAGGGGTAGCTACTGCAGATGAATTGGCTCCACTCCCATTATTGGTTTGAGATTGCGCTCCTTGCGTATTGTCTGAAACCGTTACTTTTACGTGCAATTCTTTGATTTCTATGGGCATTTTATGGTCCTATTTTAGGATAATGGCGCATCCTGTTGTATGATAATTCTAATGTTTCAATCAAAACTTCACCTTGTTGAGCATTCAAATCTTTCACTTTCCAGCTTTTAGGCAGTACATGCTCCAATTGCCACGTAAATAGAGGCTGCCTTTGATCACTTAATAAGGTGACTTGCAGATTGACGGGTTGAAATTCGAAATTTGCAAACGCTTCTACACACCATATCAGCAGCCGTGATTTTTCAGGTTGAAACATGCCCCTCTCCAATGTTAAGGTAGATACTTTGGCTCGTACTGGCACCGTGTGTTCGTGCGTATTGACCCCGCCTTCCTTTATGGGTTCGGTATCCATTTGTACTTCTAAGCCTTTGACTGACTGAAAGTGCATATCTGTGTTGCTGCCTTTATCAGGCAGGTCTAAAAAATTGACTTGGAACGAAAAACCGACGTATGGATAGTAAAACATGACGTTATAATATTGTATTGTCACATTGTTAAACTGTTGTATTGCTATAGAAATAGCATACAACAATATAACAATGCAGCAATTTAATTAAGCTTGAAAAGTAATTTCTAATTTTTCATGTACCAATTCAAGCGTTTCAATAGCTGTTTCATTCCCATCAGATTTCATATCTGTAGGTTGTACCTTTGTTGGAAAGGCATTGGTTAGTTTCCAAGTAACAATGGGTTCGTGTTGCTCATTGAGCAAGCTGATAGTGACAGTTTTACGATACAAAGAGCCGACGTTGTTGCCTTCCTGAAACATACGAGTTTCTTTCCACCACTCAAAAAAGTCATTCTTATTTTTGAATGTCCCACGTTTTAGTGTGATGTTGCCGTATTTTTGCATGCCTGGAAACTTGATTTTATGATACTCGGGGCTGTCGCCATGTCGGTATTCGATGACTTCCGTTTCAGACGATAAGCCTGAAACTTCTGAGAAACTTATTTTTGTACCGTTCCAATCTACTTGAAAATGGAACTTGGGTAGTGGATATTCAGCAGCCATTTTGGATTTAACAATTTAATTGATGAAAATAGAGATTGTGTGATTTGGGTGTCAAATAAAAATGACCCCCTCAGTATTTTTACTATTTTTCTATAAAAGTACGACTTAGCATTTGTAAGTCGTAACAGCCAAATCATAAGCAGCTTTGCAGGCAATAAAACTGGCTTCAGCTTCATTTTTAGCTTTATTTGCGCAATTAAGCCAAGCCCTTGACTTTTCTATTTTGATTTGTGCTTTTTCTAAGACAGTTTTAATATGCTTTTGATAGTCTGGAAATCCATTGCTTTCATTCATTATATCATCTTTAGGCATTAAAGAACCAGCTTTTAAATATTCATCGTATTCATCCTTGCAAGGCTCAACATTCAGTTTTTTTGCCTCATCTACTTTACAACTGTAAGGATAAATATCCCAAAATTTATCGGGTTTAATAATCAACATGCACTTATCTAATTGTTTTGCAAGCTCTACGCTTCTGGCGATGACTCCACAATTGCCATTGATTGCCAATTGAGTTGTATGAACTGTTTTTAAAAGCACTAAGGTTTTATCTAAAGATGCCAAGCCATTTTCACAAATGGCATCTAACAATTTAACAACAGCATCAATACATTTGAGGACATCAGGTTTTTCAGTGACAACATCCACTTTACTAAAAGCTTCTAACTCTTTTACGATGGCTTCTGCTTGGCGCAAGAAATCACGTATTTCGTAGGACAACAAGAGTAGAGCCTTGGTTGATTCCGTTATTTTAGTATCTATAATGACGCCTGATTGGGCAATGCGGACTAAGGCATCGTCAATGTCTTTTGCTAAATCTTCCAGAACTTTACTTTTATCTGAATACTCTTTTAAAGAAGATTCGATAAGTAAGGTTTGTTCATTAGCCATTTTAGCCCGTTCGTAAATGGCTTTGCGCTGCTTATAAAGGCGCTCGGTAATATCTCTTTCCTCTTTACGTTTGTCGAGGTAATCTTTTAAAGATAAGGTTGCAGTAGGCATTTTTTATAACTTTTAATTAGATTTTAAAATAGATTTTCAGGTTAAGAGATTGGATTAGAAAATAATCAAACTCTTATTAAGATGGCTTTGGCTTTGGCGACACCTCTTTGCCTGCACCCAAAGCCCCATCTAAAGCTGCTTGGTGAGCTTCATTAACTGGGGCTGTTTTATCGAGCGCACAAAAAACATTTTCTAACCCTACTTTAAGGTTAGTCACTCTACCAATTTCAGCTTTTTTGTTGGTGAGTGTAGCACTTGCTTCCATGTATTTCTTTTGCAAGTCAGCCATTTTTTTACTTGCATACTCTATATTACTTTCTGTATCCTTTTTAAATTTTTCGGCTTGTGGCTTCACTGTATCTACAACAGCAGCATAGCCCGTGACAGAATTGAGGGCAAACACAGAGGCGGCTTGTGTGACAGCGACATAACCTTGCTCGGATTGCGCCACCAGATTTTCAGCCATAGCTGTCAAGCCTGATGCTTTAAAAGCCTCTGTAAACGCTATTTGCTTTTCACTATCCGTACACACTTTTTTGAAACAATCGCTTAGAGAAGCAATGGCTTTTTTAACTTCTGTAGCTGAGTCGCAAACTTTTTTGTTTTTTTCAGCAATACCTGCAAACTCTTTGCCTGCTGTATCCATAGATTTTCCCAGCTCTGCCACCAGTTTTTGGACACTGATGCTTTCCTGTGCTAAGGTTGAAGACACGCAGTAATTGAGATTAGTGTAGGCTTTCCAAGAATCCATAGCAGTATTGAGCAAGGCTTGGAGATTGGCTTGTTCGGTTACACTGCTGTGATAATCACTTACAGCTACTTGCACGTCAGCGATGGCAACAGGAATTTCACCTGTCCCAGTAATGGTATTATTTAATAATCCTTCTTCAAAATTCTTACTGAAAGCATTACCTGTACAGGGCTTTTCAGTAACAGTAGATCCATATTTGAGTAAAAGACTTTTATAACCGTTTACTTTTGTATCTGTTTTAGGGCTTAATGACTTTACGCCATTGCCAGTTTGTTCATTTCCCATGATTGATAATTTTAAGGAATTAATAATAATAATGGGCAACTGATAGCGAACAAGGGACAATTTTTTAATAATTATTAATTGTTTGTCATGCTTTGTTCGCTATTTATTTTTACTCCCCTATGCTTCTACCATTTTATGTGAAAAACGCAAAATGATAAATTCTGCTGGACGGACAACCGCCATACCAATTTCGACTATCATGCGCCCTTCGAGTATATCCAAAGCGGTCATTGTTTCACCCAAACCCACCTTAACATAATAGGCTTTTTCAGGTGTTGCACCTTGTAATGCACCTGCACGCCATTGCAGAACAAGGAAATTTTCAATCATGCCTTTCACCCGTATCCACGTATTGATATCATTGGGTTCAAAAACAAATTGGTAAGTGGCTTTTTTTACCGATTCTTCAACCATGTTGAAAAACCGACGGACTGGAATATAACGCCACTCATTGTCATTACCCGCTAAAGTGCGTGCGCCCCAAACACGGATACCTCTATCCACAAAACGGCGGATAACATTGATGGATAATCCATTGCCTGTATCTACATTAAAATTGCGCTGCTGAACATCATCCAAGCGCACAGCGATGTCTGCCACAGAAGATATACCTTCATTAGCAGGAGCTTTCCAAACGCCTCTATTACTGTCCACTCGTGCATAAACGCCGACAATGGCAGGGCTTGGCGGCAAATAAATGAAAAGATTTCTAACGGCTTGTGCAGCTTTAGAACGCATTGCTCCGTTGGAAATGGCATCTAAAGTCACCCCATTAAACTCCCCCGAAGGTTGATTATTGACATTGTGCACAATGGTCACAGCTGATTCTTGAAAACGGTAATCAAAAGTTGAGCGGATATTTGGGAAATAAGCAGCCCCATATTTTGCTCTATCCACTGTCAAAGCACCGATTTGTCCATCAGCTCTAAAACCAGTAGCAACGGCATCAATATCACCACTCAAGCGCAAACCACGCCCTGAATTGTGTATGTCAAAGACAACAAAGCGGTCTTTTAATTCTTCGCATTGTTGCAAAGCAAAATTTATGAGCGAGTAATAACCTGCCTCTTGCATGCCTTGCCCTTCTGGGAAAACAATCAAGGTGGGCTCATCCAAACGAGCCGCTACTTCTTGTAAGGCAGATTCTAAAAGGAGAGATGGAATTTCAGTACCAAAAGGTAAATAAGCTGCTACTGAAATAATCCAACAAGGACCGCCACCATTAGCGAAATACACCTGTAAGGCATAAAACATGTTGTGACGAGAAGCACCACCCGCGTCAAAATTAATGTCAGCATTGACAAATTCTTTCACAATCTGGTTAGCTCCTTTTGTTTGTTGATCGATAGTAACAACAAGGTTCTGTTCAGATTGTGCTTCGCCAAAAATCTCAACGTATTCCAATAGGGAGGAAATTCGGATACCTTCGTTAAAAACGTCCCGTCCGTCCTTGCGGGCTTGTTCGGTATAGCCAATAAATACGGGAATTGCTGTTTCCACCTGCGCCACTGAGGGGGGGAATTTCCGTTCTTCATCAATATAAACGCCAGGCGTTCTTAGAGTTGCTAAATTCAGCATGGTATAATGGATTAATATGATTGATTAATTTTTTGGAAAATGTTGTTATAATTTGAAAATGTATGTCATTATTGCTTCTGATGATTCTGATGTTGGAATAGTCAATTCTTCTTTTTTAATTTTATCCTCTATCATCCATTCCAATCTCGCTTTAATGGGCGTTTTTCTATCAATCAACAAAGCCTCTCTACTTTTATAAAGCGTAGCAGGCATATTACGCTGTGCTTCAAAGCGTTCAATCAGACCTATCTCAAGTTGTGTATCGTCCGTTTTAGGGCTATTTTTATCAAATTTATCGAATACCAATTTAGAGCTACCAGATTCTACTATAAATTCAACATCTGTGTTAAGAGCCGTTTCATCTTTGAAAATCATGTATCGCCAAATAGCTTTGCGTATTATTTCAAGGGTATAATGGGTCGCTTTATTCAACAAAATATCTTTGTTTTCAAAAATCTCTACAATAGCAAATGGTTTTTCAGCTATCAATGCATCGCTTTTGAAAACATTAACCCTTTCTGCCGAAGTATTGCCCCACGAAACGGTGTATAAAGCATCAGGAACATTTATAAACATATCAGTTTGCGTGTCTTTAACAAGTTTATTGAAATTTAAAGGCTTGTCTTTGTCTTTTAATCCCACTAAATCCGATAGCTTTTTCTCAGCATCTCCTTCAATAGCTCTTTTTGAAACCGTCAAGTTTAAGTCTTCTTTAAAGAGCATGGTAGAATTTGTACCAACAAGTAAAGCTCTATCCGCATCTGTCAACCTATCCTCTTTTTGATAAATGGAAAAAGTACCCCCCCTCAGTATTTTACCGTTTTTATCCAAATTATCGAAGTAAAAAAGGCTTGCACCATTTATTTTAAAAGGCATATTCCTCTCAGGTATCACTTTGCTAATTGGTAATTTGTTTTCAAGCGAACGATTTAATGATTTCAGATAAAAGGTAAAAGATTCTGCCTTAGTGTCTTTCAGTGGTTTTTTTACACCATCGTTTTCAGCGATAATAACTCCCCCATTTTGTATTTTTTTGAAAAACAGATTAAGGCGTTTCATCTTTTGCACACATGCTTCTGTTGGCACTAAGGCGACATCCCAAGCATCCCCTGCTTTCTTCGTTTTATCTAAAATTTGAATACTGAACAGCGTACTCCATATTTTTTTATTCATCATTAGGGGTTAAGTAGGGGATGAAAAAAACACTTTTGCACTATTTTCAACCTGTTCTATCAACGGAGCAGGCGATTCAGGAGCAAATTGCACTTGTACCAACCGCACTTTATACAAAGCCGAAGGGATATATTTACCACCCAACACCGCCCATAAATGATTCATTTGCTCAAAAGACAATGTATATAAATCGAATACCAATTTATCTATCCCTTTATCTGCCAATCCCGGATGAGTGGCCGGTGTAAAAACTTTTTCTCTTTGAAAGAAAGACACCACATCCGACAAGTAAATCAAAGCATTTTCATAATTATTGCTATTCGCACTAAACAATACATACAAATTGAGAAAAATGGGCGGGTTTTGATAGCTATAACCCGATGCACGCTGAACTTCATAAGCCGTATTTCTAAGGGTTTTTTCCTCTTCAATATTCACTAAAGTCACCACTACTTTGTCTTGAATATTGGCTAAATTATCTCTATTGGCTTGATAAGGATCTGCATAAGCTATATTCCCCAATACAACTCTATCATCCAATTCCGTACGAAGGGTATTGAAAAAATCGTCAAGATATTCCGAAATGAAATTTAAAGCTTCATATATAGATTTATCGGGGTGCATTATTCATTGGTTTTTGATTCTACATTAATTCAGTGGTCGTTAGTTAATACAATTCATCAATAAAGGAAGGTCGTGTAAGTGTAATAGCAGAGTTAATGACAGTACAAAGTATTTAAGGGATTATGATATTATTTTTATAATAATAAGTAACAAACTTAACAGACTTAAAGCATAAAGTCAAGGGTAGATTTTACATTTTTTTTTAAAATATTACGTTTTATGTTATTTATATATGAACTGATTTTGCAAAAATTAAGACGCCCTATTTTTGACCATGCTTAGATAATTTTATATTATTGACTTTATAATGAATTTATTATAAAGTTATAATCAACTTAAAATAACTTCACTTTGGCAAAAAATAATTCAAATCTATTAGCTGTTTACAAAGAGTAAAAAATTTTATCAGAAAAAAGTATTACTTTTATTTTTACAAAAAAAATCCATTCACACATGACAACGACGCTGATTGCTTCTTCCGAAAACTTACACGGTCAAAAAATGACAGCCAAAGAATATTTGGCAATGGAGCGTGCTAACATCCGCGAAAAGCACGGTAAATACGAATTATTTAATAAAACCCTCCGATTTATAGCTGGTGCTTCAGAAGCTCACAATACTATTGCTACAAATTTAGTCACGATTTTAAATATGTTCTTATGGCAACAAGAACGCAATACCCATGTTTATCAAAGTGACATGAAGGTGATTAGTTTTTTAAATTACAAAAATTATTTGTACCCTGATATTGTGGTCGTTGATGAAGCTCCCGTTTATCATGATACAAAAAAAGATATGTTGGTTAATCCTACTTTAATCATTGAAGTTCTCTCAGATGAAACAGAAGCTTTTGATAGAGGCGATAAATTTCTCTCATACCGCCAAATAGAAAGTCTCCGCGAGTATATTATAGTGTCTCAATATGAAAGGCGGGTTGAACATTTTCATAAGTCAACCGAAGGTATTTGGCAAGTTGGAAACGTCATCAATTCCGGAGAGCTGCCCCTTTTAACCTTTCCGCTCAGTTTACCTCTCCTCCGCATTTATCGCCAATTGGCTTTTTG
>JANOAU010000032.1:0-2993 GCA_031411275.1 Saprospiraceae bacterium | reverse complement strand
AAAAGTTCCTCCATCTGAAGATGGAGGCAATGGAGACAGGTTGTAATATCCAATGGAGACAGGCTGTAATTCCCCTTCTGTTTTTTTTTTATAAAATTTAATATTCAAATCATGAAAAATATAAAATTCATCTTATTCGCTTTCCTTTTCATCAACGCACCGTTGTTCGGTCAAGACGATCCGAATGCGCCCGCCGTTGATAAGGAGAAGCTACGTGTCCAAAAAGAGGACGACTATTACAGCATCGTCACCATGTCGGTGCCAGAAGACATATTATTAGAAGTGGGTGGCATCACCACCTTGCCCGATGGTCGTGTGGCATTGTCCACAAGACGCGGCGATGTATGGATGATTGAGAATCCATATGGTGCAGGTGGTATAGTGCCAAAATACACCTTGTTTGCCTCGGGCTTGCACGAAGCACTTGGTTTGGTGTACAAAGACGATGCATTATACGTGGCACAACGCGGTGAATTGACCAAACTCGTTGACGAAAATGGTGATGGCAGAGCCGATGTCTATGAAACCGTATATGCTTGGCCCTTAAGCGGACATTATCACGAGTATTCGTTTGGTCCTGCCATTGCACCAGATGGCAGTTTCTTCGTCACTGCCAATGTTGCTTTTGGCGATGAAGAATGGTGGCGTGGTGAAAGCCGTGTACCGATGCGTGGGTGGACAATGCGGATAACACCCGACGGCAAAATGGAGCCGTGGGCAACAGGTATGCGCTCGCCTTGCGGCATTGGCTTCGTGGGCGATGATTTTTTCTATGACGACAATCAAGGCGACTGGATAGGTTCAGGTGGCTTGTGGCACGTTACGAAAGGCAGCTTTACGGGACATCCTGCGGGGCTGACGTGGTCATCAAAATTGCCCAATTCACCTGTCAAATTGACGACGGAACAACTGTACGCTAAGATTAACCCACGTAAAAACAAGAATGCCAATGGGTTTTATATCAAACCTGAAAACGATGAAAGCATACCCCCTCAGTATTTCTATGAACTGAAGAAGGATTTCCCAGAAGTGCGGGTGCCTGCCGTTTGGTTGCCCCATGGCATCTTAGGCATCTCCAATTCAGAATTGATTGTAGACAAAACAGGTGGCAAATTCGGTCCTTTTGAAGGACAAATATTCGTTGGTGACCAAGGACAAAGCAAAATTTCAAGGGTTTTCCTTGAAAAAGTAAATGGGGAATATCAAGGTGCGTCTTTCGATTTCAGGAATAACTTCCAATCAGGTGTATTGCGGATGACTTGGGGACACGACGGTTCTCTCTTTATCGGCGAAACAAACCGTGGCTGGGGTTCGGCAGGTGACGAGGACGAAGGTCTCCAACGCCTCATTTGGAATGGCAAGATGCCTTTTGAAATGAAAGCAGTTCGCGCCATGCCCGATGGTTTTGAGATAGAATTTACAAAGCCTGTTGACCGTGCATCGGCTGAAAACCTGTCTTCTTATGTGCCGCGCAGCTTCTTGTACAAATACTATCCCGTCTATGGCAGCCCACCAAGCGGTGTAAAAGATATGAGCGTCAAAGGCGTAAAAGTGTCGAGCGATGGCCTAAAAGTCCGTGTCGTCATGGACAACTTGCGGCAGTATTATATCCATGAATTAAAGTTAGAAGGTGTGGTAGATGCCGCTAAAAAAGAACATTTGGTGCATCCGACGGCTTATTACACGCTCAATAGTATTCCAACAGGTGAAAAATTGGCAGCTTCAGATATGAAAACACAACGCGCCCCTGTTGCAAAAGCATCTGTCGGCACCCCCTCAGTAGCAAAAGCAAAAACGAGCCAAGCAACTAAACCGACAACGGCTAAAACCGTTGCAAAAGCACCGACGTTTGAAGAGATTAAACCCATTCTTCAAAAACATACCTGTATGGCATGTCATGCAGCCGATAAGAAAATGATTGGGCCCGCCTATAAAGATGTGGCAAAGCGTGGCTACTCAAATGACAAAATAGTGCAATTGATTTGGAAACCAGAGCCTAAAAACTGGCCGGGCTACTCAACAGAAATGGCGCCCATGCCACAAGTGCCGAAAGCAGATGCCTTGAAGATTGCGGCGTGGATTAATTCGTTGAATCCATAAATGCCCCCTCAGTAAGACAAGCAAAAAGTAGTGATAATCAACTCATTTTTAACAATTTAAAACCTTTTTAATCAATGAAAAATCTATTATTAACGCTTTCTCTATTGGCAGTTTTTGGGGCATGTCAGCCACCGCCACAAGCAGAAAAAAAAGAAACTGTCGCACAAGAAGCCCCTGCTTCAACTGATACTTTAAAACCGTTATTAACAGAAGAAAAAAAGGATACATCTGATAAGAAAACGTCTGCTTCAAGTACCGTTGCGTCGGCTAAAAGCACTCCCTCGCCAAGTAAACCAGAGGCAAGCAATCCATCAAAACCGAAAACAGAAGTCAAAAAGCCGACAACTCCGCCACCCGCTAAACCAGCAGTCGTTGTGAAAGCACCTACGTTTGAAGAAGTTAAACCTATACTTCAAAAATATACGTGCATGGTATGTCACTCGGCAGACAAAAAGATAGTAGGTCCGGCGTATAAAGATGTGGCAAAACGCGGCTACTCAAATGAGAAAATCGTTCAGTTGATTGCGAAACCAGAACCCTCAAACTGGCCCGCTTATCCACCCATGGCGCCGTTGCCACAAGTACCAAAAGGCGATGCCTTGAAGATGGCGGCTTGGATTAATTCTTTGAAGTAGCCCCCTCAGTATTTTTGGGTTTGTCTACATAAATAAACGCATACAGCATTGTTTAGTAACAGCTTAGAAATAAGTTCTACCACATTTAACATCTTATAACCCGCCGTTTCAACGGCGGGGCGATAATACGTCCGACTTTCCCCATCTATCATCTTTACAAAACATCACATCAAAAAACATCAAAAAGATGTGATGTTTTGTAAAGATGATAGATGGTAGTCGTGGGTTACCATAGCCCACCGATTGAAAATCGGTGGT
>JANOAU010000031.1:0-10990 GCA_031411275.1 Saprospiraceae bacterium | reverse complement strand
ACCACCGATTTTCAATCGGTGGGCTATGGTAACCCACGACTACCATCTATCATCTTTACAAAACATCACATCTTTTTGATGTTTTTTGATGTGATGTTTTGTAAAGATGATAGATGGGGAAAGTCGGACGTATTATCGCCCTGCCGTTGAAACGGCGGGTTATAAGATGTTAGATGTGGTAGAACTTATTTCTAAGCTGTTACTAAGGATTTTTTAACTGACTTTTAATGAAAATAGAATTACTAAAATTGACTTTTAAGTAAAATAAAATTTAAAAAATTGACTTTTTATAAAAATCATAAAAGTCGCTGTTATCAAGGATTAAAACCCGTACTACGGCGCAATACTGAGGGGGGTAAAATCAAATTCTCGTTTTAGGAAATTTAATATTATGGTAAATCTGTTTCAATGTCTGCATTTTATCTCTATTTGTAATAAAAATAGTGTTTTTTACGGAATCAATAGGTAATTTTTAAAAATTTTAGAATCACGTATTTAGAAACCGTGCTTTGACATTCCCTAACTTTCATTTTTTTTTGAAAGTTTACAACCTTAGTTTTATACTTTTGTTTTGAGATAAGACCCCTCAGTATTTTTAAAAAAAATGACAATTCATACATGGAAATAGCCAATTTGCTCGAAAGAGCCTTGACATTTGAACATTTGACCGCCGAAGAAGGCGTTTTTTTATTTGAAAATGCACCGACAACCGAATTGATGTACGTCGCCAATCGTTTGCGGCAAATTCAAGTGCCACATAATAAGGTGACTTGGATTATTGACCGCAACTCGAATACGACGAATGTGTGCAATGCGAATTGTAAGTTTTGCAATTTTTATCGCCGTCCCAATCATGCTGAATCATATATCACGACAATTGATGAATATAAAGTAAAAATTGAAGAAACTTTCAAATTTGGAGGCGAGCAATTGCTTTTGCAAGGGGGTCATCATCCCGATTTGGGCTTAGCCTTTTATGTTGATTTGTTCAAAAACTTGAAGCAACTGTATCCGAATCTCAAACTCCATGCGCTCGGACCACCCGAAATTGCACACATCACAAAGCTTGAGAAATCAACACATTACGCCGTTTTAAAGGCTTTGAAAGAGGCTGGTTTGGACTCGCTGCCCGGTGCGGGTGCTGAAATTTTGGATGACCGTGTGCGTCGCCTCATCTCAAAAGGAAAATGTGGTTCAGAGGAATGGCTCGAAGTGATGCGTCAAGCGCATCAGTTACATTTAACAACTTCGGCAACCATGATGTTTGGGCATATCGAAACAAATTTGGAACGGTTTGAGCATCTCGTAAAAATACGTGACGTGCAAGCGCAAAAACCCGTAGATGCTAAAGGCTTCCTTGCCTTTATTCCTTGGCCCTTTATGGATGAAGACACCTTGTTGAAAAAGCTCAAACGCGCCCGTAATACGGTTTCTGGCGACGAATATATTCGCATGATTGCCATGAGTCGCATTATGTTGCCGAATGTCAAAAATATTCAAGCGTCTTGGTTGACGGTTGGAAAGCAAGTCGCGCAGGTGTGTTTACACGCAGGGGCAAACGATTTTGGCTCTATTATGATAGAAGAAAATGTGGTTTCAGCAGCTGGTGCCGCCTTCCGTTTTACGGCTGATGGCATTCAACAAGCGATTAAAGACGCAGGTTTTGAGCCACAATTACGCAATCAACAATACGAATACAGAGAATTGCCTAAAAATATCGTGCAACAACAGTTGGATTATGCAACCATGATAGTTGATTAAAAATTGATGAATGATGAAGTATGAAATATGAATGATGAAAAAGCCCCCCTCAGTATAAGTTGTTGTTTTTCATATTTCATTCTTCATATTTCATCATTAATTTTCCATTTCAATCAATAGTTGCCCTTTTTCGACGGGTTGACCTTTGATTGTGTGTATGGCTTTGACGATACCATCTCCTGCGGCTTTGATGACGTTTTCCATTTTCATGGCTTCCAAAATCAAAACTTTATCCCCTTTGGCGACAGATTGACCGACTTCAACGGCGACCTCAATGACTAAGCCGGGCATGGGTGCTTTTATGTCACCTACTTTTTGCGTTACGCCGACTTTCATCCCGAGTTGGTCAATGAGACGGTCGTACATATCATTGATTTTAGCGGTGTGTATAGAGCCATTAATTTTGAAAGTAAATGTCTTTGTTGCGTAATCAACAGACTGAATTTCAGCTTTGTACGATTTTTGATTTTTTAAAATATGGAAAAAACCTTCGCCATCAGCAATGAGGTCTAACTCGCCAGCAGCTTGTGGTGATACTTCAAGTATTTTATCGTTTATGGCTACTTGGAAAGGATGATTAGTCATGTTAGGTTGTTTAGAGATTAAAGGACAAGATTGGCAAAAATATAGATTTCTAAATCAATAGCTCGATAATTTTTCAAAATATGTATCTGTACTGTTGTGAATATACATAAAAAATAAAAATCTTTGATTTTCCAAACATCTTTTCACATACAAGGGCATCGCGGGGCGCGGGGCTTACTGCCTGAAAATACAATTGCCTCATGCTGTAAAGCCGTTTCTTTGGGCGTTGACGGCTTAGAAATTGACGTGGTTGTGTCAAAAGACAATCAACTCATCGTCTCACATGAGCCGTGGATGTCGCCGCTTTTTTGTTCATTGCCAAATAGAAAACGGGTTGATACTGAGGGGGTGTTTATACGCCATCTAACTGTTTCAGAAATTCAACAATACGATTGTGGCAGCCTTGGCAATCCTCGTTTTCCGACTCAAGAAGCGATAAAATCTTATAAACCAACATTTTATGAGCTGGTTTCTGCTGTCCATGCTTTTTGTGAAAAAGAAAATCTAAGGAAACCTTTTTGGAATATTGAAATCAAAAGTCATTCAAAATGGTATGGGCGATTGGTGCCGCCGCCGCCGTCTTTTGTGCGACTTTTAGTCAGTGAAATAAAAAAAATAGGTTTGGATAACCCTTCTATGTTTTATATTTCTTCATTTGACTCCCTTTTTTTGAAAGAAATGAAACGACAGACCCCCTCAGTAAAATTGGCATTTTTGACTGAAAATCGCTTATCTTTCCTTCAAAACATCAAGCAATTGGGCTTTTTACCTGCTATTTACAGTCCGTATTATAAATTTTTGAGAAAAAAAACGGTTGAAAATGGCCACAAACACGGCGCAAAAATAGTGACTTGGACGGTCAATGATGTCAAAACAGCGGCTGTACTGAGGGGGTGGAAAGTGGATGGTGTGATAACTGATTTTCCGAATAATATCCATTCACATTAAGTATGAATAGTTTTTTTGTCATTCTGAACGCAGTGAAAGAATCTACATAAATATTTGAATATGACTGATTTCGTTAGATTCTTTCACTGCGTTCAGAATGACAAAAAGCACGTTATTATTTACAACTTAATTAGCCCTAATTTTTCATAAACAAAGTCTCTATCCAACTCCAAAACTTCATTAGGCGGTAAATCGCCAAGGGTCAAGTTAGCAATTTTGACACGAATCAAACGAAGACATGGGTGTTCAATTTTGGCGCACATACGGC
The DNA here is from genome assembly GCA_031411275.1 of Saprospiraceae bacterium. GTDB lineage: Bacteria > Bacteroidota > Bacteroidia > Chitinophagales > Saprospiraceae > JAAFJT01. The sequence continues at coordinate 7,428 of JANOAU010000031.1, read as the reverse complement.
GCACTTGCCTGTACTTCCCTTCAATTAATATCACTTCCAACCAACTCATCGGCTTCCAGGCTTGCGGCATGGGCGGCGGCGTGCGTTCCCACAGCTCTTTACCCTTGAAAAAAGGCGTGAGGTCTTCTACCCTCTTACACTTGCAGGGCAGTGTATTATACCGTTTTTTTTCAATTTTTATGTCTAAACCAGTTTGAAATTGAAGCAATGTTTCGTCACTCGGCACGTCTTGCACAAGGGAAAGGTAGGTGCGCTCATGTGCAAATTGTGGATTGAGTAAGGTGTGGTTGAGTTTGCGGTCATTGGTCATCAACAACAAGCCTTCGCTATCAAAATCGAGTCGTCCGATAGGATAAATGTCTTTTGGAAAGTCGAAATTTAGGTCAGCCAGCGTACGTTGCCCTTCTTTCTCTGGTGTAAATTGGCAAAGCACATTGAATGGTTTATTGGCAATGAAATAGCGAAACATAGGTTAGTTATTGGTTATTGGTTGTTAGGGATTGGTTATTGGTAAAACACGCATAACGAGTAACCATTAACCAATCCCTACTAACCAATTAGGCGTCTGCCGTTTTGCGTTTGCGGCGGGTTTTGAACATCTCGACGACTTCTTTTTCTTTCAAAAAGTGCCAAGTTTCAAAGTGAGTAGCGACGAAACGCTTGACTTCTTGATATTCTTTGGCACGTTTATCAAGAAATTTAACCAAACATTTATGGATATAAACCAATGAAATATCACGTAAATTTTGATTGAAATGCTCATTCTCGAAGATACGCATATAGGCAGAGAAAGTCTTTGAAATCTCAAAGTATTGAGGATACTCGCGTGTTTTCAAATTTGTTATCACACGTTGAATATAACCAAAAACCAAACGACGAACAGACTCATTGACTGTTGAAAGACCCTCGTGGTTGTAATAGAATTGTTTTACTACTTGCATGACATCTTCATTGTCATAGCCTTGTGTATGAATGATATCCGCTATGCGATAATATTCTGTCACATCGTCATTGATTTCTCTATCTATCATCGTTGACGCTTTCATTTCTGCTTTGGCATCCAAATCGAAAGCGGCTTCTTGCATATCGTTGATAAATGACAAATATTTTTCAGAAAATTCAGGAATTTCAACACGTAATCTGTTGAAAATCAATGTAACAGCTTGGGTATCTTCTGGTTGCAAATTAAAGAAATTCATCGTCAAACACATCAATTGAATATGTTCGGTTGTGCCATGAAGTGTCTCATTTTTAACGGCATCGACGATGAAAGACAACAAACTTTCGTTGTTCAACCGCTTTCCGATGCGATACATCAAAAAGTTTTTAAGCTCTGGATATTCCACTTTTAAGGCTGAATAGTTGTTCGGAAAATTAGCTGTTAAAAAGTTATCTTTATCAAATTGTGCTTTATAGCGTTGAAAACCCAATTCCCGTTCATGCAATTCGCGGAATTTATCTAATTTATTGCTTTGCAAATAATAACGCAGCCGTTTGTTGACAACATCATTGATAAAATCCGTAATCCAAATATCACTTGATAAGGCAAACCCCATTTGTACAGATTGTCCAATCCGTTTTTTGATAAACTCGAAATTAGACGATTCCAATATCGCTGTCAAAATTTCTTTGAAGTGATTTTGCGGCCGCACATATTTATATTGGTCGTTAATCTGACCCCTCAGTACAGAGAAGCCCAAAATACGTTGCAAAAACAAACCCTCAAAATAAGGATTCAAGAGAATACGCTCCAACGAAATCAATTGCAAAGGGTCGTTTGCAGCGACTTCTGCATAAATTTTTGAGATGCGTGGCTCATATATATCGCATAACACTTTGTATTCTGCTTCTTCTTCAGTGTCCAAATAGGCAGCGTAGGCATCAGAGTTTTGAATACCTTCGGCAATTTCTTGAAGGCGGTTTAGATATTTTTCATTTAAATCGAGCATTGTGAAATATGAATTATGAATGATGAAATATAAAGTTAAGTATTTTACACACCTCTTAATATTATAAAATTGACGTAAATATAGGGTGTTTTTTAGAAAAAAATTAAGGCTTAAAGAATACGAACCTGATGGAACAACAATCGGTTCCATCAGGCTCGTAGTGCGAAATTATATGTCTAAATCAATAGTTGTTAAGGGTTTATCGTTTTTTTTATCAAAAAGATTCAAAAAGCGACCCCTCAGTAACAATTTAAAAAATGATTATTCAGCAGCGTCAGTTGATTCAACTGTTTCAGCTACTTCTGTTGTTTCGGCAGCAGGTGTTTCAACAACTTTTTTTGCTTTAGGTTTGCCAAAAACAGCTTGGTGAAATTCAGCTTTTTTAGCTTGTGTTTTAACAACACTTGCACTGATTGATTTTTCTTTGCTCTCGATGAACTCGTTGTAACGCTCTGCTGCTTGGTCAGTTGTGATAGCGCCTTTGTTGACACCTCTTTGAAGGTGCTTGCGGAACATAACGCCTTTGTAACGAAGAATTGCTGTTACAGTATCAGTCGCTTGCGCGCCTTTTTCTAACCAACTGAATGCCGCATCGCGGTCAAGGTCAATAGTAGCAGGAACGGTCATCGGGTTATAAGTACCGATTTTAGCGATGAATTTGCCATCACGTGGTGAGCGGCTGTCGGCGATAACGATGTGGTAAAACGGTGCTTTTTTGCGACCGTGTCTTTGCAAACGGATTTTAACTGCCATCTGAAATATTGTGTAATTAGTTAATAAAGACCCGAATCATTGGCTCAACCAACATCGGGTTATTTCAAAATCGGCGCAAATATAACTCCTTTTATTGAATTAGAAAATAATGGGTCAAATATTTAAGTGTTTGGTGTGTAGTATTTGGTTTATTGATATTAAAAAATAATAGGCATAATACTAAAAACCAAAAACCAAATATCAAACACTTAAAACTGATAATCCAAACGCAACTGAACATTTCGAGGTGCTTCTAAAAGCCCAGGACGATAAGTATATTCCGTATTTGTCAAATTCGCACCTATAACAGTTAGCTTGATTTTGGGGGTAAAAAAGTAAGCCGCACGTATATCTAAGGTCGCAAAACCGCTATTATGCGCTCGTCTGAACTCGCCAATGCTTAAAAACGGTTGCCCGCCAGAACCCAAAATAGGACGTAAATCTTGTTCTAATATGCGGTCAATCGCATCCATGTTGCTGTTGTACAAAACAGCGACACCGACAAGGAGTTTTCTATGTGCTAACTCTACATCAAATTTAAAATTATGTTTAAAACGATATTTCAAAATATTGTAATTGGCAGATGAATTTAAACTGTCTATTTTTCTAAACTCCTTAAATTTAGGGTCAATATAGGTGTAACCTATTAATACTGAGGGAGTGAAATCACCCACTTTTCCTTGCCCTTGAACACTTACTTCAAAGCCTTTTATACGGGTGTTTCCGACATTGATGGAATGAAAACCGAACTCGCCTGTCTTGAATAAAAAATCGCCACTCGCTTGAAATTCCATCATATTGGTATATTCCGATTGAAAAATAGCCGCATCGGCAAAGGCTTGAAAACCACCTATTTTAAAGCCGTGTTTGACCCCAAACTCACCTGTCCAACCAGTTTCAGAAGTTAGTTGAGGATTCGGGAAAATACGCAAAGCACCTGCTAAAGTGTTGATATACAATTCAGCAATCGTCGGAAAACGGTAGCCTTGGCCCCAAGAGGCTCTAAAAAAAGTCTTATCGCCCACTCTGTAATTGGCGCCTAAACGAAAAACGGGTTTAGATTCTTTGAGTTGACCACTGTTAGGTGCAGGTTCTTTATAACGTTTATTGAAAATAATCGTGTCTGGTCCATAAATCGTGTTACGTTCATAGCGCGCCCCAAAGGATAAATTGAGCCTTTCTAATTTTGCATCTGCTTGAGTATAAGCGGCAAGATTGAGCGAGTTGTATTTATTACTACCATATAAAGATGCCTGTACGTTCAAACCGCTACTCACTGCTCCTGCTGTGATGATGAGTTTATTATCAAACAGAGGTCTTTGGAATTGATATTCACTGTAGTAGAGCGCAGATTGATTGGATTGATTACTCGAAAGTTCATTATCAACCGAGTAATAACGCATCAAAACCTTGTGCCGATTGCCTTTTTTATCAAAATAATTAAGGTAAGGATCAACCCAAAAACGGCGACGAATACCCGAATTATAGCTGCTTTTTGCACCAATTAAAGCACTATCCAAGTGGTTGGCGAAGTAAAAAAAGTTACTTGCAGACGACTGATTGAAATTAGCATTGATACCTACACTTAGGCGATCTGTAATACGGTAGCGTGTGGCGAATGAGATGCGACCATATTTGTCGTAAGTCCCTTTTAAAAAACTACTGGTATTATTATAAAATGCTGTGCCGACAACATCCAACTTCTTAAACTTTTGGGCATGAGACACGCTAAAACCTGCATCATAGGGCTGTGCGTTGCCTTTCCACCATTGTTTTTGAGCGTCTTTAGGCGCGAGATAAGCTGTATAGAAAGTCGCTATTTTTGTAATCGGTTCAGATTTCGCAAAACCCGAACGAATATTGATGATGCCATTCATCGCTGATGAGCCATAGAGTGCTGATGCTGCGCCTTTTACAACTTCAATTTGTTCTATATTTTCAACAGGAATGTCTTTCCAATTTGGAAAACCCGCGTCGGCTTGCAGTGCAGGAATGTCATCAACCAAAAGCAAAACACGGCTACCTGCCCCATAAGACCACCCTGAACCACCACGAATATTAGCTTGACCATCCATGATATTGACGCCTGGCACTTTTTGTAAAACATCGTCCACACGCCTTGTATTGACGTTTTCGATGAGTTTTGGTCGCAAAACATCCATGGAAACGGTGACTTCTGATAATGGTTTTTCAAATTTTCCAGCCGTTACCGTTGTCGTTTGAAGCAGCGTATTGGCTTCCGACATCTCAAAATTTAAAATTTGCCCCCCCTCAGTAATGGAGACGTTTTTAGTCAAATTTTCATAACCCACGAAGGAAACAGTGGCTTTATATGTCCCTGTTTGGGTCAATTCAATTTTGTAATGCCCTTGAATATCCGTCACACTACCCTGTCCATTGAGTTTAACAGCTGCGCCGATGAGGGGTTCTTTGGTATCAATATCAGTAACTTTTCCTGTAACGTTGATTTGAGCAGATAGAAAATTTTGGTAAAGTAAAAATAAGCAGATATGAAGTGCTGTTTTTATCATAGCAAGCGTTTAGATTAGTGGTTTTTGAAATTTTTTTTTGCTAGCTCGGGTTTAACTCGGAGCTACAACGAAGTTTCAAAGATAAAAAAAGCATTCGTACTGAGGCGGGAATTAATTAGGAATCTTTTTATTAGAAATTGAGAATGAATAGCGTAAATTCATAATTCCTAAAGGGGATATAAACAAAAACCCGAAAGTGTTGCCTTTCGGGTTTTCGCAATTAACGGAAAACTTATCTAATGCCTTTCGAAAATTAGAAATTCAAATTTAAAGGAAGTTTTCGACATTTTCAAGTGGTAAATCAAAAGCATCGGCGACACCTTTATATACAACTTTTCCGTTGATGATATTTAAACCTAATTTTAAGTCATTACGCTCTTTACAAGCCTGTTTCCAACCTTTTTCTGCTAAGTGAATAGCATAAGGCAAGGTAGCATTTGTCAGTGCAATTGTTGATGTATAAGGCACAGCACCCGGCATATTGGCGACACAATAATGCACCACATCGTCTATAATGAATGTGGGATCTTCGTGGGTTGTGGGTCTACATGTTTCGATACAGCCGCCTTGGTCAACAGCCACATCCACTAAAACAGTGCCTGGACGCATCATTTTCAGCATATCACGCGTAATCAAATGCGGTGCTTTTGCGCCTGGAATCAAGACTGCGCCCACAATAAGGTCTTGTGTTCCAATGAGTTGACGAATATTATACTCGCTCGAATAACGAGTAACGACATTGGCGGGCATGACATCGTTCAAGTAACGCAAACGTGATAAATTGATGTCCATTATGATGACTTGTGCGCCCAATCCAGCTGCCATTTTTGCAGCTTGTGCGCCGACTATGCCGCCGCCGAGAATCAAAACACGACCCGGTTCAACACCTGGCACGCCTCCTAATAACACACCGCGTCCTTTGGCGGGTTTTTCTAAATATTTAGCACCTTCTTGAATCGCCATACGTCCTGCAACCTCACTCATAGGCACTAAAAGCGGTAAAGAGCGGTCAGTTGATTCAACGGTTTCATAAGCCAAACATACTGCACCACTATTAATCATGGCATGCGTCAAAGGTTGGTGACTGGCAAAATGAAAATATGTGAAAAGAAGTTGGTCTTTTTTGATTAAATGATATTCTTGTTCAATGGGTTCTTTGACTTTCATAATCATTTCTGCGGCATCAAAAATTTCTTTCGGTGTATTCAGGATTTTACCACCTGCTGAAATGTATTCGTGGTCAAAAAAGCCTGAACCATCACCTGCTTGTTTTTCGATAAAAACAGTATGTCCACGACGGGTTAATTCCATTGTGCCAGCGGGTGTGAGTGCTACCCTATTTTCACTTGATTTGATTTCCTTTGGAACGCCAATTATCATAATTGTGATTGATTTATAATTGATGAGAAATAAACATTTTTTGAAGCTGCAAAGCTATAGCTTCTGAAATATACTTTACATTTGCTACAAATAATAACAAAATTTTTCTATTTTTAAGTAAAAAATAGAAAAATATTCTAAAACGATGGCTTTCAAGGCTTTTTTTCAAAAAAACTTTCTTTCTTAATGATGTCCTTAGATAAAATTGACAAAATGATTTTGTCGTTATTACAAAACAATGCGCATTTGACAATAAAGGAAATAGCTGCGAAAGTGAATATTTCACTCACACCTGTGCATGAACGCATCAAAAAAATGGAAAACGAAGGCATTATTGAAAAATATGTCACGGTTTTGAATAAAAAAAAACTCGGACAATCCCTCATTGTTTATTGCAATATTTCGCTGTTCAAACAATCTGCTGACGATTTTAGTGTTTTTAATGACACCATCAATCAATTGCCTGAAGTTGTTGAAAGTAGTGTTGTGTCGGGGTCTTTTGACTATATCTTAAAAATTATCGTCCCTGATATGGATGCGTATTATCTGTTCCATCAACAAAAGTTAGCCAATATCAAGTGTGTTTCGCATATCAATAGTTTTTTTGTTATGAATGAAGTCAAATATACGACAGCGATACCGATATCTTAGTGGATAGTGGATATAGGGATAATTTAGTTTTGAATGTGAATAATGGGTTAAAAAATGCCGTTAGGCATGTCCTATTGGTAGAAAAGCCATAAAAACAGCTTTAAATCCCAGAGGGATGGCATATTCTGATTTCGATATGTCGTGGCTATGCCACTTTTGAACAT
>JANOAU010000030.1:0-7684 GCA_031411275.1 Saprospiraceae bacterium | reverse complement strand
TAGACTACTGTACGTATAGCGTCCTGTTTCATAATCTCGTACGACTTGCCGTTTCAGGCTTTCGCCATAAAATATTCGTTTTGAACCGTTTACCATCTTTTCCACTTTTACGGGTCAACTAAAACCAGGACAATACACTTTGTCACGTTCTAAGAACAAACATAATCGGCATTAAACAGTTTGAAAATTAGGGACTCATTTTGTAGATAAAACTGTATTACGCACTTCACCAAAGCCTATATGTATGCCATTTTTTTCAGAAAAACCTTTTATAATAACCGTATCACCATCTTCTACAAAGGTGCGTTTTACGTCACCGGGCAATTCAATGGGTTTTTTGCCGCCCCAAGTCAACTCCAATAAAGAGCCGTAGCTTTGGGGTTCTGTACCTGAAATAGTGCCTGAAGCTAAGACATCGCCCACATTCAGATTGCAGCCATTTACCGTATGGTGTGCAATTTGTTGAGCAACAGTCCAATACATATTTTTGAAATTGGAACGACTGATAACACCCCCCTCAGTATTATTAGGCATGAGTGAAACTTCTAATTGAATATCAAAGTTTCGACGATTTTTCTCGTGTAAATATGGTAAAACGCTGGGGTTTTGGGGTTGGGCAGGTATGCGAAACGGTTCAAGGGCTTCAATCGTAACAACCCATGGCGATACAGATGAAAAGAAATTCTTACTTAAAAATGGTCCCAATGGGACATATTCCCAGCGTTGAATATCGCGTGCCGACCAATCATTGAACAAAATGAATCCAAAAATGTAGTCTTCTGCTTCATTTACATCAATCGGCTGCCCTATCGGATTGTTTTTGCCGATGATTGTTGCCATTTCTAATTCAAAATCTAAGCGATTGGTAGGCGTAAAAAACGGTGGCTTGGTTTCGTCAGGACAAATTTGCCCTTTTGGGCGGTAAAAATTTGTCCCCGAAACACAAATTGAACTCGCTCGACCATGATATGCCACAGGCATCTGTTTCCAATTTGGTAACAAAGCATTTTTAGGGTCTCGAAACATCGTACCCACATTCGTGGCGTGTTGTTCGGAGGAATAAAAATCGGTGTAATCACCAATTTTGATGGGCAAATGCAGTTTTACCTCATTTTCAGGATAAAATGCTGAGGAGTCTATTTTTTTTAAATCTAATAAAAGCTCTTGCAAACGCTTTCTAACAGCATTGGTTTTGGCTTTGCCTAAACCGATAAAATCATTCAAGTAATCGTTTTTAAAAACAGATTTTTTGATTTTTAAATCGTCAAAATATCCCAGTTTTGCCATTTCATATAGATCAACGACTTGGGCTCTGATGATGGTTGCGAGGCGTTTTTTCTTGTTTTTTCTTGAAAAAATGCCAAATGGGATATTTTGTATAGTGAAATTTGTATTGTTATTCATAATTGAATGTGTCTCTAATTATCCAACAAATCTATGTCGTTTGGTATCTTATTTTTTTAAAATACCTAAAAATAAATTTAATTAAAAAATCATAAAAAAGACCATTTAACAATATGTTTTATTATATATTCAAGCATTTTTATTGATTTTATCTATTCCAACCACGACTGATAATACCGCCTATCATCAATTTTTAGAGCGTCTTCTGTTATACTGAGGGGTCTGAAAGTATCAATCATCACAGCCAATTCTTCCGTTTTCGTTTGTCCGATGCTGCGTTCATAAGCACCCGGTGCAGGTCCGTGTGGAATGCCGCTTGGGTGGAGCGTAATATGCCCTTGCTCGATATTATTGCGACTCATAAAATCTCCATCCACATAGTACAGCATTTCGTCGCTGTCAATATTGGAGTGATTGTAAGGCGCAGGAATACTGAGGGGGTGATAATCGTAGAGACGTGGACAAAACGAACAGACCACAAATGCCTTAGTTTCAAATATCTGATGTACAGGCGGCGGCTGATGAACACGCCCTGTTATCGGCTCAAAATTGTGAATTGAAAAGCCATAAGGATAGTTGTAACCATCCCAACCGATGACATCAAAAGGGTGTGTTGGGTAGAGCATTTCGTACAAAACGCTTTGCTTTTTGATTTTTATAATGAAATGACCCTTTTCATCGTGCGTTTCAAGGTCTTGCGGCAGTTTGTAGTCCCGTTCACAAAAAGGTGAATGTTCCAGCAATTGACCAAACCAATTGCGGTAGCGTTTGGGCGTGTAAATGGGGTGAAAAGACTCAGCAAAAAGTAAGCGATTATCTTCGGTATCAAACGAAATTTGATAAATCATACCCCTTGGAATGATGAGATAATCGCCGTATTCAAAGGAGATATTGCCCAATTGCGTCCGCAAAGTGCCTGAACCACGATGCACGAACAACATTTCGTCGGCATCTGCATTTTTATAAAAGTATGTTGTGAGCGATTTTTTAGGCGCAGCCAAACCAATGTGAATATCCAAATTGACCAAAAGCGGTGTGCGGCTGTCCAAATAATCGTCTTGCGGTGGCACGTCAAAACCTTTGAGCAAACGGGCTTTTATGTTTTTAGGAACGGCTATTTTAGGTGCAACATCGGTTTCTGATAGCACTTCTTTTACCATGGTCGGGCGATGTACTTGATAAAGCAACGTTGACATGCCATCAAAACCGATTGTGCCAAAGAGTTGCTCGTAATAAAGCCCCCCCTCAGTATTTCTAAACTGGGTGTGTCGTTTGGGCGGTATTTTTCCAAGTTTGTGATAGATAGGCATTTTATAATATGGTTTTAAGTAGTAGAGAGTCATTAAACGTCATTAGTCATTTTTTATAAGTCGTTCTTTATCAAATATTTATGATAAAGACAATTCCCTATTATTTAAGTTGACCTACTTATGTATCAATGCAAACTTAAAAACGCTTTAAAAAACGCCGACCCACATATCCCGCCCAAAATCGGTGCGACAACTGGAATCCAAGCATAACCCCAATCGGAAGAGCCTTTTCCCTTAATCGGCAATAAAGCATGAGCAATACGGGGACCTAAATCACGTGCAGGATTAATGGCATAACCCGTCGTACCGCCCAATGAAAGTCCAATAACGGTAATCAAACCACCAATCGCCAATGGATTGACGCCCGCCGAAAATTCCGTAGCGCCAATAGAACCTAAACCAAGCATTAAGACAAATGTGCCGATAAACTCACTCATGAAATTGGAAACCGTATGTTTTTCGGCAGGTGCGGTGCTGAAAACAGCCAATTTCAAGGCAGCATCTTCTGTTTTTGTAAAATGTGGTAGGTAATGCAGATATACCAAACCAGCACCCGCCATAGCTCCTAAGAGTTGTGCCGCTATATACATAGGCACTTTTTCAAAAGCAAACTGCCCTGTTGCCGCCAAAGCAAGTGTAACAGCTGGGTTAAGGTGCGCGCCACTGAGGGGTCCCGCAATATAAACACCCATCATCACAGCCAAACCCCAAGCGATGGTAATGACTAACCAGCCAGAATTTTCTGATTTTGAGTTTTTTAATAAAACGCCTGCGACGACACCGTCTCCAAGCAAAATCAGCAACATGGTGCCGACGAATTCTCCCATAAATGATTGCATTCTTGTTATTTTTTAAAAGTTGGTAAATCAAAACAGTCGAAAGAAACGTCTTTTTTTATAGTAATAAAAATTGTGAACGAAGTATTTATACTTCATCTTTTAAACAATAAATAGTTGTTTACATCCCTAATACTTCTTGAATAAATTTTGCTGATTCCGCCTCCACTGTTTGCCAATCATCTGTCGTCAAAGGGCTTGTAATCACGTGCGCTTTGGCATTTTGGAAGTTAACAGCGCGTTTATACTGAGGGGGTGTACCGAGTTGTTCAAACATCTTTTTCATAGCTTCAACAGACACAACTTTATCTTGATTTTCCTCATTTTCGTAGTAATATCCCATAAAAACAGGGCATTTTACTTGAGTAAATGTTTCGGGTATCATCGCATATTTTTGGAAAGTGGTGAACGCAACAATGCCTTCAAAACGTTGATGATTTGTCCAATATCTTGCTTGTTCAGGTTTTCTGAAAACCCAATCGTTGTGGTTGCCGACCATAAAATGCGCCAATTGTAAGCCCCACGGTTCAGATAACAATTGTCCGTCTCTACGAAAAACGCGAATAGCGGGCGAATAAAGCACCAACCCCTTCAATTCAGGATGACGAGATGCTAAAAACAAAGCTAAGGCTGCCCCGCCCGATTGTGCCACAATGACCACCGAATCGCCTAATTGTTTTGCCACTTGCAAAGCCCGTTCTGCGGAATCATAATAGTCTTCGGCAGTGAATTTCAAGAAGTTTTCATTCTTTTCGCCTGTTTCTATGCCATGTTCTGCCAAACGTGCAAGAAACAAATTGCAGCCAAAACGCTTCGCTAAATCCTCATTGACGGGCGCACCTTCCTTGTGGCTTGCGCCAAAACCATGTAGATAAATCATCGCCACTTTACTCTTTGTTTTTTTCAAAGAATCTGCCCAAACAATGCGCGCTTTACAATCGGGTTTAATATTTTCAACAGCATTTTCGGATTCAGCAATGTACTTTTCTAAATCAACAGCAGTGCGTGCCGTTATATCATCGACACGTGGCAAATCAAAAAGCGGCTTTGTAGGTTTAGGTCCAAGCCAATAAACAATAACCACAAGGGCAGTTAAAACAAGCAAAACTTTACCTGTTGTTTTTATTATTTTAAAGAAACGATTCATTTATAAGGGCTTATTTGTTGTAGTTTATGAGAATAGAAAGATATAATCTTAAATAACCTAAAGTTGAACGTGGTTGCTGTTGTCATTCTGAACCCAGTGAAAGAATCTATCTAAAATATTTGCTTTCAATAACTTATATAGATTCTTCTACTGCGTTCAGAATGACAAAAAACGTCAGCTTATTATTTACTCGTTACTAAATTACAAAATAAATCTTTTTACAACAACATTTAGATTTGGAAAATAAAAATAATTGACCCCCTCAGTAAAAAAACCATTTTTCCATAAAAAAAGGCGTGTTCCACTTGTAAAGTCGGACACGCCTTGTATTTTTACAAAAAACTAAAATCAATCAAACATGAAAAATCTCTTACTTCTTTTCCTTTTAAGTTTTAGCCTAACGGCAAACAGCCAATCCAAAATCGCAGAAAAAACCAAAAACTGGAAAGCCTACAACGGCTACATCAACTATTGGTGGGACGCAACGAATGGCAAAATTTATCTACTCATTGACAAATTCGACCAAGAGTTTTTGTATGCCAATTCATTGCCTGCGGGCATTGGCTCAAACGATATTGGTTTGGATAGAGGTCAAACAGGCAATTCGCGCATTGTTTTTTTTCAAAGAATAGGTAAAAAAGTCCTTTTGACACAACCTAATTACGATTATCGGGCTTTGTCAACCGACAAAAACGAAGTGAGGGCGGTGCGTGAGTCTTTTGCGCAATCTATTTTGTGGAGTTTTACAGTTGATGAAGAAGAAGATGGAAAAGTTTTAGTAGATGCTACACCATTCTTCCTACGCGATGCACATGGCGTTGTTGACCGTTTGAAAAACATGAAACAAGGTACATACACCTTGAACGAAGGGCGTTCTGCGATGTATTTGCCCAATACACGCAACTTTCCATTCAATTCTGAATTTGAAGCGATTTTGACATTTACAGGTGGCAGCGATGCAGGACGTTTTATCCAATCTGTTGCCCCCTCAGTAGAAGCCTTGACAGTGAGGACGCACCATTCTTTTGTGCAGTTGCCCGATAACGATTATAAACCAAGACGTTATGACATTAGAAGCAGCTATATCGGTATGTCTTTCTTCGATTATTCAAGTCCTATTTCTGAACCGATTGAAAAGATATTCATTGCACGCCATCGTTTGAAAAAAAAGAACCCCTCAGTAGCAGGGCTTTCTGAACCTGTCAAACCCATCATTTATTACTTGGATAATGGTACGCCAGAACCGATTCGCTCGGCTCTTTTGGACGGTGCGCGGTGGTGGAATAAAGCCTACGAAGCCGCAGGTTACAAAGATGCTTTTAGGGTAGAAATACTGCCCGATTCAGCCGACGCAATGGATATTCGCTACAATGTCATCAATTGGGTGCATCGTTCCACTCGTGGTTGGAGTTATGGCGCATCGGTTTCTGACCCTCGGACAGGGGAAATTATCAAGGGACAAGTGACGCTTGGTTCGCTACGGGTACGGCAGGATTACTTGATTTTCACAGGTTTAATCGCCCCTTACGAAACAGGTAAGCCCGTCAACGAAACGATGAAACAAGCCGCTTTGCAACGTTTGCGCCAATTAGCAGCGCATGAAGTAGGGCATACGCTTGGTTTGATGCACAATTATGCGTCGAGTTTCAACGATAGGGCTTCGGTCATGGATTATCCTCACCCCTCCCTAAATTTGGATAAAAATGGCAAATTAGACTTTTCAAAAGTCTATACCAACGAAATTGGCGAATGGGACAAACGTGCTATTATGTACGGTTATGCTGATTTTCCAGCAGGAAAAGATGAAAACGCAGAACTCAATCGCCTTTTAGAAGAAAACACAACAAAAGGATTACTCTTTATTTCAGATTTTGACGCAAGGGCTGCCGATGGTTTGCATCCCGTGGCGCATTTATGGGACAATGGAAAAGAAGCAGGCGTGGAGTTGAAAAATGTCTTGGCTATTCGCCAAAAAGCATTGGCTAATTTTTCTGAAAAGAACATTCCTGTCGGTACGCCCATGTCTCGTTTGGAAGATGTGTTAGTACCTGTTTACAATTATCATCGTTATCAATTAGAGGCTGTTTGCAAACTCATTGGTGGCATGGATTACAGTTATTCAGTGCGAGGTGACAAGCAGCAAACGCCTAAAATATTGCCCGATGCCATCCAAAAAGCAGCATTAACGGCGGCACTCGATTGTCTTGACCCCTCAGTATTGACGCTACCTGAAAGCATTTTGCAACTCATTCCGCCCCGTCCGCCCGAATATTATTCTGTTGGCGAATTGATGCCAAAACGGTCAGGTTCAATCGTTGATCCTTTGGCGGCGGCAGAAGCCTTGACGAGTTATGAGTTTTCTTTTCTTTTCAATCCGCAAAGGGCGAATCGTTTAGTAGCTTTCAAAAGCCGCAATAATACGATTGGTTTTGATGATGTGGCGGATGCCATTATTGAAAAAACATGGAAAGCCCCCCTCAGTAAAGGCTTAGAAAGTCAAATACAACTGCAAACACAACAAATGGTCGTTACTTTCCTTTTGGGATTAAATCAAAGCGAATTGTCTAATTATGCTGTAAAATCCATTGCATTCAGTCGTTTACAAAGCATTAAACAGTTGTGCGAAGCTCAATTAACAACCAATGTCGCTGACAAAGCGCATTGTGCTTACACGATTGAGCGTATTGATAAGCCAAAAGATATTGCGTTGCCTGTGCATCGTGAATTGCCGCCTGGTGCGCCGATTGGGTGTGATGAGAATAATTAAAAACAAAGAAAGCCTTGAAAACATTAAGTTTCAAGGCTTTTACAGTTTGTCTAAAAATTAATTGTGTTAAAAAAGAGGCAATCAGAGCATAATTTTGTGTTGCTTAAAACATAAAAAAGATGCAAACTCAATTCAAAAAATTGACTGATTCCCAGTGGGAAGGTATAAAGATTATTTTACCTGTCCAAAGAAAACGAAAACACGATTTACGCGAGATAGT
>JANOAU010000029.1:0-69388 GCA_031411275.1 Saprospiraceae bacterium | reverse complement strand
TGGAATAGTTGAACATTCAACCGTTGTGTTCGAGGGGATACCCACCAAAACAGGAACGGTCGTGTCTTGGACGTTAATTTGTTGTGATTCTGTTGACGTATTGCCACAATTATCGGTCGCTGTCCATGTCCGTGTTAAGGTGTAACTGTCTGGGCATGAACCATTTGTGCGGAGTTCGTTCATCACGACACTCACACTTGCATCGCAATTATCCGTAGCTGTCACCGTTGGGGCAGATGGAATTGTTGAACATTCAACCGTTGTATTCGATGGTACGCCCACCAAAACAGGAACGGTCGTGTCTTGGACATTGATAACCTGACTTGCCGTGCTGGTATTGCCACAATTATCGGTCGCTGTCCATGTCCGTATTAAAATGTAACTGTCTGGGCATGAACCATTTGTGCGGAGTTCGTTCATTACGACAGTGACTGAAACATCGCAATTATCTGTCGCTGTCACCGTTGGGGCAGCTGGAATGGATGAACATTCAACTGTGGTATTCGAGGGGACACCCACCAACACAGGAACGGTCGTGTCTTGAACATTAATTTGTTGTGATGTTGTTGACGTATTTCCACAATTATCGGTAGCTGTCCATTTCCGTGTTAACGTGTAACTGTCTGTGCATGAACCATTTGTACGTATTTCATTCATCACGACACACACACTTGAATCGCTATTTTCTTTCGCTGTCACCGTTGGGGCAGAGGGAATTGTTGAACATTCAACCGTGGTATTTGAGGGTACGCCCACCAACACAGGAACGGTGGTGTCTTGGACATTAATTTGTTGTGATGCTGTTGACGTATTACCACAATTATCGGTTGCTGTCCATGTCCGTGTTAACGTGTAACTGTCTGAACATGAACCATTTGTGCGGAGTTCGTTCATCACGACAGTGACTGAAACATCGCAATTATCCGTCGCTGTTACTGTTGGTACAGCTGGAATTGTTGAACATTCAACCGTGGTGTTTGATGGTACGCCCACCAAAATAGGAACGGTCGTGTCTTGAACATTGATGAGCTGTGTCTGCGTTGTAACGTTGCCACAAGCGTCTGTTGCTGTCCAACTTCTTGTCAATGTGTATGTACCTAAACAACTGCCATTTGTACGTATTTCATTGAATACCAATAAAATAGATGCCTCACAAACGTCTGATACTGAGGGGGTCGCTGCAACAGGAATTGCCGAACACGTTACTGTTGTATCGTTCGGAACGCCTGAAATAACAGGGGGTTGCGTATCACGTATCGATAAGGTCGCTGTCTTTGTTGTGAAATTACCGCAGTCATCTGTCGCTGTGAACGTAACGGTTGCTGTGCCGACTGTACCACATGTAGTAGTCGTTAATGCTATGTAATTATTTGACCAAACAACATTACTGCAAAAATCATTTGCAGAAGCACCGCCTTGATTGTTGAGCCATGATTGAATATCAACAATATTACCTAAACCATTACATTCTATGATTGTATCAACTGGATTGACGGTAATTGTCGGCGGAATAGTGTCAATAATGCGGAAAGTGGCAGAAGTCGTTGCACTTTTACCACATGAGTCAGTAACAGTAAATGTGACTGTTGCTCTTCCTGTTTGACCACATTCATCGGTTAATATTGTGAAATCGTTTGACCAAGTTAATGTTGATGTGGCATTGTCCATAGCGGTTGCGCCACCGTGATTACTAAGCCAGGCATTTAAGGCAGCCACATTTCCTGCGCCTTCGCATTGTACACTTGTATCTCGGGCAGAAGTGAGGAAAGTGGGTAACGTGACATCTTTGAATCCTGCATCAATATCGTTATTGATTTGATTGGAAATAATAGTAATCGAATCTGTTTTGCCAGTTCCATCAATATCGCTGTCTAAGGCATCGTTGCCACCGATATCTTTTGTGCTGTATGCCAAACCTGTTGGCGAGGCTGGAAAGCCGAAAGCAACAACATAGCGACCTGAAACGACATTATTGAAGATGTAAAAACCCGCTGCATCGGTTGTGGTATTCCGATTGACGTTTAGTCCTACACCGTCTTTACCTGTCAATGTGACGACAACATTTGCCAAAGGCTGTTCGCCTGAATCTTGTATGCCGTTTTCATTGCAATCGAGCCAAGCGTAATCACCAATTGTTGAAAGGCGGTAATAACCCGCATCAATGGATGTATTAACTTCACTTTGAACTAAAATTACTGACGGGGCCATTCCTGTAATGAGATCGGCATCAGAATTCAATAAATTACTGCCGATATGGGGTACAGTTGTTTGAAAACCGATTGGCTTCGTAAAAGTTACGACATAAGTACCAGGTGTAAGGTCAGTAAACTTATAAAGACCATTTCCATCTGTCGTTGTTGTCTTTGAAACGATGGCAAGGTCAACTGTTACACCTGATATTGCGACAGCAACGCCACCGATGCCCGGTTCACCCAAGTCTTGAATGCCATTGGCATTGAGGTCTTCCCAAACGTAGTTGCCAATTTCTCCATTACATAGGTCAACGGTAATTTTTATGCCTTCCGATGCTGTTTGACATCCACTACCTTGAGTGACGACCAATCTAAAATAGGTGGTTGTTGCCAGACTCGATGTTGTTAAATTGGAATTTGTTGCCCCTGAAATATTAGCCCAAATAAGGCTATCACTGCTTGATTGCCATTGGTACAGCGTTGTGCCTATGCCGCCTGTTATGTTTGAAGTAAAATTAACCGTTTTACCTATACATATTAATGAGTCATTGGAAACGATTGCTACAATAGGGTCATCAACAATGACAGCATTGACAACACCTGAAGTGTCAGAGCCGCAACCATTGCCAGTCGAGCTGACGATGATGCGGTAATAAATTGTACCAACGATTGTACTGAGGGGTGTATAAGTGGCGGCTGTTGCACCACTCATATCTGTCCATCCAGAAGTACCGTTTGCGCTTGATTGCCATTGATAATAAAGCGTCGGTGTGCCGCCTGTTGCGATAATACTAAGGGGTAAGTTACCACCGAGACATTCGATGATTGAAGTAGGTTGAAGGGTAATTAAAGGATCTTGAACGACCACAACGGTTTGTGAATTAGAAAAAGCGGTGTCACAACCGATGCCGTCGCAGATACGCAGTAGTCTGTAATGAGTTGTTTGGGTTAAAGAAGGGGTTGTATATGTTGCTGAATTTGAATTAGTTATATTATTCCAAACGATACCAGTTGGGCTGTCTTGCCATTGAAAATGACAAGTTCCTGTACCTGCACTTGTTATGTTCGCATTGAACATAGCAATACCGCCAGAGCAAATCGTTGTTGCGCCAGAAATGATGATAGTTGGGTCACTGACAACAGTAACATCAACTGTATTAGAAATTGAACACTCGGATTGCCCTCTCAGTATTGTAGCAGATACGGAAAGGAAAAAGAGGGTAAAGAGTATCGATTTTCTCAAAAGTATATATATATTCATGGTGAATACGATTTGCTTATTGGTTTCGGCGTGTTCCAAAGTGTGGGGGTGCTTGTTTTTAATTAAACACGCTGTGCATTTTTTCTCATTATTGTTATTGGTAAATTTGTTATTGGCAAATTGTTTATAGTCACAACCAATTTACCAATAACAAATAACCAGAAACTAATTACAACATCCGTTACCGTTACAAGTAAATGTTGCGCGATATTTCGTATTTGCCCCAAGAGGCGGCGTTGTATATGTATTATTTGTGGCACCAGATATTGGATTCCAAGATGAGCCACCATCTGTTGAGTCTTGCCATTGGATGCCGCATGTTCCCGTACCGCCTGACGGTGTTGCGTTCAAAGTCAATACTGCACCTATACAAACCGTTTGATTAGGCGTAGTGACAGCCACTGAAGGTTTAGCTACAATGACAACCGTTGCAGTTGTAGACGTTTGAGATCCGCAACCATTACCCGATGAAGATACGACGACACGATAATATAATGTACCCGCTGCTGTGCTTGGTGGTGTATACGTATTTGAATTCGTTGCACCAGACGCCGCACTCCAACCACCTGTACCTGTGGCGCTTTGTTGCCATGTATAAGTCGTACCTATACCGCCTGTTGTTGTAACTGAGAGGGCAATTATGCCATCCAGACATTCAGTAATATTTTGTGGTTCAGCTGTTATAACAATGTCGGGGATAATATCTACTTGAGCATTATTTGAGGTCGTCGAAGAACAACCGTTGCCTGTTGCACTTGCGATGACACGATAATACATCGTTCCAGCAGTGGCACTTGGCGGTGTATAAGTTGCTGAATTTGTGCCGCCAGATGCAGCCGACCAACCACCAGAACCTGTGGCACTTTGTTCCCATGTGTAGGAAATCGTACCCGTCCCAGAGCCGCTTGTCAAAACAACACTCATTGAAGTTGTACCACCCACACACTCCGTGATCGGTTGTGGTTGGGTTTGAACCGTCAAATTTGGAATGACATTAACTTGAGCATTGCTTGATGTCACTGAACCGCAACCAGCGCCTGTCGCACTCGCTGTTACACGATAATACATTGTACCAGCTGTTGCACTGGGCGGTGTATATGTTGCTGAATTGGTCGCACCCGATGCAGCCGACCAACCACCAGAACCTGTGGCACTTTGTTCCCAAGTATATGAAATCGTCCCTGTTCCTGTACCACTTGTCAAAACAACACTCATAGATGTTGTGCCACCTACACACTCCGTAATGGGTTGGGGTTGCGTTTGAATGGTCATGTCTGGAATGATGTCAACTTGAGCATTGTTGGACGTAACTGAAGTACAACCATTACCTGTCGCACTGGCTGTTACACGATAATACATCGTACCTGCTGTTGCACTGGGCGGTGTATATGTCGCTGAATTGGTCGCACCCGATGCAGCCGACCAACCACCAGAACCTGTGGTACTTTGTTCCCAAGTATATGAAATCGTTCCTGTTCCTGTACCACTTGTCAAAACAACAGTCATAGATGTTGTGCCACCCACACACTCAGTAATCGGTTGTGGTTGGGTTTGTACTGTTAAATTAGGGACTATTGTCAGGGCTTGAACATTGGACGTTGCTGAATTACAATCCGTACCCGTGCAAGTATAGGTTGTACGATAATAAGTTGTCGTAGTTAAAGAGACGGGGGCATATGTCGCAGCATTTGCACCCGCTATATCCGCCCAACCTGTACTGCCATTGGCACTCGACTGCCACTGAATCGTACAAGTGCCAGTTCCACCTGTAGGTGTGGCGGTCAACGTTGCTGTCCCACCAGAACAAATAGTCGCTGCCCCAGTAATGCTGATGGTTGGGTCATTGACAACCGTAATTGAAACTTCATTAGAGGTAGAACATTGAGCATAAGTTTCACTTAAAAATGATAGGGATAAAAAAAGCGCGAAAGCAATTTTTTTAAAAATGTTTAAATGGTTCATAAACGAATATGTTAATTTTTAAAATTATTTGTCAGATGTAAAATGAGGCTGTCTTTAATCATTCTGAAATTCATTGACACAAAGACAAAAATCTTTCCAAACTATAACACAGTGTTATTATGTGGATAAATTAATCAATAAAATAGTAATCATCTATGCATATTCAAAGGGTGACCTAACAACTTATAAGATAGACCGTTGTCGAATTATCTTATCTTGATCACTTAAAAATATTTTGCCTAATCACTTACATTTTAAAATGTATATTACTATAAACTTTAGGCAATGTCACAAAAAATGAGCCTTCTATTTCTATATAAATTCATAGTTTTTGTGACAACACATACCCCTCAGTATTTTGTAATTTCTCTCCCTAATCTTTTTTTAATTGCTTTTTATAATATTCATATTTTTATAAAAAAATAAGGCTTTAAACTATATCAGAAGGAAGAAGATTAATCTTTTCCATTATTTTATAGATATAATTGACAGGAAAAAAAATTAAAATCATTGTTCATTTAAATTTAATCGAACACACAAACATTTTACCTAAAATTAACATACTATTCTTTTATTATTTACCTTTAGTAATTAAAATAAAACTATAAACCCATTTATAAAATACAAGAATAAAAAGCTTTAAGTATTCATATTTTAAAGTATTCATTTAAAATAACCTATAAATCTAAAACAAAAAGATATTTGTATTAATTACTTTATATTTTCAATATGCTTATCATTTAAGATTTATACCTATTTTAATATCAATTAAATTTAAGGCATCATTTCGAACTAAAAAAAAATGATATTAGCTAATTATGATTTACTTCACGAAAAAAATTCAATAGAAAATAGATAAAAACCATAATCCCTCTTGGTTAAAAACTTACAAAAAATAGAGAAAATATGACATTGTTTCGTATTGACAAAATTGGATAAAAAACATCCTTCAAATATTTTGACATAGGAATAGAGATAGTGACATATTGCGTTTTGTAACTGAAGACCTACGCGATGTGATAAAGCAAGTTATTATTTTTATTCTCTGATAATTTATAGGAAAAACAAGAAGTTTCTATAAAAAATCACGAAAAAAGATGGTTTTTACTGAGGGGATAAAAAAATGCCCGTACAGAATCAAATTCTGCACGGACATTTTATTTCATTACTTATGATTTTATACATGCCGATTAATACAATTCAAATCTTCAAAAGCCCCTTTCAAGCGTTCCACAAAAGCCTTTTCTGCTGCACGCAACCATTTACGTGGGTCGTAAGTGCTTTTGTTAGGTTTGTCTTCGCCATCAGGATTGCCAATTTGACCTTGAAGATAGCCGCGTTTTGACAATTCATAAGCTCGAACGCCGTCCCAATAAGCCCATTGCATATCGGTATCAATGTTCATTTTGATGGCACCGTATTCAATTGCTTCACGGATTTCTTCACGAGACGAACCGCTACCACCATGGAAAACGAAATTGATAGGTAAATCAGAGGTTAGATTCAATTGTTCCTTCACAAATTGCTGTGAATTTTTCAAAATAACAGGTTGCAACTTCACATTCCCAGGCTTGTAAACGCCATGCACGTTGCCAAAAGCGGCTGCAATAGTAAAGTTAGGTGAAATATCAGACAACTTTTCGTATGCATAAAACACCTCAGAAGGTTGTGTATATAGTTTTGATGAATCCACATCAGAGTTGTCAACACCATCTTCTTCTCCGCCTGTTACACCAAGTTCAATTTCAAGGGTCATGCCCATTTTCGCCATGCGCTCGAAGTATTCCACACAGATTTCCATATTTTCTTCAATCGGTTCTTCCGACAAATCCAGCATATGAGACGAATAAAGTGGGAAACCACGTAATTTAAAAAACTCTTCACTGGCAGTCAACAAACCATCCACCCACGGCAATAGTTTTTTAGCACAGTGGTCTGTATGTAAAATGACAGGAACGCCATACGCTTTTGCCATTGTGTGCACGTGCATCGCACCAGCAATGCCGCCGAGAATAGAGGCTTTCTGACCCTCATTACTTAAGCCTTGACCTGCATTAAACGATGCACCGCCGTTTGAAAATTGAATAATGACAGGCGAATTAACCGCTTTCGCTGTTTCAAGAACCGCATTAACCGTGCTGCTGCTGATGACATTGACCGCAGGGAGCGCGAAATTGTTCTCATTCGCATACTTGAATAAATCGGTCACTTCTTGACCATGAAGCACACCGCTTCTGAATTGAGTAGCCATTTAATATTGTTTAATAGTTTGATAATTCTATGTTTGTTATTGGTTATTAGTGAATTGGTTATTAGTTATTAGTTATTGATTATTAGTTATTGGTTATTGGTTGTTGTTTATTTGTTATTGTTTATTGTTATTGTTATACAATTCATTAATAACCAATAACTAATAACCAATAACCAATAACTAATAATTAATCAGACAACCGCATTCTCCGTCAACCATCTTTCAGCGTCTAAAGCGGCCATACAGCCCATACCGGCAGCTGTAACGGCTTGACGATAAACCTTATCTGCTGCATCACCAGAGACAAATACACCTTCGATGTTGGTTAGGGAGGTACCTGCTTTATTGATGATATAACCCGTTTCATCGAGCGTTAACCAACCTTTAAAAATGTCGGTATTGGGTTTATGACCAATCGCTACGAAAAAACCAGTGACAGACAGTTCTGTTACTTCACCTGTTTTGTTATTTTTTATGCGTACACCTGTTACTTCATCTTCACCAAGTACCTCTTCAGTTTCTGTATTCCAGTGAACAATGAGATTGGGGGTATTGAGGACGCGCTCTTGCATGATTTTAGAAGCGCGCATTTCATCTCGCCGAACAATAAGATGCACCTTTTTGCAAAGTTTAGCTAAGTAAGTTGATTCCTCCGCAGCCGTATCACCGCCGCCGACAATCGCTACTTCTTGATTTCTGAAGAAAAAACCGTCACAAACCGCACAGGCTGATACGCCTTTGTTTTGCAAACGATATTCAGACTCTAAACCCAACCATTTGGCACTGGCACCAGTGGCAATAATGACGGCGTCTGCTTTGATTTCAGCGCCCCCCTCAGTAAAAAGGCTGTGTGGCGTGGCTGTAAAATCTACTTTCGTGATGAGTTCGTAACGAATATCCGTTCCAAAACGTTCAGCTTGTTTTTTAAAATCCTCCATCATTACGGGTCCATGAATGCCCTCGGGGTAGCCTGGATAGTTTTCGACATCGTTAGTAATCATCAACTGACCACCTGGCTCTTGTCCTGTGTATAAAATAGGTTTGATACCCGCTCGAGCTGCATAAATCGCTGCCGTGTAACCCGCAGGTCCAGAACCAATAATAACGCAATGGTGATGCTCCATTTCTTTTATGAATTTTTTAAAGTTAAAAAGGCGCGGCAAAGTTAATACTTTTCCGCGCCTTTTATAAAATAGGGCTATGTTTTACTGTTAGACAGTTGGCTTTTTTCTCTTTAACTCTTTAACATAATAAGAAAAAAAGGGGGAGTGGGGGGTAAAGGGAGTAATGAAACTAAGCGTTTATAGTGTGTATGTTTGTTAAGATTGTCTTGTCCAAGTAAAAAATAATATCAAAAAATGAAAGAAGAAATAGCCTTTTTATTTTCTTGACGATTCAAAGGTAAGCACACAAACACCGTTCTGCAAAATATGTAACAGGATTTTATGCACCCGCTTATTCAAAATACCGTATTAGGTTTAGATGATTTTTTTGTATTTACAATATAATTGTTAATATATCTATATAAAACATTAATAATCAAATTTTTAAAAATAAAAAATAAAAAATATTTTTAAATAACCCATAAGCGTTAGTACATCTTTTTAGGTTTTATTTACAGAAAAAAGAAAATTTGTGACATTTTTTCGGTCAAAAACTAATTCTGTGTAATATGATTATATAAAGCATTGATAATATCAATGACTATCGCTTCTCCGTCTCCCACTTGTTCTATAATTAAAGAGGCTTTCTCATAAAATTGCGCGCGTTCTGCAATTTTGTTTTCAATAAAATCTAACAAATCTGCATCCGTCCGACCAGCCAGTAGGGGTCTTTTATGTGTTTCTGTTTTAAGTCGAGATAGTAATAATTTAGGTGAAGCCTTGAGGTATATCGTAACACCTTGCTCATTCATCCAATCCATATTATTGTGAAAACAAGCCGCTCCCCCACCCGTTGCGATGACGATATTTTCCCATTTACCAAGACCCCTCAGTATATCACTTTCTAATTGACGAAAATATGTTTCTCCTTGATTGACAAATATTTGAGCAATTTCGACCCCCTCAGTATGTTCAATAATATTATCAACATCAACGAATTGGAAACCTAACTTGGCAGCTAAAGGTCGTCCAACATAACTTTTCCCACTGCCCATAAAGCCTACTAAAAATATTTTCACTTAAACTTACTTTTTAATTTCAAAAAAGGTTTTTCTAATAATTCATACGATAATGCTGCTAACAAAATAGCTAAAAGTGTCGCCCAAAAGGGGAATAAAAAATGAAACATCGGATTCCTTTCGAGAAGAGGAGAATGACCGTTTTTCAATAAAATATACACGACAATGCGCACTGCAAAAATGTGATACACATATATACCATACGAAATTTTGCCCAAGTATTTCAACAAATCAAACTCAAAATGAAGAATGGAATGTTTTGTAATGGCTACCGCTATGATGCTTACAGATATTAAGGTGTTTACAATCTGTTCGTTGCCTTCTTTGTGTGCATCGGGATAATAGTGGTCGCCCAATAAAAACATCAGCATCGGCAACAATATGGACACTTGAAGCACCCAACTTAGGTGTTTGGGCAAGGGATACTGAGGGGTCGTTATATCTCGATGCAGCAACCATGCAAACAATGCACCTGTACCAAATTGCAAAAAACGATTGGCTGTAAAGTTGTATTGAAAGCTATAATAGGAAGGAAACCAGTCTTGAGGCGGCAAATTGAGAGCCAAACCAATGGCAACAAATAAAGTAATGATAAAGAACAAATGCTTTCTAAAAATCCAAAAAACGGGTGCCCACAACAGATAAAACTGCTCTTCGACGGCTAAAGACCAAAAATGACCGACTTGAAATTGGTTACCCTGATGCCATAGTGTCTGAAAATTGATGCTGAAAGTACAGAGATACCATAAGTTTTCAAGCAATTGACCCGTGGATTGTACGGTGGCGGGATAGCCTAACCAACCCCCAAAAAATTGACTAAAAGTTGTACCACACAATATATAGATGATACCGACGGTAAAATAGAGGGGCCAGATTCGAAGAAAACGGCGCATATAAAAATGCCGCACTTTGACAGTCTGTGTCTCCTCAATTTCTTTCATCAGCAAATAACTGATAAGAAAGCCGCTTAAGACAAAGAAAAAATCAACGCCAAATGTACCTAATTTGTTGGCAAAAGGCGAATAAACGCGGATGCCCAATTCATAACCTAATTCATTGTACCCTTTGAAAAGTATAGTCTGACTATGACCGAGGAGAACGGCAAACGCCGCCAAAAAACGCAACCCATCTAAATTTTTGAAATAAATCACTTCTTTTTTAACCGCATTCATGCCGCAAATGTAATTCAAACTTTCAGCAATTTATCTACAACTTTCCGCACGCCTGTCGTCGCTGGTTCCGCGATAACGGTTAAGTTTTTACGTTGATTTAATTCGTAATTAAGGGTGGGTTTTGGATCAACATAATAAATATCAGCCTTGCCGTGTGCAAAACTAATCAAACCGGCAGCAGGATACACTTGCATGGAACTCCCGACCACGATTATCGTCTGAGCTTGAGAAACCGCTTCTGCGGCAGTCTGAATCATGGGTACATCTTCGCCAAACCAAACAATCTGCGGTCGTAATTGCGACCCATCCGTGGCTTTGTCGCCTACATTGATATCGCCCGTACAATCATAAATCAGATCTGGATTGATGGATGAGCGTGATTTTCGGAGTTCACCGTGTAAGTGCATCACGTGTTGGCTGCCAGCACGCTCGTGCAAATCGTCCACATTTTGGGTTATAATAGTGACTTTATAATATTTTTCTAATTCCACTAAAGCCTTATGCCCTGCATTGGGTTCAACTTCCAATAGTTGACGGCGGCGGTCGTTGTAGAATTTCAAAACTAAAGCGGGATTTTTACGAAACCCTTCCGGTGTAGCCACTTCTTCTATGCTGTGATTCTCCCACAATCCATCGGCATCGCGGAAAGTTTTGATGCCACTTTCGGCACTCATACCTGCGCCTGTCAGAATAACAATTTTTTTCATTATCGGTTTTTTAAATTTAACTTATAGCAAAAACAAAATAATATATTTTGACTTTTAATAAAAATAAATAATTGAAATTTGACTTATAATGAAAATAAAATTAAAAAATTTGACTTTTGACAATTCTTACAATTCAATCAAACCTTCGGGCAATTCCATCATAATTCTTTGGGCTTCATCATCTCGTTTAATAACAAAAGCAGCATTTAAAGGTATCATAATTTCTCTATTTTCAAACATTACAACAGCCATTTCTTGTTGTGGATATTCCAAAATATCTATAATACTGCCTATTTCTTTGTCACCATCAAAAATAACATAACCCATACATTTCTCGTATGCCAAACCATCGTTCTCTATTTCAAATTCACGGAAGTCGTCAGGAATAATATCCTCCTCGCGTAGAAAAATTTCTTTATTGGCAATAGACAAAGCACTTTCGGGCGTATCAATGTCTTCAAATTTGCCAATAGTGGTATTGCCTACACGTATATCGTCCACAAAAAAAGGTGTTGGTTTGCCTTTAATTTCGAGAATAACGACGTCCGTATGCATCAAATCTTCAAGATAACGCTCCGTCACATGCAGTTTGATTTCGCCTTTCAAGCCATGTGGTTTTTTTGTAAACCCAATGGGTATTAATTTTCCTATCACAGATTTATATTGATTTTAATGATTCATTTATACACGCGGTTTCCAAATAACTTCGGTTGCACCTAAATCTTTTCCAATTTTCCGACCGAGTACAAACAGATAATCAGAAAGCCGATTGAGGTACTTTATACTGAGGGGGTCTATTTTCCCCACGTTGTCTAAAGCTACAGCTAAACGCTCTGCCCGTCTACATACTGTTCGCGCAATATTGCAAAAAGAAACCGTTTGATGACCACCAGGCAAGATAAAATTTTTAAGTGGGGGCAATGCTAATTCCATAGTATCTATTTCATTTTCAAGGAGTTGTATATCTTCATTTTTTAAATCAGGAACCATCATATTTTTTGATGGGTCACTCGCAAGAACTGAACCGAGGGTAAACAAACGGTCTTGTACCTCTTTCAAAATGGTTTTATACTGAGGGGTGTCTATGAGGTCGCCGAGCAACCCAATATATGAATTGAGTTCATCAACAGTGCCATAGGCTTCTACACGCAAATGACTTTTTGGAACACGTGCGCCCCCAAATAGTGAAGTTTCACCTGCGTCGCCTGTTTTTGTATAGATTTTGAAAGCCATTTTTTAATGGTAAATAGTGAAAATAATAAAACCTGTGCGGCAAAGTTAGGCAGTCGCACAGGTTTTATTAGTTTTTTTTTCTAACTATTTAGCATTTTCATCTATTTTCTCATTCTGAACAACGTGAAAGAATATAAATGTATGTATGTTAAGATTGTTTCACTTTGTTCAGAATGATAAAAAAAAGGTTTCAATTCAAGACAAACTTGTAACCGACACCTCTAATCGAGAGAAAATAGCGCGGATTGGCGGGGTCTTGCTCAAAATATTTGCGGAAAGAAAGAATAAAATTGTCAATGGTTCGGGTAGTCGGAAAAACATCATAGCCCCAAACGAATTGTAAAATTTGATTGCGTGAGACGACTTCATTTTTGCGTTCTACCAAGAGTTTCAACAACATCGCTTCTTTTTTAGTAAGGTTAAATGCGCCTTGATTGCCGATGGCTTCAAATGTCGCAAAATTTACCTTATTGTTGCCAAACGAGAAAACTTCCGATTCGTCATGTGCTTGGCGATTACTGCGTTTTAGTAGATTTTGTATGCGCAACAAGAGTTCTTCGAGCGTAAAAGGCTTGGTGAGGTAATCATCTGCCCCTTTTTTCAAGCCCATGATGCGGTCTTGCGAGGTGTCTTTTGCGGTCAAAAAAATCACTGGCACACTTGTATTGGTGAGCCTAATTTGTTCACACACTTCAAACCCATTCATTTCAGGCATCATCACATCGAGGATAATGAGGTCAAAATACTGCTCATGGAATAGATTCACGGCTTCTTTGCCATTATCGGTTTCAACCACTTCATAGTTTTCAAGTTCAAGATTCAATTTGACTATATCGCGGATATTTTCTTCGTCTTCTGCTAAGAGAATTCTCATTGGATTGGATTTTATTTATATTGTTATTAATTGAATTATTTTGTTTAATTAACAAAATTAATGTTCTTGAAGGAGTTTTACCTTTTGTCGCTAATGAATTAACCACAAATTTAACCTTTGTCACAATTTTGTCATCTCTAATTTTATGTCTTTTTAAGGGGATAGTCATGTTTTATGAATACAAAATTATTCCTAAAAGAGTAATTATTTCATTTTATAAATTAACTTAGTTTATATCGTAAACGAAATAAAATTTTGTTTAACTCAAAATTATGTCTAAACCCACCTAAAATCAAAAAAAATATTCCACGTAGTATTTTCACATAAATAAATGATAATCAACAACTTAATACTTAACGTAAAAAATACAGCAAGTTTAAGGGCAAAAAAACAAACACTGATAAAATTAACTTACCATTTTTTATTTCGTCAAAAGATTTTTACCTTCGTGCCAAGAATTTATAGCTTTTGAGCTACATTTTTCCTAACTAAATAAAACCACATTTTTTAATTTATTCTTCTTCCTATTGTAAATTGGTTATTGGTGAATTGGTTATTGGGAATTGGTTATTGGTTAATGGTGTATACTAATTTACTGGTAACCAATTCCCTAATAACTAATTCCCCAATTCACCAATTCACCAATTCACCAATTCACTGTCTTAATCAAATAAAACTTATGAAAAAAGATTTTTCGACTCGTGTTAAAAACAAAGAGTTGCTTCAATGGGTCAATGAAATGACTGACCTCTGTACGCCCGATGCAATTCATTGGTGTGATGGTTCTGATACCGAATATGATACCCTTTGCCAGGCTCTTGTAGATAAAGGCACTTTTATCCGTTTAAATCCCGAAAAAAGACCCAATAGTTATGCGTGTTTTTCGGATCCTAGTGATGTGGCAAGGGTTGAAGACCGCACTTATATTTGTAGTCGCATCAAAGAAGACGCGGGGCCGACGAATAATTGGGTTGCGCCCAAAGAAATGAAAAAAACGTTGACACCCCTTTTAGAAGGTTGTATGCGCGGTCGGACGATGTATATCATACCGTTTAGCATGGGTCCCATTGGTTCTCCTTTGGCTCATATTGGGGTACAAATCACTGATTCTGAATATGTTGTGGTCAATATGAAAATCATGACCCGCATGGGTGATAAGGCTTTAGAGGTTTTGGGTAAAAACGGTGAATTTATCAAATGTATGCACACATTAGGTGCGCCTTTGGCAGATGGTCAAGCAGATGTGAGCTGGCCCTGCAACCCCTCAGTAAAATACATTGTACACTATCCCGAAAAACGTTCGATTGTGTCTTACGGTTCTGGCTACGGCGGCAATGCGCTATTGGGCAAAAAATGTTTTGCTTTGCGCATCGCTTCGACGATGGCGCGGGACGAAGGTTGGTTGGCTGAACACATGCTGATATTGGGTGCTGAAAGTCCGCAAGGCGAGAAAACGTATATTGGTGCCGCATTTCCGAGTGCTTGTGGGAAAACCAATTTTTCGATGTTGATACCCCCTAAAGAGTTTGATGGTTGGAAAATTACGACCGTTGGCGATGATATTGCTTGGATAAAACCCCGTGCTGACGGCAGGTTGTTCGCTATCAATCCAGAAGCAGGTTATTTTGGTGTTGCACCCGGTACAAACATGAAAACGAATCCGAATGCGATGTTGACGATTCGTGAAAACACTATTTTTACGAATGTTGCGCTCACATCGGACGGTGATGTGTGGTGGGAAGGCATGACAAAAGAAGTACCCGAAGGGATGACCGATTGGACGGGCAAACCTTATGACCCCAAAAGTGGCAAACCAGCGGCTCATGCCAATTCGCGTTTCACAACACCCGCCTATCAAAACCCTGTTATTGACCCGAATTGGGAAAAACCAGAAGGCGTACGTATCCGTGCCTTCATTTTTGGTGGTCGTCGGAGTACTACTATTCCATTGGTTTATCAAGCGTTTAATTGGAATTTTGGAGTTTATATGGCTTCTACGATGGGTTCAGAGACGACGGCGGCGGCGTTTGGGGAACAGGGCAAAGTGCGTCGTGACCCGTTTGCGATGCTGCCTTTCTGTGGCTATCATATGGCAGATTATTTCAATCATTGGTTGCAATTAGGGCGTGGATTGCAAAGTCCACCACGCATTTTTGGGGTCAATTGGTTTAGAAAAGATGCGCATGGCAACTTCTTATGGCCTGGTTTTAGCGACAATATGCGGGTGTTGAAATGGGTTATTGACCGTGTTCGAGGGCGCGTGGGTTCCGTCGAAAGTCCGATTGGTTGGATGCCGCGTTATGAAAATATGGACTGGACGGGTAGTGATTTTACGCAAGAGCAATTTGACGAAATTATGTCTGTTGACCGTGAAGAATGGAAAACGGAATTGCTCGGTCATCAAGAGTTGTTTGAACGCATGTATGACCAATTGCCGAAGGAATATTTGTTTATGCGCCAATTGTTGTTGTCAGGTTTGTGGCGGTCGCCTGAAAAGTGGCATCTTGAGGGCGAAGAAGTGTAATATTTTAATGGTAAATGGTGAATTTGACGTTTAAATTTTAATTTTTTTTAAAGAATATGGCTCGATTTCTTAGGAAATCGGGCTTTTTTTATGTGAAATACTGAGGGGGGCGTTTTAGTTTGTTGCAAGCATTGCAATTTTTTTTGTGTTTTTTGGATAAGCATTTTGGTCATTGAAAGGGTTAAAATAGGACTAAAAAGTGTCAAAAATACAAATAACAAAATATATACATATTGAGGATTTTTATGAAAAAATTTACTCAAATTGGGGAATTTTATCAACAAAACAACAATACATACTTTGGTACAATTTTGTTGTTAATTTAGATAATTCTCAATAAAAAATAAATGTTCAAAACAGAAATCTCGCAGAAAAATTTTAACAACTCACAGTCCTTATATTTTCAATTAAAAATATTAAAATTAAAAGAGAAGCATGTAAACCTCTTTAAATGAATTATACCCTACTATTTAAGCAAACTATTTCCAAATAACATGAAAAAAAAATCAACACTACTCCTACTATTATTCAATTCAAGCATAGCTGTATAAAACTTCACAAAAACTCTATTTTAGTTTTGGAATGAATCCAATTCCAAGAAGATACATTTTAAAAAATTACTGTAATGGGCCCCTCAGTATTTACTGTTAGAGACTCCTTTTTGTTATAGATTTTATTCATAGTCAATAGCCTATGAGCATTACACACAACAATTTTATTTATTACTTTCATCAAAATCAAACATCATTTACATGAAACAATTACTTACGTTTACGCTAATTTGTTTTATCTCCATTTCCTGTTTTGGACAAAAGCTTTCGAATACATTTGAAAACTCCTTAAAACAGAACGCCTCCGTGGCATATTTTGAGATAAACAAAACATTAGGCACACCTTCCTTCATTGAGTTTAAAAACACTAATTTACCTCCAGCTAACAATGCAGAAGCATTCATTAGCGAACTGCTTCAATTTCAAAAAGCGACGACACAATTAGTCCTTGTGACCACCACAGATCTAAAAAACGGTATTTCTGTTGCGAAGTACAAACAGGTTTTTAATGGTGTAACAGTAGAGCATTCTTCTATTACTGTAAACTTAAAGGATGGTAAAATCCATTCTCTATCGGCTGCTGTTTTTGATTTTGCAAATGCCATCACGCGTGCAACCCTAACTGAAACGGCTGCATTAGACATGGCTCTTGGTTTTGTCAATGCTGCTGAATATTCATGGCAGTCTATTGAAAAAGATAAAGCGACTTTCAAAGACAATCCTGCTATGGTGGCGCGATTAAGTCAGTTGGAGGAAGCCAAAAAACCCCAAGGTTTGCTTGTGTATGCCAGAGATATCTATGGCAGCAACGAACCGCGTCTCGCTTGGAAATTTAATGTGTATGCTACCAAGCCTTTAAGCCGTCATTATATTTATGTAGATGCCGATAATGGTAAAATTTTATTGGCTGATGCGATAATAAAACATGCCGATAAGGTAAATGCAAGCGCACAGGCGACTAAACCACAAGCTGCATCGAAAGAAAGTGTACCAATGAATAAGGCTTGGAGACCCTCTTCGCCAACTGTATTTCCGCCCTCAGTGGCTTTATCGTCAGCCCTGGGTACAGCTCAAACACGTTATGCTGGAACAAGGGATATCTACACAACTCAGTTGAACGTGGGGTTGTTAGGTACAACTGACCCCAACAATACATCAGCACTACTGACATATAGCGGTGAAGACCCGCGCACGCCAGTTGTTAACGCTAATGTCTATATATTAAAAGATGATACAAGAGGTTTGGGTGTCGAGACTTATGATATGAACAATGTAGGCGGCGCACCTATATCATTGCCCGGTTTGCATGCAAACTCGCTTGCATTTGTTGATTTAGATAATAATTGGAAGAATGAAGTGGCTGTGGGAACGCATGAAGACCTCATACGCGGGGCGACAAGCAATGGTTCTCTTGGAACGGATGAAGGAACAAATGATGATTATGCCATGGACGCACACTGGGGGGCAGAAATGGTCTATGATTATTGGAAAAACATACACAACCGATTGAGTTTTGATAACAAAAATAGTGCAATCAAAAGTTATGTACATTATGGTCCCGCTTATGACAATGCCTTCTGGAACGGAAGTGTGATGACTTATGGGGACGGTAGTGGTACATCAGCAACAGGCTTTAGACCGCTTACGTCTCTTGATGTCTGTGGGCATGAAATAGGTCATGGTGTGTGTTCTTTTACATCTGACCTCGTTTACCAAGGTGAGTCGGGTGCTATGAACGAAGCATTGAGCGATATTTGGGCAGCGTGTATTGAACATTATACTTCTGTTACTTTGGGTTATGGACTGCCTTATTATCCTTTCCAAATAGGTGAACAGATAGCGAGCGACAATATTGGTCTAAGACGTATGGACAATCCAAAAGCTAAAACTGACCCTGATACATATGGTGGACGGTATTGGCAAGACCCTAATTGTACGGCACCGAGTTTAGCGAATGACCAATGTGGGGTGCATGGGAATAGTGGTGTTTTAAATAAATATTTTTACTTACTTGTAAATGGCCCATTAGCGACAACTGGCGCACCGGCTTATATAGATGATGGACAAGCAGATAATGGCACAACGGCATTAACTGAAAACTTAGGAAACAAATATGCGGGGCTTGGCTCGCCTATTCCTGCGGGTGAATTTTTGCCAATAGGTTTTGCTAAAGCAGAAGCGATTACTTACCTGATGGAGTTGAATCTTACACCTAATGCCACTTATGCAGATGCCCGCGTAGCAGCTATCAATGCAGCAAGATTGTTATATGGTGTTTGTTCACAAGAAGAAAAAACGGTTACGGATGCTTTCTTTGCTATAAATGTAGGTGCAAGATATATGGGTTGTTCTGCACCACTTTTAGATGCGTATACAATTCAAACTAATATTTCGGAAGGTGTTGCAACCAATGATTGTCCAAGATTTAATGAAATACAATTGAGTACCAACCTGACAGTTTCTCAAGCAGCGTCTGTAACGATAAATTTTACAAAAACGGGTGGTACGCTGGGCGATAATGAATGGGCATTTAGCGCAGGAAGTAGTATCACATATAATATTGGAGAAACAGGTATTAAAACCGTTATCGTAAAAGTATTTGATGATGCCATGGTTGAAACTAATGAAACCTTACAATTCACGGCAACTTCAGCACTGTCTGCCTTGAATAAAGTCATTAATATCAATATTGTAGAGAATGACATTGTGCCGACTATTGGTGGTACAAATACATTAATTAATGAAAATTTTGAAGGATTTACTGAGGGGGCTCTTCCGACATCAGGCAGCGGCTGGGTAGCCGTTAATAAAATATCGCCCACAAATATACAATGGGCAGTAAGAACGGATGGCGTCTTGGTAACACCCATTAGTTTTTCAACTAAAAAAGCGATTATTGAACAAACTGGTCCAATCATTCCAACCCCGGGTGAAGCCACTTACGACTCCAATCTGGATGCACAGATGTATTTGCGTTCACCGCTCATCGTGGCAACAGGATTAAACAACATTACAGTCGGATTTTCATTTCAAGCAGGTGGCGAACCCGCTTGTAGCCCTGCTTGTGATTATGGACAACTCGTTTACTCTATGGATGGTATAAACTTTGAGCAATTCAGTGCCGAAAATGCGACACCATTATATGCGACATTTACAGAAACTAATTTTAGCACTATCCTGCCACAAAGTCTTAATGGCAAAACATTTTACTTAGGTATTCTGTGGACTAATGATGCGAATGCAGGCACTACAGCAAGTATTGCTATTGATAATTTTGTCGTGTCAGGCAATGGTGTCAGTATTGATTCTACGCTCAATACAAGCAAAACAGAGCCAATAACCATTGAAATTAGTAAACCAAACTATTTTTATTCACAAGAAAATCGGGATATTATTGTCCGTATAACCAGCAATACGGTGTTTAATTATAATTGTACAGAAGCTAAAGTAGATAAAGCGGGTTCTACACCTTTTGTTTTGTTTACTTCTGGTGGCGACCATACAGTAGCAGGTAAAGTTATTAAAGTAACACCGACGACTAATAATACCAATGGTTCTTACGAAATAACATTGTACTATACTGAACATGAAATTCGTAAACTTGAAGAAGCGACAGGCAAGTTAAGAAGTCAATTTTATATCTATAAAGTCAATGCAACATCTTATACGGGTGCGAATGGGTCTAATACCACTTTTTTACCAGCAACCTATGCGGCTGTAACGGGCGGAGGTACATTCACTGCCACTTTTGCCACAGGGTTTTCAAGCTTTACTATTGGATTCCCACCACCGCTTCCTAACCTGTCACCCACAATTTCTGTACTGCCTTCTTCCTTAGTTGGTACTCAATCTATAGGCGTTGTGGTATCTGTTTTTGAATTTAACAATATTCCGACAAGCGGTACGATTACAGCTTATATTCCAAAAGATGCTAAGTACACCTTAAGTTTCAATTCTCTTGCTACCAATGTGTCAGGTGTGGCGGTACAGAATAGCCTTTGGACATTTGATGGTGTATCGAATCCTGGTTTTTATATACTCACGTCTAATAGTGTCATAGCAGCCAGTGGTTTATCAAAATTTGGACTCACAAGCACTTTTAATCCTAATAATCAAAAAGGTTCAACGCTTGTTAAGGTCATCTTACTGGATAATAGTGGGGGTGAAAGCACAGAAGACAACGTGGACAATCAAAATCAAACCGTATTAATTTATACGTTTTAGCATTTAAGACATTGGTTGTCTGTTTAGACATAAATTTCACTGATTACAGGAATTAAAATTGAATTTTTATTAACATTTTTAATCTAATAATTGATAATTGATAAAAAATCATTCGTGTAATCAGTGCAATTTGTGTCAGCTAAATATTACCCATTTTTTATAAATTTCTATATTAAACTTTTCAATCAAATTTAAAGAAATAAATAATGAAAAATACTAAATTAAAATATATTTTGTCTGGATTCATGAGCCTTGTACTGTCTTTTACCTGTTTTGCTGTTGCTAATCCGAATGTATTAGGCGCAAATGTTTCACCTGCTCCAGCAGTTTATCCAAATGGTACGGCAACTTTTCAGTTTCAATTGAATAATGATGGAACAGCAACCAGTAGTAGTGCCGTAACAGTTACAGTCTCTTTGACTCAATTAGATTTTACAAATAGCACCTTTAATGTCAATACAGATATTGTGCAATCGGCAGGCAGTACACCTTTTACATGGAGTTATGAACCATCAACAAAAGTATTGACAGCTACCCTAAACGGCAACTTTGCACAATTTGCCTTCAATACTTTTCAAGTTAGAAATCTGAATGTATTGGCCGCCTCCGCTATGTCCAATCCGACTGTGGGGGCCAATGTAAATGTTGTTGCGCCAGTTGCTGTCAACAGCAACCTCAATGATGATAATACAAATGCTTATACCTATACCACCGCCGTACTACCTGTCGGATTGTTGTCTTTCGATGCCACATTGCTGAGTGATTGTGATACAAAATTAACGTGGGTCTCTACTGAGGCATCCAACTTTGATTATTATCAATTAGAAGAAAGTGCAGATAGCAAAACCTTTGCGGCAGTGGGTAATTTTCAAAAAAATAAAGGTCGTAATTCAATATATGAACAAATGGCTGTACTCAAAGGCGTTAAAAGTTCTTCTATGTATTACAGACTAAAAATGGTGGATTTAGACCAATCCATAAAGTATAGTAAAATCATTAGTGTACAAAACGATTGTGCCAAAAAGGGCAATATTTCCATTGCACCCAATCCTGCTAAAAATATCATAACGATAAAAGATGTGTACAGCAAAGGTAGTATGTATATCTTCGATATAACAGGCAGACTCAATATGACTGTTCCATTAACGGCTATTGGTAATCAAGACATCAATATCAGTCATCTGATAGAAGGCACGTATATGATACAAGTCCGTTCCGAACAAGGCATATATAACACTAAATTAGTCAAACAATAAGCTACACGCGTATGAGCAGACAAAATTGTTATGTATACTCATTTAAAAATGGTTTGCATAAAATAATAGAATTAAATCATTTATAACCAACATTTTATATTTTTCACTTTTCGTTTTTCACTTTTCATTTAGTACAAATAGTGTTTCAACAATCAATTTTTTTTTCAAGAACATAGCTCGATTTCTTAGGAAATTGGGCTTTTTTTTGTAAAATACTGAGGGGGCCATTGAGACCAAAAATTACTACTTTAAGTATTTAGTGTATTGTATTTGGTTTTTTGAATGCTTTGGAAATCATTGACAATCACTAGCTTCTGAATTTCCAAACACCCAAATACTAAATACCATACACTTAATTTTTATTGAAGAAGTTTATAATTCTTAAAATCACTTTAAAATCAAAATAATAATTATAAAATTTAACTTAATAAAGTTATAAAATTGCTATTTTCCTAAAATATCCTAATTTTATTTCGCTGTTTTAAATTGATTAATTACATTTACCCTTTAAGCTATGAATTTTTAATTATTCATCAATAGTTTTATCAACAAAACGAATACTAATGAAAAATCTACATTTTGCTCTTCTGTTAGCGATATGTCTAACATCCTCATTGCAAGGTCAACATGTTACGCTTACAACTGACCAAATAAAAGCGTTAACACCCGATTGGAAAGGAGAACGCTCGCCAGACGGCAGACCGAGAGTCTCTGACAAGTGGTTTGAGCGGCTTAAAGGCATTCACCTCGAAGAAGCGTGGGGCGTTTTGAGGAACAATGGTTATCAAAACCAATTTGAAGGCGATTGGATGGTCATTCATCCCGATTCCACCATGGTTGGCAGAGTTGTTACGGCGCAATACTGGCCCTTGCGTCCTGATTATGATAAAATCATGAAAGATAAAGGCAAAGCGGAAAACCGCATCGGTGGGACTAATTCTTGGCCCATTGATGTGCTGAAAGACGGTGATATTTATGTGGCTGACAGCTACGGTAAGGTCGTCGACGGTACTTTGATAGGTGACAATTTGGGCAATGCTATTTATGCAAAATCACATAGAGGCGTTATCTTTTATGGTTCCGTAAGAGATGTCGAAGGTTTGGAAGAAATTAAAGGCTTCAATGGTTGGATAAAAGGCTACGACCCTTCTTA
Source organism: Saprospiraceae bacterium (assembly GCA_031411275.1). Taxonomy (GTDB): domain Bacteria; phylum Bacteroidota; class Bacteroidia; order Chitinophagales; family Saprospiraceae; genus JAAFJT01. The sequence continues at coordinate 45,846 of JANOAU010000029.1, read as the reverse complement.
TATTCAACAAATGATGTTGGGTGGCATCAATGTCCCTATTCGCATAGGCAGGGCAACCGTCTTGCCGGGTGATATTGCTTTGGCAAAAAAAGGCGGTATCGTTTTTATTCCTGCTCATCTGGTCGAAACGGTTGTGTTAAATTCTGAATTCATAGCCCTACGCGATGTATTTGGGCATCAAAGATTGCGTGAAGGCAAATACACACCCGGGCAGATTGATACCCAATGGACGGATGTTATAAAAGCGGATTTTTTGAAATGGATTGACGAAAACCCAAGTCGGTTACCCATGACGCGAAAAGAATTGGACGAATTTATGAAAAGCCGCACTTGGTGATAGCGGATTTTAACCCCTCAGTATTTATTGTAAAATATTGATAATTAAGTGTTTAAATACTTTACAAAGCATAATAAAATTTATTTCATCAACTCATAAAACAAACAAGAATGTCTACACCATCTGAAAAATTCCTTGCCAAGTTTGGCATAAAAAACAACGATAATGAGGTAGTTGATAATCAGCAGCTACCAGAAAGAAAAAAAGAAAACAGCCGCCGTTCTTTTTTTAAAAACACGGCTTTGGGCGGGTTGTCGTTAGCTGCCTTTATGAACTCTACTTTAGAAGAGTCGATGGAACACAGCACGTCAAAAGTGAGACGTAATTCTGCACCGTCCGATTTAAAAATTACCGATATGCGCTATGCGACGGTGATGAATCCAGGGCGTTGTAGCATCATACGCATTGATACAAATCAAGGGATTTCAGGCTATGGTGAAGTCAGAGATGGCGCCGATTGGCGGTATGCTTTGTTTTTAAAAAGCCGTATTTTGGGCATGAATCCTTGCAGTGTTGAGCAAATTTTCAAGCGTATTAAGCAATTTGGTTTTCATGGCAGACAAGGCGGTGGCGTATGTGCCGTCGAAATGGCTTTGTGGGATTTGGCTGGAAAAGCCTATAATGTACCCGCTTATCAAATGTTAGGTGGAAAATATCGAGATAAAGTACGGTTGTATGCAGATACCCCGCAGGTGAAAGACCCTGATCAATTTGCAGCAAAAATGAAAGATAGATTGGTCGGTAAAGGCTTTACTTTTTTGAAAATGGATTTTGGGATTGAATTGGTTAAGGACATTCCTGGCACCATCGTCAATTCTAATTTCTGGGAAGTCGGTCGTCAATGGACTAATGAACCGATGACTTATGGAGCTGCTTTGCACCCGCTCACACAAGTGCAGATTACAGATAAAGGGCTCGAAGAATTAACAAAATACGTCTCAAAAGTAAGAGATGCCGTTGGCTACGAAATTCCGCTTGCGTCCGACCATTATGGGCATTTTGACCACAATAATGCCATCAGATTGGGCAAAGCTGTTGAAAAATATCGTTTGGCTTGGCTTGAAGACCTCGTACCTTGGCATTTGACTGAACATTGGAAAGACATCAGTAAAGCCATAGAAACGCCTACTTGCACAGGTGAAGACATTTATTTGAAAGAAGAATTTATCAAACTCATAGACCAAAGAGCAGTCGATATTGTGCATCCCGATTTAGCCACATCAGGCGGATTATTGGAAACCAAAAAAATTGGCGATTATGCCGAAGAACGCGGTGTGGCTATGGCTATGCACTTTGCGGGAACACCTGTGTCGTTTATGGCAAATGTTCATTGTGCGGCGGCAACTCAAAATTTTATGGCATTAGAACACCACTCAGTAGATTTGGATTGGTGGGATAAACTTGTGAAAACAAAAGATGGCAAACCCATTGCAGAAAAAGGTTTTGCCAATGTACCCAATACGCCTGGCTTGGGTATCGAATTGAACGAAGATGAGATAAAGAAACATCTCGATCCTGAAAACAAAACCTATTTCGAACCAACGCCTGAATGGGATAAAGTGCGGTCTTGGGATAGGTTGTGGAGTTGATTTGTTTCAATGTAAAATAACAAGTAACGAATGTAAAATGTAAAAGTATAATGAGCGACAAACCACTACACTTCTACATTTTACATTCGTTAATTAATATTTTACATTTATCCTCCCCCTCAGTATATTCACCTTTTACCTTTCACCATTCATCATTATTGTATGTTCAAGCAGAAACCTTCTATTATTTTTTATACTTTAGCGCTCGTTTTCTTTTTATTGTATACCCTTTTAACCGTCAACCAACAGCACGATTGGGGTGGCATTTTACTCATGTTATTTTTTCTAAGCCTTGCTATGGCATTCAGGAGTCACCCGTTTCTGAAAACAATCATGTTTACAGTCATCATTTTTGCGGCTGTATCCATGGCTCTTTATTATCCACAGTATTTCTTGGAATGGAGTGGCTATAAATTAAGTGGTCTGATTGTTCCCTTGATACAAATAATCATGTTTGGGATGGGTACATCCATGAGTTTAAGGGATTTCGCAGCTGTTGTCAAAACGCCAAAAGGGGTCATTATTGGCGTGTTCAGCCAATTCATCATTATGCCCTTTCTCGGTTTTACCTTAGCTTCTGTTAGTAATTTCCCACCTGAAATAGCCGCAGGCATTGTTTTGATAGGTTGTTCGCCAAGTGGTTTAGCTTCCAATGTCATGTCTTATTTGGCAAAAGCGAATTTGGCTTTGTCTATTACTATCACCTCCATCACAACATTGATTGCACCTTTCGTTACGCCATTATTGATGAAACTATTGGCGGGTGCGTTGGTAGAAATTGATGTCGTAAAAATGATGTGGGACATTTCTAAAATGATTATCATTCCTATCGGTGCGGGGCTTATTTTCAATAAACTTTTAAGCGGTAAGTCTAAATGGGTGGACGATGCTATGCCCATCGTTTCTATGGCTGGTATTGCGGTTATCCTTATCATTATCACCGCAGCAGGACAGGAGAATCTGCTTAAAATAGGTCCAGCCTTGATAGGTCTTGTACTGATTCACAATGTATTCGGTTACTTCTTAGGCTATTGGTCAGGTCGTTTATTCAAATTGCCAGAGAGTGATTGCCGCACCATTGCAATCGAAGTCGGTATGCAAAATGCAGGTTTGGCTTCAGGTATTGCTAAGGAAATGGGTAAGATTGCGACCATAGGCTTGGCTTCTGCTGTCTTTGGACCAGTGATGAATATAACAGGTTCTATGCTTGCCAGTTGGTGGCATAGCCGTTTGCCTCAAAAAGTCGAATTGAAAACAGCAGAAGTCGCATAAATACTGAGGGGACCTGTTTTAAGAACGTTTTTTATTTGCTTAAACGAAGGTGACCGCAAGGGTCTTACGTTACATAATCGGTATAAACGTAGGGTGCGACCCTTGCGGTCGCCCTCACTACTCATTATTTTTTTATGTAAACACGTGATTCATCACAATAAATTTATCAATAAATGTCTAAATTGAAATACATTTTAATTGTTTTTGCAATTATAACATTTTGCGGAGCAGCCAAAAGCCAACAAATTTCAAAAGAAGAACTGATTTTTTTAACACCCGAATGGAAAGGTGAACGGTTTGCAGATGGTCGTCCAAAAGTACCCGACAATCTACTTGACCGTTTAAAATTAGTGACACATGAAGAAGCATGGGCGGTGTTGCGTAATGAAAACTTCAAACACCAATATGAAGATGGGTGGCAAATGATAAATCCGGACAGTGTCTTAGTGGGTAGAGCTGTCACCGCTATTTTTATGCCCGGACGACCTGATATTCATCGAGTTCTCGACAAAAAAGGGCATGAAAAAGATGGTCGTGTTAAATCCCAAAACTCTTGGCCCATTGATTTGCTTGTAAAACGAGATGTCTATATCGTTGACCAATTTGGCGCACATGAAGACGGACCCACGATTGGAGACAATTTGGGCAATTCCATTTATGCAAAAACAGGCAACGGCATTGTCTATGACGGGGCGGTTAGAGACATCAATGGTTTGAAAGAAATCGGCTCTTTTACCTCTTTTTTTCGCACATATCATCCTTCACATCACTTAAATAACCCTGAAGGGCAATTGAATACCACTTTAGTCGGCATCAATCAACCGACGCGCATCGGCAAAGCGACGGTCATGCCCGGCGATGCTGTTTTGGGCAGAGATGGCGGCGTCATTTTTATCCCGCCTCATTTAGTTGAAAAAGTGGTCAAAACGTCTGAAATCGTTCGATTGCGCGATATGTTTGGGCATGAACGTTTGCGTGAACAAAAATATACGCCTGGTCAGATTGATACAAAGTGGAGCGATGAGATTGAAAAAGATTTCTCAAAATGGCTCAATGCCCATATTGATAAACTGCCTGTACCGAAAGCACAGATTCAAGAATATTTGAAAACAAGAACTTGGTAGTCTTTTATAATGGTGAATGATGAATGGTGAATAACACAAGTTATTGACTATCAAATAGTTGCTTTATTCACCATTCACTATTTCTACCCCCTCAGTATTTTCACCATTTCATCCATAAAAACAATTGAAAAATGGCAAATCCAACTAATAGAAGGTCTTTTTTTAAAAAAGCAGCGATAGCAACAGCGTTGACAAACCTGTCTCCTTTTACCACTTTTGGACAGGTATATGAAAAGGCAGTTGACAAAACACCTAAAAATTCAGCACCCGCAGACTTAAAAATTACAGAAATAAAGTGTGGCTATATCAAAGGCAGCTTGTTCGTAAAAGTCTATTCCAATCAAGACATTTGGGGTTGTGGTGAAGGTGTAGATGCCATACCCGGCACCTATCACTTGGTCAAAAACTTTGAACAACGCTTGAAAGGTAAAAATCCGTTGAATGTGCATCGTCTTTTTGAAGACATACGGCGGTCTGGTTTTTTTCAAGGCGCACAATCAGGTATGTACATCGCCGTATTGTCTGCCATCGAAACTGCATTGTGGGATTTGGCGGGTAAAGCCTTGAATTTACCTGTATATCAGTTGTTAGGCGGTAAATTTCGAGACAAAGTACGGGTATATTGCGATACAGCCCTGTATCAAAGAAATTTGCCAACGCCTAAAGATTTTAAAGAGGCTGCTTTGACTGCCACAAAAATGGGCTTTAATGCCCTCAAATTTGATTTAGACCAAGCGAATGACCCCAATAAATACGATGCTTATAACTGGACGGCCAGCCCGATGGAACTGCAACGGATGTATGACCAAATCGCTGCTGTTCGAGAAGCGGTGGGTCCAAACGTTGATATTTGTGTGGATATGCACGGGCGGTATGATGCACCTACTGCACAAGCCGTTGCCAAACTCTTAGAACCCCTGAAACTCATGTGGTTGGAAGAGCCTATTCCTGCGGAAAATGCGGAAGCCTATAAATTGATTACAGAATCCACCAGTACACCCATTTGTGCGGGTGAAAACCATTATCTCGCGCATGGATTCAGACGTTTATTAGAGATTGGCGCTGTGGATATTGTCATGCCTGACCTGCAAAAAGCAGGTGGTTTAGGCGAAGGTCAACGCATTGCCAACCTGGCTAATTTGTATTATACGCCTTTTGCACCGCATATGGTCGCCTCATTTTTAGGCGCAATGGCTTCTGCTCATGTCTGCGCTTCCGTACCTAATTTTTTGATATTGGAATGGCAATCGTATTTCCATACGGATCCGATGTTCAAAGAAATCGTAAAATATGAGGGCGAATGGGTCAAAAACAGTTTCATCACTGTTTCAGAAAAACCCGGTATTGGCGTTGACATCAATGAAGATGCCATGAAAAAATACGCCATAAAAGGGATGCCTTTTTTTGAGTAATGTACCAAATTTTAAACTATCAAACAAAAAGACCCCTCAGTATTTTGTTTGTTTAACAGTTTTTTTTGCATAAATACTTGGGACAATGCTTGAAATTAATTTTCATAAAAATTACGAATTGTGTTAGAAATTCAAAACAATCATTTACATTTGTTTAAAATTAAAAAAGTTAATTTTGTTTTTCAATACATAAAAATCCTATAATTACTTATGTTATACGTCTCTAACAACAACTTATTTTATCGGTTATTCCATAAAAGGCTTGCCTTTTTGTTAACAAGCCGTAAGGTGAGTTTTTTTTTATAACTACTTTGATAATTGTAAAATAAACACTTATAAATCTAATATTAGCTTTTGTACCTAAATACTTAATAATATGCTATGGACCGTTCCTCTAACTGTCTTTTGCAAAAAACTGAATATCAACAATTTCCAAGGTTTTTATCTTTCAATTTTTAAAAACGTTCAAACCTAAACTGAAAATTGATAGTCCCAATAACTTGAAGCCAGATTCATATTAACGTCAATATTCTTAAATCTAAACTCTTCATTAAATGAAACAACATCCAATGTATCAAACTAAACTCTATTTGTGGGCTTTAATTTGGCTCTTGTCCTTGCCCCTATCTGCCCAAACCATTTCTGGCACTATCGTAGATGAGAAAAACGAGCCGCTTGTAGGTGCCAGTATCGTTCTACAAGGTACATCAAAAGGGACTTTAACAGATTTAGACGGCAGCTACAAACTTAACTTGACAGATGCCGAAAAAGTTGGCACGCTCGTTTTCAGTTTTGTCGGTTATGACTCTCAAAACATACCTATTGGCAATCAAAGCGTTATTAATGTCACTTTGCAAGCGGGTGGCAGTTTAACCGAAGTGGTCGTAACGGCATTAGGCATCAAAAAAGAAGCAAAAAAACTCGGCTATGCTACCACAACAGTTGGCAAAGAACAGCTAACCGAAAATCGTTCGCCCAATTTCATCAATGCCTTATCGGGTAAAATTGCAGGTGTCAATATTTCAGGATTGGGAACAGGACCTGCGGGAACTGCTAAAATCAGAATTAGAGGGCAATCTTCCATTTCTGGACAAAACAATCCTTTGATTGTCGTCAATGGCGTACCGATTGACAACACTAATTTTGGTACAAACCCAGGCAATGCAGCAGCGGATAACTCCGTAGGTGTCAGAGGTGGCGGCAATACTTCGGACGGTGGTGATGGTTTGTCGTCTATCAATCCCGACGATATCGAAAGCCTTACAGTACTAAAAGGAGCAACAGCGGCGGCTCTTTATGGCTCACGGGCAAAAGATGGTGTCATCATGATTACAACTAAAAGCAAAGGGGACAGCAAAGGTATTGGTGTGACTTTTAACACCAATTTTACGAATGAAACGCCTTTAGATTTTACGGATTTTCAGTATGAATATGGACAAGGAGAAAATGGTATCAGACCGACAGCAGCCAATCCGACATCTGGTCAATGGTCTTTTGGTGAGAAATTTCAACCTGGGATGACTCAGGTTCTTTTTGATGGTGTCACAGTGCCTTATGTGCCTGTTAGAGACAGGATTCGGACTTTTTTTCGTGATGGTCAAAACTTTACGAATACCATTTCTTTATCAACCGCAGGCGACAAAGGTGGTATGAATTTGTCTTTTTCAAACATGGATAACAAAGGTATTGTACCTAATAATACGTTCAATCGAAAAACCATTAACTTAGGTTTTTCCTACGATTTATCATCCAAATTGAGCTTTGCGGGCAATATCAATTACTCAACTGAATTCAATAAAAACCCGCCGAATATTGCCAATCAAGACAACTCTATTCCCACAGCTGTCTATAACATGGCAAATTCAATGCCTTGGGATTTATTAGAACAAAAGAAATACAATGCCGCTGGGAATGAGTTTATTTACTCTCGTTTTATGAATCGTACCAATCCTTATTTCACTCTTTCGGAACAATTTCAGAGAATCCGTAGGGATAGGCTTTTTGGCAATGTGTCTGTGAAATACAATATTTTGCCTTGGCTGTATGTGCAAGGACGTGTTGGACAGGACTATTGGTCACGGGACCAAGATTATAACAATTTTCCAACAGGACAAGCTTCCTTGGCAGCCGCTCCTGCGGGTTTTGTCAACGGTACTTATACCCAAGACTCAAGACGTTTTAGAGAAACCAATGCCGATATTTTGATTTCAGCGTCTAAAACATTTGGCGACTTTGGCATTGATGTGACCGCAGGCGGCAACCAAATGAACCGCCGTTCAGATTTGAACTCTGTTCAAGTACAAGATTTTGTTGTGCGTGGTTTATATACCGTCATGAACGGGCGTGTGAAAGATCCGCTTTATGCTTTGTCTGAAAGGGCTGTCAACTCAGTTTATGGGTCTGCAGAATTCTCATTCAAAAACTTTTTATATGTGAATGCGACAGTCAGAAATGATTGGTTTTCAACACTTTCGCCTGCCAATCGGAGTATTTTATACCCCTCAGTATCTTTGAGTTATGTCTTCTCTGAATCGTTCACGAATTTGCCAGAATGGTTAAAATTCGGTAAAATCAGAGCGGCTTATGCCGAAGTGGGCAGCGATACGGACGTGCCACCCTACTCCAATAATTTATTTTATGGCATCAACGCCAATCTTTTCCCCAATCCTGCGGGTGCATTACAACCCGTTGGCGGATCATCGGGAACAACGTTGCCCAATCCCAATTTGAAACCGATGCGGGCTTCTGAAAAAGAATTGGGCTTAGAATTAAAAATGTTCAAGAATCGACTAAGCCTTGATTTTGCCGTTTATCAGAAACAGACGCAAGACCAAATCGTTTCAGCTCAAATTTCTGATGCTTCTGGTTTTGTCACCACATTAATCAACAGTGGTAAAAGCCAAACAAATGGTACAGAGATGCTTTTAAACATCGTACCCATTAAAAGCAATGGTTTTCAATGGGATTTTACAGTTAATGGGTCTTACAATATTACAAAAGTGTTGAGCCTTTTGACTGACAAAGCAGGTGAACGGATCACCGTTGGTACACATGTTTTTAATGGTGAATTGCGCCAAGTGGTCGGGCAAGAAATGGGTCAAATCTATGGCTTTGGCTTCAAACGCGATGCACAAGGACGTATGATTTTCGGCGGCAATGGTATTCCGTTGCGGACGACTGACTTGATTTCTTATGGCAGTGCCTTGCCAAAATGGGTCGGCGGCTTCACCAATTCATTCAGCTACAAAGGCTTCAATCTGGCTTTCCTCATTGATTTTAAATTGGGGAATATGATGCTGTCGGGTACGAATTTCAATGCTGTGCGTCATGGATTGCACAAAATGACTTTGAATGGTCGTGACGGTGGTGTTTTAGGCGTTGGCGTTAACGACAAAGGCGAAACCAATGCGGTCAAAACACCTGTTCAAGACTATTGGTCGGTCGTGCGTTCGTTGGCGATTATTGAGCCTGTTGTGTTTGACGGCGGCTATTGGAAATTGCGTCAAATCACTTTAGGCTACGATATCATGCGGTTCATACCTAAAAGCGTCCCTATCAAAGGTGCAAAACTGAGTTTGGTTGCCAATAATGTTCTGTTACTTAAAAAATGGATAGACAATATTGACCCAGAAACATTTGGCTACTCGTCTGACAATCTTGTGGGTATGGAATCCACAGGCTTGCCTTCAACCCGTAGCATCGGCTTTAATTTGAATTTGAAATTTTAGGCCCCCTCAGTATATTAAGTTATTCAATTTAAAAAATCTAAATCATTTAATGATATGAAAAAGATAAAATTTCTATTTTTCAAAAAAATGCCCTTCGTGGCGATACTTTTTTTAGCGAGTTTGGTGTCTTGCGACAAAGGTTTTGATGACCTGAATATCAACACAACCGCCGCAACCGCCATCAATCCCGTTTTCACTTTGAACAATGCCACTATCAACTCATCATTTGTCACCAGCTCAGTGCTGTATGAAATGGGCATTGTGCAGCAAATGGTATCGCCCAATTCAGGCGTATTGACAGGTGCCAATTTCAATCAAGACAACCGCGACAATACCGTACAGCATTGGCAACGCTATTATCGGAATGTTATCAGAAATACGCAAGATGTCATTAATCAAACAAAGGCATTACCCACGCGTACTAACCTCACCAATATGGCGCGTATCATTCAAGCGAATGCTTTTATGGTACTAACCGATTCTTATGGCGATATACCATATTTTGAAGCTGCTAAAGGATATACAGATCAAGTCTTTTTGCCAAAATATGATACCCAACAAGCCATTTATTCTGATATCATCAAAGAATTGACTGAAGCAACAGCGGCATTAGATGCATCCAAAACCAACGAAACGGCGGATGTTTTGTACGGGGGCAACATCGCTTTGTGGAAAAAATTTGGCAATTCTCTTTTGCTTCGTGCTGGTATGCGTTTGACTAAAGTAGATGCGAATTTAGCGCAACAAACGGTTACAAAAGCCCTGTCAGGTGGCGTTATGGAAGCCAATTCAGACAACGCTTTTATTAAACATGATGCCAATTATGTTAATGGCATTGGCAATATGTTGAATTCCACAGAAGCTGCGAATATCTATTTAGCTGCGCCTTTCGCCAATTATCTGAAAGCAACAAAAGACCCACGCTTGAAAGCCATTGCCGTACGCTATGTCGGCGCAAAATCTGGTCCAGAACAAACAGCCGCCAAAGCCTCAACAGACACAGCCGTGCAAATCGGTATGCCTTTTGGCTTTGACAACAGTTCCATCAGTGCCGAAGTTACGAAAAACGGTTTAGCCAGTTTCTATGATTTCAGCCAAGTGGATAGAACCCGCATGACAAAAAATACCGCCCCTATATTCATCGTAACAGCCGCACAAACCCAGTTGCTATTAGCAGAAGCTGCACAAAGAGGTTGGGTAACGGCTGCCACGGCTGCAGCTTATTTCGCCAAAGGTATTCGGCTGCACATGGAGCAATTAGTGGCTTATGATGCCAATTCAGCCGTCCCTGCTGCTTCCATTGATGCGTATTTATTAGCAAACCCCCTTGTTCCGACAACGGCTTTACAACAAATAAATACCCAATATTGGGTAGCTTCGTTCCTCAATGGACCAGAAGCTTTTGCCAATTACCGTCGCAGTGGTTTTCCAGTTTTGTCACCCAATCCTTTTCCTGGCAAAAGTATCAAAGGCAATTTTATTAACCGTTTGACTTATCCGAATTCAGAGATATCTGTCAATAAAGCCAATGTGGATGCTGCCGTTGCTCGTCAAGGCGCAGATGATTTGGATACGAAGGTGTGGTGGGATAAATAAATTAGGAAAAGGGTTATTCTTATGCCCAAATCTATAATTTACTCTAAAGAAAGTGATTTGCCTAAAATTAGGTACTTTCGTAAATTTAGGCAAATCACTTTCTTTAGAATTATCATAGTATTAGGTGCAGTTTGTTTCATAGATTTGTCCGATTTTAAAAAAATTAGAAAAATGGATAAACCTTTATACACTTTTGAATCATTCAAACACACAACAGATTTGGTTTTAGTGTGGACTTTTGGTACACTTTTTATTATGGCATTTTTGGCTTATGTTGTAAAAAAAAAGAGTAAATTAGATGTCAATCGGCGCAATATTCTCGTTATGTTGTGTTTTTTTATTGGCATTTTAGCGGCTGGGACGGCGGCGTTTCGCTTGATTTCAATGTGGAAATTGAAGCCTGTAGAAATTTATAACAACCGTATTGTAACACCTTATGGCACAGCCCCGCTCAATAATATTCGTGATTTTTACATCAAAATTGAAAGACATTATAAAATGATAGACCCCTCGGCAATAAAAGATTCTGCGCGTTATTTTTTCCTTTTAGAACGAAACGACAAGACACATGTGTTGAGTGAAGGCGACTATCAAGTTGATTCTATTTTGTCAAAACTAAATGATGTAATGGGGTATTGACCCCTCAGTATCAACAACCAAAAAAGCCTTGCACAATTGATGTGCAAGGCTTTTTTAGTGTTAATAATCAACGATTTATATCATTAATTAATTGTAATTACTTTTTTCAAAGTCGCTGTAAAAGTTCTTAATTCAATCGTGTATTGACCTTTAGGTTTGCTTGAAAAGTCAACTTCATAAATGGTATTGACTGGCAAAGCCCAAAGATTATCATCTTTAAAAACAACCTTACTGTCTGTATTTTTTACAGAAACAGAACTTAAATTGACATCAATTTTTTCAAAATCAATATACAAAATACCGTTTTCATTGTCCGTGTAAAAAGACCAATCTTTAGTTGTTTCGTTTGCATTGCTTGAATCGTTTCCGTTGGGAGATGAAATGGAAAGAAGTTGAGCATTCAAGGGAGTTATAATGGAAAAAGCGACCATAATGGCGGCTGCAGAGAACAGTTTTTTCATGTCAGAGCAGTCTTTAAGTTTAAAAATGAGTCAATGAATTTTATATTACCGATATACTTAAAACTCGGTTTTTGTATTTATGTCACAAAGTTAGGGTGAAAAACCTTCTAAAAACAAGTTTTATTTTGTGACGATGCTTAAAACATCTAAAATACTACCGAATATGGTAGGTTGCGCATTCAAAAAAGATGTCAACTCAACCCAAATAGCCTGTTCAATATCTTCAGAAGTTTGAGGTACTAACGCCGTCTCGGACGTTAACATTGCATACCACCATGTTTTTTTTAAAATTCTTTTGCCTTTCATATCATAAGTATGATATGTATAGCAGATTAATTCTCCAAGTTTTACGTCGTGCAAACCCGTTTCTTCTTGTATTTCGCGCACAGCCGCCTCTTGGGGCAATTCACCTTGATCAATTTTACCTTTTGGCAAATCCCAACTCTTACGCCTAAAAATCATCAGAACTTCGCCTTTATCGTTTTTCACAACACCTCCTGCCGCCTCAATGATCTCATAAATAGCTTGAAAATCAGACCATAATTTCTCTACATCGGCACTATAAAGAACAACACGATTAAATTTTTGAGACTTTTCCAATAAGTCAATAATCGGGTGTAAAAACTTCTTCTTGCCTAAATAATTAGAAATCAATGTCTTATCGTCATTTTTCCAAGAGTCCAGTACCCCCTCAGTATTTGTCAGAAATAATGGCGTTTCGTTGATAAAAATCTTGTAAATCATAACTTTGCATTTTTTATAAAAATTAAAATATGAATATCGCTAACGAAGTTGCTGAAAAACTCCTGCAAATTAACGCTGTAAAGCTCAATCCACAAAATCCATTTACTTGGGCATCGGGTATCAAATCACCTATTTATTGTGACAACCGCTTGGTTTTGTCATTTCCGAACGTCCGAACCTTTGTCATTCAAGCATTTGTGGACAAAGCGGCACAGTTCGAGCCATTTGATATTGTTGCAGGTGTTGCAACAGCAGGCATCCCACACGGGGCATTATTGGCTGACCGATTAGAAAAACCGTTTATCTATGTCCGCGAAAAAGCCAAATCACATGGTCGACAAAATCAAATTGAAGGAAATATTTCAAAAGGTGCCAAAATATTACTCATCGAAGACTTGATTTCCACAGGCGGTTCGAGCCTTAAAGCTGTAGAGACTTTACGTGAGGCAGGCTGTGTGGTCGTCGGCGTTTTAGCCATTTTTAGTTACGGATTCCAAAAAGCAGAAGACGTTTTTCAAGATGCCAACTGCCCTTTTGATACTCTGTCAAACTACAACGTACTCGTCGAAAAAGCGATGGCGATGCAATATATTTCTCCCGATGATTTAGAAACTTTGGAAAGTTGGCGCATTGCTCCTACCCTTTGGGCAATAAATTGAAAAGTAAATTGAAGGACATATTTTTGATTTTCGCCTTTTTTTGTAAATTTGCGGTCATTTTTTCAAATAGGCTGGGTATCACACAATTTTTATAAATAATAAAAAATATAATTGTGTTATAAATTACCTATTGAAAATAAGCTTTTAAACCGATAAAAATATAAACCAAAATTAAGAACCCAATATTCGATAAACTTTAGATGAGTGTAATAACGGCGGCGTCTGAAAAATTCCTGCACGCATATCTTAATAATGCCTCCCCAACGGGTTTTGAGGCTTCGGGTCAAAAATTATGGCTTGACTACATTCGTCCTTATATTGACGAATGGCATCTCGATAATTACGGAACTGCTTATGCCATTATCAACCCTAATCAACCCTACCGTGTTGTTATCGAAGGTCATGCGGATGAAATTTCGTGGTTTGTGAACCACATTGACGACAATGGTTTCATTAATGTTGTGCGCAATGGCGGCTCTGACCATCTAATTGCACCTTCAAAACGGGTCAATATTCATACTAAAAAAGGCATCGTCAAAGGTGTTTTTGGCTGGCCTGCTATCCATGTTAGGCAAGGCAAAGACGCCACCTTAGCCCCTGAATTAGCCAATATCTTTATTGATATCGGTGCTAAAAACCGCGATGAAGCCCTCGAATTAGGCGTACATGTCGGCTGCGTTATTACTTACGAAGACGAATTGGTAGAGATAAACAACCGTTTTTATTGTGGTCGTGCCTTAGATAACCGCATGGGCGGTTTTTGTATTGCCGAAGTCGCCCGTCTTTTGAAAGAAAATAATATCTCCTTACCCTTTTCACTTTATATCGTCAACGCTGTGCAAGAAGAAGTCGGTTTGCGCGGCGCAGAAATGATTGCCGATACCATCAAGCCGCATGTAGCCATCGTCACAGATGTTTGTCACGACACTTCCACGCCCTTGATGAATGCCAAAGTGCAAGCCGATGTGCGTTGTGGTAAAGGGCCCAGCCTCAGTTATGCCCCCTCAGTACACAACCGCCTTTTGAGCCTCATCATTGACACCGCCGAAGAAAAACAAATTCCTTTCCAACGTCAAGCCTCCAGTCGTACGACAGGAACAGATACCGATGCCTTCGCTTATTCAAACGGTGGCGTTGTGTCTGCGCTCATTTCATTGCCCCTTCGATATATGCACACAACGGTGGAAATGGCAGATAAAGAAGACGTTCAAAATGTCATTAAACTCATGTATGAAGTGTTACAAAAAATAGAAGCCAACCACAATTTTAAGTATTTTTAAAGGGAGGTATCAACTAAAAAGCTTTGAAAACGACGTGTTTTCAAGGCTTTTTTGATATAAATGTTTTCAAAGGCTTACCTTTATCCCCATGAAAATTATCAATTTCATCCTTTACGGCAACGTTTTTATTGCGCTCTGTGCTTATTCACAAACGGTACAAACCTGCCGTTTTTTAGGCGATGACAATGTTTCTCAAAGCATTTTACCCATTTTTGTAACTGCTGCAACATTTTTTCTTTACAATATCCACAAACCCATTACTTTTTTTCTAAAAAAACAAGTCGTACATAATCAACGATTTTTGAAAACTAAGTCTTTCAGTACCCCCCTCAGTATTCTGACCGTTTTTACAGGTTTCCTTTGTTTTTATTTCTTTTTTCGTTTAAAAATAACAACACAAATGGGTCTTTGTGTTGCTGCTTTATTCTCACTTGCCTACGTCCTCCCCATTTTTGGCGGTAAACGTTTGCGCGATTTGCCTTTTGTCAAAATCTTTACGATTGCTTTTGTGTGGGCGTATGTCACCGTTATTTTACCCGTTCAGGAATATGGAAACATCTTAGATAGGCATGTGAAATTTATGTTTATAGAAAGAATCCTATTTGTTTTTGCCCTAACGATACCTTTCGATATTCGTGATATTGACGTAGATAATAAAACACATGTCAAAACCATACCCCTCAGTATAGGCATTAAAAATGCTAAAAATTTAGGCATTTTGGCATTGATAGGCTGTATTTTTATTGTATTTACGATGACCCAACAAGGTATCTATTCTTTCAAAAATGCCATTGCCTTGTTGTTGACTTATATAGCGAGTGCTGTGGTCGTTGGTTTTTCGCAAAAAGACCGAAACGATTATTATTTTTATGGCTTAACGGATGGCATGATGCTCTTGCAAAGTCTTTTTTTCTATTCAATGAGTCTCATAATGTAGAAGGCAATTCATTCAAACAAGCCACCAAGCTATCACGCCAATAGGGTATCTCAATACCAAACGTTTTCCGAAATTTTGCTTTGTTCAAAACACTAAACGGCGGTCGTGCCGCAGGAGTAGGATATTGCACTGACTCAATAGGATTGACGCGGCAACCTATGTTTCGTATATCAAAAATAGCTTTGGTGAAATCGTACCAACTTGTCACCCCTTCATTGGAATAATGAAATACTCCCCTCAGTAATTTTGGGTCAATTTCTTGATTTTCAATTTTTTGTGCAACTTTCAAGATGGCTCGTGCGAGGTCACGGGCATACGTGGGCGTACCGATTTGGTCAAAAATGACATTTAATTCTGTTCTCTCTTTGCCGAGCCGCAGCATAGTTTTCACAAAATTATTGCCAAAAGTACCATACACCCAAGAGGTGCGTAATACAATCGCCCGTTCACAAAACTTCAAAGCAGCTAAGTCACCACGCAATTTTGTTTTAGCATAAACGCCTTTCGGACTTGTGCGATCGCCTTCTTTAAATGGTGTATTTTGATTGTTGTGATAAACATAATCGGTGGATAGTTGTATTAAAGTAGCACCTGTGGCTTGAGAGGCTTTGGCGAGATTACGTGCGCCATTAACATTGATTTTAGTTGCCAACGCCACGTCTGTTTCTGCTCTGTCAACAGCTGTATAAGCTGCACAATTGACGACATACTGAGGGGTGTTGCGCTTGAAAAATTGCAATGTCTGCCCCAATTTCGTAATGTCTAATTGTTCGACATCAGTATAAATAAACTTAAATTGAGGATGGGTAAATGCTAAAAATCGAAACTCATTGCCTACTTGACCTGCAGCTCCTGTGATGAGTATTGTTGGTTTTTCCATAAATTATTTATTGTATTCGCCAATTTGATCGGTGAAAATATTGAGAATTTGCTGTTTATATGGGTTTTGAGCATTCAGAATTAAAGAAATAGGCATGTATGATAAAATTTCATCTGCATCATTTTTAACAATTACTTTTTCATCATACTTTTCAAAAGTACCATCATTATGTCGGAAAAACCAATTATTAAACTTTCTGGCTCTTGCGAAATGTCGACCATCTAAATTGTCACAAATATAAAGTAAACTGTTTGTGTAATCATCAAACAGTTTACGAATAGCTTCTATTATTGTTTTTTCGATGCGTAAATCTAAAGAAGGGAGGGGTATATCTTTCTGTAATTCAATACTCAATTCAAAAATATTTAAGAAAGAAGGTAATGCTATGAAATGATGGTTTGCTGTTTCAAACTTAATGAGGTATTCAATATCATTGTCCGTTTTGAACGCCCATAAGTTTTCCTTTATCGGAATCAGCATGTAAGGTTTTTCCAAGTTTCTCATATTTTTCATAAATATCTAAAATTTCATCAAGGCTTTTTTCTTCTTTACGTGCTTGTGCTATTTCTTTATTGCGAGCAAGGATATGCAATAAAAATTTTCCAAAACGGCTACTTTCTGATACAACTCTCGTTCTCATTTCCATTGTATTTTTTATAATTTTACGATATTTTCCTACAAAAATACATATACTTTTTCATAAAACCAACCCTTTCTACGACCCTATTAAGGTCAGTAAAAACGCCGATGAGCTCCAAAAGTCGGATGCACCTTGTCTTTTTCAGACAATATCAACGCCGATTCTACCATACCCCAATCTATAGCTAACGTCGGGTCGTTGTAAATAATGCTTCCTTCATGTTCTTTGGAGTAAAAATTGTCGCATTTGTAAAAGAACTCCGCAATTTCAGACAACACAATAAATCCATGTGCAAACCCACGTGGAATGAATAATTGTTGCTTAGTTTCGGCACTCAAAACACAAGAATATGTTTTTCCATACGTCGATGAGCCTTCTCTGATGTCAACGACAATATCTAACACTTCTCCTTCGATGCAACGCACCAATTTTGCTTGAGCATAAGCACCCACTTGATAATGCAAGCCCCTCAGTACACCGCGTGTTGAACGACTTTGATTGTCTTGTACAAAAACATTATTGATGCCCGCCGAGCGGAATAAATCATAATTGTAACTTTCAAAAAAATAACCGCGTTCGTCGCCAAAGACGCGCGGTTCAAAAATTTTTAATCCTTCGATTCCAGTTTCGATAAAAGGCATAAATAGTTATGAGTTATGAATTATAAATTTTTAAAGTTGATGGGTTTAAAACTGCAAAATTCCAACATTTCTTGAAAGTCTTCTTACTCGAAGTGTTGTAATTGTTATATTTTTAAAAAATAATTGGTTTTTTCCTTATTTAACAAGATAAGCGCATGATGTCACCCCAATTCTTCCTTTTTTTGATACCCCTTCTACGACCACTTGAATTTTTGTTTGGGCATCGCTGTTCCAAAAAGTCACCGTTGCTTTGCCGTTAACATCTGTTTGAACATAAGGTTGCCAATGCAGAGTGGCTCTAAAATCCTTGAATTCATGCTCTGGTTTTGAATCGTCGTAATGTGGTGCATAAAATTCCCGATGCGTTGAATAGCCCATTCGACGTTGAACAATGATACCTGCTGGCGAAGGGTCATTTGAGTAATCGTAGTTCGTATTGCCTCTTTTGGTCAAAATCGCAATCACACCATCGCCCCCTGTTGAACCAAAAATAGCGGCATCAGCACCTTTCAAAATGTCGATAGCCTCCACATCACAAGCGGGAATAGTCGCAATCGTTTCGATGTCTACGGGCATACCATCCAAACGAAAACCAACTGAAGAGCCACCCCTAATAACCACGCTTACATCAAGACCACTACCATTGACTTGTACACCTGCCACACGCCCACGAATCACATCTAAAATGCTGGAATAGCTGCCACAATTTTCCTTTGTCATATCTATCGAATTTGACGGTGTACCATAAATACGGCGGTCGTCAATGGGCTTTTCTCTTTTTGCTTTGACTTCGACGGTTTGCAGCATTTTTTCCTTGTTCAACTGCAATTTTCGTTCAAAATCCAAGGTTTCTTTAGTCATTTTCAAAAACTCTGCAAAAGCCATTGCCTCAAAAACCATGGTATTGAATGGCACTTTTGTCACTAAAACCTTGGCGGCAACACTTTGATTGTCAACAACAATATCCAAATTGCGCCCACCTTTTTCTTTCACAGCTTGAACAAAAATCTTTGTCGTATCAAAAAAAGAAAGGTTATAAAAACTAAATTGTCCTGCTGTATCGGCTGTGCTAACCATAACGAGAGGATTATTTTCGCCACCCATCATCAAGGTTACATTCACATTTTTTGAAATTTTACCATTAGGCCGCATTACTTTTCCAGTGATTGAAAGACCTTGTTCTATTAAGAATTTAAATTGTACAGGCTTTTCTGTTAAAATATCATGCCATTTAAAACGCCGCCAGCCTTGAGTCATCATCAGCAAATCGAGGTCACGCGTTGCCGCTTTATTTGATTTATCAAAATAGTAAGCGGGTTCTTCGACGACACCCCTCAGTACAGCGTCTGTTCCATTCAAATCTGAACTTAAAAGCAAGTATGACATCAGGTTTTCGCTGTATTTTTCACTCAAAACCTGTGTTCCATCGGTGGCGGCAACAGAAAAATTGCCCAAAACGGGTTGACCAATGGAATCGGTGGCTTCGACTGTCAGCGTCACTTTTTCGCGCGGTTTGTATTCTGCTTTGTCAGGTGTTATTTTTAGGTTTATTTGTTTGTTTTGTTGCACAAAAACAAGGCGTTCACAACGAGGTTGCCCTTCTGCATCAAAAAGGGTGATTTGCATAATGCCATCGTCAGGAATCGTTGAACGGGGAATATTGACCGCTATCGCTTTTTTAGTATCGGGTGCTTTGACCGAAAAGCAAGGTAAACCGCGCTGATGCGCTATTATAAACAATTCTCCTGCTTTATCAGCCATTTTTGGTTGACTATTATTGATAAAAACCTTGATATTGGTTTTGCTGGTTGTATTGTCAACGGCTAATGTCATACCTTGTATGTGTGCTTCGGGTAAAGGAAACACCCCCTCAGTACCGTCTGCTTTTTTGATTTTTGCGACATACTTTTTGCCTTCTTTGGGTTTTAAATAAAAACTGCCCATACCGAGATGTGTTGATTTAAAGGCGAGAACTGTATCCACACCGTTTTCAAACACAACACCTTGAATATCAATGCCTTTACCTGCCGCATTGACTGCTTTAAATGCCAAACGGGTTTCCAAGTCGTTGACCAAATAGCCGCCTTCAGGAAAAAATTGGCAGTCGGTCACATCCGCTAATTCTTTATAATCGCTGCGTATTTTTGTCTTGTTTTGCCAAATTTTTACAGGTTTTTGGAAAAACCAATCTTCTGAAAAGTTTTTCATATAGTTCGTATATGCCCGAACTATATAAATGTTTTCTGCCAAACTATCAGGCAGTTTGAATGAGCCATCTGCCATAGCTTTGTTGCAAGGCAAAACATTGTGTATCAACACCTTGCCTACTGAAGGGTCTATCAAATCCACATACAAAACACGGCTAATGGAATCTAAATTATGGAATGTCGCATCGAACAAATAACCTTTAAACCACATCGTTTCACCTGCCATATAGTAAGGTTTGTCAAGATGCAGATAGACTTTTTCTTGTGGTGTTTGTTGGAGGTATAGCGTCAGTTTTTCAAGAGTTTTTTCTGGTAAGCCGTCCTGGACTGTGATTAAAAAGGCAGAAAAAAGCGCGAAAGCGGAGATAAGCGTCGCGTAGATGCGTTGTTTCATTATAAGTATTCGCTTTGAGAAAAATGATATTTTTATGGTGTTTTTCTGGGACAAAGATATAGAGAATTGGTTTAAAAAAGGATATTTTACTGAGGGGTATTCCCTTTCGCCCTCACGTAAAGCATGAGAAACAGGAGAACCTGTGAACCACATAAATTGTCAAAATACGAAATTTTTCACCGTGTTAAGTTTGAAGAATAAAAACAGAAAAATATTCATTCTTCCTTAACCCTAAAACTCTCTACAAACGCAACAAAATCCTTCACTGCCAATTTCGCTTCATCAATCCGTGCCAAATACTGAGGGGTCATCAGATGTTTATTATTTAGAAAATCGGTCAAGGTTTCATCAAAAAAGACATAAGTTTGTATTTGTTGTTCGACCGCAGCATCGGCAAGTGGTCGGTGTACTTGTGCTAATTGATTTTTGGCAGCATTATAAAATGCGGGTACTTGGTCGAGCTTATTAAATAGGGTTTGTAAACGATAATCATCTGCGGCATACTTCGATTCAAAAATGCGTTTAAAACCAGGTAATACATTGAAAAACATGGGATTGCGCTCATGTTCCGCTAAATAAGCAGCAACATTTTTTAGAATATTTTCCACTTTTTGCACATCCCGACCGTATGGAAACGTTGTGTTTTTAGCATCAAAATGCTTCAATTTCATTGAAAAACGTTGATGGAATTGTTTCACAGAATCAAAATAAGTCGGTGTTGGCAAAGCCAAATAAGCCAATTTTTCATTCTCTTTACTGAGGGGTGTCTCGTCTGGAAAAAGCACAGCATATTCTTTGACAAAATTGGAAGCGAAAATCTGAAAATCTTTTTCAGCCTTTTCTTGGCATGAAATAATTGTAAAACAAAGGATTACAAATAAAAATTTCTTTAACATAAATTTCTTGTTTTAAAGTACGTGTTCTGTCATTACTTTTACGGCTCAATATAATAATGGTGAATGACGAATGGTGAATGGTGAACAATATTTTTTCACACAAATTCACTTCGTCACCATTCACCTTTCACCTTTCACCTTTCACCTTTCACCTTTCACCTTTCACCTTTAAAATATGAACGCTCTCGCGCAAACGAATTTTCAGTTGCCCAATCAAACTGCTTTTTATCGGGGTAAAGTCCGCGATGTTTATACCGTTGGCAATAAACTCATTATGGTTGCCAGCGACCGTATTTCGGCTTTTGACCATGTTTTACCGAAGCCCATTCCCTACAAAGGGCAAGTTTTGAACCAAATTGCAGCCCATTTCTTACATGCCACACAGGATATTTGTCCCAATTGGTTGACAGAAACGCCTGACCCTAATGTGGCGATTGGCTATGCTTGTACGCCTTTTAAGGTCGAAATGGTCATCCGTGGTTATCTCGCAGGTCATGCAGCAAGGGTTTATACCCAAGGCGGGCGTATGCTGTGCGGTGTATCGTTACCAGAAGGTCTAAAAGAAAATGACCGTCTGCCACAGCCTATCATTACGCCGACGACAAAGGCAGCCGTTGGACACGATGAAGACATCAGCCGTGAGGACATTATCGCAAAAGGCATTGTCAGTGAAATGGATTATATTGAATTAGAACGTTTAACGTATGCTCTTTTTCAACGCGGTACGGAAATGGCAGCCGCACAAGGTTTAATTTTGGTGGATACCAAATATGAGTTTGGCAAAACAGAAGACGGTCACATCGTCGTCATTGACGAAATTCACACACCTGACTCGTCGCGCTATTTCTATACTGAGGGGTATGCTGAACGCCAAGAAAAAAGTGAAAAACAGCGTCAATTGTCAAAAGAATTTGTCAGAGAATGGCTGATTGCACACGGTTTTCAAGGCTTAGAGGGTCAATTTATGCCTATGATGCCCGATAGCTTTGTTGAAGAAATTTCTGAACGTTATATTGAATTGTACGAAAATATAACAGGTAAGCAGTTTGTAAAAGCGGATTCGGAGGACATTTTAGGGCGCATAGAACGGAATATTTTGAAAAGTTTAAAGGCTTAAGAAGGCGTGAAGGCTTCATAAGACTTTAAACTTCCCAAAACGCTTTATAAAAAATCAACGCTTGGGCGTACAAATTTGAAGCAAAGGGTTAATCAAGGCTGAATGACCTCGTTTTTCTTAAAAGTACGCTTCATCCACCTTGTTTTAAACTTTTCTATAATGACCAATTCTGATGGTGTCAGTGCAGCTATACTCAAAATGGGCAATGTATAAAGCGTTCCTTGTGAAATAGATACAGTAAATTGACTGTCTTGTTTTACACTAAATTGTCCTGTCAAGACTTGTACGAAATAGTTTTGAAAATTAACACAACGTGTAAATTCAAAACCCTCGCCTATCGTCAAGGTATCTGCCAATCCCTTTTGTTCATAGAGCGACCATCTAAGTGGAGGAATGATACGACTATTGGAATCAAGAGACTGACTCATTTCGACTTTACGCAATGCATAAGACCCCACAAGCCAACAAGAATCAGCCATTTGTCCAAAAATAGAAGGGTGGACGACAAAAAAAAAGAGTATTAAAATAATAAAACGCATAATCAAAAGGCTTTTTTTATCTTTATTCGTGAAAAATATAAAGAAGTTACTAATTTTAAAAAATTGATAATCATGTTTTAACATTCACTTGTCACAAATGAATATCCTCGCCAATTTTTTAATCGCTTTCATCGCTATCGAACATTTATACATACTCTATATGGAAATGTTCGCTTGGACAACCTTGGGCAAAAAAACATTCAGAAGCCTCGACGCTTCGTTGTTTGAACCCACCAAAACATTAGCAGCCAATCAAGGGCTGTACAACGGTTTTTTAGCGGCTGGTCTGCTGTGGTCACTCTTTATTGCTGATACGAATTGGCATCTCAACGTAGCCGTATTTTTTCTTTTATGTGTCAGCGTCGCTGGTATTTATGGTGCCATGACAGCAGGCAAACGGATTTTTTATGTGCAAGCCATGCCCGCCTTGATTGCTGCTTTGGTCGTCGCTTATTTAAAAATGGCTGAAGCATGATTTTAGAATACCATCCTTTTGGCAATTTTATTCCACAGAATGTCCAATATTTAGTGGTCGGTACCTTCCCAGGGCGGCAATTTTCTCAACGCACACAAGAGGAAAACGAAAAAGATGAAACAGCGTTCAGCTACGGCGGCCGCAATCAGTTTTGGCGCATCATGGAAAAAATTTACAATGTTGAATTGCCCACAAGAAACAGCAAAAAACAATTACTTCAAAATTTAGACCTCGGTTTATTGGATTTAATACACGCCTGTCGCCGTAAAAAATCATCGAATTTGGACAGCGATTTGACCGATATTGTTTGGAATAAAGCCGAATTTGAACGCATTTTCAAGGAAAATGCTATAAAAACCGTTTTTTGCACAGGCAAAGGCGTGGCACAAATTTTTCAAAAATGGTATCCAACACAGTCGTATATCGCTCTCCCGTCGCCCTCACCTTTATACGCAGCGATGCGGTTTGAAGACAAAGTGAATTTCTACAGAAATGTGTTTCCCAAAAAAACTTAGTTTTTAGATTCACTCTTCCATTAATCATAATTAGGAATATTCAAACCCAAAACTATATCTCTTCGACCAACCCATACCCCCTCAGTATTTTTGGTCAATTTGACAATGCCATTGCCCCCACGATTAGGCATCTTGTTTTTTTCAGAATTTGTCAAATTGGGGTCATCTGCAAAGACGAACTCATCAATGTAATATTCGTTTTTATTCGGTTCTTTTACGGTCGGGTGAATATGGGCGAGAAATTTAGTGTTCGGATAAGTACCCGGGCGAATTGTCGTAAAAGCATACCGACCTTTATCATCCGTTTTCATCCATCCCCTCAGTCGTCCATGTCTTTTTGCTACAGTCTGATTCGGTGCGGCTTTATAATAGCCTTCGTTGTCGGTGTGGTAAATGTAAAGAATGACATTAGGCGCGGGTGTTTTGCCATCTTTTTTAAAAATCGTTCCACTGATATGGATTTTAACACCTGTTTCGCCTTGCGCCATTGTTGTTTGTCCTGCAAGGCTTGTTGGCATTCCCTCCGAATAAAGCTCGCAACCGTCACAGCCACCACCAACGAGTCCTTTTTTGGCTGTTTGTGCAAAGCATTGAATTGTAAAAATGGATAATAAACCCATGAGCCATGTCTTTTTCATGATGTTCTATTTAGTTAATGTAAAATTGTTAATAAGCTGAATACCAAGATGTTACAAAATTTTGGTCTTTGTGTTGACCTTTCAGCAAAGCTACGTTTTTTTTCGTAGAGAGCGTTGATTTTGTGAAAAGTTGCATGTGAAACTAATTTTCACAACACACAATTGAATTACTTATTATATCAGAAAAGAGTTAAAAATAAAATCCTACTATATATCTCTAATATATTGATTATCAATAAGTTGAAGACTCTTGATTATTCCTTCCTCTAATATCATTTGAGAAATAGAACTTTGGTACTCTTTTTTCTGTTGATAAGCCGTTAATTTTACCCCCTCAGTATTAATTTCATATTTCATATTTCATATTTAGAATGAATTTACTTCCTAAAGATATTTACGAAAAATTAGAATTTGACAAAGTGTTGGCTTTGCTTGTGCGTGAATGTTCAGGTGAGATGGGGCAAGCCTATTTTCAAAATTTGCAACCCGAAACCGACCTTAAAAGTATAGAGACGAAACTCAAACAAACAAAAGAACTCAAATTAGCCCTTGAAAAAAACGACAAATTTCCCTTCGGTGCTTACTATTCTCTTGATGAAGATTTAAAATTTTTGGCTATTGAGGGTTACGTTTTATCTATTGAAAGCCTACAACGCATCAATGCTATCTTATTGATTTTCAGAGATTTACATCGTTTTTTTACGCCTGTGCGTCGCGACATCTATCCCAACCTTTTTGATATTTTGCGGCATACCAATTACGACAATGATTTGTCGAAAGAAATAACCCGTGTCATTGACGATGAAGGCAATATTCGCTCCGATGCCTCTCCTGAACTGGTGAGAATAAGGCGTGCAACGCAGTCAAAAATGCGTGAAATGGATGCCGTTTATCGCCGTTTGATAGGCGAATT
Organism: Saprospiraceae bacterium; assembly: GCA_031411275.1. GTDB lineage: Bacteria > Bacteroidota > Bacteroidia > Chitinophagales > Saprospiraceae > JAAFJT01. The sequence continues at coordinate 20,213 of JANOAU010000029.1, read as the reverse complement.
TCGTCAAAATGGCTGGTTAGCAGACAATAACGAGACCTTACGGAATGGTCGGCGTGTCCTCTCTGTACCTGTCGAGCATAAGCGCAAAATCAGAGGTATCATCCACGATGAGTCAACAACGGGTCGCACAGCTTTCATCGAACCTGAAGCAGCGATTGAGGTCAACAACGATATTTTTGATTTAGAGCAAGAAGAAAAACAAGAAATCTATCGCATACTGAGGGATTTGTCGGCGCGTCTACGTCCCTATTGTACGCAACTCGCTGAATATCAAAATATCGTCTTTTCTTATGATGTCGTTTTAGCAAAGGCACGTTTGGCTTTTAAGATGAAAGCCTTTATGCCACAATTGGTCAATGCGGCTCATTTTGGTATTCAAAAAGGACGACATCCGCTTTTATATCTCAAAAACAAGGCAGCTGGCAAGGAAACCGTTCCGTTCAATTTAGAGCTGTTTAAAGGCAACCGCATATTGTTGGTTAGTGGTCCTAATGCGGGAGGCAAGTCTGTTTTGATGAAATCTATTGGCTTGTTGCAACTGATGTTGCAATGTGGTTTGCTTGTGCCAGTGCATGAAATGAGCGAAATGGGCATATTTGAACACATTTTTGCCCATATTGGCGATGCCCAAAGCCTTGAAGACGATCTTTCGACGTACAGTTCGCACCTTCAAAACATGAAGGCTTTTTTGAAACAAGCCAATGAACATACCTTGATTTTGATTGACGAATTTGGTTCCGGTACAGACCCTAAAATTGGCGGCGCGATTGCAGAAGCGATACTGAGGGGTGTTAACGACAAAAAAGTGATGGGCGTTATCACGACCCACTACGGCAATTTGAAAATGTTTGCGTACAGAACCGAGGGCATCGTCAACGGCTGTATGAATTTTGATAAAGACAATTTGAAGCCGACTTATAAATTGACGATTGGGCGACCTGGTTCTTCCTATGCTTTTGAAATTGCGTCGAGTGTCGGTTTGGATACAGAAGTTTTGAAATATGCTAAAAAACGAATCGGTGAAAACGAACAAGCCGTAGATGAACTTTTAGTGGATTTGCAGAACGAAAAGCAGGAATATGACGATAAATTGAAGGCAATCGAGGAAAAACAATGCCTTCTTGAAAGGCTCATCAAGCAATATGACGACCAAATCAAGGACATAGAGTTTCGACGCAAAAAGATGAAACTCGATGCCAAAGAGTTTGAATTGCAAAAAACAGCCCATTCCAATCAGGATTTGCAACGTTTGATGAAGGAATTGAAGCAAACTAAAAACCTTGAGCAAACCCAAAAACTCGTTCACAGCGTTCGTGAAGAGCAACAAAAATTGGCGAATGAAGTCACTCGTCTGAACGAAGATGTCTACCATTCGACCCCCTCAGTACACAAGCCGATTTTAGTTGGTGCAATGGTCAAAATGAGGTCAGGCACAGCATCGGGTCGTGTGGAAAGTGTGGACAAAAAAGAAGCCATTGTGTTGATGGGTGATATGCGTATGACTGTGAAAATCAAGGACTTAGTACCTGTTGGAGAGCCATTGACCGTTAATACTGCATCGTCTTCTAAACATGATTCTATCACTCGTTCAGCTAATTTTGATGCTAAAACAGACCTGCGCGGCTTGTCCATGATTGAAGCTGACCGCATTTTGGAAGCCTTTTTGGACAATGCCGTGGTGTCAAGTGCCAATACTTTGAGCATCGTACATGGCAAAGGCAATGGTGTTTTAAGAAAATTGGTTCGTCAAAAATTGAAAGAATACAAAGAGGTTAAAAAAGCTTTTCACCCCGAAAATGCAGAAGGTGGCGATGGTGTGACGATTGTGGAGTTGTAATAGTCTGTTTGAATGATAAATGATGAACGATAAATGATGAATTTGTAAAACATTGATTTTCAACAGTGTTGTCAATTCATCGTTCATCATTTCATTAAGTCCATTTTGCTGTTGCCATCATCGTTTTAGGATAATTTACACCGAATTTCAAGCAACAAGCCGCTTGTTCATCAGAAGTCAAAGTATCGGGGCGATGGATTTTTTCAATCGGCACTTTCTGCAATTCGGGTAACCACAATTTGACATATTCCCCTTTGGCATCATAGCGATTGGCTTGTGTTAAAATATTGAAATAACGGTCTTCACGCGGATCATTGCCGACACCTGCGATGTACATCCAATTGACATAATTACTGCATGGGTCATAGTCAACTAATTGACTTTCAAACCATTCTGCGCCCATAAGCCAATTAATATTTAAATCTTTTATCAAAAAACTGGCGACATTTTGACGACCCCGATTGGACATAAATCCCGTCGTATTCAGTTCTCGCATATTGGCATCAATGAACGGAATACCCGTTTTCCCTTCTGCCCAAATGCTAAAAAGTCGTTCATCCGTTTGCCATTTTTTATCGGGTTTACTCGTCAAACCACCGATTTTGAAAATAGCATTCTCGTGTTTCTTCCCAATAAGTCGAAAATAATCCCGCCACAACAATTCAAAAAACAACCAATAGGTCGAGCGATTGTCGCCCCTTTCTGCTTCATATTTTTTCAATTCATGGAAAATCATTTTAGGCGACAAACAGCCTTGTCCTAAATAAGCTGAAAACTTAGATGAATAGTCGCGACCTATCATTTCATTGCGTGTTTCTTCATAGGTTTTGACCAAATTGGTATCCCAGAGGTAATATTTCAAGCGTTTCAATCCCTCAGTCTCGCCACCTCGAAAAGGTAAAGCCGCCCGTTCATCAGTTTCAAAATCAGCGAAACCAAATTCCGAAAGTGTAGGTATATTGCCCGCATGAAGGTCAAAACTGGTTTTTCCAATCGTGTTAGGTGTTGGAAAAGGCTCTCTTACAGGCGTAATACGTTCAACTTCTTTGCGATATTGTGAAAAAGTATCAGGTGTATGATTAACCGGAAACGGCAGGTCAGCAGTATGATAGAGCATTTTACCACGACAATAGCGTAGTTCTTGTCCGATTGTCCATAGTTTCTGTTCCAATTTGTCTTGAACGCGCAATTCTTCTGCCGTTCTTTCTCGATTACAAAAGACCCAAGACGTTTTGGCTTGTTGGGCAATATCGAAAACGATGTCTTCAGGTTTACCGATGCGTACATACAATTCTGATCCTCGATTTCTAAGGTTTTGCCTTAAATCTGCAAGGCTTTCGAGAATAAACCGCAGTCGAAATTTGCCTGTTTTAGGAAAACCAAAAGACGTTTTGCCTCGAAAAACACGTTCATCAATCACATAAAGGGGTATCACCTCATCGGCATTTCTCATTGCATCTTGCAACGCTTCATTGTCGTGCAACCTCAAATCATTGCGAAACCACACTATCGCCCTTTTATTTTTCATACAAAAATAGTTTGTGTCTTTAAATGTCCTTTTATAATGCAATGCTAACAAATGCTTTGTTTTAAAGTTGATTTTATGAGCAAAAATTGACAGAAAGTTTAATTTTTTGCAGCTATTATTACTAGGGAGGTGAAAATATCAAAGATGATACTATTTTTGCAGAGGCAATTTTGCTCGTCATAAATTTAAATTTGTAAATCATGTATAAAGGGACTGTTAAGTTTTTTAATGAAGCTAAAGGATTTGGTTTTATTGTAAATAGTACGACAAACGAAGAGATTTTCGTTCATGTGACAGGAATCATTGATAATATAAAAGAGGGTGATAGCGTAACGTTCAATACAGAAAGAGGTAAAAAAGGCATGAATGCTGTTGATGTTAAAATTGCTTAGATTTTTGGAACTAATTGGATGTCAAAATCGTTTTGAGTGTATTATTAACGCATAATTTTTAATAATTCATGGATTTAGACATTTTAAAAAAAGAACTCACGTACCGCACTGCAAGAAGCGGCGGGAGTGGTGGTCAAAACGTCAACAAAGTGGAGACAAAAGTCGAAATGCTGTTGGATATAACCACATCATTGGCATTTGATAGCGATGAAAAGGATTTGATTTTCAATAGATTAGAAAATCAAATTTCAAAAGAAGGTATTTTGTCTGTTGTCAATCAAACCGAGCGTTCTCAATTAGCGAATAAATTATTGGCTGAAAAAAAACTGATTCGCTTAGTTGAAAAGGCTCTGAAACAAGACCCCGAACGAAAGCCTTCCAAAACGCCCCCCTCAGTATTAAGGGCGCGCGCCAAAGAAAAACGAATGCAAGGCGAAAAAAAAGCTACGCGCAAAAAGGTCAGACCTGATGATACAGGTTCTGACCTTTTTTCTGATAAAAAATAAAATTTACCTTCCTCTCAGTCGTCTCTACGAGTAACATCATACAAATCAAAGCATCTGTGTTTAAATCACTGATTTATGTTACTCACAATTCTCGCCGTCCTTACGGCAATTCCACTAAGCGGTTACATCATAGGCAGAGCTATTTCTGCACCTCGCTATCAAGGCGCTATCAGCGACCATTTTGATGGGCAAAAATTCTATAATCCATCGGGTCAAAATGCAAAAGGTGCAATGGAAACCCTCAAATGGCAAACTGACCAAAAACGAGACAAAAAGCCTTGGCAAATTGTCAATAATCCTACTTTTGGTGAAAAGCCGACCCCCTCAGTATATGATGGCAATTTAAGGGTCACATTCATCAGTCATTCCACGGTGCTGATTCAGATGGATGGAATCAATATATTAACCGACCCAGTTTGGTATGACCGCACAAGCCCTGTGCAATGGGCAGGTCCAAAACGGGTACGTCCTGCGGGTATCAAAATGGCGGATTTGCCGACAATTCACATCATCTTGCAAAGCCACAATCATTGGGATCATCTTGATATTATCAATTTACCTAAAATTTATGAAAGAGATAAACCGTTGGTTATCACATCTTTGGGCATTTCTCAATTTTTGAATATCCATGGGATTGATAACACAATGGATATGGATTGGTGGCATGAATACAGTTTCAAAAAAGATGATGTAGAATTAAAAATCACATGCTTGCCCGCCCAACACTTCTCAGGTCGTGGTTTGAGGGATAGAGATGCTACCTTATGGTCTGGTTTTATGATTTCAAGCCAAACGTCAGGCAATGTTTATTTTGCAGGAGACTCAGGTTATGCTGCATTTTTCAAGGAAATTGGTGAGAAATTTGGCAAAATTCGCTTGGCTTTAATTCCGATTGGGGCGTATAAACCCGAATGGTTTATGGGACCGATACATTGCACGCCGAGTGAAGCGGTGCAAATTCATTTGGATGTGAATGCTGAAAAATCATTAGCCATTCACCACAGCACATTCCCTTTGGCTGATGATGGGCAGAGAGAACCGATTGATGAATTGAAAAAGGCTTTGATACTGAGGGGTCTCACAGACGATGATTTTTTTGTTTTGGAAGAAGGGAAATATCGGGATATTGGATGAGTAAATGGTTAAATTTAGAACTAAGCAAATCTTTAAAACCTTTGGAAAGTTGTGATATTGTATCTTCACGCCTCAAAAAATAAATTTATGTCTTCACCCGCACAACACTACGCGCAAGCCGAAACCCACTACGAAACCTTGCGCCAAAAACAAGCAAAAAAAGCCAATATCATTGCGGCTTTGCGATTAATAACGATGCTAACCTTGTTGACAGGCAGTTATTTTTACTTTAATGACCAAAATTGGGTGGCTTTGGCAGCCGTTATTGGTCTGTTAGGTTTCGCTTTTTTGGCAATGGTTTTTATACATGCTCATATCAAAGAGCAGCAAACGCTTTTTGAGTTATTGGTAAAAATCAATCGAGATGAACAGGCGTATCTCAAAGGTGATTTATCAGCTTTTGATGGCGGCGAGACGTTTATCAATCCTGAACATCCTTACAGTTATGACTTAGATATGTTTGGCAATTTGTCTATTTTTCAACATCTGAATCGGACTGAAACGGCTTTTGGTAAGACGGAATTGGCTCGAAATCTTGAAAATACTGAGGGGGTACAAAATTCCGATGTCATGAGTAAGGAAGGAGATATTGTTTTGCGTCAAGAAGCCGTAAAAGAATTGGCAACTAAAAGGGCGTGGCGGCAGCAATTTCAAGCAAGCGGACAGATGTTTGCGGATAAAAATGAACGGATTGAAAAATTCAGAAATTGGATTGAAAAGCCGTCGCACTTGCAAAATAATGCGTTTTTTAGGGTTATTTCTTTTGTTTTACCTTCGGTCACCGTCATTGTTTTGATACTGCTTTTTACAACGGATTGGACAATGGCATTACCTTTATTCAAGGCTTTGGGTATCCTCAATTTATTGATTGTTGCCAGTCAACAAAAGCATATCAAACATGAACATGAATTGTTGAGCAATATGAGCTTATCGTTTCAGAAATATGCCATGTTATTAAAAGCCATTGAAAATGAAACGTTTACGTCTGATAAATTGAATCAATTGAAACAAAGTATTGTCGTCGAAGGTGCAACGGCAAGCCAAGCTATGAAGCGTTTATCTGTCATTCTGAATCAATTTGACAATATTTTAAACCCTATTGCAGCTATTTTGGGTAATGGTTTGTTTCAATACCACATACATGCGTTGTTCAGTTTGGGCAAGTGGAAACAGACTTTTGGGCATACTGTTTTCCGATGGTTTCAAGTTTTAGGCGAGTTTGAGGCTTTGTCGAGTATCGCTAATTTCTCCTTCAATCATCCTGAATTCATCTTTCCAACGCCCTTAGACTCACAACTCAATACCCAAAACCCAAAACTTACTGAGGGGGGTCTTTTGATGAAAAATGTAGGGCATCCCCTCATTTCGAGTGACAAACGTGTTGGCAATGATATGATTTTCAACGACCCTTCGTTTGTGGTTTTAACTGGTTCAAATATGTCTGGTAAAAGTACCTTTTTGAGGACTTTGGGTGTCAATTTGGCACTTGCCAAAATGGGTGCGCCTGTGTGTGCTGACGAGTTTTTATTTTACCCTTTCAATATTTTTGTCAGTATGCGGGTGAGTGATTCTTTGCAAAACAGTGAGTCGTTTTTCTTTGCAGAATTGAAAAGATTGAAGCGCATTATCTCTGAATTGGAACAAAATCAAAGGACTTTCGTCATTTTGGACGAAATACTGAGGGGTACAAATTCCAATGATAAACGGGCGGGAACGATTGGTTTGATAAAAAACCTCATGGCGCACAAGGCGGTTGGTATCATTGCAACACATGATTTGGTGATTGGCGACATGGCAGAACAATATCCCGATTATCTCAAAAACCTCTGTTTTGAAGTAGAAATCATTGATAATGACTTGCATTTTGATTATAAACTTCAAGAAGGTGTAGCGCAAAAAATGAGTGCGGCATTTTTAATGGAGAAGATGGGGATTATTCAATGATTTTTTTAAAACTTGTAAATTTTTACGGGTTGAATCCCGTGCTACGTTAAATATGCCGAAAATGCCCACTGAAAAAATCTATTCTCGCTCGTTTCGCTTACGAAAAGCTTATTGGACGGCAACAGTTGTCATGTTCAGTTATGCCCGTTTGTGGTTTTTAAAAAAGATTTTTGGACAGAAATGGTATAACCGCCGCATAGTAGCGTTGCATATTCACAACGCTGAACGCGTGCGGGATGCCATTTTGCAACTCAATGGTTTGTTTATCAAACTGGGGCAGATGTTGTCTATTTTGACCAATTTTTTGCCTGAAGCCTTTCAAAAACCATTGGAAGCGTTGCAAGACCAAATTCCCCAACGTCCTTTTTCGTCTGTTCAGGATAGAATACTGAGGGAGTTCGGCAAACCAATAGCAGAACTTTTTGATCATTTCGATGAAAATGCGCTCGCTGCGGCTTCTATCGGACAGGCACACCGCGCGCGTTTACACGATGGTACTGAAGTGGTTGTGAAAGTCCAACATGCTGATATTGAAGAAGTTGCACAAATAGATTTGGAAATCATTTTGCGATTGACCCGTATTTCTGCTTGGTTTTACGACATCAAAGGTATGGACTACATTTATACGCAAGTGCGAAAAATGATTGAGGAAGAATTGGATTTTGTACGTGAAGCCCATTCTATGAATGCGATACGTGAAAGTATTGCGGAGGAAGGTATCGCTGTTCCCATAGTGCATCCTGAATATTCTACGGGCAAAGTGTTGACGACGACTTGGCACGCTGGTGTTAAAATCTCAAACCTTGCTCAATTAGACGCTTGGCAACTCGACCGTCGAGACATTGCAAGCCGTATTTTAAAGGCCTATTGTCGTATGTTGTTCAAAGACGGTTTTTATCATGCCGACCCACATCCTGGCAATATTTTGATTCAAAAAGACGGTTCGATTGTGCTGCTTGATTTTGGTGCGGTCGCAACTTTAAGCACCGCTTTGCGCGAAGGGATTCCTCAACTGATTGAAGCGGCTGTTAGGAATGATACGGCTGCGATGATAGCCGCTTTGCACACGATGGGCTTTTTGGCACATAACAAAGACGCAGAAAAAATGGCGGAAAAAATGGTCAATGCGCTGCGTAATTTTCTTCAAAATGAAATCAAATTGGAAGGACTGAATTTTAAAAATATTGAAGTTGACCCTTTTAATAATAGTCTTTTTAGTTTGATACAAGACATTGGTTTTAAGGGGATTACGGGTACAGTGCAAGTGCCGAAGGACTATGTTTTGCTTAACCGCATGGTGACGCTTTTGTTGGGTTTATGCAATGCTTTAGACCCCGCTTTTAACCCTTTAGATGTTGTGCGCCCGTATGCGCAAAAATTTTTAATGGGTGAAAAAGAGAGTATAAGATCTTTTGTGAGTGGCTTGTTGCGTCGTAGTGTTGCGACAACAATGGGTCTGCCCGATGAACTACATCAAGTATTACAAAAAGCAAAAAAAGGAGAATTGGACATCAATAATCCAGATGTGATATTAGGGGCTAAATTGATGTATTCTGTTGGTCAACAATTAATTTTCACTTTATTGTTGTTGGCAACGGTCGCTTTGGGCTTTCTTTTTAATAGGCATGGGGAGGTGGAATATATGCGTATGACACTGTGGGTGGGTGGCTTTTTTCTGTTTTTGTTGTTTCGGGCGATTAGGCGGGGAGGGAAGTATTTATGAACAGATTTATTTCCCCATCCAAGAAATCAAAACAATCGCCACCAAAGCCAAAACCAAGCCTATCCAATTCAATTTTGCCAATTTTTCCTTGAAAAAGAACACAGCCACAACCGTTGAAACAACGATGACACCTATATTGTAAATAGGCAGCACATAAGCACCATTGTTTTTAAAAACATCTAAGGCTTTTAATAAAAAATAAAAAGAAAGAAAATTGGGAATACCTAAAGGAATAGCGGCAATAAGATTCTTAGTATCAATGCTTTTTCTTTGATAAAGTAATAAAAACAAACCAGCAATAACAGCACCTAAACACGCTGTCATCATAAAAGCAACCGTAGAACCACTTGCTGTAACGTATTTGAGATTAAGATAATTGAAAGTTGTATTTGTTAGTCCAGATATAATAAAGACTAAAAGTGGTAAAGTTAAGTTACGCTTTTTTTCATGCCCTCCTTCTCCTGAATCTTTTTTCCAAGTGCTTAAATAAACAGCCACAAAAGCAAGTCCTAAACCAATGTAATTAAGTAAACCAAAGTTTTGAGACGTATGGAATACCCATAAATTAAATAAAACAGGTATTACCAATGACATATTATTGGCAAGAGACGTGACTGTTATACCCGATTGCAAAGTAGATGCACCCGCCAACATAAAAACCACAATAAAACCTAAACCCAGAAGTAGCGCATAATAAGTGATGTCTGCCGTCCAATCCATCGTAAATGTCGTTCCCGAAGGCAATAAAAACCAGCCCAAAAGGACGCATACCCAATAGTTGAAAACAATGGCTTGTGTCGTATCAATTTTATATTTAGCATGTAAACGAAAATTAACAAGCAAAAGAACAGAAAATAAAATGCTTAAAATGAGATAGAGCATTGGATAAATATTTTTATAAAAGAAGTTTTGTAGAGGCTGTATTTTAGGGTCAAAATTAAAAGGATTTTTGTTTTTTTGAGATTTTTGGGGATTGGATTAAAAAAACCATTGCCTAACAAAGCATAAAAACCCCACCCTTTCTTTTTTCAAAAAAACAGACCCCTCAGTATCTTTGCTTTTTCAAAGGAAAATCTACCTTTGTGTCCCATAAATGAATAAAGCAAATGTCTCAACAGAGACTAACAACATTTTATGGCAAAGTACATATTCGTAACAGGCGGCGTAACATCTTCATTGGGCAAAGGCATCATAGCCGCAAGCCTCGCCAAACTCCTCCAAGCACGGGGCTTTTCAGTCACAATTCAAAAATTCGACCCATATCTCAACGTTGACCCTGGCACGCTCAATCCGTATGAGCATGGCGAGTGTTATGTAACAGATGATGGGGCTGAAACAGACCTCGATTTAGGTCATTATGAGCGTTTTCTCAACATGCCCACTTCCCAGGCGAACAATGTGACGACTGGCCGTATCTATCAAACCATCATTGACCGTGAAAGAGCGGGCGATTATCTCGGCAAAACGGTTCAAGTCGTACCACATGTGACGGATGAAATAAAAAGGCGGGTGCAAATCCTCGGACAGACCCCTCAGTATGACATCATTATTACAGAATTAGGCGGCACGGTCGGCGATATTGAGTCACTACCCTATCTCGAAGCTCTGAGGCAATTGCGTTGGGAATTGGGTACTGATAACTGCCTCGTTCTGCATTTGACCCTTGTACCTTACCTCAAAGCGGCGGGTGAAGTGAAGACAAAACCAACACAACACAGTGTCAAAGAACTGTTGAATACAGGGATTCAACCCGATATCCTCGTTTGTCGCACTGAGGAACATCCCCTCAGTATGGACATCAGAAGGAAACTCGCTTTGTTTTGTAATGTTGAAGTGGCATCGGTTATTGAAGCCATGAATGCCGATACGATTTACGATGTACCGCTGTTGATGCTCAAAGAAAAATTAGATTCTGTGGTCATTTCAAAATTAAGATTGCATGACCGCCGCGAACCAGATTTAAGAAAATGGAAAGAGTTTTTGGGCAAATTCAAAAATCCATCGCATGAAGTTTGCATCGGTTTGGTGGGTAAATACAATGAGTTACAAGATGCCTATAAATCCATTTATGAAGCCTTTGTCCATGCAGGTGCTGTCAATGAATGTCGCGTAAAAGTCATTCCTATTCATTCTGAACAATTAGAAAACCTAAAAGGGAAAGATATTAGCACTTTGTTAAGCCCATTTGACGGCATTTTAGTGGCGCCAGGTTTTGGTGAGCGGGGTATAGAAGGCAAATATGAAGCAATTCGGTATTGTCGTGAAAACAATTTACCGTTTTTTGGTATTTGTTTGGGTATGCAGTCCGCCGTGGTTGAGTTTTCACGAAATGTATTGGAACTTAAAGATGCAGGGTCAACAGAAGTCTATCCCGAAACCTCCAATCCCGTTATTGACCTTATGGAAGCGCAAAAAACCATCACCGCAAAAGGGGGGACGATGCGGCTCGGTGCTTATGATTGTAAAATAAAAAAAGGAACAAAAGCCTTTGATGCCTACAAAAAACAAAATATTCAAGAGCGACACAGGCATCGTTGGGAGTTTAATAACCATTATTTAGAACAAATCGAAGCGGCGGGTATGGTTGCTACGGGTATCAACCCTGACAGTGGTTTGGTTGAAATTGTGGAAATTCCTAAACATCCTTGGTTTGTGGGTGTTCAGTTTCATCCTGAACTAAAAAGTACGGTGGAAAATCCGCATCCGCTTTTCGTGGATTTTGTGAAAGCATGTTTGAAATAGTTATGAGTTATGAATTATGAGTTATGAGTTATTTGCCGCTTTAGCATAACTCATAACTCATAACTCATAACTCATAACTCATAATTCATAACTCATAACTCATAATTCATAATTCATAACTCATAACTCATAACTCATAACTCATAAAAATGATAGATAATAATAAAATAGTTGATGCCTTACGGACGGTCAAAGACCCTGCTACAGGACAAGACATCATCCAAAGAAGGATGGTTGAAGGACTACGGATTGAAGGCGACAATGTGAATTTTACGCTTGTATTGCCGACGCTGAATATGGGTAACAAAACGGAATTGATTTTTGCTTGTATTTCAGCGATTCAAAAGGAATATCCACAAGCACAACCCAATGTGCATACTTTAGCGCGACCTACTGAGGGGGGCGCAGCACAAGCACCTGAACGCCCTTTGCCGCATTTGAGAAACATCATCGCCGTTGCTTCAGGCAAAGGTGGCGTTGGTAAATCAACCGTAGCGGTCAATTTAGCTTTGGGTCTGAAGGCTTTAGGCGCACGTGTGGGCATTATGGATGCAGACGTTTATGGCCCGAGTATCCCGACCATGTTGGGTTTGCAAGGACAAAGACCTAAGTTGCAAGAAGTGTATGGCGTACCTAAAATGGTGCCGCTCGAAGCCTACGGTATGCAAGTCATCAGCATCGGCAATATCATTGAGCCTGAACAGGCGGTTGTACTGAGGGGGCCTCGTTTGGCAGGTGTCATCAAACAATTTTTCAATGATACGTTGTGGGGTGAACTTGATTACCTCGTTGTGGATTTGCCGCCTGGCACAGGTGATGTGCAGTTAACATTGGTGCAAACGGTGCCTGTCACAGGCGTGGTGGTTGTCACGACACCGCAAGAAGTGGCTGTGATTGATGCCGTTAAAGCCATCAATATGTTCCTATTGCCACAAGTTAATGTACCTATTTTGGGCATTGTTGAAAACATGGCGTGGTTCACACCCGACGATATGCCCGACCGTCAATATAAAATATTCGGAGAAGGCGGCGGTAAAAAACTCGCAAAGCAAAGCGAAAGCCTTCTTTTAGGTCAAATTCCACTTGTCATGGGCATTCGTGAAGGTGGCGACGCAGGCAAACCTGCTATTTTGGGCGAAGAACCCATTACCAAACAAGCCTTTTTAAATGTTGCTCAAAATGTAGCGCGACAATTGGCATTGCGAAACGAAATGTTGGCACCGACTAAAAAGGTGGATATGCAGATCTGAGCAAAGCATAATCAGCGAAGAAAGACCAAATTTAATAGAAATGATTTGTTACCCCAAAGAGATATAACATTTTGTGGCATAGATGCTCCGTTCTGCCAGACAAATACCCTATTCTATTTAAGAAATGACTTGATTTGACACAGAAATAGTTTGGTCAAATACAGAAATACTCTACTAACACAAAGCTTACACACTCTCACACCTGTTTTTTCATTGATACTGATATAGTTGTATCAAACAAATCTCATGATTCCTCAGTAAAAAATCTTTTTTTATACTTTTTTATGCCTTCTATAAAAGTTGTTACAAAAGCAAAATATACATAATAGGGAATAAATTACACACTTTGGGAATAAATTAGACAATAAGTGGAAAACGCCTAATAATTGTGTAGGTAAAATGGACTATTTAACGAAAGGAATAATTTTTTATTAAAATAATGTGTGAATTATGTAATAGTCTATAATAATTATGTAATGCCTTGTTTAATTAGCACTGGTACTTTTGTATCATAAGGATTGGAGTTCATAAAAATTCTCATAAAAATTCTCATAAAAAATGATAAACTATATACTATAATAATTTAAAAAAAAATGTCATGCAGCTTGTTTGTTTTTCCCATTTGCCTTGGAAATTTGTTTACCAACGTCCACAGCATCTCTTAAGTCGCTTTACAAAAAAATATACTGTTTATTATATTGAAGAGTTTATCTACAGTATTGAAGAAGACGGCTACAAGACAAATATTACAAATGAAAATGTTACGGTCGTTGTGCCACATTTAAGTAATAGGATTCAAAACACGCAGAATGAAACAACAAGAAAAGAAATTGTACTAAAAAATCTTTTTGAAGCATATGCTATAGAATCCTACATTTTTTGGTATTATACACCAATGGCATTGGCATATACGGCTGATTTTAATCCGTTGGCAACAGTATATGACTGTATGGATGAATTAAGTGCTTTTAAGTTCGCACCACCTGAATTAAAAACATTAGAACAGGCATTGTTTGAAAAAGCGCACGTCGTTTTTACGGGTGGTAATAACTTGTATAAGGCGAAGAAAACACAACATGCTAATATTTATGCTTTCCCAAGTAGTATTGATAAAGCACATTTTAAAACTGCTAGATACAACAACGAAGAAGTTGCAGACCAGTCAACAATACCTCATCCCCGTTTAGGATTTTATGGGGTAATAGATGAACGTTTTGACATTGAGTTAATAAAACAGGCGGCAGATGCACAACCTGATTGGCATTTTGTTTTAGTGGGGCCGGTTATAAAAATTGATGCTGCTACACTACCTCAAAATAAAAACATACATTATCTCGGTGCTAAAACCTATGAGGAATTGCCCGCGTACCTAAGTGGTTGGGATATTGCATTGATTCCATTTGCCATCAATGAATCTACGCAGTATATTAGTCCTACGAAAACACCTGAATACCTCGCGGGCGGAAAGCCCGTCATTTCTACTGCCATAACAGATGTCATAAACCCTTATCACGAGTTGGGTTTGGTACATATTGTACACAATGCTGAAGATTTAGTACGATTAGCCACATTAGAATTAAACAAGACGGATAAGCGGGAGTGGTTAACAAAAGTGGACGACTATCTCAGTAATATCTCTTGGGATGCGACTTGGGAAAAGATGGATATATTGATGCAAAATGAAATAAATAAGAATCAAAATTTACTCATCAATAAAATTAATTAATATGTATGACTATTTAATTGTAGGGGCGGGATTCGCAGGTTCTGTATTGGCAGAACGGTTGGCATCAAAAGCCAATAAAAAAGTTTTATTGATAGATAAGAGAAGTCATATTGGTGGAAACGCCTATGATTATTACAACAACGATGGTATTTTGATTCATAAATATGGACCACATATTTTTCATACCAACAGCAAAGAAGTGTTCGATTACCTCGGCAAATTTACGGAATGGCGACCTTACGAACACCACGTATTGGCAAGTGTAGATGGGCAGTTAGTGCCCTTACCTATTAATCAAAATACCGTTAATACTTTATATGGGTTAAATCTTTCTCAAACAGAGGTGCAGGATTTTTTTAATTCAAAAGCAGAAAAAAAAGACCGCATATTGACTTCGGAAGATGTGGTGGTCAATGCCGTCGGTAGAGAATTGTACGAGAAGTTTTTTAAGCACTATACGTTTAAACAATGGGCATTAGACCCGTCTGAACTTGATGCCTCCGTAACGGCACGTGTACCTACGCGAACAAACAAAGACAATCGGTATTTTACGGATACTTATCAGTCAATGCCTTTACATGGTTACACAAATATGTTTCAGCGTATGTTGGAACATCCCAATATTAATATCATGCTCAATACAGATTATAAAGATATGGTGGATGAAATCAATTTTAAGACTTTAATTTATACGGGTCCCATTGATGCCTATTTTAATTATTGTTTTGGAAAGCTGCCTTACCGTTCCATTATTTTTAAAAACCAAACAATTGATAGTGAAATTTATCAGTCCACAGGAACTATAAATTATCCGACGAGTCAGGCTTATACGCGTATCACAGAATTTAAACATTTGACGGGGCAAAAGCATGAGAAAACTTCCATTGTTTTTGAATACCCTACGGCAGAAGGCGACCCCTATTATCCGATACCACGTAAAGAAAATATGGACATATATAATCGATATAAAAAATTGGCATTATCAGAACCAAATACATTTTTCACAGGGAGGTTAGGCACATATAGATATTACAATATGGATCAAGTCGTTGCTCAATCACTGACGTTGTTTAAAAAATTAATGCAGATGCAACAACCACTTGTTAAAAATGAAATAATCCACTCTTCCAATGGTGTAAAGCAGTTTAGTTAAAATATCGGAATATCAGCTTTATGTCGCAACTGAGAGAATGTTTGAAGAACTTTTAAAGTTCTTCGAACATAAAATTTAAACGAAGTAGTTTTTTTTAAATTTATTTTAATATTTATCAAGACAATAGCAAATGAGATATCGCCTGTTTCTTCTGATTTTTATAAAGTCTTGAGAGGTTAAGTTGAATATTTGAATAATGCGATTAATCAAAGGGGTCGTTTGATTAATCATTGCTGAATCATTTTTCTTTAATGATTATGCCATATTGATTACTGGAAACCCAGAATCGCAAATCATGAAAGACCAACAAGCATTATTAATGATAATATTCCCTTATGCTTCGCAAGCAACGGTCGTTATTTCAAACATAAATGTTATTAGGAGTTTAATGTATTTAAGCACACTTAGAAAGAAATACGAAAAAGAGCAAGAAATTGGCGACGAGTCACTGCATCTCGTAATAGGTTGGCATACGTATTTTATTCTGGAGCATGCTTCCGCAACTTTATTACCAATAGTAAGTAATGATGAACGATGAATAGCGTAAAACGTTGATTATCAAATATCTCCACGAAATCATTTTCCCGTTTATTTCTGTTCATCTACTTATTTGCTATGTTATGGATTTATATCTTAGTAGCAAAAAATTAATAAGTGATTGGACAAAATAAATTAGCAAAATATTGAGAGCGTCTATTCTTTATAAAAAAATTGACCCCCTCAGTATTTTGCTAATTTATTTTGTCGAACTACTTAAACGAAATAAATTTTCGATGGCAAATCAATACCCATTTATAAAACCAGAACTTTGGGGCGGTATAGAGTGTACAATTAATCGTATTCAAGATAACTACCGTGATCAGTTGGCTTTATTAGGTCATTATGATAGAGCTGATGATATATACCTTATTGCCCAATTAGGTATTAAAGCGTTGCGTTATCCTATTTTATGGGAACATCACCAACAAACGCTTAATCAAAAAATTGACTGGTCTTGGGCAGAAAAGCAATTGAAATCAATTAATGAATGCAATATAGTCCCGATAGCAGGTTTAGTACATCACGGAAGCGGCCCTGCTTTTACGCATCTTTATGACGATAAATTTCCCTATCACTTTGCCGATTACGCCTGTAAAGTAGCTGAAAAATTTCCTACCCTAGAATATTATACACCTATTAATGAGCCATTGACCACTGCCCGTTTTAGCGGATTGTATGGTTTTTGGTATCCTCATGCTGCTGACGATTTGAGTTTTACAACAATGTTGATTAATCAAGTGAAAGGCGTTGTACTTGCGATGAAAGGAATTAGACAGATAAATCCCGCCGCAAAACTTATTCAAACGGAAGATTTAGCTAAAACGCACAGCACGCCGTTGTTAAAATATCAAGCAGATTTTGAAAATAATAGGCGTTGGCTTACGTATGACTTACTTTGCGGAAAAGTAAATAAAGAACATCCGCTTTGGAAATACTTTTTGAAGGCGGGTATTCAGGAAAAAGACCTTGTTTTCTTACAAGAAAATGCGTGTATTCCAGACATAATCGGACTAAATTATTATGTAACTTCTGAAAGATACCTTGATGAAAATCTTGTAAAATATCCCACGTTTACGCACGGAGGAAATGGAAAACATAGCTACGCAGATACAGAAATGGTGCGGATTACTAACTTGAAAGTTGAGGGATTCAAAGCATTAGTAAAAGAAACGTGGGCGCGGTATAATTTGCCGATAGCTATTACAGAAGTACACCTTGGTTGCACGCGTGAAGAACAAATGAGGTGGTTTAAGGAAATTTGGGACGAAGCTAACCAACTGTCCCAAGAAGGAGTTAATCTAAAAGCCATTACAGCGTGGTCGCTTTTAGGCGCGTATGATTGGAATAGTTTGTTTACAGAAAGCAATTTTCATTACGAAACAGGCGTATTTGATATTCGGAATAATAAATTACGCCCTACTGCTGCTGTAAAATTAGTCAAATCATTAGGTGAAAATAGGGATTACCAACATCCGCTTTTAAATCAAAAAGGGTGGTGGCACAATGCCGAACAACTTGACGTACTAACGCATCAATCGCCCATTTTTATAATTGGGGAAACGGGGACATTAGGCTCGGCTTTTATCCATATTTGCAAATTAAGAAACATTCCTTTTGTAGCTATGTCAAGAACTGAACTTGATATTTTCGATTTGGAAAGTATAAAAAACGCTTTTGAAAAATATCAACCTTGGGCGGTAATTAATGCTACGGGATATGTAAAAGTAGATGATGCCGAAATGGACGCTCAAAAATGTTTTGCCGTAAATGCTACAGCTCCCGCGTTGCTTTCGCAAGTTTGCAAAATGTTTGATATACAATTTATGACATTTTCTTCTGACCTTGTTTTCAATGGGTTTAAAAAAAATCCATACACTGAAACAGACCGCGTCAATCCTTTGAATGTGTACGGAAAAAGCAAAGTTTCAGGCGAGCAATTAGTAGTTACAAGCAATCCAGATGCCTTAATTATCAGAACAAGTGCTTTTTTTGGCCCTTGGGACAAGAGTAATTTTGCGTATAATATTTTGCAAGCGCAACATCAACAAACGCCCTTTTCTGTTTTAAGTGATGTCGTTGTTTCGCCAACCTACGTACCCGATTTGGTAAATACTGCACTTAATCTACTGATTGATGAAGAAACGGGTATTTGGCATTTAAGTAATCAAGGTAGTTTGACTTGGGCAGATTTTGCTTCTGAAATCGCTTCACGAGGAGGCATGGAGCAGAAAAGTTTTCAAACAAAAAAATTAGTGCAAATGAATTGGAAAGCACAACGCCCTTTTTATAGTGTTTTACATAGTGAAAAAGGCATTCAGCTACCAACGTTAGACAATGCTTTACATCGGTTTTTTGAAGAAAAAGTTTATTAAAAATTCATAAAATATGCACGCAAGCAAATTTATGTTCGCCACGGGCATTGAAAATAGTTATCCGACTATTATATTGCCAGACGGTACTACTAAACGAGTAGATGAAATGGAGAAGACAGGGCATTACCTCCATTGGGAAAAAGATTTTGATTTGGTGAAAGAAATGGGGATAGAATTTTTGCGCTATGGCCCGCCCTACTACAAAACTCATACAGCACCTGGTGTCTATGACTGGTCTTTTACGGATATTACTTTTAATCGGCTAAACGAATTGGGTATTACGCCCTTAGTTGACCTCTGTCATTTCGGGGTGCCAGATTGGTTAGGGAATTTTCAAAATCCTGACTTTCCGCATCATTTTGCGGAATATGCGTCCGCTTTTGCGACGCGGTTTCCTGAGTTGCAGTTTTACACGCCGATTAATGAAATATTTATAGCGGCTATGTTTTCTGCACAATATGGTTGGTGGAACGAAAGGTTGAGTTCTGATACGGCTTTTGTAACCGCCTTGAAAATTTTGTCAAAAGCAAATGTCATGGCCATGCACGCCATTTTGAAAGTACAGCCCAGTGCCACATTTATCCAAAGTGAATCTACCGAATATTTTCATGCGACTGAACCAAGTGCCTTGCCAATTGCTCGTTTTTTAAACCAAAAGAGATTTTTATCACTTGACCTGACGTATGGTTTTCCCATCAATGTTAATATGTATGAATACTTGTTGCAAAATGGCATGACTAAAAACGAATACAAGTGGTTTGTTCAAAATCAGGTAAAAGCAAAATGTATTATGGGCAATGATTATTATGTAACCAATGAACACCTTGTTCACCCCGACGGCTCTACACAAGCATCAGGAGAGGTATTTGGGTACTATGTTTTAACCAATCAGTATTACAACAGGTATAAATTACCCATCATGCACACCGAAACAAATATAAGAATGCCGGCGTGTACAGAGTGGCTATTAAAACAGTGGGCTAATCTGCATCGGCTTAAGCAAGACGGTGTGCCGATTATAGGCTTTACTTGGTATAGTTTGCTGCACCAAGTTGATTGGGATTCTGCACTGAGGGATGATGCTGGAAACATCAATGAACTCGGTTTATACGACTTAAATCGAAACATCATGCCCGTAGGCATCGCGTACAAACACTTAATAGAAGAATGGAAAGACATCCTATTAGAAGAAAGTTATGGACTTTTATTCCATCACCATTGATTATTCAAGTGATTAGTTATTTACGTGCTGTTTTTTGCTGCGCTCAAAATAACTTGCCCCGATTTTTTTTACTTCGGGACGCCTTTGAATAAATCTATCTGGGCGACGTTGTTTTTCGCTTAAAAAATCTTCGATTTTTTAAGC
>JANOAU010000028.1:0-20980 GCA_031411275.1 Saprospiraceae bacterium | reverse complement strand
ACCATGAAAAAACAACAGAAAGTTCTGAAGCTTTCATTTTAATCGCTAATATTCAAATAATATTGGGTCGTTTTGATTATTGACAATATCTTATTTATGTAAATAACCTGTTTATATTTGTGAAATTTTTAGACAAGCTCTTATCTTTATAAATATAAAAACATTCTTACATCTTCACAATCGCAAGTTTTACTGAGGGGTCGCTTGTTTATAGTTTCACTCATATCTATCATATATGACATAAAGCAAAACCAACTTTTAAATTATATTATATCTATGTATCCAATTACTAAGCCACAGCAAAGCCCGTATATAAGCGTTCTTGTGGTGGGTGAAATGCCAAAACAATATCTGATTTTGGGATACCACGCTCTACGAGGTCATCACCGACAAAAGCATCTGTGTTGTTTTGCCAAATCCAAACCTTTCCATCTTTAATATCTAAATGAAGACCAACGATATAAACAAAAGTGCTACGGTCTTGCCAACCTGTTGTAACATATTGAAAATGGTTGTGGATACAGTCAGTAAGCACTTGTTTTTCAATGCCAGGGCGAGGTTGACCGAAATTTGCAAATTCAGTCAAGTAATCAATGATTATGTTTTGATATTTAGTTATTTTATCCATTGTATAACAATTTCGTTATCTGTATCAACAACCACAACTGGAATTTTCTTTAAAACTAAGAGCCGTTGAACATATTTTTTGATGAAAAACTTTTTATAAGCAATTTCACTGATAGCCAACATAACTTTTCTATCAGGTTCTATATCTGCTAAAGCGAAGTAATAACTGTCGTATTGACCCATTGCTTCATAGAAGTCAAAAGAAAAGTTTTGTCCAATAAAACTTTTGATTTCAATAGCAATTTTCTCTGTACCTTTTTGGGCTGCCAATATTCTTTCTGCCCCTAAGTCGGGTGAATAGTCTTTTTCTTCCCATGTTATTTGCATGGGGTCATCTGTTATTGTCCATCCATCTTTTTCAATAGCACGTCTTATTTCATAATGGTAAATATCTCTCCTCGGCATTTGTTTATATTTAATGAACAAAATTACATTTTTATGAAAAAAAAACAATGTAATTTAATATAAAGAATGACATTAGAACGCAAACATATTTTTACCTTCTTTCAATACAACCGTTTTGCCTTTCCACATCAAGTTGCCCGTTACCCTATTAGGTAAATCAATTTGTATGGTCCATTTATTGTTGTCTAATTGATAACTGACTGATAATGTACCGTCTGGATGCGGTATTGAACCACTAATCTTTTTGATATCGCCCAAGTGTGGTTCAATCTTTACTTTTGAAAAGCCCAATCCATCGCTGTCAATGCCTAAAATCGTTCTAAAAAACTCAATATTGGGACTTGAACCCCACGCATGACAATCGGAACGGGTTTTGTTCAAATCGGGCGTTTCACCCCACGTTGTCAAGCCCATTGTGATGTTTTCACGCCATGTATCCAACCATTTTGTGTAATCATTGCCCAAGCCTGCTTTTATTAAGGCTTGATGCACATAGTATTTGAAATAAATAGAAGCGGGTGCTAAGGTTTTATTGGACAAAATCTGATTTGCTAATTGTCCCATCTCTTCCTTTTTAACAATACCCGTCAGTATCGCCAAAGCATTGGCATGTTGCGAAAAAAGGTCTTTTTCGATACGGTCTGCATATAGTTTTTGGGTATTGTCCCAATATTTAGATTGTATGGTTTTCTTTAATTGTTCAGCATAACCTGTATAAATTGTAGCATATTCTTTCATGCCTATCTTAGTTTCTAAATCGGCGGCAATTTGATATGCCCAAAGCAATTGCAAATCTAAAAGAGCCGACGTGCCGTTTTTACTGAGGGGGGCAACGCCCGAGTTCCAATCTTTCGCCGTGACCCAATCTGTAAACATCCATTGCGGTACATCTTTTAATGAGCCATCTGCTTGTTGATAATGCCTAAAATAGTCCAATATTTGTCGTTGTCCCGATAGTTTGTTTTTGACAAAATCAATGTCTTTTCCGTAGCGGCTATAATCGTGCAACATACCAATATACCACAACGAAAAAGTCGGAATATACTGAGGGGTATAGGAAGGATGCCTACTCAATGTCACGCCTTCGGGTTGCCGCGAATCATCCATGAGCGTCAAGGCATTTTTAACAAGTCTATCATCGCCACTGTTGTACAGCGAAACGAGGGCTTGAATGCGGGCATCGCCAATGTATTGTAGCTGCTCATAATAAGGACAATCCATATAGGTTTCTACGGCACACAATCGGGCAGTACGCCAACCGATGTCAAGCATTTTATCCATTTCAAGGCTGTTTGAAATGAGTTTTGCATTCAGTTGGAACGGATAACCTGTAAAAGTGCCATAGATATCTTCTACAACAAGCGGTTCAGCTTTAGTTATTATGCGTAACTGCACAAAGCGATAGGTACGAAAAGTAAGCGCAGTGAATTGTTGCCCGTTTGTACCATCAGACAAAATACTGTCTTTTCGTCCTAAGAATACCTTGCCTGTGATTTCATTGCGATTGCCTTTTGCAGGGTATTTGGTGTATAAACCTTCTTCATAACTCAATGAAATAGTGGCATTTTTACCACCATTAAAGATGATTGTCGGATAGGCATTGGTTAAATATGTTTGGTCTAACAAAATTGTAGCCGTCGTATTAGTAGGAATGGTTAAATTGGTTTTGGTTTTAGGAAAATTATTGGGTATTTCTATACCGTCAGCTTTTAAAACCTTTACAAAACGCTCTTCTTTTGATTCCATTTGTGGAATAGCAGACGGTACGAGCAACCAACCACTTACTGTTCCATAGCCACCTAATATTTGTTGCGGTATGCCATTGCCAATCGTCTTGACGTTTTTCCAATTATTGTCATTTATACTGAGGGAGCCTGCATTTTTTTCATGCTTATTCATGTCAATGAATTCGCCTGCGCCCGCTACATAATACGTTGACAACGTAACTTTTATCGGGGCGTAACTGTCATCACGCATACATTTCCAACTGCTATTGGTATTGACAAGGCTTTCAGAATCTGTATTTCCTTGCATAATTAAACCCGTTCGCCATGTTATTTGCGCTTCGGGTCGGAAGTCGCCTTCATTCCACACTTGTGCGGCGACAATGTTTTTGCCTTTTGTTAAGTAAGGCGCAATATCCACCGTTTCAAAACGCCAATGATTGATGTCACCTCTCGCTGGACCGAGTGAAACAAGTTTTTCATTCACAAATAATTTATAGCGGTTATCGGCAGACACATGGACAACATAAGTGGTTGGCTTTGCATTTAAGTCAATTATCTTTCTAAAAAGATAAACGCCATAACCATTTGTGGTTTCTTCAGGAACGGTTATCCAAGAGGCTTTCCAAGGCTTTCGCAAAATAGAAGGGTCTATTGTTTGCGCTTTTATCGCCATAGCAGAAAAGATAAATAAGAAAAGATAGGCAATGTTGTTTGTTGATTTTTTCATGATAAATGCGGATGTTGTTTAGAATTTAAGTGAAGATAAGGTAAAGATGTTTAATTTCGCCTTATGGTCATAGTTTAGGACGTAAAAAATAGTGCTTTATACTGAGGGGCGCAAATTTTAATCTATTAATAAATGTAATTAAATAATATCCACCTCCAAAGGAGTCCTTCGGACATCATTTCATCCTATTGCACAGGTCTCAATTGCCTCCATCTTTAGATGGGGATAAAATATTGAATCTTTCCCCCATCTAAAGATGGAGGCAATTGAGACCTGTATTAGAAAACGCTTATCATGTTATTTATTTAATTTCTTTTACTTAAACAAAACCCAATGGCAATACCTGCATCAAATATCGAAGAAGTAATAACGGAATTGGACATTATCATTGAGCGATGTATTGGCGAAAACAATAAATTGGGCATGTTTGCTGCCTTGTATCGCAAAGTGACTGTACAAGTTCAAGAAGGTATTCGGATGGGTCGATTTGAAGATGGCGTGCGTATGGAACGGCTTGATGTGGTTTTTGCCAATCGGTATCTGGAAGCCTATCGTTGCTATTGTGATGGTAAACCGATGACTTCATCTTGGAAAATCACTTTTGATGCATCTAAAAATCCCACTTTGTTTATGCTTCAACATTTGCTGGCGGGTATGAATGCCCATATCAGCCTTGATTTGGGCATTGCAACGGCACAAACGGGTGCTGGGCAACCTTTGGCGGCAATTCAAAGAGATTTTAATGAAATCAATATACTATTATCCGAATTGATTGAGGAAGTTGAAAAGGCACTTGGCGAATCGTCTATTGTAATGAAAACAGTGGATTGGTTGGTGGGTAAAAAAGACGAACAACTGGCTCGATTCAGCCTTGAATTGTTTAGAAACCGCGCTTGGCATATCACGAACACTTTGCATGGTTTGGAAAATGAGTTGCTTTTGCAGCGTATTATAGACCTTGATAGACAAATTTCCACAGAAAACCTGTGGTTTACGACTTTAGGCAGCAGTCTTATACCTTCTTTTATTCGTGTTGCCGCCTTGATTGAAAATAGAAAAGCAGCGGCGGTGATTAAGGCATTTAATGCTTTTTGAAAGGAAACACTATGGAATAGGAGACACATTTAACACAGGTTTCCATTGCCTCTATCTTTAGATGGAGATAAAATTGAAGTTTCAGAATGTAGATTAATGTATTAAATCACAAAAAAACAAGACGATGAAAAAGACACTTCTACTCTTACTCGTATTTATTCCCCTTAGTCAAATGCTTTATGCACAAACTAAAAACAAATACGGCTACCCCCTCAGTATCGTGAGCGATGTGGATGCTTATCTCACCCAAATTGAAACGGACAGCAACAAGGCTTTGATTGAGATTAAAACCCGTATTCCGAATATCGTCCTTGATATTCGTTACGCCACAGAGAATAACTTTCTGAAAAAGGTCTTTTATAAAGAAGCTAAAGCGTTTGCCCGCTTGCCTGTGGTCAAAGCCTTAGCAAATGCACAAGCGGAACTCAATAAACAAGGCATTGGCATTAAGATTTATGATGGCTATCGTCCGTATGCCGTAACGGTTCAGTTTTATGAAAGTTTTCCTGATTCATTGTATGTCGCATCGCCTTGGAGTGGGTCACGACACAATCGGGGCTGTGCTTTGGATATGACTTTGGTGGATTTAAAAACTGGGAATGAGTTGGCAATGCCTACACCTTACGACAGTGCCGTTAAAGAATCGTGGGCAAATGCGCCTGTAAAAGATAAAAATGCCTTGAAAAACCGTGAATTGATGAAAGCAGTGATGGCGAAAAATGGTTTTACGGTTGAACCTTCTGAGTGGTGGCATTATAACTACAATGGTTGGGCGGATTATGCTTTGATGGACATGCCTTTTGATGTGCTTTCAAAGTTACCCACACATTTTGATTATGATAGAAAGATGGTGATGATTCCGATGCGTGATGGTGTACAATTAAATACCTTGATTTTTATACCTAAGAATAAAAAAGAATCCTATCCTTTTCTGCTTATGCGTACGCCTTATGGTGTGACGGGCGGCGCGATGCCAAACTTTGCCAATCCTGAACTCGCTACTGAGGGGTTCATCTTCGTACGCCAAGATATTCGTGGACGCTATGAATCGGAAGGCACATTTGAGATGCTGCGTATGAGTCGCAACAAAGCCGATAAGAAAAGTATTGACGAAAGCAGCGATACCTACGATACGATTGATTGGTTGTTAAGAAATATATCAAATAACAATGGCAAAGCAGGCATTTTTGGCATTTCTTATGGTGGTTGGACGAGCATTATTGCGTTGATTGAACCACATCCTGCTTTGAAAGCGGTTTCGGAACAAGCAACGCCCGCCGATTGGTTTATCAATGACGACCTGCATCACAATGGCGCGTTTCGTTTGAGTTATGGTTTTGATTATTCATTTATGGAAGAAGCGAGCAAAACTGATACGCTTTTTCCTTTCAATCAATACGATAATTATGACTGGTATTTGAAACTCGGACCTTTGTCGAATGTGAATGCTCAATATTTTCACCACACCATTCCAAGTTGGGATAACCTTGTGAATCATCCCGATTATGATGATTTTTGGAAGAAACAGTCCTTGCTTTATCGTTTTGAAAACATCAACTTGACTGTGCCGATTCAACACGTAGCGGGTTGGTTTGATCAAGAGGATTTTGCAGGGCCTTTATACATGTATGATTTGTTGGAAAAAAAGGATAAGAACAACCTCAATTATATCGTCGTCGGTCCTTGGAATCATGGCGGTTGGGCGCGGAGTGATGGTAAGACTTTAGGTAAACTCCAATTCGATACCGCTACGTCCAAGACCTTTAGAGAAGAGATTGAGCGCAAATGGTTTGCTTATTATTTAAAAGGAAAAGGTGACGGCAAGTTTGCAGAAGCGATAACCTTTCAAACAGGCTCGAATACATGGCATAACTACGATAAATGGATACCGAAACAAGCCGTTTCTCAAAATCTTTACTTTCAAAACAAGCGGAAATTGTCTTTCGATAAGCCTGTTGAGACAAAGGAAACAGCTTTCGATAGCTTTAGCTCTGACCCTGCACATCCTGTTCCTTATCGTCAACGACCTATTGAACAAACCTACGGACGTGGCTCTCGTTGGCGGACATGGATGACAGAAGACCAACGTTTTGTGCAAGACCGACCTGATGTTTTGACGTGGGAAACAGACATTTTGGATAAAGACATAACCGTTACGGGCAATGTTTTAGCGCATTTGTACGCTTCCACAAGTCAATCCGATGCCGATTGGGTGGTTAAATTGATTGATGTTTATCCAGAAGATTATGAAAAAGACTTTACGATGAGCGGCTTTCAACAAATCGTTACGGCTGATATACTGAGGGGTCGCTATCGCAACAGTTTTGAGAAACCTGAAGCGGTAAAACCGAATGAAGTCAATAAATATACCGTTAATTTACTCAAATCTGACCATTGTTTCAAGAAAGGACATAAAATCATGGTGCAAGTGCAAAGCACATGGTTTCCTTTGATTGACCGTAATCCGCAGAAGTATGTGCCGAATATCTTTTTGGCAAAAGAAGAAGATTATCAAAAGGCGGAGCATCGGGTGTTTCGGAATAGGACGTTTCCGTCTTGTATTGAGTTGTCGGTGATGCGTTGAGATAGGGGTAAACACAGAATTTTATTGTTTAACACATAGCCTCATAGGACATATAGCTTTTTTAGTTCCTTGCAGGATGACAAAAAAGCTATGTGTCCTATGAGGCTATGTGTTAAATAAAATGATAAGAACTATTTATTCTTATACGCCTTGTCCAAAAACTCATAACGGGCTTCGTTCATAGACTTTTCCAATTTCGATTCGACATTCAAATTCATATAAGGCGGGTTTCTATCGCCCGTTTTTATCACATCCCATTTGGGCAATTTTTCGCCATTTGGATTACCTGTTTTGATGAAATTGGCAAAATAGCTTTGCATGGTTTGTGACACTTTGTAGTCGTCTGCTGTCCAAGCATATTCTTTGATAAGACGCAGGTTGCCCATGCAATATTCAATTTCGCAAGCATGGGGTGCGCCGATAGCAGGACGGGGTTTAGGCGCATTAGGGTCTCTTTGAGACGTGCCGCCAGCCAATCCTGATTCCAAATTATTGTCAACCAAAGCAGGACGCAATTTGCTGTAATAATAGCGATAAACGGGTTGTGTGCTGTTTTTTGAGTGCAAATCAGCCCATTTCCAAGTGCTGTATGCAATAAATCTATCTGAAGCCAAAGCTGTGGCAGATTGTTCTATCTCTTGTTCAGAGCTGTGCGGATACAATTTTAGGACTTCTTCAAAATCATTTGGATAGAACTGTTTGACCTTTGCCACGTAGTTTTCATTAGAGAAATTAGTGCCTTGCAAAAAGGCTTGAGCAGGATTTTCTGCGGAGTTCCAACCCACCAAAAGCGGCACTTGTGCTTGTTGTTTGGCATTAAAGATTTCAGGAATCGTTTTTGGATAAAAATAGCCATCTATGACCGTTGAGAAACCAAACCGCCCCGATTCGTTGTAAATTTCATAAATATCCCTTGTACTCAACGCCCGTAATTTTGCAAGGCTTGGATAACCTGCTTTTTTAGCAAACTCTGCTCCTACTTTTTCAGCTTCTGCTAATGGCACAGGGAATAATGTCGGGTTGATGCCTGCCCCACTCTCTCCGATTGCTCCCGCAATCAAGTTCTTGGACAAAGGAGAAGCCATTTGTGCGCTGACAGAAATAGACCCCGCTGATTCTCCTGCTATCGTTACTTTCTTAGGGTCACCGCCGAAAGCAGCGATGTTCTTCTTGACCCATATCAAAGCCATATTTTGGTCTAATAAACCATAGTTGCCAGAGCCTTTGTAAGGTGCTTCGGCACTCAATTCAGGATGCGCGAAGAAACCAAAAATGTTGAGGCGGTAATTGACCGTCACAACGACAATGCCTTTTTGCGCCATACTTTCACCATCATAACGCGGTTCAGAGCCATCGCCAGCGACGAAGCCACCACCGAAGAAATAGACCAATACAGGCAAGTCTTTATTCTTGTAAGTTGTTGGTGTCCAAACATTTAAGTAAAGACAATCCTCACTCACCCCGTTTGAACGAGAGTTCATGTCGCCCCATATCAGCTTTTGCATGGGTCGAGCAGCAAATTTTTTCGTTTGTTTGACACCTATCCAATTATCAAGGGGTTGCGGTGCTTTCCAACGCAAATTGCCAACGGGTGGCTTGGCAAAAGGAATGCCGAAATACTTTTGGATACCTGTTTTGGTATCGTAATTCCCTTCTATTTTGCCATTTTGAATGGATAATTGTACTGGGAAACTGTTGTCTTGTGCTTCCATACATAGGCTCATTACACAAAAAAGGGCGATTAAAAAACTTGCTTTCTTCATTTTTCTTGTTGTTGATTGTACGAATTTATCTATTGAATCATTTTGGTACAATAGTAATAAATTCTTTTTAATCGCCTTCAAATACTGAGGGGTATTCCTTTTTAGATTTCGGCAAACAACTAAAATTTTACAAAAACAAGGAGGTGTTTTTATTTTGCCGCTTCGGCATGTAATAACTCCAAGCCAACAGCTGAACGCGGTTTAAATCCCGTCCATAATTTGTTATTGGCATTTTCATCGAGTTTTAAATACTTTTCATAGGCTTGTTTTTTGAGGTGAATGCCTAAAAAAGCCGTTACGAAGTGTTGATTGATATTGTTGATGCGCTTTTCATTCCAAGCGGGTTCGGCGTAGTGATAGTATTCAGTCAATTCTATACCTTGTTTCATGGTTTCAACAGGCGGCGGATTAGGAGCCACATTGTGCCGTGCATTGATATAGGTCAACAAATAACGATCGGTATTGACAGCTCCTTTATAGATTGCTTTTATACCATTTTCGTAACCTGATACATCGTCTTGACTACCCGCCACAAAAAAGGTAGGTACTTTTAAGCCTTGCAAACTTTCTTCATCCCAAACCCGACGTTGCATACCCCATGGCGCAAATGCCACAACCGCTTTGATGCGGGTATCCAATGAAGTTTTGTAGGCTGCATTTTGAGCCGTTCTCACTTGTAAGGCTTTACTACCATTAGTCATAACTGTAAAAGTGGTATCAAATTGACCACTAAATCCAGCACCTGCTACATTTAATACGCCATAACCGCCCATAGAGTAACCAATTAATGCCGTATTATTGGCATCTACTAACTTTGATAAAAAGCTATTACTGGTGGGCTTCCCTAAATCTGCCATCTGATTGAGGACAAACAAAATATCTTTTGAACGATTGAGTAAAGTGCTTGGAAAACTGTTCAAATCGCGGTAAGTTGATTCTGTATGGTCAATAGCGACGACGATATATCCTTTGGATGCCAAATTTTCAGTCAAATACGTCATTAAAAACCGTGACCCAGGATAACCATGCGACACAATTACCAAAGGAAAACCACCCTCTGAATACTGAGGGGGGGCATTCCGCAAAGCTCTACCCTTAAAAGTGAAAGGTACTAAGCGTCTTTTAGGATTATTGGACAAACCCATGACTTCATCGTAGGTCACAATTTGCTTGGTACTATCGGTGACGACAGCTGGATACCATACTTCTACTTTTAAAGGTCGGTCATAAACTGCATCCACCCCTTCTTTAGATTTAAGAATGTCCACTTGTGCTTTGTTCACAAAATCCAAAGTTTGCACACCAATTTTATACGTGCCTCTGGGCGACAATTCGGGTGCATCGGGCAAAGCATCGCCGACCATAAAGGCAGATTCATTGGTCGCTTGTGCATATATATTTGCCTTAAAAACTAATTGAGTAACGACAAAGCCGATGAGTATAATCCACGTCTTAAATATGTATGTCATTGTTGTTTGAATTTGATGATTGTAATAACTAATCAACACAAAATAATTGTTACTTTTGAAACACATAGAAATATAGAACACATATAAATTATTGAAAATCAATCTATTATAACTATGTGTTCTATATTTCTATGTGTTTCAAAAAATAATGTTTAAATATGTTTACTTGATTAATCTTTTTTATTGGGCATTTATCTCCAAAATAACACTCGTTCTTTTTGTTGTTAAATTAGGATTGAAACCAACAGCCATTAAATACTCGCCCGAATAGACCCCCTCAGTATTTATGCTCGTTTTAGTGTCTGGATACAACGTTAACTCCTTGAAACTATATTTTTTAGATGGATTCAATCCTTTTAATTTAATAGGTTTTTTAGTCAAATTGCCACCAAAATAGCGGTCGGTTGTTATGTAATTAAACATCACGGCACGGGTTTGTGCTTCATTAACGACCATAGAAGACGCTGATTCATTGTCCCACGGATTGACTAAACGATAAAAATCGCCTTTCCATATCACATCTTGAACAGATTTATAATCTTTCAAAGCCTGTTGACTGAAAGCCAAATCTTTTTCATTCAATTCACTGACCACAATATCGTATCCCATTTTACCCATCATCGCCACGTCGGTGCGGAACTTTATCGGCAGTTTTGCCCAATCGGTAATGTGATTGCAATGGGCTATCAAAGGAAAAAAGTATGACGATTCCCATTGTATGAAAATGCGTTCCAAAGGATGTGTGTTGTCGCTCAACCAATATTCCGAAAAGTATTTCAAGGCTTCGTAGTCCACGCGTCCGCCGCCGCCTGAACACAACATCATCGGCACTTTTGGATATTTGGTGCGGATGCGATCTAAGACTTTATACAAACCTTTGACATAATCTACATACAGTTGCGACTGTTTCTGCCCTGTTTTTTCTAAATAAGCAGAATGGGCATTGAAAATCACCGCATTACAATCCCATTTGATAAAAGCCAATGTTGGATTTTTAGTAAAAAGCGTATCCAAAACGCCAAAAACATGGTCTTGTACTGAGGGGTTCGACAAATCCAAAACCAATTGATTGCGGTAGTAATGCTCAGGTCTTTCCGTTTCTTTGATGACCCAATCGGGATGCTTTTCATAGAGTTCACTTTTAGGATTCACCATTTCTGGTTCAACCCAAATGCCGAATTTAACCCCTGCATTTGTGGCTTCTTTGACCAAATAACCGATGCCATTTGGCAATTTCTTTTTATTCTCTTGCCAATCACCCAAACCTGCTTTGTCATCATTGCGTGGATATTTGTTGGCAAACCAACCATCATCTAACAAAAACAAATCAACGCCTAACTTTTTAGCATCTTTAAACAAATTTACCAATTTGGGTTCGTCAAAATCAAAATAAGTGGCTTCCCAATTGTTTAATAAGGTTAAACGAGACCCTTCACCATCGAAAAGGCGATATTTCCTTGCCCAACGGTGCATGTTGCGGCTCGCTTGACCTTTTCCTTTATCGGAATAGGTATAAATAAAAGACGGCGTTTTGAACTCTTGATTTACTGCCAACGGATAAGTCGACGCATGTGGACTAATGCCCGCTATTAAACGCAAATTGTCGTAAGGGTCAACTTCAAAATCCATCTGAAAATTGCCCGACCAAGCCAATGTACCGAGCAACACTTTACCTTCATCTTCCGTTGCAGGTTTGTCAAAAGAGACCATAAAACTCGGTGGTTGAAGCAGATGCGCACGTGTCCCTAATTTAGAATCCAAAACCTTTATGCCTTGCGTCAACAATTCTTCTTGCGGCTGCATTTCTCTTGCCCACGTGCCATGATAATGGTTTAAATAATACTTATCAGCAGCAAAATACAGGTTTGCGGAAGCGTATTTCTCTAAAGTAATGCTTGCTTTTTCTTTGTTTTTAATGATTGACCATTGTTCAATCGTATTTTCTTTAGCATACACTTTATAATACAACGTCACCTCAATCCCATAAGCAGGGTCTTTCAAAACCACGCTCGTAAGGCTCACATTATCATCTATTTTTTGAACCGAATGACTGTCATACAACAATTCAGACGAGGTATTACCGTCCGCATGAGTGATGCGTAAAGCAGGTTCCATCAAATTCCAAGAACCGCTTGGTGTATAAGCATGATTGGCAATACCGACATTGTCATTGTCTAAACGCGACTGAAATACAATTTGGCGATACTCATTGGTTTGCGTTAAACGCTTGCCAAAGTAGTTCGTAAACAAGCGATTGGTCTTGTCCGTTTGTAAAACAAGCGCATTGTCCTTGGTTTCGATGGCAATTACAGCGTTTTTAGGCACACCAAAACCTTTTACGGTTTGAGCTTTTACAGTAAAAAAGAGCAATGAGAGGAGTAGGAAAACTATAGTTTTCAGCATAACGTTGGAAAAAGCCTTCATAAATTCTTATCGTTTGTAGATGAAATAAAACTTGCCAAAGATAGTAAAAGATGGGAAAAGGCAAAGCTAAAACCATTCTTTCCATTTTCATCTTTTTTCGTCTACATCACTTGTTTGAGATGGTAGAAGAAAGGCGTTCGTTATTTTACTGAAACAGTCATCTTACTTCATTTTTCACTCCACCTTCACCCGCGACGTTTCTGTTTCAGAGCCTGTCCCACGATTTCTAACACTTTTTACTTTTGTATTACCAAATTGATAGCTGAATGTCAATCGAGCATTGCGGGTGTATTGTCGCTGCGAGAAATCTACTCTGATGCCTTGCACGTCAATGACCGCATCTGTCTTTTGCGAATAGAGAATGTCTTGGACATTCAAACTCAAACGACCGCGTTTATCCCAAAATGTCTTGGATGCACCGATATTCAAGCCCGCTAATGAACCAATGGTTAGAAATTCTTCTAAAAACTTGGTCATATAAAATCCATTCACTTCAACTTTAATGTTTGAAGGCAATTTTGCGGTTACGCCCCAGTAAGCCAACCAATGCCAACGGTCAGCCTTATAGGTAAATCCTCGGTATTCAGCATTATAAGCGTTGTAAATAGCTTGATTACCCCCAAAACCATCGAGCCATTTGCCCAATTTAATGGGAAAATTGAGCTGGAATGTCCAATTTGAGAAGTTCGCTAAGTTCGCTGCCGTTGTAAACGTCTTTGTACCTTCTACTTGTGGTGCATTTTCGATAATCACATCTTCTGTGACCGAATGTTCGATGCTAACGAAAGGTTGTCCATCATACACCACCGATATTTTACCTTCATTGGCGATTTCTGGCAATAGATTGGGGTTGCCGCGTGTATAAGTCAACGAATCAATGAAGTAGGTAAACGGATTTTGTTGTTGAAATCCTGGTCTGTTGACCCGACGGCTGTAAGATGCTTGGATACCTATGTTTTTGTTGATGTGATACAAAGCACTCGCACTTGGAAACCATTGTAAATAGTTGCGGTCAAGCACTTTTGCAGTCATCGAAATACCCGATACAATCGTTTGCTCGGCGCGAAGACCCGCATTGAGGTCAATTTTACCGAGTTTTTTACTCAAATTGATATAACCTGCGTTGATGTTTTCTTTGTATAAGAAATTATTAGATTCTTTTGAAGATAATTCATCTGCGCGATAGAATTTTAAATCATTATTGATGGTCGCGAAACTTGATTTCCAACCTGTTTCTAATTTAAACGTCGAATCAATGGGGCGAACATAGTCCGCTTTCATGACCCAGATGTCAACGGGTTGTTTAACATCTTGTTTTGATTTAGAACTTTGGCGGCTTAACTCTTTTTTATAGATGTTCAAATCATTGATACTGCGGGTGTCGAAGCGATTGTAGTCCACGTCAACATTGATGCTGTGACCTGTTTTAGCATCTATATCGTGTTTGATATTAAAATTACTGGAATAACCTGAACGTTGAGTCGTGCTAAGATTATCTGTGATAAAAGAGTTGAGTTTTGAAGACAAATCATTGTTAAATACATCCGTGATGCTGCTTGCGTCGCCTGTTCCATTTCTCCCCCACCCCCTCAGTATAACGCCGAAAGTGGTTTTCTTTGTGGCGTAAATGTCTGCACCTATGCGGAGGTTTTTGAAGATATAATCCGACTCCTCAAAGTTTGAACCTTTGAAAACTTCACCGCCGACATACCGCGTTGTTTTGATGATAGAGAAGTAATCGCCTTGATTGTAAGCTACGTTGCCAAACAAATTCAAGATACCACTTCTGTAATTCATAGTTACAGAAGGATTTAAGCGATAATAGTTGCGATTGCCCGCACCCACATCACTTTGATTGACAACAAAACCACCAACAGTCATACTTGCAGTGCCAGTGAAGCCCAATTCAGCATTCCGTTTCAAAATAATGTTCAGAATCGGTCCGCCCGAAGCATCAAATTGTGCGCCTGGATTTGTAATCAATTCGATTCTATCAATTTGGTCGCCGGGCATATTCCGCAAAGCCTCATTCACATCTGAGTAAGGCGAAGGTTTACCATCAATCCAAACTTGCACATTCTTATTGCCGCCCAAAGTGACTTTATCTTGAATGATGACCACACCTGGTACCTTAGTCAATATCTCTAAAGCCGTGCCGCCTGCTGCTATCGGGCTATTCGCGACATTTACGATTAATCTATCAGCTTTTTGTTCAAAGAGAGGTCGTGTAGCCGTTACAACGGCTTCTGTCAACAGCTTCGATGCGGGTTTCATATTGAAATTTACCGTTGCATTTTTACTGTCAGGCTTTAGGGTAAATCTTTCGGAATGGTTTTTTTCAAAGCCCACAGATGTCGCTAAAATCAGATAAAACCCTTCCGATACTGAGGGGATGCTAAAATTGCCCGACTCATCTGTCAAAGCCCCTTTAACAAGTAAAGAATCTTTGGCAGACAATAAGGCGACGCTAACGTACGGCAAAGGCGCATTCTTTTCATCTGTTATTTTGCCTTGAATCGTGATTTGAGCGGTTAAAGCTCCTGTAAATAGCAGAAAACAGATAAATAAGCATTGTTTTTTCATGACATTTCGTTTTTTAAATGTTTGATTTAGGCGAAAAGAGTTTCGTTCTTGAATGAAGATGCAAAGTCAAACAAAAAAGGTGTGTGATTCACTTTTTTTATGACAAGACAAATGAAAGCCTTGTTACACCTATTGCAAGAAACAATTCGCCTAACTTTCTTTTTTCATCTACTGAAGCAATGATGAAATAATAATATCGTAACCGTTGTGGTACTCGAATACTGAGGGGTGTTCTTTTGCTTTTATTTCGCGGGTTAGGAGAACTGTTTGATATTGAGTTTTATGTAGATACAGAACCCAGTACCACCATTGGTTTGTTGAATATTGGAAGTTAAATGAAAGAAATGTCCTAAGCCAGCTGGGAGTAACAGAGTTATAATCCTAACAAGCACATGAAACCCTCAACGTTCCGTTTAGCACAAATTTCAAGGGTTTTGACAATTTTGTATAAAATTTATTTTTCAAAATTCTATCTTTACAAACAGTAATTGAACTACCTAATAATCAAACATTCAACTATTATGATTTTCAACAAAACAATAAGAAAAACGACACCTTTTTTAGTCGCTTCTACCATTTTAGTTATTTCCTGCGTAAAATTAGCGCAAAAGACCACCCTCGTCACCCTTCGGGAAGACCCTGCAAAGGCGAGTCAATTGGCGAAAGATATTCGCGCCAAAACACCTGCAAAAGTGGCAGAGGGCTTAGAATTGACGCTTTGGGCTTCCGATTCCCTTGCGCCCGACCCTGTTTCGATGTCTATTGACGATTGGGGACGTGTGTATTTGACCAGAACGGTGCGTCAAAAAAGTTCGGAATTTGACATTCGCGGTCATCGGGATTGGATGACAGAATCTATTTCCTTAAAAAACGTAGACGAAAGACGGGCTTTTTTGCATAAAACCTTTGCCACAGAAAAAAGTGAAGAAAACGGTTGGTTGAAAGACTTGAACAACGACGGGGTCCATGATTGGCACGATTTGGCGGTCGAAAAAGAAGAAGTTTGGCGTTTGGAAGATACCAATAAAGACGGTTTTGCGGATGTAGCGATGCGTGTTTTGAAAGATTTCTCGGATGAAGTTTCTGACATTGCCGCAGGTTTATTGGTGCGTACAAAAGACGCTTTTATCGCTGTGGCACCTGATTTATGGCATTTAGAAGATAAAAATGGCGATGGCTTTTGGGATAAAAAAACATCTATTGCCACAGGTTACGGCGTGCATATTGGCTTTAGTGGTCACAATTTGTCTGGCATTGTTGAAGGGCCCGATGGGCGTCTTTATTGGAATATTGGGGATATTGGCGGCACAGTGAAAACGGTGGATGGACGCATTTTAGAAAACCCAAATTCAGGTTTTATTTCACGCGCTAATCCCGATGGCAGCGATTACGAAATTTTTGCCACAGGTTTACGCAACACCCACGAATTTGATTTTGACCAATATGGCAACTTGATTTCATCGGACAATGACGGCGACCACCCCGGGGAAAGCGAGCGTTTGGTTCATGTTGTTGAAGGTTCAGATGCGGGCTGGCGTTCCAATTGGCAATATGGCAAATATACAGACCCTAAAAACAATAAATACAAGGTTTGGATGGACGAAAAACTGTATGTGCCACATTGGGAAGGTCAAGCGGCTTACATCATTCCGCCTATTCAAAATTATCACAATGGTCCGACGGGTATGATTTATAATCCAGGGACGGCTCTGGGTTCAGAATGGAAAAATAAGTTCTTTTTAGTTGAGTTTGTGGGTACACCCAACAGCTCTCATATTTGGTCTTTTGGTCTGAAACCCAAAGGTGCCTCGTTTGTATTAGATGGTGAAAAAGATATAGTCAGTGGGATATTGCCAACAGGTATCAAGTTTGGTCCCGATGGTGCATTGTACGCAGCAGATTGGATAACAGGTTGGAATACAAAGAATTATGGTCGTGTTTGGAAATTAGATGTCACAAAAGACAAAAACGATTTGGCAGCAGAACGTTTAGAAACCAAACGTTTGATACAGTTGGATTATCAAAAACAAACGCCTGAGCAGCTTTATACTTTGCTGATGTATGCTGACAAAAGAGTGCGTCAAAAAGCACAATTTGAGTTGGTCAGTCGTGGTCAAAAAGGCTTTGATATGTTGAACAAAGCCGTGTATCAAACGGACAATCAACTGGGGCGTATTCACGGCATTTGGGGCATCGGTCAATTGATGCGCAAGGATAAAAACTATGCGAGTTCTCTATTGCCGTTGTTGAAAGACAAAGACGTAGAAATCACGATTCAAGCCATAAAAATGTTGGGAGATGCGGATATTACAAGCGTAGGCAATGAGTTAGTACCGTTTTTAACTAATGCGAATGCGCGTTTAAAATTTTATGCTGCCGAAGCTTTGGGTCAATTGAAACACCAAATGGCAGTTGAACCGCTTTTGAATATGCTGAAAGCGAACAACGATGAAGACTTGTATATTCGTCATGCAGGCGTTTTGGCTTTGAGTCGCCTCGGGCAAGGTGAGCCGATTGTGGCTTTGGCAAAGAGCGAAAGTAAGGCTTTGCGGACAGCAGCTGTTTTGATTTTAAGAAGATGGGCGCACCCTCAAATCGCTTTGTTTTTGAACGATAAAGACGAATACATCGCCACAGAAGCGGCACGAGCCATAAATGATGATACATCTATTCCAGAAGCTTTACCTGCATTGGCAGCGACCTTAAATGATAAAAGATTTACGAGCGAACCCCTGTTGAGACGTGCCATAAATGCCGCTTTACGTGTCGGAAAGGATAGAGAATTGGACATGCTCATCGCTTTTTCAAGGAGAACGGACATAAATGACGAGATAAAAGCGGAAGCCTTAGCTACTTTGGGCAGTTGGGCGAACCCCTCAGTATTGGACAGAGTTGATGGCCGTTTTAGAGGAAAGATTGAAAGAGACCCCTCAGTCATTCGGGCAAAAGTACAGCCTTTTATCGCTTCATTTTTGAAAGAAACCAATCCTGAAACCTTAATAGCGGTTTCTGAATTATTGGCAAATTTAGACATCACAAGTTCAAACGATGCTTTGGCAGATATTTTTGCGAATACCAAAGACAGCAAGGTGAAAATGGCGATTTTACCAGCATTGAATACTTTAAAGTATGCGAAAATTGAGTCTATTGTCAAAACAGGCATGGAAGACAAAGACGAAAATGTGCGGACAGTGGCATTGGGTTTATTGAACAACGCAACAGTCTCAAAAAGCAGTTTGGCGACCATTGCAGATTTGATTTTTTCAAAAGGCAGTGTCAAAGAGCAACAAAAACTATTGACTGTGATGAGCAAATTGGACAAAGACAAAACGGAGACACTCCTCGATGATTTAATTGCTAAAAAGAGAGACAAAAAGCTGTCGCCTAATCTCAATTTGGAACTCGAAGAAGCCGTTGAAGCAACAGGCTCAGTCGCTCTAAAAACGAAATTATCAAGCATAAAATCCGATGATTCGATGATTGCCGCCTATATTGATGCGCTTTATGGCGGTAATTTGGGAGATGGCAGAACTATTTTCAATTACAATTCTACGGCACAATGCGTCCGATGCCATACAGTTGGTACAACTGGCAGCACTGTTGGCCCGCCTTTGACACATATCGCTACAACTTTAACAAGAGAGCAACTCTTAGAATCATTGATTGACCCAAGCGCACGTATTGCGCCTGGTTATGGCAGTATTTCTATAAAACTCAAAGGTGGACAAGATGTTATCGGTGTTCTCACCAAAGAAACGGCTGACGAACTCATCATCAAAACGTCTGATGCTGAACCTTTGGTGATTCCGACTGCCCGTATTGAAAAAAGACAAAACTTACCATCGAGTATGCCACCAATGGGTGAACTTTTGACAAAAAGAGAAATACGCGATGTGGTTGAGTATTTGTCGAGTTTGAAGAAATGAGTTTAACGATCTATTGCGAAGGCACGAGACGCAGCCACGACTATAACATCATTCATAAAATCGTAAAGGATAAACCCTTTAAAATTCAACCCATTGGTAGTAAAAGAGGGGCAGAAATCTTTATTGCCGATTGTGAAAACAAGAAGCGTGAGGCAGGTACTTTTATCTTTTTTCGAGATAGAGATTTTGATGTCGCTGTGCCTGAAAAGCCTTCGTTAATCAAGCAGGGTACTACGTTTTACAGCTATCGCACGACGATTGAAAATTATTTATTTGATGTACATTGCTTTTTCGCATTCTTAGAAAAGAAGAAATTGAATCGGCAATATAAAATTCACAGTCTGGACGAGGTGCAAAACACCTTCATCAAAGCGGCTAAAAAGATAAGTTATTATCAAGCCCTTCGGCATACAATGGCACAGATGCGCGACTCAACGGATTGGGCAACGACGTGGCTAAAAGGCAACAGTGGTTCGCTGCCTTATCCGCTTGAAGATAAAGTGCGTTATCGGCAAAAAGCTTTGGAAAAAGTAAAAGAAACGAGTCTTTCAAGTGAAATTTTCATACAAGAAACCTTTGAAGCGACATTAGATACGTTTTGTACCCGTTTTGACAAGGAAGATTTCTACCTTACTTCTCAATATTTAATTTGGTTTCAAGGAAAAGATTTTGCAAAATCATTGAGTCTCATGTTGCCACAATTTCCGATGGCACATTATTATAAGTTTGCAAAAAAGTATTTTGATTACAACCTATTTGAAGATTTGGTTGAATTGCGAGAGATTATTACAAAGGAGACCACAGATTTTTAGTTATAAAAATCAGTCAATCAGCCTTCAAAAAAACATTCATCATTCATCAATAATTTATGATATTAGAATTAGCAACAATTGACATTAAACAAGGAACAAATGCCGATTTTGAAACAAATTTAGCGCAAGCGCAATACGTCATTAGTAAATCAGAAGGCTATATCGGGCATGAATTCCAAAAATGTATGGAGCGCGACAATCGTTACATTTTACTCATCAAATGGACAACTTTAGAAGCGCATACTGAGGGGTTCAGAGGTTCTGAATTGTTCAAAGAATGGCGGGCTTTGATTGGCCCATTTTTTGAAAACCCACCGCTTGTAGAGCATTATGAACTGAAAATGTCCTTGTAGCATGACAGGCGAAACAAATCTATCGGTTTTGATAAAAAACATGCAGCCCGTTTTGAATAATGGGCTGTTTGTTTTTTGTTCTCTACCAGCGCAAACGGCGATTGATTTTCATCGTATTGTCTTCTTCTTTAGAGAACAGGAAGGTGTAACCATTGTTGTCGAAAAGGTTTACGCAGATACCAAAGGTTTTGAATATACCGCTGTTTTTGCTTGGATAACGTTGCATATTCATTCCGCTTTGGAAGCAGTCGGTCTGACCGCAGCCTTCTCTAATACTTTGGCAGACAATCACATATCGTGTAATGTTATAGCGGGATATTACCATGACCATATATTTGTGCAACAGGAGTTGGGGGAACGTGCGGTTGCTGTTTTAACAGAATTAGCGGCTGATTACTGCGGGGGTGATTTTGAACCAATAAACAAGGAAACACGGAAACAAGGGCGACCGCAAGGGTCGCACCCTACCACAAATTTCAGGTAGG
>JANOAU010000027.1:0-12899 GCA_031411275.1 Saprospiraceae bacterium | reverse complement strand
TATTATACCTTTAACAATACGATGAGAAGGGTTTTCGCCTGCAAAAATGACCACTTCCATAAGAGTTTGGTCGCTTGGTTTGAGTTCAAAAATAATCTCTTGCTCTGCGGCATCGGTCAATTTACGCCGCAAAGTATCGTAGCCAATCATCGAAGCTATCAAAAAGGGAGCCGGTGCAGATAAGTTGATATTAAAATTACCATCTATATCACTCGCGGTATTAACCGTAGAGCCCGCTGCCACTATACGGCAAAAGGGCAACGTTTCTTTCGTATCAGCATCAATAACTTTTCCTTTGATTGTGATATTTTGGCTCGTGCCAAAAGGTAGAAAAGCAATAAAAGCAATTAATAAATATGTAATTTTTCGTATCAAAATCATGTGTATTATGCTGTCAAAATGTGTGTTAAAGGGCTGAAAGAATACTATGGAAACGCAATTCATAGTATTAGAGTTGCGTCTCATTCAAAAGTAAACTCCTCAATATTAGAATCCAAAATTTTTAAATTGTTTAACGTATTTTTGACTAAAAAAATAATGTATAAATGTAATTTACACAAATATAAATAGGGTATCTCAATCACATTGAGATACCCTAAACTGCTACAATTTTTTCAAAACATTAATTCTTAGCAGGCTGTTGTTCTATTACTTCGATAGAGGTTGGTCCACTCAAAATTTTGAATTCTGTCCGACGATTTGCTAAATGCTCTTCGTCACTACATTTTGCGTTATTACCACATTTATTGACTAATTGTGTTTCGCCATAACCTTTCGCCACAATACGATTTGCAGCAATACCTTTACTCATTAAATATTTTTTAACACCATCGGCACGGCGTTGCGACAGCTTCATATTGTAGTCGTCTGAACCCCGTGCATCTGTATGAGAACTCAACTCGATGACCATGTCACTGTATTTTGTCATAATATCAAACAAATAATCCATGGACTCCTTAGCCAAATCGTAGTTATCCAAGTGCGCCTCGTTTGCCTCAAATTTGTCGTATTTATAAAAAATATTATTCAACTTAATCGCTTCATTGCGCTTTACCGTTATGAGTTTAGGTTTTAACTTCAACAATTTCTCAATTTCGGTTGACTCTTCAATCCCTCTCGTATTAAAAACAACTGTATCAGATGTATAACCCGGTTTGGAAGCAATGAGGCGATAGGTTTTTTCCTTATTTAAGATGGAAGTATACACATCGCCCGTTTTGCCATCTGCGGTTTTTGAACCCGCTTCTGCCAAGACGTAATTAACCCCTGTCAAAGGCTTTCCACCCGTTTCAGTGGTCGCTTTCAACGAAATGACGACGTTCGGTACAGGCACTAATCGAGCCGTTTTTTTGATGGTCGTTGACTTATCAATATCCACCGACGTGTATTCAAGTGTATCGTTGAAATAACCAGGTTTACTGATTATGGCTAAATACGACGATTTTAGAGGTATGATTTCAGTGTAAACATCAGCCGTTTTTTTAGTCGGCGTACCTTTCATCGAGCGATTCGTGATGTCAAAACTGCTGCCTTTGAGGGGTTTATTTGTTTTTGAATCAATGACATCTATATTAACCGTCACGATCACAGGCTCTTTTTTAACAGTATAAATATCGTCGCAACACGTTTTTCCTTTCAAAGAACGGGGACCGGGACGATTTGATGTAAAAAAAGCATTCCCATCGTCGTCTGTGGCATAGTATGTATCGTCTGCCGATGAGTTATAACCTTTGCCCATATTTTCAGGTATTGACCATTCCGATCCGTTCCATTGTGATTTAAAAATGTCCAAACCGCCGATATTTGTATGCCCATTTGAGCTAAAATAAAGTCTGCCATCTTTGTAGAAAGGCGTGACATCATCACCCGCTGTATTGATAGTTGAACCTAAATTAACAGGCGCACTAAACTCTCCTTCGCTGATTTGGTTGGCATAAAAAATATCAAAACCCCCTTTTGACCCTTCCATATTGGAGACAAAAAACAAAGCTGGTTTACCAAACATTTCACCTAAACAAGGGTTTTTAGCTATCCAAGTACCGTTGACCCCTTTTACCTCGTTAGCGACACCCCAATTATCACCAGTACGGGTTGAATAGTAAATTTTCGATTCGCCTATCTCATTACCTACCAGTGCGAAACGTGTAAAATACATTGTTTTTCCATCAGTCGTTATACTCACATTGCCTTGATGCACACCAATACGATTCACTTCTCCATCAAGCGCATTGGGCGTATCCCAAGCACCCTCTGCGTTTTTGATTGATTTATAAATTTTGGCGAAATAATCACCTTCCTTTCCGTTCAAAATAGTCACTTTGCCATCACGCATAGCCGCAAAATAAAGTGTATTCCCATCGCTCGTTACTGAGGGGGAGTATTCAGCGTTGGGCGTATTGACTTTACCAGGTATATTTTCAAGCAAAAGTTGCGGGTTTTCCTTCATCCGCATGGCTAAACGTGCGCCATCCAGTTCCGATTTTGCCCAAGCCTTTTTGCCTTCATCGGTAGCAGACGCTATATACTCTTCTAACATAACGAGTGCTTCGTCATATTTTTCATTCATTTTGAGCATCATACCATAATAAAAACGCGCATCAGGATTCTCATCACTACTCGATTTTTTATCACGCGCTAAGGCACGTGAAAAATTTTGCTCTGCTTTGGCATAGTCCCGAAGGTACATATTTGCCAAACCCATTTTATAAACAACAGTACGAT
Organism: Saprospiraceae bacterium; assembly: GCA_031411275.1. Classification (GTDB taxonomy): domain Bacteria; phylum Bacteroidota; class Bacteroidia; order Chitinophagales; family Saprospiraceae; genus JAAFJT01. The sequence continues at coordinate 10,178 of JANOAU010000027.1, read as the reverse complement.
CTTTAGTCTCGTCATAATATTTCGTGTACCATTCAAGGGCAGTGAAATAGTCTTTTTCTTCAAATTTTGTTTCTGCAACTTGCAAAATATATTCAGGACGACTCGCATTCAGAGGCTGTGCAATCATCGTTGAGACACCCCTCAGTATAAGCACGAGTAAAAAGATATTTTTAATTTTCATTTTTGAAAATAATTTTTGAGTGAACGTTAAATGAAATATGAAGTATGAATGATGAAATATGAAATCACTCAATTAGGCTTCTCATATTTCATACTTCATATTTATTTTAATATTTCGGACAAAGTATAGTCGCAGGTGGATTTGGCTTTTTAAAGATTTTGGCAACATAACCAATGGCAATTTCAAAACCATCCTTAATACTTGAATTGCTCCGCAAACTTGAAGTCGTCAAATCATAAGCAGCACCCACACGTAAATCGCCTAATTCAGCTCCTAACAATATTTGCGCTGCATCTCCCAACCGATAACCTAAACCACCTTTAACAATGGTATTCTTTTTTGGATCCAATTTGAAACCAACCATAGCCTGAGCCATCGTCTCTGTTTGACCACCAGCAGTACGCAGAATAACGGCAGGTTGTAAAGAAATTTGCTTGGTCAATGACAAATCAACGACACCATACAAATTAAAACGTGTTGGCAATTTAGAAATTGTCGTCGTGATAAGGTTGTATTTTGGTCCGAGCAAATGCTCAACAGATACACCAATATTAAGCATATTCTTCGTTTTTGGGTCTAAAGTCCGCCTAAAATTAGCACCCAGACTGAAATCACTATACGTTTTAGCTTTAGTGTCAATATTCCGCACGTCAATACTTGTACCATTGCTGATGATACCATCCGTAAAACGCAATTTATCAGCATCCACTCTACGTGAAATAAACCCGTACTGAATACCCAGAGACAACACATTACTTGATTTTTTATCTAAACCAATATGGTAAGCTCCATTGAAGCCCGCCAAACTATTGGTCAAAGCGGCAACACCTGTTTTGTCTTGATGCAAATTGACACCCAGACCAATCCAGTCCTGCTTACGAAAACCTTTAATAGGTAGGTCAATATGCACAACGGGTGTTTGATAGCCGTTTTTTACGGTATTCGTACCAGAGCCAAACCATTGACTGCGGTAAAGACCGCTGATGCGGAAAGTGCCTTCAAAAAGCCCTGTTTGAGCAGGGTTAACAGACAGCGGCACATACTGAAACTGTGTAAAGTGAATGTCTTGCGCCGCCATACTGAGGGGGAGTGCAAGAGCCAAAATGAGTAGAGTTCGGTTTAATCTCATACCTAATTCTTATGTTTTATAAGATTAAAATAGTAAAGCGAATGAATCGCCATTTATGTGATTTTCAAAAATACCCATTCATTAATGAGGCGTTTTGATGTCTTAGTTGTTTGAAAAACAATATTTTGATGCAAAATAAGAACTTTAAAGAATTGGGCAAAATAAATATTAAAAAAAATACCTAATGTTCATAATTGGTTATTGGTGATTGGTTCTCGATTACAAATAACACTTTATCAATCCCTAATAACTAATCACGAATAGCCAAACAAAAGCAACAGATTCAAGTATCAATCGTTATTTTTGCGCCTTAATTTTAAAAAAACAGATTTTATTTTGCAAAATAATATATTTTTTAATTCACAATTGCCTTTTTTCTCTCAAAATACTGAGGGGGCGCAAAAGTTGAAAATAGGTTCGGGAAACTTTAAAAGTTACCCGAACCTTTGCTCTTGGCAATTTGCCCCTTGCCCCTTGCCTCTTGCCTCTTGCCTCTTGCCCCTTGTCCTTTTCTTTCTATGTCCAAATAATGCAACAGCCCAAAATCCGCTTTCAACGCAACCCATTGGGCAAACGATAGACTCAAACCGCGTCCAAATTTTGAATGCCAGAACGGGTGAGATTATTTTGTTAAAAGATCAAGAAGCCAAAAAATTTAAAGGACAAGTTGTTTTGCAACAAAAAGATGCCCGTTTGTTCTGCGATTCTGCGATTTTAGATGCTTTTGACAATGTGTTTGCAAAAGGTAATGTTGTTTTGAAACAAGGCGATTCGACCAGTATTTTTGCGGATTCTTTGACCTTTCGTGGTCAAACACGGATTGCTGATTTATATGCCAATGTCGTTTTAGTGAATGGTGAAAAAAAACTATTTACCCAAAAACTAAATTACAACCTCAACACCAAGGTCGCTACCTACGACACCAAAGCAACGCTTACTGACCCCCGCACACAACTCACCAGCCGACGAGGCGTCTATAATGTCGCCACCAATCAAGCGTTTTTCAAAGATCAAGTATTGGTTGTGGACAAAGATTTTGACCTCAAAACCGATACATTGAAGTTTGATACGAAAAACAACATCGCAACGTTTCTTGCACCCACACTTATTTATATGAAAGATTCCGCACAGTTCTATACTGAGGGGGGCTATTACGACCTTCAAAAAGACAATGCAGAGTTTACAAAGACCCCTCAGTATAAAAAGAAAACGCAAATCGCTGTAGCCGATACGATGCTTTATGATGGGAAAACAACCATTATTACCCTCAAAGGTCATGCAACCACGCAAGATTCCGCCCGAAAAGCCCGCGCCTCGACTATTGTTTACAATCGTACAACAGAAGAATCGCAACTGAAAGGCAATGCTCATTTTGAAGACGACAAGCAAAATGTAGATTCTGACACCATAATATATAGTGGTAAAACGAAAACGTATGCCACACGTGGCAGATCAAAAATTGTGAACGAAGGTAAAATTCTTGAAGCTGACTTTGTGGATTTTAATTCGAAAGATTCGGTTGGCGTCGCCCGAGGCAATGTTTTTTATCAAGACACATCAGCAAAAACAACGCTGCGTTGCGACTCTATGGTTTACGACCAGCGCAATGACTACATCAAAGCAACAGGCGGGCGACCTATTTTGACCTCCCTTGTGGACAACGATACACTCTGGCTGCGCGCCGATACGATTATCACTTTCAAGCCCAATCCAGCCGATACATTCCGCTCGATGTTCGCTTATTATAATGTGCGGATGTTCAAAAAAAACTTTCAATCCGTCTGTGATTCCTTAACATATACCCAACAAGACTCCCTTTTTAGATTTTTTAGAGACCCCATTATATGGTCTGACACATCTCAATTGACTGCCGATACTATGCGTATGTTGTTGACAGACAATAAATTAGACCGAGTATATATGCGGAACAATGGTTTTATCATCAACTCAACAGACGAATTGTATTTCAATCAAATCAAAGGACGAGATATTACAGCTTTTTTTGAAAATGACAACCTCCTCCGCATGAATGTCGAAGGCAATGCCGAATCTGTTTATTACGTCTTGGACGACGAACAGGCTTATATGAGCGTCAATAAAATGATATGCAGTTCCATGATTGTCCTTTTTGGCGACAATAAAGTAGAGGGTATTCGCTTTTTCACACAGCCCAAAGCGACGATGACACCGATGAAACAAGCTGACCATGAAGCCTTGAAAATGAAAGGTTTTAAATGGGATGATAAACGACGACCTAAGAGTTTAAAGGATTTATGACCCCCTCAGTATAATCTATAAAGTCTTTATTTTCATTGCATTACACTTGAATTAAACCGTCCTGCATCGTCAAAGTACGGTCACTCATAGCCGCCAATTCCTCGTTATGTGTTACAATGACAAAGGTTTGTTGGAAGTCTTTTCGCAACTGAAATAGTAATTCATGCAAATCTTTTGAAGATGCCGAGTCCAAATTACCTGTGGGTTCATCTGCAAAAACGACAGCAGGCGCATTCATTAAAGCCCTTGCTACCGCTACTCGTTGTTGTTCACCACCTGACAATTCAGCAGGTTTGTGCGTCAAACGGTCGGCTAATCCTAAATAATCGAGCAATTCTGCTGCCCGTTTTTTAGCGGCTGTTTCTTTCCCTGAACCAATCAACGCAGGAATCATCACGTTCTCAATCGCTGAAAATTCAGGCAAAAGGTGATGGAATTGAAAAATAAAACCAATATTTTGATTCCTAAAATCGGCTAATCGCTTATTGTTCAACCGTGAAACGTCCTCACCATTGATAGTGACTTGCCCCTTATCGGCACGGTCAAGTGTACCAATAATATGCAACAAGGTACTTTTACCGGCACCAGATTTGCCGACAATAGCGACAATTTCACCTTTTTGAATCTCTACATCTACCCCCCTCAGTACATTGAGCGTTCCGTAGCTTTTTATGATATTTTTTGCTGAAATCATGAGTTGGTTATTGGTTACTGGTTATTGGTTACTGGTTATTAGGGATTGATTATTGGGGAATTAGTTATTGGTCAATGGGTTATAACTAATTCCCCAATAATCAATCCCTAATAACCAGTAACCAATAACCAATAACTATACAAGGAAATTTTCTTCATCTAACACTTTACCGTTTTGACAACGAATGATGCGGGCAGGAAAATGCTGCAAAATCCGATAATCATGTGTAGCAAACAAGATAGCGGTATTATTATGTATGGATAAATCACGTAATAAAGTCAAAATATCATCGCTCGTTTCGGGGTCGAGGTTACCTGTCGGTTCGTCCGCAATGATGAGCGCGGGCTTGTTCAACAAAGCACGTGCAATGACGATGCGTTGTTGTTCACCACCTGAGAGTTGATGCGGTTGCCGTTTGTGTGCTTCGGGCATACCTACATCTTTCAGGACAGCATCAATACGTTCTGCCATCTCTTTTTTGTTTGTCCAACCCGTTGCTTTTAGGACAAATTCAAGGTTTTCTTGTACATTTCTATCCGTTAACAAGTTAAAATCTTGAAAAACAATGCCCAATTTTCTTCTCAAAAGAGGTATTGTTCGACGATTCAGTTTTGATAAATCATAGCCACATATCGTTGCCGCCCCCCTCAGTAAAGGCAGTGCACCATAAATAGTTTTCAATAGCGATGACTTACCACTCCCTGTTTTACCAATCAAATAGGAAAATTCACCTTCTGAAATAGTGAGATTTATATCATTGAGAATCAATGTTTTGTCTTGAAAAACGGCAGCCTCTTTGAGTTGAACGACGATATTGGATTGCAAAATATGAAGTATGAGATGTGAATGATGAAATATAAAAACCGTATTTTTTAATGCAAATGTAGGCATTTGAAGGGCAGATTTAGAAAAATATAAAATTTTCCTAAATCTTTTATACGCTTTTATTCATCAATTAGATAAGGATATTTAATATCTATCAAAAACAAACCCGTGGGTGGCACCGAATAACTTTTTTTCAAGGGTATTTGTTTTTCTAAAGCCTCCTTAACATCTTCTAAAGTCAACTGTCCCAATCCGACATTGATACACATGCCGACAATCAAACGCACCATACCGCGTAAAAAACGATTGGCAGAGATATGAAATACGGCTGTATTCCCTTCAAAAATCCATTCACTCCGTGTCACTTCACAGCGCATCGTTTGAGCATCAGAATGGGTTTTACAAAACGGTGCGAAGGCATTATACCCCCTCAGTAAATCAGCCGCTTTTTGCATTTTTTCAAAGTCCAAACGGTTATATTGCACAAAAAACCAAGCAGTTTCTGTAAAAAAAGGACTTTTTTCAAACGAAATAATGTATTGATAACTCCTCGAAGTGGCATCAAACCGGGCATGAGCATCGTCGGCGACAGGTATGATTTTTTGCACAGCAATGTCATTCCCAACTAATTTATTAGCTCTGTCTAAGAAATTTTTAGGGAAATCAAGGTCGAAATCGAAATGTGCAAAATATTGACTGGCGTGAACACCCGTATCCGTCCGCCCACAACCCGTTATTTCAATCTTTTGGCGCAACATCATAGAAAAAACGTCCTCAATCGTCTGTTGTACTGAGGGGGCATTCGGCTGTCGTTGCCAACCGCAAAAACGAGTGCCGTTGTAGGCGAGTTCGAGGAAATAGCGCATTTATTAAGTGAAAAGTGAAAAACGAAACGTTTATCACTTTATGGTATGGTTCTGAATATCGTATAGCGCAAAAATATTTCTAAGGCAATCAGACACATCGCTGCCAAAACCAAATTGCCAAACGCTTCATTGCGTCGTTTGATACTGGTTACATCAATCTGTGATTTTTCGAGGCGGTCAATTTCCGCATAAATTTGTTCCAATTCTCTATTATTCGTCGCTCTGTAATACTTACCACCTGTTGTGGCGGCGATATTTTGAAGCAAAGCTTCGTCAATTTCAACTGGCACGAGTCCAAAAACGTATTTGCCATCTGGACGACGACCCACCGGCGACATCGCTTCGCCAGTCGAACCAATGCCAATCGTATAAACTTTTATGCCCAATGTTTTAGCTAAAGCCATCGCGTCTTCGGGCTTGAAATAACCTGAATTATTGACGCCATCGGTCATCAAAATGATGGTTTTTGACTTCGCTGGGCTGTCTTTCAAGCGATTAGCGGCTGTTGCCAAACCCATGCCGATAGCCGTGCCGTCTTGTAACAGACCACTTTGGAGGTTCGCTAAAAAGTCTTGAACAATTTTGTGGTCGGTTGTCAAAGGACATTGTGTAAAGGCTTCGCCACTGAAAACGATTAAACCGATGCGGTCAAATTCACGTTTTTCAACAAAATCGGCTGCCACTTTTTTCGCTACGATTAAGCGGTCAGGCTCAAAGTCTTGCGCCAACATACTGCTTGATAAATCCATTGCCAGCATAATATCAATGCCATCCGCTTCCACATTTTGTATATTCAAGAGCCTTTGTGGTCGTGCCAAAGCAAATACTAAACATATAAAAGTGAGACCCCTCAGTATCGGTAATACCGCCCGTGCCTTGCCACGCCACGACGATTGGCCTTTGAACATCGTGATATTGGACATCGTTAACGAAGCATAGTGCATTCGATAATGCCCATAATACCACCACGTTATGGCTGGTAACAGCAATAATAGGAATAGAAATTCCGGATTCGCAAATTCGATGTATTTAAACATATACCCCTCAGTAAGTTATTGGCTATTCATAAAATTCCTTGAATAACAATACATGTTTATAAAAAATCTATCTCTTTCGTTGTTTTTCCTCGCAAAACAACCTATTTTTGAGCATAAAATTTAAAAAAATGACAACGACTGTAAAAATTGATATTGACAATCCATCTCAACTTGAAACGGTTTTAGCTTTTATTGAAAAATTAGGGCTAAAAGCTAAGGTTTCTAAAAATGGTTCGGCTGCATCTGACATGGATGAAGACACCTATTTATTTAGCAGCAAAAAAAATAAAGAACGCCTTATAAAATCTCTTGACAATATTGAAAAAGGCGAAAACCTTATCGAACTTGACCTTGACCTTGACGAATTTGTCAAAAAATATGTTCACTAAACTCATTTATCATAACAAACAAAGCTATAAGAAAAATAATATTCGAGGCAGCAGCCGTTGAAGATTTAGTCTATTGGGCTGAAAAGGATTTTAGAATCTTAAAAAAGATTATATTTTTCATGAACGATGCTGCAAAAAATCCGCTTGAGGGAATGGGGATTCCTAAACCTTTGAAATATCGAAATAGCACATGGTCAAGAAGAATCAATCAAGAGCATCGATTAGTATATAAAGTTACTGACGATTCAATCATTATTGCCTCATGTCGGTTTCACTATGAAGAAGAATGACTTTCTTTCACAACACCTTTATTATCAACACTTTCCACAACAGGTTTCGGCTTCGTCAACGCCACTATTTCTACCGCATCTCGCCACAAAGGGTCATTTATATCCATTGCAGGTTTTCCTTTTGCGAATTTAACTAAGTCTGCTGTGACTAATAAATTCCTTGTTTTGGCAATCACTTTTTCATCAAATTGCCTCCTTTTCAAATGGTCAATCAGCTCATCGGTTGTGCTTTCGAGGGCGGGCATGGCAAATTGACCTTCTAAGTACCCCCTCAGTATATAGCTCAATTCGGAGTAAAATTCCTTGATTTTGTCCTTTTGCCACAGTTGTTTAGCGTTTAATTCTTGCAAAAGACGCTCTGCAATAACGTATGGAGGATGCACAATTTTTTGTATCACAGGCACAATGGACTTGTTTTTCCATTTTTTATAAAAGAACCAAGCTAAAAAAGCAATGCCTATTATCAAAACGCCAGCTATAATGTATGGCATCATATCCTCAAACGTTAATGCTTCCCGTTCAATACCTTTTATCCCAATGGGCGCAACCAAATCATCAATGCCGCGTGGATTATTGACATTCAATAATAAAGGTAGGGTTTGAATTATACGTTTTTCTCCACTGGCTTTTTGCAATGTAAAAATAACAGGATCGATGCGATAAAAACCTGAATCCCAGGCGATGAACTTTATGTCACGTTCTAATTTTGGCGAACGACTGCGGTTTTCCCATTTTCCAGGGTTTTGTATTTCAAAATGGGCGGTATCTAAAGGCATTTCGGGTTTAACACTGACCACCTGTTCTCCAACATGAAGTTCAACAGAAAGATGCAATGTACTTTTGTCGCCTATAAGCATAACATTGGTATCGAGCGTTGCATATGCTTTTAGCTCGGTATTAACTTGCTGTGCAAAAACATAAGTTTGGCAGATACCAAACAAAACAAATAACATAACTTTCCGAAGGTTTGAAATCTTCGGAAAGTTTAGATTCTTATATAAACTATTGATTTTCAATTTTTTAAAAATATTTTTATTAAAATTTTCAAAATGCACCCCCTCAGTAAAATAGTCATTTTCCACGCTGTTGAAAAAATTTCAGAAGGGCATTCACATAACTTTCAGTCGTCCGAATGCTTATCGAATCTGCACCCGTCTTCAAAAAAGTGCTTTTAAAATACTGCATATTTTCTTTATACCAATCAGCATAGCGTCGGCGAGTACGCTGGTCGGATGTGTCGAGCCAAATCCTATCGCCTGTTTCAGCATCGAGTGCGCGGAACAAACCTGCATTCGGCAATTGCTCTTCGGCAGGGTCGGCAACGTGAATACCAACAATGTCGTGCCGTTTACTGGCTATCCGAAGCGCATTGTCATAACCCCTTGCCATAAAATCTGAAATCACAAAAGTGGTGCTGCGTTTTTTGAGAACATTGTTTAAATATTGCAACCCAACGCTCACATTCGTTCCTTTTCCTTGTGGCTCAAAATTCAGTAATTCTCTGATAATCAATAAGATATGTCCACGTCCTTTTTTAGGTGGTATGAATTTTTCTATTTTATCAGAAAAGAAAATAACGCCTACTTTGTCATTATTATTGATAGCTGAAAAAGCAATAACAGCACAAATTTCCGTTATCATCTCATTTTTGAACTGCGCTTTTGTGCCAAAAAAAGCCGATGGACTCATATCTATTACGAGCATAACCGTCAGTTCGCGTTCTTCTTCAAACACTTTAATAAAAGGCGTGCCTGTCCGTGCCGTCACGTTCCAGTCAATATTCCGCACGTCGTCGCCATAGCTGTAACCGCGTACTTCCGAAAACGACATGCCGCGCCCTTTGAACGCCGAATGGTATTCGCCCGAAAAGACATTGGCAGATAAGCCTTTCGTCTTTATTTCTATTTTGCGGACTTTTTTGATGAGTTCGCTGGTTTCCATTTTTTAGATTTTTTTGACCACTGATTGGGCTGATTTTCCTGATTTTCGCGGATTTTTTATTTATTTATTTGCGGATTTCAATTTACTGAAATAACCGAAACCTTTCTCTTGTTCTATTTTTTGTTGCATAACTGTATTGTAACATTCCAATTCAGCCGTGACGACACAGCCTTGAATGACGGGCTCGATGCCTTCTTTTCTAAGCAAAGCGCAATAGGTATAGTCGGGTGCAATGCCAAAAATGTATTGCTTCCGAATGCCTTTTTTGAAATCCCTTTCCGCTTGTTCTGAATTTGAACAAGGTACGTGGAATTTTATGTTTTGCCCAAAACTCAAAATAGGGGCGCACAAAGCGAGGATAAAAATGTACTTTTTCATGTGTGCTGTTGTTTAAAAAAATTATTTAAATCCAATCGGGCGACGCGGCTCAGTATCAACTTCACTCGTTAATTGCCGCAAGGCTTCATAAATATCTTGAATATCTTCATCGTAATCACCTAAATGGTCATTTATCAAACGTTCCAAATCGCCGACTCGTTGACCCAATTC
>JANOAU010000026.1:0-1864 GCA_031411275.1 Saprospiraceae bacterium | reverse complement strand
AGATTAGTTTTTTCAACTTTCAATGGCTTACCAAATACCTTTTCAAAATCCGTTTCGATTGAAAGCAAAGGCAATACATCATTTATTTTGAAACTATCATAAATCATTGAATCAATGTGTTGCTTTTGATTCGTTGCAATAATATTTGATGAATTATCTTTGTATAAACTGAAAACCAAAAGGCTCAATACAGCAATAATTATCAAAAAGCGAATAAAGATTTTCATGTGATTTTTGTAGTAAAAATTATTATCAATTTATTTTCTCCGCCATATCCAAAGCATTCCTCAAAGCCCCCAATTTATTATTCACCTCCTGTAATTCATCCTCTTCCACACTCGACACCACCACGCCCGCACCCGCTTGGCGATACAAAACATTGTCTTTCGATAAAAACGAGCGAATCACGATGGCATGGGTTAAATCGCCGTTGAAGCCGATGAAACCGATGCCACCACCATAGAAATGGCGATTTTGATGCTCATATTCATCTATCAACTCGATGGCTTTGTATTTCGGTGCGCCTGAAAGCGTGCCAGCAGGGAAAGTATCGGCAAAAACGTCTATTGGATTGACATCATCGCGCAACTCACCTTCTACTTTTGAAACAATATGAATGACGTGGCTAAAGAACTGAATATCGCGTAACTCCTTGACTTTCACCGTTTTACAATGCTTACCCAGATCATTACGCGCCAAATCTACAAGCATGATGTGTTCTGCATTTTCCTTTGGGTCTTTCGCCAATTTTTTAGCCAATTCTGCATCTTTTTCATCGTCGCCCGTGCGTTTATACGTACCTGCAATGGGATTTACGCCTGCAATTCGGTTTTTAATGACCAGCTGTTGTTCAGGCGAAGAGCCAAATATTTTATAAGAACCATAATCAAAATAGAACAAGTAAGGAGACGGATTGATGTTCCTCAAAGCCCGATAGACTTGAAAATCATCGCCTGTAAAACTTTGAGCAAAATTGCGAGAGAGGACAATTTGGAAAACATCACCGATTTGACAATGGTGTTTGCCTTTCGCCACTAAGGCTTTAAAATCTTCATTGCTCATATTTGTACGCTCTTCACCTGACCGCTCAAAGCTAAAACTGGGCGTACTTTGACTATTCAAAATCGTTTCAAGCCGTTCCATTTGGCTGGTTTCACCGATTGGAATATTCTCTAAAATGGTCAATTCATCCTTAAAATGGTTGATAGCGATGACAAAACGGTATAAAGCATAGTGCAAATCGGGCAAATCCGTTTGACGTTTGGCTTTATCCAAGAGCATTGTATCAAAATATTGAACCGCGTCGTAGCTCGTATGTCCGAAAAAACCGTTCAATACTGAGGGGGTGTTGTCAGCATCAAATTGCTCAATGAAATTCTTAAAAAGCCCTAAGACTTCCTTGTTTTCTACTTCTAAAATGGATTTTGTTCCGTCTGTAAACGTCTCCGTCACTGTATTGCCTTGTGCGACGAAGCGGGCAATCGGCTCAATACCGATAAAAGAAAAGCAATTTTCGACGCTGCGAAAGTCCGTAGATTCCAATAATACGGACTCAGTGTATTGATCGCGAATTTTGAGGTAGATACTGACGGGGGTGAAAGTATCTGCCAAAAGGCGTTTGGTGATGGTCTGAATTTTTATTTTTTGTAAAGTTTCCATTAAAGATTAAGTTGATTTTTTAAACGAAAAAACGGCTTGTTGGGTCGAACCTAACAAGCCGTTTTTTGCTGTGAATATATTTTTTAAAAATACACGTACAAAAAAGGTGTTACCTCAACCCTGAAGAGTTAAAGCCTGCCACCAATTATTATTTGTACGTAAAAATTTCATAACTGTTTCTTATTTAATTATGCTGCAAAGTAAT
>JANOAU010000025.1:0-8356 GCA_031411275.1 Saprospiraceae bacterium | reverse complement strand
TAGACTACTGTACGTATAGCGTCCTGTTTCATAATCTCGTACGACTTGCCGTTTCAGGCTTTCGCCATAAAATATTCGTTTTGAACCGTTTACCATCTTTTCCACTTTTACGGGTCAACTAAAACCAGGACAATACACTTTCCAAAATCCTGAAACAGGTAGGCTGTTTCATCCTACGTATATTTATCTCTATAAAGCTCATGAGGAATATGAGATGCAACATAATTTGCAGCTCATACTAAAACGGCTAAAAAGACCCAACCATTTTTTGGATTGCCTTCTTGTCAATTTATACGAAGAACTGGTTGAATATCTTAAATCAAATCGTTTGTTAGATACCACTGTTTTTAATGAGATACTCAAACGAGATGAGTCAAGTCCTGAAGCCGCTCAAAAATGGGTAATTGATAAAGTAGATAATGCCGCTTTTATAGCCTATTTGACAAAAAAAATCAAAACCCATTTTGGAAATACCATCAATGATAAGAGAGTTTATCTGCTTATTCACGGTGTTGGCGATGTATTTCCTTATATGCGTGCAAGCGATTTTCTAAAACGCATTGAAAGTCTTGTCAAAAACTTTAAAGTCATTCTATTTTATCCAGGTCAATACAACGATAACTATTATAATCTATTTAACTCAATTAGAACTGACAATATCTACCGTGTCAATTTGTTGAATCAGCTTATCTAAATTTGAATACATATACTGAGGGGTCGCCTTGACACCCCAAATCAAAACGATATGAAATCCTTAGAGCAAATCTATTTCAAACCCATTATTCGCGCCATTAATCCTGCCGTTGTCGTAGATGAACGTGACGCTGAAACCATCAAACAGGAAATCGAAGAATACGTTTTTACAAAAGGTATTCTCAAAGGCGTGCATACTTTTGTTAAAGCCGTCACAACACAAAAACAGGGCAAAACAGGCATCTGGGTCAATGGTTATTACGGCTCTGGTAAATCCCATTTCATCAAATATCTGTCTTATTGCCTCGATTCAGAATATCAGGCAAAAGCTCTCGACTGTTATGTTGCCAAAGCACATGAGCAAAAAGACCCGTTTGCGGAGGTAACGCTTTCAGTGGCAAACGATGACCGAATGAACATCTCAAAATTCAGTTTTGAGAAAATCATTTTCAATATTGACCATGTTTCGGGTGATAAAAACAGGCGAAATGTACTCGTAAAAGTCTTTTTCAATCAGTTCAACAAATTCAGAGGCTACAATGATTCTAATATTCCTTTGGCTCTCTATTTGGAGAAACAATTGGAAAAAGTAGGAAATTAGACGCTTTTCACGCTGAAATCAAAACACAGTTTGGAGGCGATTGGTTAGACAATTACATTGATTATACCAATGCTTACCTCGATAAGGTTTTGGACATTGCCCAGTCTCTTGAACCCAAATTAGATAAAAAAACGTTGGCAACAGTCATAGGTAATCAGCTACAAGACTTTCGTATTGAAGACCTTATCAACGAGTTTATTGAGTTTTTAAAGGAAAAACCAGACAATTATCGGTTAGTCTTTCTCATTGATGAAGTCAGTCAATACATCGGCTATAACACAAGCCTTTTGTTGAACCTTCAGACCATCGTCGAAGGTATCGGTACAAGTTGCCACAGCAAAATATGGATTGTCTGTACCGCTCAACAGGACTTGGGCAACGTCGTTGAACGTTCCGACGATAAAAAAGAAGATTTTGGCAAAATTCTCGGGCGTTTTGATACCCGTATTTCGCTAGAAAGTCAGGATGCTGCACACATCACAAAAATACGGCTTTTGGAAAAAAACTCAGATAGTAAAGCGGATTTGAAGGATTTTTATAAACAACACAAAGCAGCTATCGAAAACCAGTTTTCAGGTTTCCAAGATTTATACAAAAACTATACAACTGAAGCAGATTTTATCGAAACCTATCCTTTTGTGCCTTATCAATTCCAACTCATTTCTGATGTGTTTTCTGCATTCAGTCAAGCCAAATACGTGGGTGAAGGTGTCAAAGACAATGAAAGATCCATCATAGGTATTACGCATTTTACAGCGAAGGAGGTTAAAGAAAAACAAGTCGGTTACTTTGTGCCATTTGACCAGTTTTTTAACGATAATTTCAAAAAAGACCTCATTCACTATGCTTCCAATTTGGTCAATCGAGCTTATCGCATAGACTTTAAAAAAGAAAATCCTGAATTTTCAAAACGTGTAGTGAACGCCTTGTTCATGATTTCTAATATCAGTGAAGTTTTGCAAAAACAGTTTCCTGCAACACTTCAAAACATTGCCGTTTTGTTGATTGAAAACCTCAATCAAAGCAAGAAAGACCTCGAAGCGCGGGTTAAACATGTACTGAATGAGTTGATTGACCAAAAAATCATTCAAGAAATCGATGGCATTTATCGCTTTTTCAAAGAAGATGAAATCGAGGTTGCCAACCTCATTGAGGGCACACCCGTTAGCCCAGATGAACGTTTGGATAAACTCTACGGCGAAATCATTTCTAAGATTTTGAAAAAAACGGATTACAAATTCAATTTTGGGAATAACGTTTTTAAAGCGGGTGTGTACTCAGATTCCAAAACGATTGGGGGCGGAAAAGGCGATTTTGGCATCTTATTTTCCGCTTATGAAAGCACGCCTATTGAAAACTTAGCGCACCAAACACCCCGCAATAAATTGGTGATGTGCATCAGTGAATGGCTAAAAACCGATGAATCTTTCAAAAAAGATTTTCGACGATATTTGCAAACGACAAAATTTATTGCCGCTAATAGAAACAGTCCTGGTTCAAGAAAAGATACAATTGACGTTTTCGGACGCGACAACGAAACGCTCATTCAAAAACTTCGAAAACATTTTGAAGCCAATTTAGCAGAAACCCCGTTCATCATCGCTCAACGGGTCGTCTTGCCCTCTGAACTCAATGGACAAAACCCTTCTACTCGTTTTGATGAAGCCGTTGAGCGACTCTTATCGGAGGTTTATAACAAAAATGTCTTAGCTGGTAAAGCGGCTTTGAACAGTGCAGATTTATTGAAAAATGCACAAAACAAGCAACAAACAACCGTTTCTGAACCCAATTCGGCGGAAATAGAACTTGAAAGTAAAATCATGCTCCTCGGAACAGGTTGTAGCTTAGACGATATTGTCAAAAAAATGGAAGAAGCACCCTTTGGCTGGCGTGATTTGAATACCATCAATACACTCCTTGGTTTGGCGCAAAAAGGCAAACGCCGTTTTGAATACAAAAACAACCACATCGAATCCTATAAAGAGTTTATTGACATTGCCTTGAACTCTCGTGAGCGCAGTGCTATCAGCATTTTTGCAGAGCAAAATATATCCGCACAAGAAGTCAAAGCTTTTATTGAAGTCGTTAACAACGATATTTTTAGTGAAAATATATTGCCGCTGCAAGTTGTGGATGCTAAAACAGTCGTACAGGATTTTAAAAATAAATTGGCTGAAAAAATTGACCTTTTGAACAAAAACTGTGACCAATTTGAAGGCTACCCTTTCAATAGTCATTTCAAAAGGTTTAAAAAAGCATTAGAATCCTTGACAACTGAACGAGAGGTTTCTGCCGTTTTCAAAAAAACAGACGAACTAAAACAGACGCTTGCGGAGCAGCGTGATATTGTTTCACAACTCAATGAATTTCTTGAAAATAGAGCCCCTCAGTATATTGCCTTCCGTGACTTTGTCAAAACGCATAAAGACAATTTCACTGCACTCGACGACACCGCTCGTTTGAATGGTGAAAATTTAGCGGAATACACCAAAACCGATGATAAGCCCTACGAGCAGTTTGCCACAATGCTCAAAATATATCGCAGCCTTGAAACGGCTTTAAAAGACCTCGTTTCAATACTCAAAGAGCAAACGGTAGCCGCTTATCAAGCCGCTTTCGCAGAGTTAGAAGTAGAAAAGCAAAAACTCAATATCACAGATGCCACCGTTTTGCCCGATTTCGACTACATTATTCAAGGCATTAAGCAGTCTAAAAACATAACTGAACTGCAACTC
Source organism: Saprospiraceae bacterium (assembly GCA_031411275.1). Taxonomy (GTDB): domain Bacteria; phylum Bacteroidota; class Bacteroidia; order Chitinophagales; family Saprospiraceae; genus JAAFJT01. Next base: position 4,327 of record JANOAU010000025.1, on the reverse strand, counting down.
AAACGCCGTCAAGTATCGGATGTCAAAACCGATGGTTTGAAAGCACTTTATGATTATCAGCATAAACAAGTGCAACCTTTACAAGCGGGCGAAACAAGCACCCCTCAGTATGTCGGTACGGAAACCGAAGTTTTTACACTTCGCAACGACCCCGACCTATTAACAACTATCAAAAATGAAGATGATTTAAACGCTTATTTGGACACTTTACGGCAGAAATTGTCTCAAAAATTGAAAAACAATAAGATTATCATCCTGAAATAGGGATTGGTTATTGGTTATTAGGGATTGGTTATTCATTCTAACGGATACACCAATAACGAATAACTAGTAACCAATCCCAGTAACCATTTTTCTACTTAGTTTTGCTTTATTTTGAAAAATAGACAATATTATGAATAAAGAGTTCAATATAACAGGTTTGTGTTTTGCCGATGTACAGAAGGCTTGGAACGACTCGATAACTACTTAGAAGCACTCGGTTTGACGGAGGGGTATCTCCTTATTTTTGACCACAATGAAGTCAAATCTTGGAAAACAGAATGGATTGAATATCAAAACAAAAAGATTTTTATCGCTTGGGTGTAATGGCGCGGTTAGATTTACGAAAACTTTGAGTTTTCGTAAATCTGTCTCTAACCAATAACCATTAACGAGTAACCAACTTATGAATACCAATACCCTTAAATCCTTTGCTCGTGATGCCCGTAAAATGTTCCTATCGGGTGTCGAAAATCGTTTAAGTTATTGGGGTTTTGACCTCAAAACAGGTCAATGTACCGAAAAGCTTGAACCTATTCCTGGCGGCTATCTCTTTCGGGGAGACATCGGCGACGGCGAGCGGGTGCCGCAGTTGTGGCAGCGTTTGCGCCAACGGGTGTGTGATGCACAAACAGCACGAGACATCATCGAGGAAGCGTCTTATTCCTGGTTCAATCGCTTGATGGCGATGCGCATTTTGGAAAAAAATGGCTACCTCTCTCCCACTCTTTCCTTTGCCGAAGGCTCTACGATTCCTTTGATTTTGCAAAATGCACGCTTGGGGCAACACGACATCAGAAGCCGTGTCGAACAGGCGCAACTGCAACAATATCTGCAAGACGACAAAGACGAACAGGCTTTTGCCTTGCTTTTACGCCATTTATGCAATAAAAACCCCTTGATTCAGAAGGTTTTTGGGCGGCTCGATGATTTTACCGAAATCCTTTTACCTGATAATTTGCTGGCGAAAAATGGCATTTTACAGCATATCAACAACGCCACTATCTCTGATGAGGATTTTCAACAAGTCGAATTGATTGGCTGGCTCTATCAGTTTTATATTGCCGATAGAAAAGATGAGGTCTTTGCGGGTTTTAAAAAAAATCAGAAGGCTCGGGCAGAGGATATTCCTGCTGCCACGCAAATTTTTACGCCTCGGTGGATTGTCCGCTACATGGTTGAAAATACCGTCGGACGGATTTGGCTCGACCAAAATCCCGATTCTGCTTTGAAGGACGGTATGAAATATTTAGTGGACAGTGCTGCCCCCGACCCCAAAGGGGAACAAACCAATAATCAATTAACAATAAACAATATTCAATCGTTAAAACTCCTTGACCCGGCTTGTGGTTCGGGGCATATATTGGTCGAAGGGTTTGAGTTGTTATTCAAAATGTATGATGAAGAAGGGTTTAGCAAACGGGAAGCGGCTAAAAACATCCTTCAATACAACCTTTTTGGTTTGGATATTGACACACGGGCGGCTCAATTGGCGCAATTTGCCGTCCTCTTGAAAGCGGCTCAGCTGTCGGATAAAAGTATGCTCAATGCCGACATACTGCCGCATATTTACGCCATGCCTGCGCCTTATGATTTTTCTGATAACCAAATGCATACTTTTTTGGGCGATAATCCCCCCCCTCAGTATTTTGATGAACTCAAAGCCGCTTTGACCACTTTGCAGCAAGGGCAAAACATCGGTTCTGCCTTGATTGTCGCCCTCTCGCAAGCGGCACGGGCGCACATTCAGGCAAGGTTCGATGACCTCACCAGCCGCCCTTTGTCCTTTATGGAAGAGTCCGTTTTGCAACGCATCAAGCCGTTTATTGAGGTTTTGTTGGTGCTGTCGGATAGGTTTGAGGCGGTGGCGGCGAATCCACCGTATATGGGCAGCGGTACGATGAACGATACTTTGAAATTGTATATCAACCAAAACTACCCCCTCAGTAAAAGCGACCTTTTTGCCGTTTTTATGGACGTTGCCACGCATTTATTGAAGCCCAATGCCCGATATGGTATGATAAACCAACATTCTTGGATGTTTTTATCCTCTTTTGAAGGTTTAAGAAAACAAGTTTTAACAACACAGCATATCGAAAATATGCTCCATTTGGGTCCCCGTACTTTTGATGAATTGAGTGGCGAAGTCGTGCAATCTACGGTGTTTGTGATTGAAAATAGGGTTGATGAAAAGAGGAAAGGATTTTATTTAAGATTAGTAAATTATAAAAATAGTAACGAAAAAGAAGAAGGATTTCATCAGAACAAACAATATTTTACTGTTTTACAATCAAATTTTTCAAAAATTCCAAATCACTCAATTATTTATTGGTTTAGTGATAATATTGTTAATTCATTTGAAAAATTACCCAATTTATCCGAAATTTTTAATACTCGTGAAGGTATGGCAACAGCCGATAATGATAGATTTTTAAGAATTTGGAGTGAGGTAAATTTCAAAAATATTGGTTTTAGTATAAGTAATGAACATGAATCTTTAAGTTGTGGTAGAAAATGGTTTCCATACAATAAAGGAGGAACTTTTAGAAAATGGTTTGGAAATAACGACTATTTAGTAGAGTATGAAAATAATGGTTTCAATATTAAGAACAATATTGACCCCAAAACGGGTAGAATTAGGTCACATAATTACAATGGTGAATTTTCTTTTAAAGAAGGTTTGACATGGTCCTCTATTAGTTCTGATTCAATATCACTGCGCTATTCCCCCAAAGGCTTTTTATTTGATTCAAAGGGTGCAAAAGGTTTCACTGATTCAATAGAAGCTGTTTTAGCAATTCTTAATTCAAAAGTTGCAGATATTTATTTAAAAGCCTTATCCCCTTCATTAGATTATAAAGTTGGCGATGTCTTAAAAATTCCATATTCAGAAAAAACTATTGATAATGAAATACTGATAGACTTAGTTCAGCAAAACATAACCATCTCCCGAACCGACTGGAATGCCCTCGAAACAAGCTGGGATTTTGAAAAAAGCCCCTTATTACAAAGCGACAACCTCCGCAATGCCTACGCCGCATGGTCAGCCGCCGCCACAACTGCCTTTTGGCAGCTGCACCAAAACGAGGAACACCTAAACGCCTTGTTCATCGGCATCTACGGCTTGGAGGACGAATTGACCCCCTCTGTATCAGCGGGCGATGTGACGATATTGCAATCGGAATTAGACAGAGGACAGGCATTAGGCGATAGCAAACAGGGCGATGCCTTGCCCATGAAAAAGAAGGAAGTGATGGCGCAATTTCTGAACTACTTACTCGGCTGCCTCATGGGTCGCTATCGGTTGGACAAAACAGGCTTGCACATCGCTCACGCAAATGCAACGGTGGAAGAAATAGAGCCTTACACGTTTTTCCCCCTGCCCTCCCCCGACCCCAAAGGGGAGCAAAGCGACAGCCGACAACCAACAACTAATAACCAATTTGAGATAGATGAGGATGGTATTGTGCCAATAATGGGCAAAAACAGTCCTTTTTCTGATGATATTGTGATGCGCTTGAAAACGGTTTTGCAACAACTGTGGGGCGAAGCGGCAGAGACGGACAATCTGAATTTCATCAACGAATGTCTCGAAGAACCGCTTGAAGAGTGGCTGACAAACCCAAAAAAGCATTGGGAATGGCACAAACGCCAATATCACCGCAAACCGATTTATTGGTTGTTTGCATCTTCGACGGGCAAAGATGCGGCGTTCAAAGCTTTGGTGTATCAACACCGCATCACACGGCATACGGTCGGCACATTGTTGAACAAATATGTGCTGAAACATTTGCAATATTTGCGCGAAGAAAGTGAACGCCTGAAAAACCTCGACAAATCGGGCAAAGCCGCCAAAGACGATTTGAAACTCTTGCAAAAGTTTGAAAAAGACATCGTCGAATGTGAAAAATACGTGGAAGTGCTGAGAGTTTGTCTAAAAATTAATTGTGTTAAAAAAGAGGCAATCAGAGCATAATTTTGTGTTGCTTAAAACATAAAAAAGATGCAAACTCAATTCAAAAAATTGACTGATTCCCAGTGGGAAGGTATAAAGATTATTTTACCT
>JANOAU010000024.1:0-50556 GCA_031411275.1 Saprospiraceae bacterium | reverse complement strand
ACAGGGAAAACAGAACCGCTTTGTAAACCGCTTGTGAAAGCGACAGTTGCGCTGCAATTATCGGTTGCTGTAACGTCGAACGTTGCTTTTGCGCCGCAAACACCTAAATCAGTGCTGATACTGAGGGGTGTCGGACATGTGATAACGGGCAACTCGTTGTCCGTTATGGTTACATCGAAACGACAATTTGAAGAATTACCACAAATATCAGTTGCGGTTACGGTTACTGAAGTTGTTCCCACGTTAAAGAATGAACCTGAAACGGTGCTATAAGTCATTGATACAGTACCAGAACAATTATCAGTAGCGGTCGCATTGAATGTTACATTGGCGCCACATTGATTTGAGGCATTGTTTATTTGAATATTTTCAGGACAGATAATAACGGGTGCTGTATTATCATGAACCGTTATTGTTTGTGTACATGTTGCAATATTATTAGCAGCATCTATAGCTTTAAAAGTTCTGGCAATGTTGAAACTGTTTTCACAAGTTTGATCACTGATTACATCACTCTCCCAGTTGACAGTAACGATTCCAACACAATTATCACTGGTTCTTACCTTTCCTATACTCACATCAGGTACTTCAGATGCACATTGCACTGTTACCGATGTTGGGCAGATTATAGAAGGTGGCGTATTATCAACGACCATAATTTTTTGGGAACAGCTTGCTTTTTGTCCAGAATTGTCTGTTGCCGTCCAGTTTATAGTTGTTACGCCTACTGGATAAGCAGCATTTAACGCCAAGGCATCACTTCTTACACCTGTAACCGTAGGCGCCCCACAGTTATCCGTAGCTGTAGCTGAAATGATATTTACAACCACACCGCACTGACTGGGATCATTATTAACTGCGATGGTTGCTTGACAAGTAATGGTTGGTAAAATATTGTCAATAACTGTAATAAATGCTGTTCTGTTAGCAGAATTACCATTGACATCAGTAGCTGTTAAAATTACAGGGTTTGTATGACCTATATCAGCAGTCGAAGCGATTCTTGAAAAAGTGCTAATAAGATTTCCTGTATTCGTAGTTGTTAAAGGTGTTATATCATGAACGGTATTGCTGGCGATAGGTTCTTCAAATCTATAATATGCTTGCAGACCCGTTTCGCTTCCGGCAAGTGATTTGTTCATGTCAGCCTGAATTTGTGCCTGTGTTCGTTCGATACTCCAAATTCTAACCTCATCCATAGAGCCTGCTAACCTTGTGTTTGCATCATTCCCTCTCGCGCCAATTTTTAGGGAACCATTTGATGGCGAAGATGAAATGACTCCAACTGGCGTAATCCCTTCAAGTACACCATTAATGTACAATTTTACATTGCCAGTTCTATTAAAAGTAGCAGAAATGTGATACCAAGTATTCGCAACAATAGTTGTGTTTCCAGTAACGAATGCGCCACCAAAAGAACAACCACTCGTCACACCTGCCATTATTTTATTAGAACTTGTTATGCGAAGTAAATAACCATAATTATTACCGCAATCATACTTTTCAATCAACCCTTGTTGAAAACCAGAACCGATTGTATTGACCCATGTTTCCAGCGTCCATTCATTGAGTGGATTCAAAGATGCCTCATTTGGAACATCCATATAACCGCCGTTGAATTTCATTGCATTACCTGCAGAGGAGATTCCTTCAACTTGACTACAATCGAAAGAAGAAGGTGTGATACTCAATGTAGGTGTACTGCAATTGTCTGAACTGCCGTTATTGACTTGTTCTAATGTTAGCGATGCGTTGCCGCTTGCATTCAGAAACACCGTCAAATTCTGTGTAACCACATTGGGTGCTTGACTGTCATTCACTGTGACCGTTTGATTGCAAGTCTTTTTATTGCCACTGGCATCGGTTGCAGTCCAAGTAATGGTTGTGCTGCCTTTTGGATAATCAACATTCAATGCCAATGCATCACTTCTGATGCCTGATACTGAGGGGGTACCACAATTATCTGTTGCGGTAGGATTAATTATAGTAAGAGTGGCATTACATTTCCCAATAGTAGTTCCTACCGTAATATTGGACGGACAACTAATAGTCGGAGGAACCGTTTCTTTTTCGCCTAAATATTGTCCACCAGACAAAGACAGTCCATGCGTCAATTCACATGGAAAATCATCATCTATTACTTTTACTGGAGTGGAATTACTCGTTCCATAAGGAATATTAATTGTTATATTGGTTTGAATACCCGTACTATAGTTAAAAGGACCATAAGCAACATTTGCACCTGACGGATCAAAAATTACCCTAAACTGTTTGTCACCAGTAATAGATGCACAAGAAAGGTGATTTACATTTATCGTTGCTGTTGTGTAATCATCATTGGGGTTACAAAAAGTGCCATTATTATTACCAGAGGCAGCCGCTGTGTTTCCCCAGCCAGTTAAAGGGCAATTGGTACAGACAGGTGGTGGCGGTGGTATAAATGCTCCATTACCTGCGGGCATATCAGAATAAAGACTATAACAAGCATTTGTAGAATAAGCAGTCACACTAAGGTTTCCACCAATATAAGGTGTTGTAACTGTTCCATAGGATGCTCTACCACAATTACAATTTGCATATGTTGGACTAACCGTAAATAGTGAAGCATTGAGACCTAAAGTACTACCACTAAATTCTGCAGTCCAGTTATAATTAACACCGTTAATTCTAATACCAGAATTTGCAAACCCGCATTCACCTGCCCCATGATACGATTGACCGTACCAAGTAAGTGTGCCATTTTGGTTCTGTTTGACCCTTATTTCCCATGTGTGGGCAAATGAGGCTACTGAGGCAATGAGAAACAATAGTAAGAATAGATTTTTTTTCATGCTTAGATTAATTAAATACTTAGTAATGAATTTATTGATTATTAAAAAATTTGTCTAAAAATTAGAAGGTATTTAAATTATTATAATAATGTTCATGTAGTCGCATACGGACTTTTAACTGTCCGATGACACGATGGCGACGGCAGTTGGGATTTCTGAAATCCTTTTCCATATTACATTTTAAACAAGTGTAAAAAAGGAATATGTTATAGAGAAGAAATATTGGAAGCTATGTTAAAAATAGTGCGATAAGTAATGAATAATAAGATTTTATATAGGCATATTTAATCTTATGTAATAATACATAGCAATCATAGGTATCCAATAAATTAAGTAAAAAGAAGAAATTTATAGTATTGTTTCAAATCAATGATTTTAGGTGTTTCTTGTAGAGTTTTTCCATAGTAAATGTTTAAAATCCCTGATAAATGTTTAGGTCATACTGAGGGGGGCTTATCACACTAAGCAAGTCAGGTTTGACATACAAGTACAACTGTATTGAGAATATAATAAAATTTAATTTGGTTTGTGAAATATCTTTCAAAGAAGTGAATGTAATAGTAAGCATCCAAAGGTTTATAGTTTTTATTGAATAGATTTGATTCACAAATATATAAGATTGCATAAAGGTTTTAAATAAAAAAGTGTCTTTTCTACAAAAGCGAAACTTTTTTACTCGAATTGGGTATCTATTCCTTTATCTTATTGTTCCATAAGTTTTGTTCCTAAAGTTTCGATTTTCATCATATATTCGCTCTTTATCAGCGAAGGAGTGCGTCCTTTTGATGGTTGTCATTATATATTCAAAGAGAATAGATATATAAAAATACTGAATTTAAATTGTTATGAAACTCAAAGTATCTCATAATTTATTTATCTTTGCTGTCAAATTGCCCACCAGCCTATCGCAGTATCAATAAATTTGATAATGAGGAAAGTCCGGACAACGTAGAGCAACCACACCACCTAACGGGTGGGCTTCTTTTCGAGAAGTCGAAAGGGAGACAGAGAGTGTCACAGAAAATAACCGCTGCGATTTGTCGGAGTAAGGGTGAAAATGTGCGGTAAGAGCGCACAGCGTTCCGCAGCAATGTAGGATGCGGATAAACCTTGTGGGTTGAAATGCCAAATAAACCGCGACCCCTGAGCAATCGGGACAGTGTGGCTCGCACTGCGCGGAGGGTAGGCAGATACATCTTTTCAGTGATGTAAAGAGTAGATAAATGATAGGCATCTCTGACTGATTTTGTCAGTTAGGGAGACAGAATCCGGCTTATCGGTGGGCAATTTTTTTTAATACACGCCACTTACGCATTAATGCACCCCCGAAAACAAAAATCCCGCTTCCACCGAAGTGGAAAACGAGATTTTATACTTATACATAAAACTTACCAAGATTGAAGATGTAACCGTCAAGTCACTCAATCATGAGAGACGACTTTATTACATATATTTATGCCGCAAATGATGTGCCACAACCGCAAGATTCTGTCGCATTTGGGTTGTTAAATGAAAATCCTCGATTATTTAGACCATCTAAAAAATCAATTTCCATACCTAACAGATAAATAGCATGTGACTTTTGCATTAAAACTTTAAAACCATTCACTTCATGCATTTCATCCCCTTCTTTAGGTTCATCAAAGCCCAAGACATAAGAAAAGCCTGAACAACCGCCGCCTTTTACGCCAACGCGCAAACCAAAATGAGCGGGTATATTTTGTTCTGAAACGATGTTTTTAAGCTGTTTAACAGCACCTGATGTGAGGTTGATGGGCTGTGTTTTTACCTTTTCTGCTACTGCGTTCATTGTCAAATATTATTTTATTACAAAATTAAACCTTATCAGAGAATAAACAAAGGTATTCTCTTAACTTCTAAAAAACAAAATCATTCTAATATTGTTCACCTTTGATAATCAATGTTTTGTCAGTAAAAATTCTACAGCTAATTTATAACCCATCAAACCCATGCCAACAATAATGCCTGCAGCTTTCGCCGAAATATAAGAATGATGCCTAAATAGTTCTCGTGCATGAACATTTGAAATATGAACTTCCACAACAGGCGTTTTGATGCCTCCAATAGCGTCGCCAATGGCAACACTTGTATGGGTTAAAGCACCTGCATTGAGAACGATACCCATATAATCTGCATCAAAACCTATCTCGTGTAGTTTATCAATTAAAACGCCTTCATGGTTTGACTGCAGATATTCAATAGATACTGAGGGGTAGTTTTTTGTTATAATATCGAGATAATCTTCAAACGTTTCGCTACCATATATATGTGGTTCGCGCCGACCAAGTAGGTTTAAATTAGGTCCGTTTAGGATGAGAATTTTCATTACTTTGTTTTTTCAGCGCAAATGTAGCTGTTCTTATCTTTAAAATTCGTTATTTTGTTCAATTCAATAAATATAAAAAAATAGTTTATGCAAAACAAACAAATCCGCCTTGCGGCACGTCCTATCGGCAACCCAAAAGAATCAGATTTTCAACTTAGTGTTGAAGAAATAGCCCCCCTCAGTACAAACGATGTTTTAGTAGAAGTGCACCAACTTTCTCTCGACCCTGCTATGCGCGGTTGGATGAATGAGGCCCGTTCCTATATTCGACCAGTTCAAATTGGTGAAGTCATGCGGGCGGGTGGTGCAGGCAAGGTGATAGCTTCTCAAAACCCAAACTTTGTAATTGGCGATTATGTGGCGGGTAGTCCAGGCATTCAAGAATATTGGTTGGCAAAAGAAGGCAAAGGTGTTAGTAAAATTGATACAAATCTTGCGCCTATGAGTACCTGGCTTTCGACCCTCGGTATGACAGGTATGACGGCTTATTTTGGTTTACTCGATGTTGGTGCAGCCAAAGAAGGCGACGTGGTCGTTGTGTCTGGTGGTGCAGGTGCCGTGGGTTCAGTTGTTGGTCAAGTGGCAAAGATTAAAGGCTGTCGTGTGGTGGGCATTGCAGGTGGTCCCGACAAAGTGGATTATATGCTGAACGAATTGGGTTTTGATGCAGCTGTGGATTATCGTGCTGGCAACCTGCGGTCGGCATTGCGCCAAGCCTGTCCCGAAGGTATTGATGTGTATTTTGACAATGTGGGCGGTGAGATTTTAGATATTTGTCTTTCGATGTTGCGTTTGAGAGCCCGTATTGTAATATGTGGTGCGATTTCACAATATAACAATACTGAGGGGGTCGTTGGACCCAAAAACTACCTCTCGCTATTGGTCAACCGCGCACGTATGGAAGGTATGGTGGTGTTCGATTATGCCCCAAGTTATCCAGAGGCTATTTCAGCTATGGGTCAATGGCTTCGGGAAGGTAAAATGATTTCGAAAGAACACATCGTTGAAGGGGGAATCCAGGATTTTTTACCGACTCTGATGTTGCTTTTTGGCGGTGATAAAATCGGCAAATTGATCTTGAAATTGGTTTAAAAATTCCCATTGATGAAGCCTATTCGATTGACTTACGCTGATATTTTGTCATTTCGTTGGGAATTTAAAGGAAAAGCAGTGAAAATCAGCCGAATCAGCTTTATCCGTGATTAAAAAAAACATATATTGAAACAGGCAACCCTTGTCATCTTTCTTTTATGCCTATTAAATATCGAAATCAAAGCACAAGTTTCGATTCAAATGCGCTATGAAAACCCACAAGACTCCATTTTTTTCTTAAAAATTAACCCGAATTTTGCGAAAACAGCGGCGGATACGGCTTTAGCAATCAATTTACTGAGGGGGGCATTGATCCAATTACACACCCAAACCTACTTGGAAGCCTCGTTAGATTCTATTCATATTTTTCAAAAAAATATTATTGCTTATATACATGTTGGAAAACCCTATAAATGGGTAAGTTTGCGAAATGGGAATGTGAATACGGACTACCTTTCGCAAGTCGGCTATCGAGAACGCCTTTTTGAGAACACACCTTTTTCAGCAAAAGAGATGGGTGATATAGAGGAGAAACTCTTAAATTTTGCAGAAAATACGGGTTTCCCTTTCGCTCAAGTGTGGTTAGACAGTATAAATATTGAAAATGCAAGGATTTCGGCAGCTTTGATGATGAAAACAGGGTCACTGTTTCGGTTTGATTCAATTGCATTGTCAGGCTTTGCTAAAATTTCTTCTCGGTTTTTAGAGAACTATTTAGATATTAAAAAAGGGAGTTTGTTCAATAGATCTAAAGTTTTGAAAATGTCTTCCCGCTTAGCAGAATTACCCTATTTGACCATTCGGAAATCACCAACAGTGCGTTTTACTGAGGGGGGATATGCTGTTGTCAATTTATTATTGGACAATCGAAAAGCGTCTCGTTGGGATTTTTTGGTGGGTGTACAACCCACAACACAGCCCGATGGTTCTCAAAAGTTTGGTATTACCTTCAATGGAACGGCTGATTTTCAGAACCTTTTTGGGGTTGGTGAACGCATTTATGCCAATTTTGAAAATCTACGACCGCAATCGCCCCGCCTTAACATCAAGGCTTCCTATCCCTATATTTTGAATCTGCCTTATGGTTTTGAAGGCGCATTTGACCTCTATAAACGTGACTCGACGTACATCGAAACCCATGCCAATGCAGGTGTACAATACCTATTAGGTGGCTCTGATTATTTGAAATTATTTTGGCAAAATTACAAGGCTAATAATTTAATAATCAATCGTTTACAGATTGAACAAACACGTAAATTACCTTCAACACTCGACGTGTCAACCCATACATTAGGTTTAGAATTTATGAAACAACAACTCGATTATCGCTTCAATGCAAGACGAGGTTGGGCTATTTTACTGAGGGGGGGCGCAGGTATTCGCAAGGTGCGCCAAAACAGTGATATTTTAGATATCAAAGACTCGACGTTTGATTTCAAAACTTTATATGATACTGTTGCATTGAGGAGTTTTCAATATCGTTTGGACAACAAAACCGAATTTTATTTTCCTGTTTTGAAACGCAGTGTTGTTAAACTTGCTGTAACGAGCGGTTGGCTGTTTACCACATCGCCCATTTCTCAAAACGAACAATACCGCATCGGCGGCAACCGATTACTGAGGGGGTTCGATGAAGAAAGCCTTTTTGCTACAAAATATGCGGTTGGCACGCTTGAATATCGCCTTTTGATTGGTCGAAATTCGTACTTATATACTTTTGGTGATGTTGGATTTATTGAAAATAAAACGAGAACGACACAGAATACCGATATCCCTTTGGGTTTTGGTGCAGGTATAACTTTTGAAACAAATGTGGGTTTGTTTGGTGTAACCTTAGCCGTTGGTCAGCAACAAGGAAATCCAGTGGATTTTAGAAATGTGAAAACGCATTTTGGGTATGTGAGTCTTTTTTAATTTCTTTCTTTCTCAATTTCTGCAATAATACGCAGGACTTCCGCTTCCGAAAGCCCTGATAGATCAACCAAAGTGTCAATTGATATGCCCGTTTGCCAGCCTTTTTTAACAACTTCTACGGCTTTTTTATGCTGCCCAATGATATCTCCTTTCTCAACACCTTGTTCTAAGCCTTGTTCTAAGCCTTGTTCTAAACCCAACTCAATGCCCTGTTCCAGACCTTGTTGGATTCCCTGTTTGTGTCCTTTTAGAATAAGTTGTTCGTATAATGTCATAACTTTTGATTTTACTTTTGGTGAATTTACATGTGTTACAATTTCTAAAATATTTTCCTCACGAAGTTCAGCGTTTTGAGTTAAATAAACAATCATTCCCTCTAAAATATCTTGTAAATGTGGATTATTTTCAAAAAACGTGAAAAATGCGGGAAAATTTTGCTCTACATAGTCTTTATCTTTACAATGTTTAAAGGCTAAAAAAGCACAGCGTAAAAGACTTTCTGAGCCTAATTCAAAAATAATATTATCACAAATGTTCGATAAATTAATAAAAATATAATCGAATTGAGGGATGAAACGATGAAATATTGCAGGTAAGTTCTTGAAATTATGTGAAAATGGACGATAATCCCATATTTCGGAACCATGATAGATAACGATTGGAAGGACAAATGTCAAGGGCTTTTTTGCTCGAATATCTTTTCTTAAAATGCTTTGAATATAAGCATCTAATTGAACATGAATATACTGAGGGGGTGTGCTTTTGTGTTCAAAAAGCAAAGCAATAGCAATGGATGTATCGTGCAATTTACCACGCCAAACGACATCGGAATAGAGGGGGCTTAGGGATTTTGAGATATATGTGGTCGTGTCTAAGCATAGACTATTTTGATCAATATAGTTGCCTATTTCAGACGGAATAAAGTGGTTTAGTAAATCAACTATCGTTTGTTTTTCAGTAAAAGTCATTCCAAAAAAGTTGTCGTGACTTTTGTGGATTTCCTCTTTTATAATGTCTTGTATTGATTTTTTGCGCGATGTAAAGAGCCGTTTGGCCCTTTTGGTTTTTTCAGTATTAGAAGTCGGTGCTTTTGTTTGCTTTGTCATAGTTGTTTATTTTGATTTTAGATTCAAAAAAAATATAAGCAAAGCTAATATTTTTTGCAAAAAACACCTTTTTAGTTACGATTTTTCATGTATTTTATTTGTTTTTATATAAAATACTGAGGGGTGTATTTTCAAACTTCATCAATCCAACCCGCCAAATGTGGATTTTCAGAAATAAAAATCTCTATACGTTTGTGACTGGCAAGGAACAGAATACGCTTACCAAATGTGCCTTTCTCTTTCAAAATCAATGTACCATAATTGAAAATAATGCCTTTTGATAATTCGATTTTTTCAATGTATTGATGTCTATAACCTACATTTTTGAAATAATTAGTAACGTAAATATGTTCTTTATCGGCATCAATGCGCTTCAAACGCCACACGGTTTTCCAAAAAACAAAAACAAAAACGATGATAAATGCTAATAAACCCCACCGCAAACCATTCATGGACATTTGCCCAATTTGGTTTTTATCAGTCAATAATGTTGTCACAAAAAAGACACCGAAGAAGGCAATCCAAAAAGTCGGTAAAAATATGCGAAAGCCAAGCGTCCAGCTTGAGGATAGTTGTCGAGTCATAATGATTGTTATCAATTGATTATTGTTGATTGATAATTGCTTAATAAGCAATTATCAATCAACAATAATCAATATTTTATAGTTTCGGATTTAATAAACCCACAAGGTCTTTTACTTCACTAAGGGTTTGACGAGCAATTTTACGTATATCTGCTGATGAGTCTTGTATTTGTGCTTTTACTTGTTCTTTACGTCCAGTCAAATCGGTCAAACGTTCATTGAAGGGTTGCGTCAAGGCAACCAAGGCTTCTGCCACTTCATGTTTTAATACACTGTATTTTAAGCTATCATTTTTATAATCTTGGAACAACGCTTTAAACTCATAAGTTTTTTTACATGCTCTTAATAATTCAAAAAGGTTTTTTACTCCATGACTCATTTTATCCCAATATGCCAAACTGTCGATAAATTCTTTTTCGTCAGAATACAACGTTAATAGTTCCTTAAATTCAGAACTATAATCTATAATAGTTTTTTTGTTATTGGAAGATAGTTGGTTACCTATTGCTTCCTTATTAGTACCAGTATAAAATATACCCTCGTTATAAGGAGAGGCTATTGAAGTGTCTGTAACCGCTGATTTTATTTGCTTCCGAATGCGATTTGGGTCCCCAAAGAGGTTGATAAAGTGCTTTTCTCCAAGGGATTTCGACATTTTTTTAGTCGGGTCGGCAGGCGAAAGTAATTTTGGAATCTCTGTAAAAAGTGGTGCAGGATGGACAAAATACTCTTTGCCGAACTGATGATTGAAGCGGGCTGCGATATTACGGCTTAGTTCCAAATGTTGTTCTTGGTCTTTGCCTACAGGCACATAGTCCGCTTTATAAATCAATATATCTGCCGCTTGCAAAGCAGGGTAACTGAATAAACCCGCCGAAATGAAGGCTTGATTATCTTTTTCTTCCAACTGTTCGCGCTTGTCTTTGAATTGCGTCATTTTCGATAATTCCCCATAGGACGTAACGCAGCTTAAAATCCAACACAATTCTGTATGCTCCGGCACAAGAGACTGAATAAATAGATTCTCCGGTTTTATGCCACAAGCTAAGAGTTGAAACACCATTTTCCATGTATTTTCTCGCAAATCAATAGCATTATAAGGCATTGTCATCGAATGACAATCTGCAACACCATAAATGCAATTGTAAGTATTTTGAAGTTCAACCCAATTTTTGACCGCACCAAAATAATTACCTAAATGCAAATCACCAGTAGGCTGAACGAGAGAGAGGACTCTTTTCATAATTAGTTGAATTATCGAATATTAAACAGTGAGTGATGAGTACCGAAGTAAACCGGATCCCCCCTCAGTATTTTCAAAAAAAATCAAAGTGCTGCTATGACCGAAATCTCAACATTGACATTTCGAGGCAATGTTTTAACGGCAACCGTTGCACGCGCTGGAAAATCAGCGGTGAAATAAGTGCCATAAACCGCATTAACAGCTGCAAAATCGCCCATATCTGCTAAGAAAATGGTTGTCATAACGACATTATCGAATGAAGCACCTGCAGCAGTCAAAACAGCTTCTAAGTTTTTCATCACTTGCGAAGCTTCAGCTTCGATAGAGTTCATGACCATCTCGCCTGTTGCAGGATTGATGGGAATTTGACCACTCACGAACAACATATTACCTGTTTGAACCGCTTGGCTATATGGACCAATGGGTGCAGGGGCGTTAGGTGTATTGATTATTTTTTTCATATTAGTTATTGGTTATTGGCGAATTGGTTATTAGTGAATTGGTTAGTGGTATTTGGCAAACTAATTTACCAATAACCAATTCACCAATAACTAATTCACCAGTAACCAATATACGATTAAACAGAAAAAGCCCCCTCAGTACAAAAGTCATTCGGGAGCTTATTATTCGTTAATTATCAAGATATTAGAATTTATTCAGCATCGTCAGCAGCAACAACTTCTTTGGCTTTAACAATCATCATACCTTTGTAATAAAGGCTGCCTTCATGTTTGTAAGCACGGTGACGACGGTGCGTTTCACCAGTTGTTTTGCAAGTTGACAATGTTGGCAACTCTAATTTGTCTTGACCACGGCGGCTGCGCTTACGCATGCGTGAATGTCTGTTACGCGGATTAGGCATGGCTTTTACTTTTAAATATGAAATATGAAGTATGAACTATGAAATTTAAAGAACAACTTTATATTTCATAGTTCATACTTCGTACCTTATTAGTTTTTATTAAAAAGATTTTTTAAGTCTTGAAAAGGATTCTTTACAGCATCATCTGAATTATTGCTCGGTACGGAGGGGCTTATTTTGTTTAAAATTTCAAAATCGCAAGGTCGTGGGTCGTCATTTTCACAATCATACACTTTCAGAAAAGGTTCAGCAAGACAGATAAATTCATAAATGTATTGCGCCACATTAAACTCATGTGCATCTGGATGTATGAAAACAACATCTGCATCTTCATTTTGCGCTTCTTCCGATACTTTGACCACGAGGGTTTGAGTATCACCAAAAGGGAGTTCGATTGAAGCCGTGCAACGGTCACATTCTGCTTGAACACTGCCATCAAAATCAATGGTCAATTCGAAAAAAGAATCGCGTTTATCCATTTCTACGGTCACATCAAACCAACCTTTTTGAATCACAGAGGCTTCAAAAAGCGCAAAAAATGTTTCATCCAGTTGAAAATTGAAAGTATGATACCCATTTTTCAAACCTTTGATTGGCAACGAAAATTCTTTTAAAGCATTCATGTTTCAATTAGACTGATGCGCATTAATTATCCAAAATTGTTATATAAATCTTTGATTTTCAACTTTTTGAAATCAGATTTAATACTCCATTTTTTGATTTTTAACGCATTTTTCAAAAACGCCTGCAAAGATAGGTTTTTGGTAGCGGTTTTGGAAAGGTTTTGTAAAAAAAATCGGAAAATTTCACTTACCCCTGCACATAAGCCACCACCTTCTCCTCAAAATACGCCTCTTCAAAAAACTTTGAGATATTGGTAATCTCAACATATTGTCCTTTTCCCAAAGCTTTCATTTCTTCTCTGATATTGCCACCTTTGAGGGCTAAAATGCCGTTTGGTAAAGCATTGATATGTTTGTTTTTAATCAAACGACGAGACCAACGGAACAACTGGTCAAGTGATGTAACGGCGCGAGTGACGACAAAATCAAATTGTACGCCTTTGATGTCTTCTACTCTAATATGTTGAACCTCAACGTTTTTTAAACCTAATGCTGTGGCAACTTCTTGCACAACGCGAATTTTTTTGGCTGTACTGTCCACCAACAAAAAAGATACTGAGGGGTATAAAATCGCCAATGGAATGCCCGGAAAACCGCCGCCTGTTCCTAAATCAAGGATGTGTGAACCATCTTTAAAGCCCGTTGTTTTAGCAATGGCTAAGGAATGAAGGACATGGTGTAAGTTCAAATTTTCAATGTCTTTGCGCGAAACGACATTTATTTTTTCATTCCATTCACTATAAAGCGGTAGGAGGGCAGCGAATTGCTTTTGCTGTTCGAGTGTCAGTTTTGGGAAATATTTTAAAATTTCGGTCATACGAATGGATATTACGGCTGTTTTTACTGTAAAACAAATACTTTTGCAAAATTATTCAAAAAACACCGTTTTCAGGTTTATTATTCAAAAATACTGAGGGGTGTTATTCAATTGTGAAAAATGGAATCTAAAAGACAAAAGCAAGTAGCTGAGATGATACGCCGCCATTTCAGCTACGTGATGCAAGAAGAAGGACCTAATATTTATGGTCATGGTGTGATGGTGACGGTGGCGCATATCCGTATGTCGCCCGACTTAAATTTAGCACGTATATATTTGAGTGTGTTTGGCACCGAAAACAAGCAAGAACCGATTTTGATGTTAAAAGAGGAACTCGTTTCACTGCGCTCAAAATTGGCGCAACGTATCCGCAAGCAAGTGCGCAACATACCAGAAATCGTTATCTATCTTGACGATACGGTTGACGAAATGTACCGTGTTGATGCTATGTTAAAACAACTTGAAGACGATGGTCAATATGGGAAACCAGAAGAGGATTGAAAAACGAAAAGTGAAAAATAAGTCTACCCTATTTTTCACTTTTCATTTTTTACTTTTAAAAGTTATCAAACTTATTTGCGGATAAAGCCTTCAATTGAGCAATCGTTTCTATCGGGTTAGCTGCTTTAAAGACTGAACTACCTGCCACCAATACATCTGCACCAGCTTGTAAAATCACTTCGGCATTTTGAAGCCCAACGCCGCCATCAATTTCGATGTGGGCAGAGAGATTGCGTTCATCAAGCATTGTCCGCAGTTTTCTAATTTTATTTAATGTCTGATAAATGAACTTTTGACCCCCAAAACCTGGGTTGACAGACATCAAGCAAAACAAATCAGCATCTTCTAATACATCTTCCAACAAAGAAACAGGCGTATGTGGATTGATAGCAATACCTGCTTTTGCACCCGTTGCCCTTATTTGCTGTAAGGTTCTGTGTAAGTTCTGACACGTTTCGATGTGAACTGTGATGACATCAGCACCAGCTTTTCTGAAATCCTCTATATATTTTTCAGGTTCTAAAATCATCAGATGAACGTCAATCGGCTTAGTTGCCAACTGTTTGACGGCTTCGAGAATCGGAAACCCAAATGAAATATTCGGTACAAAACGACCGTCCATCACATCATAGTGAAACCAATCGGCTTCGCTTTGATTGACAAGAGCAATTTCATCCGCTAATTTTGTAAAATCAGCGGCTAAGACTGAGGGGGCGATGAGGTGTGTCATATCATTATTGAATTTTAATTATTTTTGATCCGTCTAATATCATAACAGTGTGTGGTATGTTATCTTCAAGATAATCTTCGCCCGTTGAAACAAATCCTAAGGAGGTATAAAAAGCTAAAAGATACGTCTGTGCACCTATTTTGACAGGCTCATTGGGAAAAAATGTATGCATCCATTTGATACTTTCTTGCATTAATTCCTTGCCAATTCCTTTACCACGAACTTTATGGGAACTGACAACACGACCAATAGAGGCATAGTCAGGGTACGAAACCCCTGTGGGCAAAAGCCGCGTATAGGCAACTAACGCCCCCTCAGTATCTCGCCCCATCAAGTGCATAGCCTTGAGATCTTTGCTGTCTGCATCAAGGTAAGGGCAGTTTTGCTCAATGATAAAAACCTGTTGGCGCAATGCCATGATTTCATATAATTCATAGACACTCAGTTCATTAAATGGGCAGCATGTGTAATGTATCATTATAAAAAGTCAACTATAATATCCCTAAAATTTCCCTAAAATAAAAAAAATCGTTGATAATACACTGATTATCAACGATCTGAGATTTGTACGCACGACTGGACTCGAACCAGCACACCTTGCGGCACTACCCCCTCAAAGTAGCGTGTCTACCAGTTCCACCACGTGCGTATCTCTTGGAAGCGGTGCAAATATAAAAGGGATGGTAGCGATTTTACAAGACTTTCTTAATAAATATTTTTTTTAAATATTTTTTTAACGATTTTTTGTCACATATTTAAGTAATTACTATTTATATAAATTCTGTATTCGTCTTAAATAGGTTTAAAAAAAAGCATGTTTAAGTATTTTCTCAATAAAAATCATGTAAAAAAAAGTCTTTATATTTTTTTTCGCCATTTCCCCCTAAAATTATAGGTTGTCACACTATTAACATTTCATTATATTTGAATTTAAAAACTATAAATACCTTTGTCGTGTAATTTGGACACAATAACTTTTATTAACCAAGGTACACATCATTAACAGCATTATTGAAATTACTTAAACCGATCCACCCATGGAACATTTTCTACTTTTTTTCCTGCTCATATGCGGGATGTTCGTACTTGTATCTCCAGTTTGCCAAAACACACGTCGTTTAACCTCTGATTCTTCGGACGAAAATGATTACTAATTTTAAGCAGTTTCAGGCTCGGGCAAAGTCAACCAAAAATTATTCGTTCCTTCGCCCTGCATGATTTGGAGTTCTTGCTGATTCAACATTTCTAACAAGGCGAGAAAAGTGATAATAGCATGTAGGCGATTTTCAAATTCGCCAAAAACATGTCGAAAGTCGCTTTTCTTGCCTTGTTCTATTTTGGACATAATGAAATCGCGTTGCGACTCAACTGTATAATGATAGGTATAGATACTATGAATCAGTCGCTTCTGTTCTTTATCAAATTGATGCATCATACGCTCGAATACACGAAGCAAACGAAAGAGGGTCAAGTCTTCTAACTCGTTGTCAACCAACGATTTAACAGCAATATCTTTTAGTTCTTTAAGGGTATTTCCCCTGCCTTCGCGGTTGGCTCTTTCTTCTTCTAATTGGCGCAGTTCTTCTAAAACACTTTTATATCTCTTGTATTCCAACAAACGATTCACAAGTTCTTCGCGAGGATCTATATCGTTCCCTTGCTCATCCATCGGCTTACGTGGCAGGAGCAATTTGGCTTTGATACGCATTAAAGTTGCTGCAACAACAATAAATTCACTTGCCAAATCAATATCCATTGCTTCGAGTTCTCGAATATATGCTAAGAAATCATTCGTTATTTTGGCTATGGGTATGTCATAAATGTCTAACTCATCTCGTTCAATAAAGAATAAAAGTAAGTCAAAAGGACCTTCAAACTTGGACAGTTTTATGGTAAATGTTTCATTTGTCATATCTTAATAGCCGCCCATTTTCAACAAATCTTTTAAAGGCATACCGAGCCGATTCACGTCGAAACCCTTAACGCCACCAATAGTCCATTTGTCTAAAAACTGCCAAAACGCATAATTTTTCCAAATAGAAGGTAATTTAGGCTCTTTTAGGTTAGTGCCGTAATTGGCAACCCAAAGGGGATATTTATTAAAACCTTTAGGACTTAGCAGCAATTCGTCCCAAACGCGTCTTGATGTATATATAATAGGTGTCCGTCCAGTCTTTTTTTCAACCGTTTCAAGCCATTTTTTCATGCGTGCAGTAATATTTTTGCTTTGAGCTGGAAACTGTTTCGCTTGTGTTTCATTCAATGGTTCGACATCATAAACGGGCGGGAGAACGCCTTTTTCTTTCCAATTCAAGCCACCACTTTTGCAGGAATCTAAAAAGCAATTCGCTTCCTCCGTTACATTATCACTGAGCAAATTCGGAAAATGATAAGCACCCCTCAGTATAGTTAGTTCTTTAAAGCGTGCAAAATGCTCTGCAAAACGAGCGTCTGTCCATGTACTCCCCTGTGAGGATTTGATAAAGCAGAACCAATAATTGCTTTCCATATCATCCCAAAATGCCTTTGTCGTCGTCGCATCATGACGATAAATATCAGTCCCCAAAATACTGGGCGCTGCTTTGGTACTCAACACATCGAATGTGATAGAGCCGACAATGCCATCAACCTCTAATTTATTTGTTTTTTGAAATTTTTTGACGAATGAATCTGTTATATTACCAAAATCTCCGTCAGTGGTAATAGTCGAATAAAGTTTTTTGAGTAATCGTTGTAGGAACAAGACTTCATCTCCTTTGTCGCCTTTTTGTAGAATCTTCATATTGGAAAGGGAGGTAAAAAGGTTTAAAAATTAATTTATTGTCATATACAAACTTACAAAAAGACTTTTAAATTGTAAAGTGATGTGGATTTTTATTTAATAAACAGCCTACATTTTTTTATAGACAAAAATGACGCCTTCGTCAAACGAAAGTGTAAAACGACCTTCCATGCTTTTGCGTAAACGTATCGTTGAACCCTCACTTGCTAAAAATACAAACGTTTGGTTATCAACCTTTTTTAATGTAAAATGTTGATTCTTGTAAATAAAAACACTCTGTTTCCCTTTGTTTTGAATCCATAAAGTATCTTTTTTCACTAAAATTTCTTTGAACGTCAATGTTTTTATCCCCCTCAGTAAAGTCGAATCTTTGGCATCAAAAATTAACTCATCACTCATTTTCCCTTCCGAAGCAGACCATTTACCTTGTAAAAACTGCAATTCTGCAAATTGTTTTTGACCCCTCAGTATTGCTTCATGTTCGCGTGTCACAACCCAACTGACAACGCCTACAATGATTATGAGCAAAATCGTCGCTGCCACCACAAGCCAATGCGTGGACACTGGCTTACGCTGCTGCCGCTTTTTGCGCGACGAGACCAACCGCTTTTCAAGGCGATGCCAGGTCTCCGCTTGTGGGTGTTCAACAAGGTTTTTACTTTCCTCTCTGAACAAATCGAATAAATCTTTTTCTTCCATTTTTTTTAATGGATAGTGGTTAAGGGATAGTGGATAGTGAAAAATGGATAATCTAATAAAATTATCGATTATCCATTTTCCACTATCCCTATTAACTATTTAGTTTTTCTAATTCACGCCGCATTCTTTCTTTTGCTAAAATGAGTTGTGATTTTGATGTATTGATACTGATATGAAGCATCTCTGCGATTTCGATGTGTTTATAACCTTCAATTACATACAAATTAAAAACTGTGCGATAGCCAGTCGGCAAATGTTCAAGCAATTGCAGGATTTCTTTTGCCGCCAATTCATGCTCTATACTGAGGGGTGTGGCATGGTCTATTGAGTTTAATTCCGAACCATCTGTATCAACCGTCAAAAGTCGCTTTTTCCTCAAAAACATCAAAGCCTCATTGACAACAATTCGTCGAATCCAACCCTCAAAACTACCTGCCGACTGAAACGCTTGAATATTATCGAACACCTTGAACATCGCTTCAACCAACACATCTTCTGCATCTTCCCGCGACGAAATGTAGCGGCGACACACACCGAGCATTTTAGGTGCGTATCGTTCGTACAAAAATCGTTGGGCTTTAGCGTCTTGCTGGCAGCAACGTTCTATGAGTTCGTAGTCTGTCAATTTGTTATTCGTTACTCGTTAATGGGTGATTATATCTAAATGATGTAATTCCTTGATAAATGCTTCTTTTTCTACGAATTTGAGTTCAATTATAGCACTTTGGTAATCTATCATCTCAATTTAAAGGTTCTAATAAAAAAGATGAAAAACAAGGCATTTTTGGTGTGTTGTTATAAAAAAACGTCCATGATTTTTCAAGTCCTGGACGTTTTTGCGGTATCAAACCCGTGTGGTGGCGAACAATCGTCTAATACTATATCGCCCTGTGCCATGGACATAAACCATGAGTAAACCACCGATAATGGCTATATTTTTCATAAAATGAAGCGAAACGCTGCGTCTCGTTTCATGGTCATGAAGAGGTATTTCCCAAAATTTATCAAGAATAAAAGTCAAGGGAATCCAGTAAAAAAGGATTAATAAAGCCCCAAAACCAGACCTATAACCCAGCGAAATCAAGGTAGCACCTAAAATCAAACAAAAACAAGAGCCATAAATCAATAAGTCTTGATGCCAAAATATATTGTACTCTGACATAGTTTTGCGCGTAGCGGTCATAAAAAATATTTTATCATAAGCTTCAAAATAGAAAATAACAGCCACGAGTAAGCGTCCGAGTAAGTCTAATATATCTTTCATTATTAGTGTTGTTGAAACAAGATGTAAAAAATTGTATTTGGATTACCCCCTCAGTAAAAGGGGACAAAATTAGAGATTTACACCCGACTTTTGAAAAACAATTTCTTATAAATCTCTGTATTGCTGAATGACTTTGACTAAACATTAGACATAAACAATCATATAACCATTTAAAACTTCAAAATAATAAAATCGAAACCCGCTTCTTTCAGTTTTTGAGCATACAGTGCTGCAGAGGACGCAAATTCAAATTCATCCGCACAGACACGAAAATAACCGCCTTGCTTGATGACAGTGGCTTTTTTATTGTTTTTATGTTCAAAATCTAAGGCTTTAGCTTGGGCATTGGCTTCTTGGCTGAAAGACCCCACGATGACATGAAAGCGTTGAGCCGAAGACTCTTTGGAGGGGTTAGATAATGTTGCGACATAGGGCGCTTTATCTGTGGTGCCTTCTACAGGATTAGGTTTTGTGGTTTTTTTCTGCGCTTCTTCTTTCGTGGGTTTGCTCAAGGGAGGATTCGCAAGAGCGGTAGAAAGCGATTGCTCAGGGGGAGAGGATGGCGCAATAGATTTTATCTCTTGTTTCGTTAGCGCGTTTTGAGAGGGCGAGGATAGAGGAGGGAGCATTGAAAACGTGTCTAACATAGTAGAACCTGTTGTCAAGGCAGTATCCTCTGCATTTTTGAGTAGGTTGTCCTCTGCGGAAACTGAAGGACGGGTTTTATTTTTCAAACTCCCTGTTCTATATAATCCATAGAGGATAACCCCTACAACGACTAAACCAGCAAGTAATAAATAGCGTGTATTTTTCATAATACTTCAATTTTTTTGAATGAAAAAATAAGATATGGGAAATATTTTTCTTGAAAAGCAAAGTTAACGGACATCTATGGCAACAAATAATTTTCTGAAAATAAATGAAGGATTTATTTTAAAACTAAAAGAAAAATTTCATTTTTTTAAAAATAAACAATATTTTTACAATCCCTAATACAAATAATCATTGTATGCTACCCTACCACAATATGTTTTAAAAAAATATTGAAAAATGTTCAATACAATTGCGTTTATAAGCGTTTTGATATAGAGAGGTTACGTATTTTATTGAGCAGTCTTGTAGGCATTCAAACAGGTTTATTTTGTGTTTTATTTTAAAATACGAAACATCCATAATCACTTTTTATTCGTACAGTTATACAATTTATAATTCACACTCAAATCATTTTACTCGATGAAAAACAAAAATTTTATCACTATTTTTTTTATTGCCTTAGGGGTTTTAGGCTTAGTATTGTTCATTTTTGGCTTACAATTCAATGGTACGCTCAGTGATGAAATTCAATTAACAGGCTTAATAGGCATGGGCATTTTTGCTGTTTGGGCCATCTTCAGTCTTGTGGACGCCTATATAAAACAGAAAGAACTTGAAAACTTATAATAAATATTTTAGATTCTAAGATATAAAAAAAGAGTTGCCTCACGGTAACTCTTTTTTTTTGTTGCATGATTTACCAAAAACAACGTTTTTCAAGAGAAAACTCTTTCGACAAACAACTCCTCTATTACTTTTACAACAAGGTGTAAAAATTACCTATTCTTACATTCTTCGTTTCTTCGCGTTTTATTCATAAAATTCAAACCACACTTTAAAGATGAAAAAACAATTACTAACCTATTGCCTTTTGCCCCTTGCTTTTTACCTCTCATTGACCCCCCTCAGTATTTTGGGTCAAAAGATTGATTTAGAAGGGTTTAAAAACATCAAACCCCGCTCAATTGGACCCGCTTCTATGTCTGGACGTATAACCGCAATTGATGTGGATATTAAAAATGACATTATTTATGCAGGAGCTGCTTCGGGTGGTGTGTGGAAATCAACCTCAGGGGGTGTGACTTGGACACCTATTTTTGACAAAGAATCGAATCAAAGCATTGGTTCTATTTCAGTCAATCAAGCCAATCCAGCCGAAATTTGGGTCGGTACAGGCGAGGGCAATCCCCGTAACTCTCAAAATTTTGGTAACGGTATTTACAAAACTATTGACGGCGGTAAAACATGGAAAAATATGGGTTTGAAAAACTCGCGTGCGATTCATCGCCTTGTTGTCAATCCACAAAACTCTGATATTGTGATTGCAGGTGTACAAGGCTCTTCATATGGTTCAAACGAGGAACGAGGTGTTTTTAAAACAACGGATGGTGGTAAAACTTGGCGTAAAGTATTGTATGTCAATGACCAAACAGGTATTGCAGATATGGCGGTTGACCCATCCAATCCCAATAAAATCATCGCAGCGATGTGGGAATTTGGGCGCAAACCTTGGACTTTCAACTCGGGCGGTAAAGGTTCTGGTATTTATATAACTTATGATGGTGGTGAGAATTGGATAAAATTAACTGATAAAGACGGTTTGCCAAAAGGCGAATTAGGGCGTTGTGGCTTGGCTATTTCTCGTTCAAAACCCAATATTGTGTATGCCCTTATTGAAGCCAAAGAAAATGCGATTTATCGCTCTGACGATGGCGGAGCTAAGTGGCGTAAAGTCGGGACCAATGGAGATCGCCCGTTTTACTATGCTGAAATGTACGTTGACCCTTTGAATGAAAACCGCATCTACAATATTTTTAGCCGTGTACATCGGTCAGAAGATGGTGGTAAAACGTGGTCTGAACTCTTGGATTATAATCACGTTCACCCAGACCATCATTCATGGTGGATTCATCCCACGAATCCTAATTATATGATTGATGGCAACGACGGTGGCTTAAATATTACCCACGATATGGGCGCAACTTGGCAGTTTGGCGGCAATATTCCTGTTGGTCAGTTCTATCATGTCAATGTGGACAATGAGATTCCTTACAATTTATATGGCGGTTTACAAGACAATGGCTCTTGGGTCGGTCCTTCTGCCCTTTGGCGGTCAGGAGGCATTCGTAACGCTGATTGGCAGGAATTGTACTTTGGTGATGGCTTTGATGTCATGCCTAAAAAAGGCGATAGCCGTTACGTCTATGCGATGTCGCAAGGTGGCAATGTGGCATTTATTGACCGCAAAACGGGTTATCAAAACTATGTTCAGCCCCAACATCCTGACCCCTCAGTAGAACTACGCTACAACTGGAATGCAGCGATGGCGCAAGACCCTAATAATAATTGTGGTCTCTATTTTGGCTCGCAATTCCTACATTATTCAACCGATTGTGGTCAAAATTGGTCAATTCTGTCACGGGATTTGACAACCAACGACACCTCAAAAATCAATGCTTCGCAACGCACAGGTGGCTTGACCCCCGATGTGACCAATGCGGAAAACCATTGTACTATTTTGTCGATTGCACCCAGTCCTGCTGATAAAAATGTGATTTGGATTGGCACCGACGATGGGAATTTGCAACTGACACAAGACGGAGGCAAAACATGGAAAAACCTGTCTTCTGCCTTGCCCAACTGTCCAAAATTTGCTTGGATTCCACAGATTGAGGTATCTCAAAAAAATGCAGGTGAGGCGTTTGTTATTATCAATAACTACCGTCAAAATGATTTTAAAGCCTATGCTTACCATACAACCGACTTTGGCAAAACGTGGGAACGCATTGTCAATGAAAGTCAAGTGCCGACTTATGCCTTATGCTTTACACAAGACCCAGAAGCGACTAATTTATGGTTTTTGGGTACAGATGAAGGCTTATATTTTACGATTGATGGCGGTAAAAATTGGACGAAATGGACAAATAACTACCCCTCAGTACCGACGATGGATATGAAAATACAAGCGCGGGAAGCCGATTTGGTTCTCGGTACGTTTGGTCGGGCATTTTGGGTTTTAGACGATATTCGTTTTTTACGTGAAATTGCCAAAACGAAGGCAGATGTTTTAAATAAAAATCTAAGGATTTTTGATCCTTCTGATGCGTATTTGGCTTATTCACGCAGCTACGATGGTGAGCGTTTTTCAGGCGATGCGGTTTTTGAAGGTCAAAATAAATCACCTATTGCTATGTTTACCGTTTGGCATAAGCCTAAAAAAGAAGATAAACCCGCAGCCGAGAAACCTAAAGAGGAGAAAACTGAAGCACCTGCACCTCCAACAGGCCGTGGCGGCGGCGGTGGCAGACGGGGCGGTGCTACTGGAACTGCTGGCAGTGGTGGTGACAAAGCCAAAATCACCGTTCTTACTGAGGGGGGGGACACGATGCGGACTTTTAGCTCGACGCTCGATTCGGGTATGAACCGTATCTTTTGGCCGCTGAATCGGAACGGTGGCCGTTTCCCAAGTTGGGCGGATAGCCCAAGCAGTGAAAACGATGATGTACCGGGTTCTGGTGGGCAAGTTTTACCTGCTCGTTACAAGGTGGTTATCAGCTATAAAGGTGAAAAAGACTCTACTTTTGTCAATGTCAAAGCAGACCCACGGGTGGATATTTCGATGAAAGATATGCAGGAACGAGACGCTGTTCGTAAAGATTTAGCGGATATGACACAACGTATTACAGACGCTTTCAACCGTTTGAAAGAAGCAAATAAGACCGTTGGTTTGGTAGATGGTTTACTGGTGAATGTACCTGATTCGACTAAAAAAGAGATTGAAAAATTGGGTAAAGCGATGAAAGACAGCATTCTAACCATTCAAAAATTATTTATGGCACCTAATGATCAAAAAGGTATTGTCCGCGTGTCGGGTGCGTTGATGGACGATGTTCAGAAAGCCAGTTTTCTTTTAGGTACAAGTCCTGGCAAGCCTTCGAGCAATGGTCAAGCCGCTATCAATGCAGCAAAAATCAAGACCAAGGACGTGATTGGAAAGGTCAATCAGTTTTTTGAAAAGGATTGGGTGAAGTACCAACAGAAAGTGGAAGCGGCGCGGTCGTCTTTGTTCAAGAAATATGAACCGATACGGATGGATTAGAAAACTTAGTTTTTTAAATGAAAATCCTTTTATCCTATTTTAAAGTATAGGGTAATCAATTCCCCAATTATGGCAATTTACGTGTCTCTTTTCTACGAAAAGGCCGTGGTACTCATTTTTAAAAAATTGCATAGGTGAGGGCAGTATCATTTTTATTTTTCCCAGTTAAAAATCAAAAAAGAGGTTCTTTTGCACATATAAAGTAAAAATCAATAACTCATTGTTTACATAAAAATGGTAAACAGTGAGTTATTCTTTTTTAACAACATAAGCATTGAAAATCCATAAATTACTGAGGGGGGTATGAGGAGAAATTTAAGAAATCTGAAATTCACGTATATCATCAGACTTAATTGTAAAAACACTACATATGCGCTAAATATTAATAACAAACACACTTAATGGTAACACAATGCACAGAATAACAAAAATAGTATTGATTTTGCTCAGCGTATTAATTGCGCTGTCAATAGTGGTTATCATATTTATATCACCTATCACAAAATATTTGGTTGAAAAATATGACTTAAAATATACAGGACGTGAGATAAAAATGGATTGGGCATACGTCAACCCTTTTACAGGTTATGTACATTTAAGCAATTTTAAAATATATGAACTTAAAAGCGACAGTGTTTTCTTATCTGGTGACGGATTGAGTATAAATTTTGCTATGCTTAAATTATTTAATAAAACTTATGAAGTAAGCGCTTTAACTTTAGACAAACCAAGAGGTCATTTCAGTCAAGTAAAAAGAGAATTGAATTTTAAAGATATTATAGAAAAATTTTCCTCAAAAGATACAATAGTCGATTCTTTAAAAGTGCCTTTGCATCTCAATATACTCAATTTCAAAATAAATAATGGTGAGTTTCATTATACAGATAAGCTTCTGCCCATCAATTATTTTATCAAAAATGTGAATATCGAAAGTACAGGCAAGCGGTGGGATGTGGACACAGTTGATGCCAAGTTTGCTTTTCAATCGGGTATTGGTAACGGGGATATAAAAGGTGATTTTACGCTCAATACAAAAAACAATGATTACCGCTTAGCGGTTGTGGTCAATAAATTTGATTTGCAAATAGTAGAACAATACTTAAAAGATGTAACAAACTATGGCACTTTTACCGCTACCCTTGATGCTAACATGAAATCAACGGGCAATCTTAAACATCGTGAAAATGTGAGTAATTCTGGTCACTTAACCATCAATGATTTTCACTTCGGTAAAACCCGTGAAGAGGATTATATTTCTTTCGATAAATTAGCGATTGCTATTGATGAGTTAACGCCTAAAAATTTCGTCTATCATTATGATTCTGTTGTTCTATATCATCCTTATTTCAAATATGAAAAATATGACCATTTAGACAATCTGCAAAACATGTTTGGCAAAAAAGGATCAAAATTTGCTGCTGCTAAAGCAGATAAAACCCAATTTAACCTCGTTATCGAAGTAGCCAATTATATCAAAATGCTTGGAAGAAATTTATTCAAAAGCAACTACAAAGTCAATAAATTGGCAATTTATGGGGGTAATATAAAATATAATGACTTTTCAGTCAGCGAAAAATTTTCTGTTGCCTTAAATCCACTCAATATTGTAGCAGACTCTATTGACAAAAAGAAGAATCGAGTTAAAGTCTTTTTAGATGCCGGCATAAAACCTTATGGTACGGCGCGGGCGAATTTAAGCATCAACCCCAAAGACAGTTCTCAATTCGATTTGGTGTATAATTTTCAAAAAATACCTGTTGCTATGCTCAATCCTATCATTATTACTTATACCTCTTTTCCTTTGGACAGAGGGACTATTGAGATGAATGGTAATTGGCATGTGAGAAATGGCACTATAAACAGCGACAATCATCTATTGCTTATTGACACGCGTGCAAGCGAAAAGGTCAAAAATAAAGGGCGAAAATGGCTTCCTATTCCCCTCATATTAGCTTTTATTCGAGAACGTGGTAATGTTATGGATTACACAATTCCTATAACAGGCAATTTGAAAAACCCAAAATTTCATCTGCGTGACGTTATTTTCGACTTAATTAAAAACATTTTTGTTAAACCGCCCACAACGCCTTATGGTATTGAAGTCAAAAATGTAGAAACAAAAATTGAGAAATTGCTAACAATTAAGTGGGAAATGCGGCAAACTATGTTGTCTAAGACTCAGAAAAAATTCATTGAAAAAATGGTGACTTTTTTGAAAAAAAATTCAGATGCCTCTATCAGTGTATATCCACAACAGTACGCTGCAAAAGAAAAGGAATATATCTTGTTTTTTGAAGCAAAGAAGAAATACTTCTTGGCAGCCCATAACATAGCATCAAAAACACTCAATGAAAAAGATTCTATTACCATCGAAAGAATGTCCATCAAAGACGCTGCTTTTGTAGCCTATCTTAAACAACACATAAAAGGAACGTCAAATACGATACAGGGACAATGTGCCAAATTTGTTGGTTCCGATATAATAGAGAGTAAATATAAATCGCTTAATAAAGCCCGAACAGATGTATTTATGTCTTACTTTGCTAAAGACGATGTTGCAAAAAAAGTGAAGATGAATACCGCTCAAGAAGTCGTTCCTTACAATGGTTTTTCGTATTACAAAATAGACTACAAAGGAGAATTGCCAAATTCCTTAATGCGCGCTTATAGAAAAATGAATGATTTAGATAATAAGGCACCAAGGAAACAATTTGAAAAAAAACGGGAGAAAAATGGACATCTTTTTAAGTAAGTCGTATTGAGTAAGAAGGTAGTTATTTAAAATATATACTGTGCTATTTTGACAAAAAGTAGATATTTCAACAAAAAAAAGGCACAATCACATTGAATTTGTATGTTCGGAATACTAATTTAAGTGACCTGCCCTCATTTTGTGGGTACAAAGTTGAAGAAAATGGTAAAAAAGGGAATGGCAAACAGAATTTTTAATGTGCAGATTGCAGTCAAATTTTGGCATTGTATATTGGGAAACGCAATGATTCTGCTTGCAAGGCTTTGCTAAAGAAGATGATCTGCATTATGGTATCATAAAAGCTTATATCCATTTAAGAAATAAGTTCAAGCCACTGTTTTTTACAGAGCATACATTTTAAATCATTACTGGTTTTTTTATGCGTTTTTAAAGTAAATATTCTTTTTATATCTTTATGTTATCCTTAACAGCCAAATAATGTTTTTTTTTTTTTCTAAATTAAGAATATTATTTGTTAATGAAAAATAAAAACAATACTTTTGTTGTATAACAACAAGAACTGAATTGCTAAAGACAAAACCAAACCCTGCTCCCAAACCAATGTTCAAACATATACCCTATTACCGCCAAAAAGACTCTATGGACTGTGGTCCAACTTCCTTAATGATGATTGCTGCCTATCACGGCAAGCGTTTTCCACAAACTTATCTATGCAACCTCTACTTTTTGAGCCGAGAAGGTGTTTCTGCCGCAGGGATTACTGAGGGGGCAGAGCGCGTTGGTTTTCAAGCGATGAGTCAAAACAGTAGTTCTCTCATAGAATTGATACAAGGTATGTCCGAAATAAAGCTGCAAGGCTCTGAACGCAAACGCCGTGACAAATGGCGCAACATACAAGCCCATTTGTTCACTATTAGCCGAAAATCGCTCAATTTGGCGCAATTACAAGACGGTGGTGCTACTTTTATCAATCAATCCAAGGACATTCTCATCACTTTTATAGCTGCCAATGCCGTTATCAATGGGCAAATGTCGCTCGGTATGATGCTTTCGACGCAGTACGTCGTTGGGCAACTCAACGCTCCTTTGCAGCAGTTCATCGCTTTCATACGCTCTGCCCAAGACGCTAAAATCAGTATGGAACGATTGGCTGAAATACACGAACAACCTGACGAAGAGGCAATTGGCAAAGGGCAAGAGGCAAATAGCAATGGACACACGGCAAATGGGCAAATGGCAATAAACAATAATCCATCAACAATAATCAATACAAAAGGTGATATCCGTTTTGAAGGCGTGTCGTTTCGCTACAATGGCATTGCGGACGATGTGTTGAAGAACATCAACCTCACCTTTCCACAGGGCAAAGTGACGGCTATCGTTGGCACAAGCGGCAGTGGCAAAACAACTTTGATGAAATTGATGCTCGGTTTTTACCCCCCGACAAAAGGGCGGCTGCGAATTGGCAATATGGATTTGCGGAGCATCACCCCCTCCCTATGGCGGCAACATTGCAGGGCTGTGCTGCAAGATGGTTTTATATTTTCGGATACTATTGCGAATAATATTGCCGAAAGCGATGACCGAGTTGACCTCGCCAAACTCCTCGATGCTGTGCAAATCGCTAATATTCAACAATTTATAGAAGAATTGCCTTTGGCATACAATACTAAAATCGGCGCCAGTGGCAACGGCATCAGTCAAGGACAAAAGCAGCGCATACAGATAGCAAGAGCCATCTATAAAAACCCCGATTTCCTGTTTTTTGATGAAGCCACAAATGCGCTCGATGCCAATAACGAGCGTATTATCGTCGAGAACCTCGCCCAATTTTTTAAAAACAAAACAGTGGTTGTGGTGGCACACCGATTGAGTACCGTCAAAAATGCTGACCAAATTGTGGTTTTGGAGCAGGGCGAAGTGGTGGAAATCGGAACACATAAGGCATTGGTGGCGCAACGCGGAAAGTATTTTGAATTGGTGCGGAATCAGTTGGAACTTGGAGAATGACATACAATCAAAAATAAAAACACATTTTTAAACAATCAAAACTAAAACTCTATGAATTACTGGGAACGAACCTTTTTAATGCACCGAATAGATGAAAATATCAACCGTAAAGCAACGGGTACTGCTGATGAATTTGCTCCGAAAATGAAGATTTCAAGGCGGAATTTATTCGATAAATTTAATGAATTGCGCGATTTAGGTGGCGATATTCAGTATTGTAACCATCGAAGAACCTACTATTACAAAGACGACAAAAGACCGACTTTACCTGCTTTACCAAAATATGATACGGAAAAAATACGCGGTGGCGAAAGTATTTTTACTTTTTTTGCAGGTGTGCAAAATTTTTG
Source organism: Saprospiraceae bacterium (assembly GCA_031411275.1). Classification (GTDB taxonomy): domain Bacteria; phylum Bacteroidota; class Bacteroidia; order Chitinophagales; family Saprospiraceae; genus JAAFJT01. The sequence goes on along the minus strand of JANOAU010000024.1, from coordinate 21,176 downwards.
CACACCTGCGGATGACCTTTGCAACAGGTTAACAAACAACGAAAAACAGAACGGTGCGCACGGTTTTCGTTTTTGGTGGTTTGGGGACTGAGGGGTGATGATGCCTCGATATTAATCTGTTTTTTTAATCTTTTTAAATTTTATTAAAATGAAAAGTAAATTTGAAAGTACTAAACTGGCAAAGTTTGAAGCATTCAAAGTTCAGAATAGTAGCAGTATTTTAGGTGGGCTTCTGCCTACAGATTGCCCTGTTCCATCTGGAGGCTGTTCTTGTAATACTGCAGGAGGGGCAATGCATGATATGTTTGGCAATGTTGTCGCCACATATTCATCGGACACTCAGAATTATAATAGCGATGGCTCAGAGGAATTTAATGACTATAATTGGAATACGGGTGCTTAATCAAAATTAGCCAATATTTTGAGTGATAAATTAGCATAATTAATTCGTTTTATAGTCAATTAAAAATATTAATTAATGGATATTAACAAAAATTACAAATTTGTAAATCTGTAAAATTCAGTAATCTTGTTTTTATATACTTAAAAATATGAGCTTCTAAATTCTTAAAAAATGGGTAGAGAATCAAATACTCTCTACCCACAATTTCATTTAATATGACAAATAAAATATTATTGATTTTACTATCATTATCTATTTCTTGTACAATGAAATTACGAAATAATAATGATAGTTATTGTTCTTATTATAAACTAATCAACAGAGCTGAAATGTTTATTGTACATCAAAATTATTCCGAAGCACTTAATTTATATCAAAAAGCTTTTAAAATAAACGAAGGATTCTCAAATGATAGTTATAATGCCCTTTTATGTGCGGTAGAGTTAAAAAATATTGATTTAGTATATTTCAATGCACGTGTACTTGCAGAGAAAGGTCTTTGTATTGATTTTTTTGAACAATTTCAAATTCTTAAAAACAATTCAAAATATTGGAATAAAATAGTTGAAATAGTTAATTCAAAAAATAAAATTAACATTGATTATAGAATTGAATTAGAACGAATGTTAAGCAATGATCAAAATATTAGACCTTTAAGAATGGATAATTCAGAAGCAGTTAAACAAGTTGATAGCCTTAACTTCATGAAATTTAAAAAATTAGTTATTCAATATGGATACCCTTCAGAGAGATTAATAGGAATTAAGTGTTCTGAAAATCGAAAAGGAATAGCCCCCCAGCCCCAAAGAATATTGTTGAGACACTTTTACCAAAACAAATATTTTAGTTTAGATACTTTTCTATTACAATCAATCAAAATTTTATTGATAAAACCGGAGGAGTACGCAACTTATTCTTATTTTATTAATGCTCCGAATACGAGATGTGATATTGATCCGATTACACTAATTGACAAAAAATATTATGCGTTTACACTTACAGACAGTATAAAAAATGCAATAGATAATAATAGAAACTCAATTTGCTTATTTTCAAGAGAGGAACATATAGAAAAAATAAAATTTAAAGAAACGAATAACTTTAAGGGTTTTCGAATTCCTCAATATTCTTCGATAAATTTTTTAAATAATTTACCAAAAGACATTAAAGAATCTTTGATGAAAGACCTTCATATCATTAAATTTTAATTTAAAATTATGTTACTAATACTCAGCGAGAATCAGGATCAATCTACAAATTTTGTTATTGATTGGCTACTTTTTTCAAATATACTTTTTTCAAGAGTCAATGGAGATATTGATTTTCTGCATTGCGAAATTAATATTAGTAGACACAATGAAGTAACTATTGAAATAGAAAACAGAGAAAAAATGATTCTCTTACTTAATCAATTTACGTCTTTTTGGTACAGAAGAAATAATTATACAATAGTATCTCCTATAGTTAAAACCTTAAAACGTCATGTCGCTTTTGCTTTGAAAAAAGAATGGTTACAAATTCAACAATTCATTCATTATTATTTTAATGATAAAAAGAAATTAGGCTCTTTTGAAAAGGAAAATACACATAATAAATTAATTTCGATGGCAAAAGCTTCTGAAGCTGGGTTTGATATTCCCTTAACTTTGATAACGACAAAAAAAGAAAGTCTTTTAGAGTTTCTGTCAATTAATGAAGGGATAACTAAAGCCATCTGGAACATGTTTACTATTAAAACAACAAAACTATTCCAAAGCATTAGCACAAAAGCCGTAAAACAAGTACATACTATTCATTTATCTAATATTTTATCCCCAGTATTGATTCAAAAAAACATATCCAAAGCATACGAATTACGAATTTTCTTTATTAAAGAAGACATTTACTCTATGGCTATTTTTTCGCAAACGGATACCAAAACCCAAATAGATTTTAGAAACTATAACCGCCAAAAGCCAACTAGAAATATACCTTTTAGCCTTCCAAGTATAGTGAAAAATAGAGTTCTTAATTTTATAAAAACAATGGATTTGGATACTGGCTCGATTGATATAATAGTAACCCCAACTAACGAATTTGTATTCCTCGAAGTAAACCCAATCGGACAATTTGGTTGGGTATCAACAAATTGCAATTATTACCTTGAAGAAAAAATAGCTAATTATTTTATAAATTAAAAAACTATGAAAAATAGAAAATTATTCACTTCAAATGAATTAAGGATTCTTCCGATTGGGTTTCAATTTTTTAAATTTGGAAAAGAAACGATTCTCCAAAAAAATGAGGAATCTCATAAAATTATAACAATTAAGACATACAATTCCAATGCTTATCGAACATTCAATCATTATAAACCTCTTAGCAAAATAATAAAAACGTAATTATGAAAACTGGAAGCATACCATTCAGATTATTCACTTGTTGCTTTCCTGTTTTAGGAATAGAACGTTCTCTTATATGTGATATACAAAGAGAAACACACATGTTTATTCCATCTGCTCTTTTTGAAATACTCAATAAACACGATGGTAAAACTATTGATGATGTTAAAAAAGCATATAATAATGAGTATGACAGTATTATTGATGAATATTTTGAAATATTAGAACGAGAAGAATATATCTTCTACACAGACACCCCTCAATATTTCCCTAAAATGGACTTGCGTTGGGAAGAGCCTTTTAAAATCACAAATGCCGTTATTGATATAGGCATACATTCAGAAACCTTAAACTGGACAGCAATTATTCAAGAGTTTGAAGAATTAGGCAGTAAGCACATACAAATTCGCAGTTTTTCAGATAAACCCTTATCATTCTTTGAAGATATTTTAGAAAAATGTGAAAACAGACGTGTTGTTTCATTAGAGTTGATAATCAAGTATCAACCCGATTTTGACAAACGACTTTTGTTTGATTTTTGTAATAAATATCCGCGTGTGTTTGCCATTTATGCACATTCTGCACCAACAACGGAAACTGTGTATATTTCAGAACAAGGCATGGGGCATATTTTTTATACTACAGATGAAATTACATCAGCTTCTCATTGTGGCATTATTTCACCCGATTATTTTACAATCAATATCAAAACCTTCACCGAAGCCCAAAAACACAACACCTGCTTAAATCGCAAAATCAGTATAGATACTGAGGGGTATATCCGTAATTGTCCGAGTATGCCCGAACATTATGGCAATATTAAAGACACGACTTTGCAAGAGGCGATGCAGCATCCCGATTTCAAAAAGTATTGGTTAATCAACAAAGACCAAATTGAGGTGTGTAAAGATTGTGAGTTTCGGTATATCTGCACCGATTGTCGTGCTTATCGTGAAGATTCAGAGAATTTGTTGAGCAAACCACTCAAATGTGGCTACAATCCCTACACCTGCGAATGGGAAGAATGGAGTACAAATCCATTAAAGCAAAAAGCGATTGACTATTACGGTATGCGCGAAATGGTCAATCACCAATAAATTCTTCTTTTAAATTGATAGCAATAAAGAGGGCGTAATTTACAACGCTCTCTTTTTATTTTACACACTCAAAACCAAACACTTATGCCCAAGTACATCACCAACCCAAACGACATTCACCTCTCCGAGCGCGAAGAAACCCTTTATTTACTCGGCAATCCGCCATCGTGGATGACACGGTACGGTATTATTGTAGTGGCTATTTTTTTCAGTATTTTGTTGACTTTGAGTTATTTGATTGAGTATCCCGATATTGTGACGTGTCGCGTCGTGTTGACGACAGAAAACCCGCCTATACGCATCATGGCACAATCGAGCAACCGCATTTCTGCCTTTTTTGTCCATGAAAATCAATCGGTTACTGAGGGGTCACTCTTAGCGGTTTTGGAAAATACAGCCGATTGGCAAGATGTGTTACGCTTAGAAACACTGTTGAAAAAGTATCAATCAAGTGGCAGCGATATGAATATTGCACTACCCAACGGCTTGAAAATGGGCAGTTTGCAAACCGTTTATTCTACATTGATGCAAAATGCAAAGAGTTACGACTATTTTATCCATAAAAACGGTGTGGCGACAAAGATTGCTCATTTGCAAAACCAAATCGAAGGACTGCAAGCGATGAACGAAAACCTCTTGAAACAAAAAGACATACAGACCAAAGAATTTGCCCTCGCAGAACGTGATTTTAACCGCCAAAAACAACTCCATACTGAGGGGGTCATTTCAGATATGGATTTTGAAAAACAAGAAGCACAACGACTGCAACAAAGCCGCCAAATACAAGCCAACGAAGCCGCTTTCATCCAAAATGGCATGCAAATCAAGCAATTAGACAGCCAAATCAACGACCTCTCGCAAGCCAAAAGCGACAACAACAACACGCAACAGACGACCCTCACCGAAGACATGCACCGCACAGTGAGCGCCATAGGGGAATGGAAAAAAGCGTATCTCATCATCGCGCCCATTAGCGGAAAAGTTACGTTATCAAAGGTCTGGGCAGAAAAACAAACAATAAACGCAGGAGACGAAGTGTTGACAATCGTGCCAACTACTGAGGGGTCATCAAAAGTCTATTGTCAAGCGACGATGCCGATTGCCAATTCTGGCAAAGTGAAAACAGGATTGTTTGCAACAATTCGGCTCGACAATTTCCCATTTCAAGAATTTGGTGTTTTAGAAGACACGGTTCAGAACATCGCTTCTGTACCTCAAAAAGGTAAAGAGAGCGACAACTACCTCGTCCGCATTGCTGTCAACGATTCACTGCAGACGACTTACCACAAGTATCTACCTTTCCAACAAGAAATGGTCGGCTCGGCAAACATCACGACAGAATCTCGCCGACTAATCGCTCGTTTTTTTGATAGATTGAATGACTTGTTGAAGAATCGGGTGTGAAGGTGTCAAATGGGCGTGGCGTTAGTTAAAAAACATCAAAGGATTGCTGTTTTTTACGAAAAAAAATATCCACCTATAAACACATTATGTTTACAAGTGGATTTTTCATTATTCACTTTTCGTTTTTCATTTAACTCAACTGCGCACAAACCGTTGCAATCCGCTTAATCGCTTCACGCAACTGTGCTTCACTGGCCGCATAGCTCAAACGGAAGCAATCAGGAGAACCAAATGCACCACCGCTGACAACACCTACAAACGCATTGAGCATCACATAATCCGCAAAATCATCTGAACTATTAATGGTTGTTGTGCCGTCTGACTTGCCAAAATACGCACTGATGTCTGGGAAAATATAGAAAGCACCTTCTGGAGTCGGCACTTTGAAACCAGGGATTTCAGACAATAGTTCTATGCACATATCACGACGTTTACGGAATTCATCCCGCATTTGGTAAGTCGTTTCAAGGCTCGAATTGAGGGCAACGACTGCCGCTTTTTGGCTGAAAGAGTTGGCACCCGACGTGTATTGTCCTTGAATTTTGTTACATGCATCGGCAATCCATTTTGGCGCACCGATATAGCCCAAACGCCAGCCAGTCATCGCAAAACCTTTTGCGAAACCGTTGACCGTCACTGTTTTATCTTTAACAGAATCAAATGTACCAATACTCGTATTGCCCGCCGTTGTATAGTTGATGTATTCATAAATTTCATCAGAAACGATGATGATGTCTTCATGTTTGCCAATCACATCAGCAATATCACGCAATTCAGATTTCGTAAACACCGCACCTGAGGGGTTACAAGGAGATGAAAACAAGACCATTTTCGTACGCTCTGTAATCGCAGCTTCTACTTGTTCTGCCGTGATTTTATAGTCTTGATCAACACCTGCACCGACGATAACTGGCGTTGCGCCTGTCATCTTTACGATTTCAATATAAGACACCCAATAAGGTGCAAAGATGATACACTCATCCCCTTCTTCTAACAAAGCAAAAGCGACATTGGAAATAGATTGTTTTGCACCATTTGACACGATGATTTGGTTGGGTGCGTAGTCAAGGTCGTTGTCTCGCTTGAATTTTTTGGAAATAGCATCCAATAAATCGGGAATGCCAGGCACAGGCGTGTATTTCGTAAACCCTTCATTGAGGGCTTTAATAGCTGCCGCTTTGATGTGGTCTGGTGTATCAAAATCGGGTTCGCCTATAGCCAGACTGATAACGTCATGACCTTGTGCGCGAAGGTTGCGCGCCATTTGCGCCATTTTCAAGGTTTCGGATTCCGCCAAATTCCGAACCATACTGCTTAAACGAGACTTAGTTGCTACTGACATTGCTTTTTTATTTTTTAGAAATGATGTTTGAATAATGATTGGTCAAAACTGTCTAAATGCCCCCAATATACTGAGGGGGTCAAAAAGTGGCGCAAAATTAAGATTTTTCCTAAGTTTTCAAATTTTTAAGGGAGTGGCATTTGTAGAATCTGGACTTAATTGCATAAATAATAAAGGGCAATGTTCCCATTTGGTACTTATTGCCCTTTATTATTATGGTTAGTCTGTAAAACGTATTCTAATTTTATTTTCATCCAAGACTGAAAATCGATTATCCATTTCTTCAAATTTTTGAATTATTGTTTTGACTACCTTTTCAGCTTTTAAATCTGGGTCGTAATTATTTGGAAACCGAACTAAAAGAATGCCTTTATGTGGTAACTGTAATCGAAATACCAATTCGCCGAAGTCTTTATCTTCTGTATGTAAAAAAGCATTGTTATCAACAGTAATTGACAGAACTTGTATGTCTTTAATGCCACTATAGCTTTCCATGATTGATAGAACAGGAACGTTGTCCTGCCTAAGTTGCAAAACAATTTCGTATTCAACACATTCATCAACCACGATTAATTTAGGCAGTTTCATAAACCATTATATTTTTAACACTTGCTGCTGCAAAAGAAAGGCAAGCATAAATATCATCGGCTTCGATGTGTGGATAAGATTTCAGTAATTGTTCAATTGTACGACCTCCTGCTAATTTATCAACAATTAAATCCACAGGTACACGAGTGCCTTTGATAACAGGTTTTCCAAACATAATGGCAGGATCTGATGTAATACGTGCTTTCCAATCTATATTATTCATTGTTATTTTTTTTACAAAGTTAGTTTATTATTTCTAAAAAACATCCCTCACTATTTGCTTCTACATCGAAAATGGCTATAAATTTTATGAAATTTACTGCACCAAAATCTAAAAAGGCACGTTAAAACACGTCAATTACCTTTTATAGAACTCATTTTTTCATAATGTCACAAAAAAAACAATCAAAATGTTAACGACAAATAGAGTGCTTATAATCCCTTTTCTGTTTTTTATCACCCTTATTTCCCTCGCCGCTCAAGAAGCCATTCCTCAAATGAAATGGGGTGAATATGCTGTTGAAGACTTAAAACTCAAAGAATGGCAAATTGATACCAGTGCAGATGCGGTTGTTTTGGGTGATATTGGCACTATTTCGATGGAAGAAGTTAATAACTTTTATGGCTTTCGGTTCACCCAATTGCGGCGTATCAAAATACTTAAAAAAGCAGGTTTTGATTATGCCAATGTCAGTATTCCATACTACTCTAAGAATGCTACGCAGCAAGTCGCGAATATACGCGCCCGAACCATTTCATCGGATGGCTATAAATTCGCAGTTGAGGAAAAGAGTATTGTGTATGAAAAACTGAGTGATAAAATGTCTGTTGCAAAGTTCACTTTTCCAAAAGTTACTGAGGGGTGTATTTTGGAATATGAATACGACCTGTTGTCAACTCAAGCTTTGGAATTGCACGAATGGTATTTTCAAGAAAAAATTCCCACCCGATTCAGTGTTTTGAATTTGGATATTTGGTCTCGTTATGAATACACCTATTTATTTCAAGGCGCCGAGAAACTAAAATCCACAAAACCACGCTACAAGGACGACCGCACGAATGTAACTTTCTACGTGATGAATCAACCTGCCTTGAAAGAGGAGGCTTTTGTAACAAGTTTGGATAATCATTTGACGCGTATACGTTTTCAATTGTCGAAGTATTGGACAACCACAGGTATGCGAAATGAAGTTTTGTCCACTTGGGAAAAAACGGCTGATGAATTGTTGAGCAAGGATAATTTAGGCAGAAAGTTTTTGAAAAAATCGAATTATAACAAAGTTTTAGAAGCCACACAAGGCGTTTATGACCTAACTGATTCGACAAAAGGAAAAGTCCAAAAACTGTATGATTGGGTCAATCATAATATTGAAAATGAAGGGAATCGTTCAATTTGGTCGGACAAAGTCCCAAATGATGTTTGGAAAAACAGAAAAGGCAATGCCAGTGATATTAATTTTTTGCTGTTGGCATTGTTGAAAGAGGCGGGCGTAAGTGCCAATCCTGTGTTGGTCAGTACGCGCAAAAATGGTGCGCCTTATATGGAATTTCCAATAATTGATCAATTTGACCATGCTTTGATATTGGTTGAATTAGAAAATAAACAAAATATATTTGTTGATGCGGGAAATTCAGGTTTAACGATGGGTTTGCCAAGCGAACAAGCTTTGAATGGAAAAGGGTGGCTTTTGCGCAAAAAAGAACCTGTTTGGCTGGATATTAAGCCCTATGTAAGTTCACAAGTGTTGGCTGCTACTTTTGATATTACAGAAGAAGGCAATCTTCAAGGTTCGATTAACACCATTTTTAGGGGGCATATAGCTGCTGACCAACGCAATGCTTATCAAGGTGATACCACTGGAAAGAGTAAAATCATATACTTAAAAAAGAAAAACCCCGATTGGCAAATTGAAAGCGTTTCATCAGATAACGTGAGCAGATCGAATGAACCATTAAGAGAGACGATAAATTGCACAATTGTGAATGCAGGGCAAGTAAACGGTGGCTTAATATATGTAAAACCAACACTAAAATCAGGCTGGGAAGTCAATCCTTTCAAAATGGAAGACCGTACTTACCCTGTTGAATTTCCTTACCCCACGACTGACCAATATATATTGACGCTCAATATTCCAGAAGGATATAAAGTTGAAGAGTTGCCGAAAGCTATGAATTTGGGTTTGCCACCCGAAGATGCCCGTTTTACTTATGCTATTACATCTGATGTAAAAACCATAAAACTAATTGTTAAAATACAAGTCAATAAGACCGTTTATGCGGCTCAAGACTACCCTTTTTTAAAAAACTTCTTCAACCAAGTCGCTGCAAAATTGGATGAAATGATTGTTTTGAAAAAAGTAACGCAGTAATACAGTAACACCTAAAAAGGTAATTGAGTTACCCCCTCAGTATAATTGCCTTTTTTTAACCTTTTTTTAAAAAATATTCTCTAATTTAGAGAAAAAAGCTAACTTTGCGGGCGTTTTGCGAAGGCAAGGCATAATAATAATTTTTTTCACAATATTTCTAATCAAAATTCACTTCGAATATGCGTAATTACGAAGTTACCTTCATCGTAGATCCCACTCTGTCGAGCGATGAAGTAAATGCGACAGTTCAGAAATATGTCGATATGATAACAGCCGCAGGCTACAATATCGTTCATATAGACGAAATGGGTCTGCGCCAATTGGCGTATGACATCAAAAAGAAACACAGTGGTGTTTATTTCTGTATTGAGTTCAAGGGAAATGATGGTCAAATCATTGACAAAATGGAACTCACTTTGCGTCGTGACGACAAAATTCTCCGTTTTTTAACTGTTTCTTTAGACAAATTCGGTGTTAAATACAACGAAGACAAACGTGCTGGCAAAATCGGTAAGAAAAACCGCGCGGACATCTTGGCTAAAAAGAAAGCTGAGGAAGACGAGGACGAGACGGTAGATGTCGAAGACTTGGTCGCTGACCTTGTGTAATCACTTCTTTAAACCATCCTTTTTCAAATTTTTAAATCTATCATAAATGGCTACGAGCAGAGATGATATAAAATTTTTAAGCAATCCGAACATCGGTTCGATGCGTAAAAAATATTGCCGTTTCAAAAAATTCGGCATTAAGCATGTTGATTACAAAGACGAAGACTTTTTGCTTCAATTCATCAACGAACAAGGTAAATTGTTGCCGCGCCGCATCACAGGCAACTCGTTAAAATATCAACGCAAAGTGGCAACAGCGGTCAAACGCGCCCGTCACTTAGGTATGTTGCCTTATTTGGCAGACCTTATGAAGTAATTGTTAGTTATGAGTTATGAATTATGAGTTATGAATGTTAAGTTCGGCAACTCCTAATTCATAACTCATAACTCATAACTTCTTCATACTTTTTCTCTATTTTTTAATTTTTAATTGAAAGAAAGTTATGGATATTATAATGTTGCAAGACGTAGATAAGGTCGGAGAAAAGTACCAAACCGTAAAAGTTAGAGACGGTTTTGGCAATAACTTCCTTATCCCAAAAGGCTTAGCTATCGTTGCAAACGATTCTAACCGCCGTAAATATGCCTCTATCAACCGTGCATTGGATAAGAAAGAGACTGCTCGTTTGGGTGAATACCAAGCAACAGCAGCTCAACTCAATGGTAAAACAGTTAAAATCGTTGCCAAAGCAGGTGCTTCAGGTAAATTGTTTGGCTCTGTTGATGCTGCGCAAATTGCTGCGGCCATTTCTGCACAACTTGGTGTAACTATTGAGCGTAAAAAAATCGCTTCTGAACCGTTAAAAGAACTCGGTACACATGTTGCGGTTGTCAATCTACACAAAGAAGTATCGGCTTCTGTCAACGTCGAAATCGTTTCAGCTGATGCGCCTGTTGCAGAAGCCCCTGCGGTTGTCGAAGAAGAAGAAGTTGCTGAAGAAACGGCTGCATAAGCCTGATTTCCGAGTAAATAGATATAAAAAAGCCGTCTTGAGTTTTCAAGAGGGCTTTTTTTATGTTAAGTGGTTTCAAGCAATAAAACGATTTTTTGCCAAACAATGCAATACCGAAAATATGTCAATATTTGATAAATCGTTGTGTCCAAACATTATTTTGGCTACGAACTGATATAAAATAAACGCCTGATAGCCAATGACTTACATATATTTTGAACAAATGCCCCCCCTCAGTATTTTGCTTAAAAATTGACCTGCCCATCAGTATGACTATAAAGAAATCATTTGGAAGAACTGAAGAAGGGGTCTAAAAACACTATTCTTTCACATCCGTATGATGTGAACCAGCAAACAACCATTTGCCATTCATTTTTTGCATGGTGTAAGTAAAAGCAACTTTTCTAACCACTTTCATGCCACTATCTTTCCAATTGTGAATACCACTGAAGACGGCTAAATTACCATTTTGAAAGACTTTTAAATCGGATACTTCAGAATCAGATGTATGCGTTTTATCGCTTTTCAAGGCATCTTTGCCCGAAAATTTGCCTTCAACATTGGTGTATCTGAAATTATCGGAACATCTATCCATGAAGAAAGCGGTGGCATCTTTATTGTATTCTTTGACAAATTGCTTTAACTCGTCTTCTGCTTTTTCCTGTACCATACTCGAAGAATGATAACCCGCATACATCCATTTATCACTTTTTTTCTGCATAACAAATGTTGAAACTGTTTTATCGGGTTTATCAGACCCATCGGCTTGCTTGTGATGCCAAGTCATAATGCCCATAACAACGGCTAAATCACCGCTTTTGAAGGATTTCATATCTGAAATCTCGGCATCGGCAGGTTGACCTTCTTTCAGTCCTTTCACGAATTCTTTACCGAAAAATTTACCTCCATTATTTGTATTACTGGCAATAAAATCATCGGTACATTTATCTATAAAAAAAGCTTTGGTGTCTTTATTGTATTCGGCGACCCATTGTTTGACAATTTCTTCGGGTTTTTCCCCATTCGGTGCTTCGCTGTGTTGCGCCGACACATACAGCCAATTACCTTTATTTTGCACATAGGTATAAGTAAAAAGCTCGTCAATAACTCTCGGTGCACCTGTTTTTATATTCGTATAGCTGTGCTTCATACGACCAGTAACGACACAAGTATTGCCATACTGTCGAATTTTTGTGCCCGATGTCACGTAACTGGTCGGCTTATAAATGTCATAAAGCGCTGTAAATCCCTTTAATTCAGAGACATAGCCGCCCGTACCGACAAACATAAAGTCAGGCGCGGTTTCTGTACTCAAATATTGTTTAGGGTCTGTTTCAAAACGTTTGATAATATCATTGAACGTTTTTTCAGTAAAAGGTGTTTGAGCCAAACAGCAAAAGCTGATAACTGAAAATAGGAATGTGATAATTGAATTTTTCATTTTATTGATTTTTTGATTGAAAAAAGTGAAAGAAATGGGTTAGAAAATTAAGTTTTCAGTGGTTTTTTGGGATTAACAAAACCGCTATCAAAACGTCATTGTCCACTCGATACGTCCAGTGCCTGTGCCGTCGTTTTTCATCGTTGCACCCGAAGTGCCTCCGCTTGCTGTGGTGATTTTTGCAAAACGACCTGTGCCTGACACTGCATTTTCAGTGATATATACCGCCCACTCTTTGCCCGATGCGGTTTTTGATGTGCCACCCATTTTGAGGCTATTGCCGCTGGCATCGGTGTAAATGGAGTTAAAATCTTTGCCTTCGCCTTTCGTAAAATCAAAAATAAAAGTGCTGTTCATCGTGATTTTACCGATGAGATTGAGCGTTCCTGTACCTTCCATCGTGATTTCGGCAGTTTGTGGTTGACCGCTTGGGCTTGCCGTCAATACTTTGAAGGCTTTTTGTTGATAGGTCATATCGCCCGTGATTTTAGTGTTTTCGGCTTCCAATTTGGGTGTCGTGTCCACGACTGTCTCTTTTTTACAACTGATTGTAACCCAAACGAGGCTTATTGATAAAGCCAAAGTCAAGTTTTGGGAAATGATGTTTTTCATTTTTATTGATTTTTTGATTAAAAAGTGAAAGAAATTCATTGTTTTATTGAGGGGTGTCTTTTAGTATGCTTTATGCACTTCCAATTCAATCTCCAACAAAAACTCTGGCAAAGCCAAACCTTTGACTTCAAGCCATGAACCTGTCGGAAATTGTTTTTTGTAAATCGTCGTGCGATAAGCCGATTGTTTTAAAAACTCGCTCATATTGGTTGTGAAAACGTTTTCGGCAACCACATCATCGAATGTGCAACCATATTGTTTCAGCACTTTGTCCAAATCGGCATAGCAGTTTTTCATTTGTTGTGCCATATCGCCTTTCGCAGTAGGGTTTCCTGCAGCATCCATACTGACAGCACCCGATATTTTGATGTCGTTACCGATTCGGACAGCATGAGCATAGCCAAATGCTTTTTCGACTTCGGGTCTAAGGTTAAAGTATTCAGGTGTTTCATTCTTAGTACCTTCTTTAGCTTGAATAGGTTGACAAGCGGTAAACAAAAGCATCGAAATAAATAAAATGAGACTGAAAAAGAGTAATTTTTTCATAATGAACTGTTTTTATTGATTTAAAATTGATTGATAAATACTTTGAAGCCTTAAAATGTGATAAAATATAGATAAAACGATTGTTTCAAGACATAAAACACCCCCTCAGTATTTTGCACCGCAGAACACTATTTTTGTCAAAAAAAATTAAAATCGTGTGTTGAGTTTGCTTAAACACCAACCATAAAAACAGGCGCACCACCTGACGAAATACGGTGTGCATCGGCTATTAATTCCGCAACTTCTGGCGATGCCATAGCCGTTTGCATTTCTTCTGGCGAATTAAAATTTATAACTGCCATCTGATAATAAGGCGGCGTTCCTGCGGGTGTAGTCAGCATTTTAGTGACAGTATAGGGTTTTTCATCACCTGTTATGCCCATTTTCTCATCGAATAATTGGGTGTGTTGGGCATAGTCCTTTTCAAATTGAGCAACATCAGTCGGTTGCGGATAGAGAACAATTACTTTTGACATGTTTTAATTTGATTTATTAAGTGAAAAATATAAATTTATATTCTAAGCCTTTTCCGCCACCCTTTCCTCAATAAAATCCCGCAACCGCAACGGATGAATCGGATAGTTCACTAAAGTTGGGCGCATATCAAATGAGGTATGAATGCGGTCAAAATATTCAGAAATAGCCATAACTTTACCTAATGTGCCTGTACCGCCAATGATGAGAATGGTTTTCATTGGTCGCGTTTGTTTTATGGTTTGGCTGATTTTGACTTAATCTTTATTTTGTTTTAAGAATGTTATAATAATTGTTTTGCAGTAAAACGCTCATTATCATAAGCGAAATTACAAAAATGTAAAACAATAGCCTTCACATAAATTGGTGATTTTTTCAAAATTCATAAATATTAAGCACAAAAATAAAAATAGTAAAAATGCTAAAGAATAGGTCTTTAGTCGTATTTTAGCACAATCTAATAAGGCTAATTTTGCCCCATAAAACCTAATTCAAGATGAGATACTACATTACCATACTGATTTTAGCTTTCCCGATTCTGTTAATCGCTCAAAAAGCAGATTTTTTTTCTATTGATAGTCTTCCTACTGAGGGGGTGGTTTTGAATAAAAATTGGAAATGGCACACAGGAGATAACCCTGAATGGGCTAAACTTGATTTTGATGATAGCTCATGGGAAAGTATTGACCCAACGAAAGATATTATGGATTTACCACAAATTCAAAATGGTAAAATTGGTTGGTTACGACTCAAGATAAAGATGGACAGCTCTTTATTATCTCAATCTTGTGCTTTACAAATTTGGCAAGTGCTCGCATCGGAATTGTATGTAGACGGTCATTTACTTGAAAGGTTTGGCAAACTGGATTCAAATGAAATAAAAGCTAATTTTGTAGCCTTTAAATTCATAGGTTTACCAAAAAGTAAAACCGATTTGATTATAGCCCTTCGATTTGCTTTTCAAAAATCTTTGCCTTATATTAGATATGGTTCAGTATCGAATCATTGTTTTTTATCAACAGTAATGCCTATTGAAAGTATAGAAATGTCACATTTTAAATTCAAAGATCACATGATGTTTCACTCGGCACAAACAGGGGCATTTTTTATTTTATTCATTTTGCACTTAGCTTTATTTATTTTTTATCCCATACAAAAATCTAATTTGTATTTTTCAGGAATGTCTTTTTTCTATGCAATTGTTCCCTTGACGTGGGCGATAGCGTTAGTATGTCTCCCAGTTATTCAAAATGTTGAGTTTCTTATGTATTGTGGTGTAATTCGAATATTCTTATATGCAATAGGAAATATACTGTTAGTAGTTGCGCTTTATTCTATTTTTAATTTTAAGAAAGACACAATCTTTTGGTTATCATGTGTTGGTATTGTTTTATCGGTTATTATTTATTTTTTCAACTACGAATTCGGAGATCAAATTTCAGGAGCGGGTACAAAATATATTACTGCCTTGACCTCTATATACATAGTTAGAAAATCGCTATTAACTAAAAATCAAAATGCAAAAATCATTCTTATAGGCTTAATAGTCTGGATAATAACCGTAGTAATTAGGAATATCATCCCTAACATATTTCCTCACTTACACAATACGCTTCCTATCAATCTTAGTGTTTTTATAGGAATTATAGGTGTTCCAATATGCTTGTCATGGGTTTTGGGGCGTGATTTTGCTCATGTAAACAAAAATTTAGAAGAAAAATTAAAAGAAGTTGAAACCCTTTCAGACGAAAAACAACAAATCCTCATTTCTCAAAAAGAAATGCTTGAAAACCAAGTGAATGAACGCACTTCCGAACTCAATCAATCCCTAATAGACCTCAAAGCCACCCAAGCCCAACTCATCAAAATCGAAACACAACATGCACTCGAACAAGAGCGCACCCGCCTCGCCCGCGACATGCACGACGACATCAGTTCAGGACTCAGTGCCATCAACTTACTGGCAAACTACATCAAAAATACCCCCCTCAGTACAGACACGCATTTGGAGATAAAACACATCGCCGAATCGAGTACAGAACTCAATCAGCGTATCCGTGAAATTATTTGGGCTGTTAGCAGCGATTCTGATAATATTGAAGGTTTGGTACATTTTTTAAGGCGGTATGTGTCAGAGTTTGGCGAAATGCAACACGTTGATACACAATATAATGTATCCGATAATTTGCCTGAAATGAAGCTGTCAAACGAGACAAAACGCAATCTCTTTTTATGCGTCAAAGAAGCCTTGAACAATGCTGCAAAATATGCGAAAGCGACGCTGATTGAAGTGTCCATTGATGTTAAAGACAGGCATTTATCTTTAACTATACAAGACAATGGTATCGGTTTTGATATAGTAACTGCCTTAAAAAATGGTGGAAATGGTTTGAAAAACATGCGAGAACGGCTGAAGCAAGTCGGCGGCGAAGTTTTTATTACTGCGGAAAGAGGATGTCAAGTGGTTTTGAAACTGAAAATATAATGCTTTTCTTAAAAAGAACCATTAAATTTGCCTATAAAATGTAATAAAATGAAACTTTCAGATTTGAATTTAGACCAAAAATATACGTATGCCGATTACGTAAAATGGACATTTGATGAAGCTGTTGAACTCATTAAAGGTCACATTGTCAAAATGCCAGCCCCATTAACAAATCATCAAACCTCCTCAACCAATTTTACTTACCTTTTTAAGTCTCATTTAAAAGGTAGTCGGTGTCAAGTCTTTGCCGCACCTTTTGATGTCCGATTACCCAAACCCTTGTTTCATCGTAAATCAGATACTGATATTGAAACGGTTGTTCAACCCGATATTTGTATCGTTTGTGACCTCAGTAAAATAGACCGCCGAGGTTGTATCGGTGCGCCTGATTTGATTGTTGAAATTTTGTCAAAAGGTACAGTCAAAACAGATGTAAAAGATAAATATGAAGTTTATGAAGAATCGGGCGTAAAAGAATACTGGATTGTGAGTATTCCAGAAAGGGTGGTTAACGTTTTTCGCCTTAATAAACAAGGTAAATACGTTCCCGATAATCGTCCATACATTCCAACAGAAAGTATCAGAGTTGGTATTTTTAATGACTTTTCAATTTTGGTGGACGATATTTTTGAGGGTTTAATGGATTTTGACGATTAATTTGTTGTGTTATCTTCTCCCAAAATACTTATTCAAAGCCTCCACTCGCGTCCGCACTTGCAGCTTCGCATAAATATTGGAAATATGCGTTTTCACCGTTTTTATACTGATAAACAAAGTAGCTGCCACTTCTTTTTCCATGCGTCCTTTGGCGATTAATTCAATCACTTCGTGTTCTCGTGTTGTCAAAGTGTCTACTTCTGCCGAATACTGAGGGGTCGGTTGATTGAAAGAAAGCGCAATTTTCCGCGCAATAGATGGGCTCATGGGCGAACCACCTTCATTCAAATCTTTAATCGCTTCAATAATTTTTTCAGAAGAAGATGATTTCAATACATAGCCTAAAGCCCCTGCACTCAAAGCATCAAATACATTTTGGTGGTCTTCATAAATGGTCAAAATCATAAATTGTGTCTTCGGGCATTGCTCACGTAAACGAGCAATACACTCAATGCCCGTCATACGCATTTCGCCTAAATCTATGTCCATTAAGACAATATCAGGCGAGTTTTGGGGCAAAAAACGAAGGGCATCCTCGCCATTCGTATAAGTATGCACACAGGAAAAATTCTCAACAGCATTGATGATGAGTTTTAAAGCATGGCATAAAGCCGCTTCATTTTCAACAATGGCAATAGAAATAGGCATCTTCATAAGGATGTGGTTCGAGACAAAGATAAGGTTAAGTTCTTTGCTTCGTCTATCCGTCTTTAGTCCTATTTTCCAAGACCCTTTCTTAAAACTTTATTGATAGGACTCCTCCTCTTATTCCTACTTTTTACACAGCCCATAAAGTTGCTCAATCGTTCCCGCAAACACATTCAAATCTATCTGTTCACTAATCCCATTGCACCTTGCTTTGTCGCTAAATTGCCAAAAAGACCAAGACCGATTGTCGGGCAACACCACTGTTCCTTTACTTTTATAACTCGCAATCCAAATGGTATAGTTAGGGAAATTACCTGCGATATAGTGTTTATAGTAGTCTAAATTGGTATAAATCATGGGTCGCACACCCGTTTGTTTTTCGACAATATACAACCACGCCGCAATACCCCTCAGTATATCCTTTCGATTAAACTTTCGGTCATCCACGTCTCTATCATTTTCTATATCCAAAACAGGCGGCAAATCACCTCTATCAAGCGGCACATTGGACAGAAAAAAACGAGCTTGGTCAACAGGATTATCTCTAAACCGATAAAAATGATATGCCCCCCTCAGTACTTGTGCTTCGCCCGCCGTTTTCCAATTTTCTGAAAACTGATAATCCACCAAATCTAAGCCCTGTGTGGCACGCATATATGCAAAATGTACCTGAATGCCATTTTGGTTCATTTTTTTAACTTCTTCCCAATCAATTTTACACGAATAATGACTCACATCAATGCCATGTACGGCATATCCAGGTGGAATCGCCACATTAAACGACTCCCAGGTACGACGACGCGGTTCATCACATTGATTTTTCTTGTAAAAATAACTCTGAATTTCCATTCTGAAAAAGAACATAAATGGCACAAGCACTAATATCAGAAGCCAAAAAAAGGCTTGTGGTCGGTTGGGCGTGGGTACGATAGCAGGTTTTGTCATAGTATTTCAAGTGAAAATTTCTCAAAAAATTAATCAACATCAAAATTGCGCTTGATTTTATCACAAAGGGTTTTAAGAGGCTCTTTTTCAAGCGTTGCATATTTCTTTATGATACGTCTTTGAGCAATTGTCATAAGTTCATTACATCGAACTTCACTTATCGCAGGTAAAGTTCCAATAATGTCAGACGTGTTTAAAAGAAAACTTTCTGAATCCCTATGTATGTTTGATGTGATTTTTGCCACTATAAAATCATTGTTTCGGGTCGCTTTTTGAGCCACAATGATAGCTGGGCGATTTTTGGATTGCGTTAAATCAGTAAAGGGAAATGGCAGCAAAACAATGTCTCCTTGTTTGTAAAGTGGCATAGCGTGTTTGTTTTATGATTAAAAATTAATTAAACTGTGTCCCAAACTTTATCCGCTTCACTATTCCAATCGTCCGAAAAGACTTCAAGCGATAGTTCATAAGCCGCATCATCGCAACCCTCCCAATCCCAAACAATATCATCGGTTTCGTTGGCATCAGAAGGCTTGAACTGAAACGGAACTTTCAAACTTTTGAACAAAGCAATCACTTTTTCAAGTTTCGTTGCATCGTCGAAATGAGCAATGAGTGTTGTCATTTTTTGATTTTTTACTTTATTAACCCTACAAAGATAAATGTCTTTATGGTTAAAACAAACAAAAAAGCCTATTCCAAAGATAGAACAGGCATTAAAAAGCGGAGAAAGAGGGATTCGAACCCTCGGTACAGTTACCCGTACACATGATTTCGAGTCAAGCCCATTCGACCACTCTGGCATTTCTCCGTTGCAAACTTAACGCTATTTTTTTGAAATAAAATGGAAAAAACAAAGGGTAAAAAGCGGAATAACCACTTTTTACCCCTCAGTAAAAATCGTATTTTTTAAAAAAAAAATGAGAAAAAAATTAGTGCTTACAATTTTAAAACATTGATTATCAATATTTTAAAATTCACCATTCACCAATAATTTATCAGTCAATTTCAGTTACACGTTCCTTCTTCGTGCCATTCTTTTTGACTTTCACATCTTGGATAGCACGATTGATGTCATCCATCGTAAACTTGCCGCCAATATCCACCAGCACAAATTCGCCACTGTTTTCTTGAACCATGATGAACACATCACGAATAAAACCCTTCTTTTCACGCATCATAATATGCACATTGTCGCCATCGCTGCGGACTGTCATCAACTCCTCAAAGTTTTCTGACTTAGCATCATCCATCAATTTTTGGAAATCGGCATAATCAACTTTGCCCCCCCCTTCGATGGAAACAACGCGTACTTCGCTCACTTTTCGTGCAATCGCTTGAATATCAACACCTTCAAGGTCGTCTTTATCCATAAATCGTATGCCGAAGCGAATGAGCCACCCTGGCACAGTGATATCCACTTTTTCACCCGTTGCCGAGCGTTTGTATTTGCGGACAAATCGGTCAATACTTTCTGTCTGCGCTTGCGCTAACTGATTGACAGTCAATAAGATAAAAATAAATAACAATAGCTTTTTCATTGCAAATTGGTCGTTGTGGAGCATGCTCCGTAGTTGTTAATAAATTGTTTTCTTAGTTATTTATATCAATTAAATTTACCCATTCAACATTAAAATATTCATTATTCACCATTATCTAAGGTTTATTCTCTTTGGTCATATTTTCAACATCATGCTTTGAGAAAAACCCTTCAAGACACATCAAAAACGCACCACCTTTATCGTCTTTTGTCAAAAAAGTGATGTCCGTATAGCCTTTATTGGTTTCACGCCCCATAAAATGAACACGGTCGCCACCTTTTCGAACCGTCATAAAATCATCAAAATGGTCACGCTTCATATCATTTACAAGTGATTGAAAATCAGCGTTTTCTACTTGGGCTTTCTCTCCTAAAATAAACAACCGCACACCTGTGATTTTACTTTTAGCAGATTTGAAATTAAAATCCTTTGTTTTTTCATCATTGCCAAAATCAAAATTGCCATTAAAAGACATTTTCATCACACCGTCTTTGCCTTGAAAACGCCCCATAAACTTGTCCAAAGCATCGCGTTGACCATACGACAATTGACTGAAAACCAATAACATAGATAAGACAATTAGTTTTTTCATAACCCTTGATTTTTTTGATTGTTTTTTAATTTTTTTTGTCATTCTGAACGAAGTGAAAGAATCTAAATAATATTTTATAGAGATTCTTTC
>JANOAU010000023.1:0-2096 GCA_031411275.1 Saprospiraceae bacterium | reverse complement strand
AAAGCGCATGTGATGCAACGCCATTCTCTCGATGTGGTGTTTGTTGAAATGCTAAACATTTTGTTTTGGTGGAATCCCATCATTTATTTTTATAGACATTCACTCAGAAATATCCACGAATATTTAGCGGATGCCGCTGTTCTAAAATGGGTTGAAAGACCTGTCTATGGGCGGCTTTTAATCAAGCAATCGCAGTCCGGACCTGCGTTCGCTTTAGCCAACCACTTTATTTTTTCACAACTTAAAAAACGAATTATTATGATGACTCGTAATCGCTCGCAACGTGCATCGTTGCTCAAATATGCTATTGCCGCACCACTTTTCACTGTTTTATTGACCCTTTTTGCTATGCCGAATAATGAGGTGATGGCTAAAACAAAGGATTTAAGTACAAAAATGGATGAAACGGTGAAAGCCATTGATAAAGAAATTAAACAAAAAACAAATGCACAAATTGTTGAAAATAAAGCAGTTAAGCCTATTTTAATTGAAAACACGTCTGTGGAAATTATTGCATCAAAGTCTAATTATGCACCTGACCCAATACCCGTTTTAGGAAATGGGCAATATGGAGGCATTACTACAGCAGAAGAATTTAAAAAGCAAACTAAAATGATTTGCGTGGAAGGTTTGAATGGTAAGGAAAGCTCTATGAAAATTACCAGTTTTATAATGGTTCATATTAGCAGAAATGAAGACCCAAGGCAAGTTAACCATACTGGAGGTGTGTTTGATATATGGGCACTTAGACTTGTACAAAGCGCAAAACCAGGTGACCAATTTAGTTTTATGAGCATCAAAGCGACTGATGGTATTAAAGAAAGGGATATGGGTAGCATGAGTTTTTTTTTAAGGGACAATTTGGTAGATACCAATGACTCATATGATGTGCCGCCTTCAATAAAGTCTATCGAGCCTATTAAATCCACGATGCCTCAAGAAGGTACTCCCCCGATTATGATAATAGAGCCTGACACTTCAAAAAATGATGTTATGACGAAAGTTGATGAACTACCTGACTTTAAAGGTGGTCAAATGGAGCTTTTTAAATGGTTAGGCAGCAATATAAAGTATCCTGTAAACGCTGTTAAAAATAAGACGCAAGGCACTGTTTATGTTGGATTTGTGGTTGAAAAAGATGGCTCTATCAGCAATGTAGCGATCAAACGCGGTGTGCCGATTGTTTCTATAGATACTATTATTCAAATGGATCCTGTCACTTTTGCGCAAAAGGTGAAAATCGTGAGGAATGAGGCTAAAGATATTGATGAAGAAGCGACACGGGTTATCAAAGCCATGCCCAAATGGAAACCTGGTAAAAACAAGGGTAAATTGGTGCGTGTAGGATATACTCTACCCATTAAATTTAAATTGGAATAATTAATAACCTATTGATTAACTATAACAACAAACCCGTCTATCCAAATTTTATTTGGTATACGGGTTTGTTGTTTAAAAAATTTTGTTCTTAACCACCCAGCCCCGCTTTTTTAGAAATTTCTAACATCCTATCAATTGAAGCCCTACCTTGTTCAATAACCCATTGCGGTAAAATAACCTCCGGTTGCTCATATTTCATGCAGAGATAGAGTTTTTCCATCGTGTTCAAGCGCATGTATGGGCATTCATTGCATGCGCATGTATTTTCGGGCGGTGCGGGAATGAACGTTTTATGCGGTGATTTCAATTGCATTTGGTGAATAATGCCTGCTTCAGTGGCGACTATAAACTCTGTTGCAGGACTTGTTTGGGTATATTTTAAAAGCCCAGCAGTTGAGCCGATGTAGTGTGCTTTATCCAAAATATGCGCTTCACATTCAGGGTGCGCAATCATGAGTGCGTTGGGGTGGCGGTGCATCAGTTTGGTAATTTTTTCATTGCTGAAAATTTCATGCACGATACAGGCTCCATCCCATAAAATCATATTGTCACGTCCTGTTTTCTTTTTTAAATAAGCTCCTAAATTTTTATCAGGTGCAAAAATGATAGGCGTTTCCTTTGGTATGCTTTCGATGACAAAAGCGGCATTGCTGGATGTACAGCAAATATCCGTCAAAGTTTTCATCTCAGCCGTACAATTGATATAGCTCACAACC
>JANOAU010000022.1:0-5519 GCA_031411275.1 Saprospiraceae bacterium | reverse complement strand
TATCCAGTTATGTACACCGCTTTCAGCGACTGCTACTTACTTATGGAGTACAGGGGCGACAACAAACTGTATCAATGTGAATACAGCAGGAACATATTCCGTAACGGTGACACAAACAGTGGGTTGTCAAAGTATTTTTAGTAAAATCATCACACTGAATCAACCGCCGATATGTACGATAACAGGCAACAATTCTGTATGTAATGGACAAAGTATCCAATTATGTACACCGCTTTCAGCGACCGCTACTTACTTATGGAGTACAGGTGCGACCACGAATTGTATCAATGTCAATACCGCAGGAACGTATTCAGTAACGGTCACAGAAACAGGAGGATGTAGCAGTGTGTGTAGTAAAATCATCACACTAAATCAACCACCGATATGCACGATAACAGGCAACAATTCAATTTGTAATGGACAAAGTATCCAACTTTGTACACCGCTTTCAGCGACTGCCACTTATTTGTGGAGTACAGGAGCGACAACAAACTGTATCAATGTGAATACCGCAGGAACATATTCCGTAACGGTGACAGAAACAGGAGGTTGTCAAAGTATTTGTAGTAAAATAATTACACTTCAACAGCCGACTTGCTTAATTACAGGAAATGGTGCGCTCTGTCAAGGCCAAACGACACAATTATGTGTACCGGCGGGTGCTTTAAGCTATTTGTGGAGTACAGGTGCGACCACGAATTGTATCAATGTGAATACAGCTGGCACTTATTCGGTAACGGTAACAGAAGTGGGCGGTTGTAAAAGTATATGCAGTAAAACGGTTACGGTTGATTTATTACCTAATTGTGAAATTACAGGAAATTGCAATATTTGTAGAGGACAAACCTCTCAAATTTGTGTTCCTGCGGGTGCTTCTGCTTATTTGTGGAGTACGGGCGCGACGACGAATTGTATTACAATCAGTGAAGCAGGCAATTATTCAGTGACTGTGACCAATGCAAACGGCTGTAAAAGCGTATGCAACAGAGACGTTATCGTGAATGATATGCCGATTTGTACATTGAATGGCTTCGATACAATTTGTGCAGGGCAGACCTATCAATTATGTGTTCCTGTAGGGGCTTTGACTTATTTGTGGAGTACAGGTGCGACAACCAACTGTATTACAGTCAATGCAACAGGTTTCTATTGTGTAACCATTACTAATTCAAGCGGTTGTAGCAGTATTTGTAGCAAAACAATAACTGTTTTACCAGCAATCGTTTTAGCAACGACATTTGTAAATGCAAGTTGCCTTGCGACAGGCAGTATCACAGTGACGGCAAGTGGCGGCACATCGCCTTATACCTATCTGTGGTCAAATGGTGCAACGACAGCGACCATTAATAACTTGGCGGGCGGTACTTATACAGTCACTGTTACAGATGCCAAGGGTTGTAAAGCCATAAAATCGGTAACGATTACGTCACCTACTTTAAGGTGTGATATTACCATCACGCGGCAATTGTCGGGCTTAAATACCAACGATGCGGAAGCACGGGTTGTCGGTTCTCTGGGAACAGCACCTTATACTTATCTATGGAGTAACGGACAGACGACACAAACAGCAACAGGCTTAGGTGCAAGTACATATAGCGTGACCGTGACAGATGCAAATGGCTGTAAATCAATTTGTTCTATCATTATCCCTAATAGTATATGTGATAATATCATTAATCCAGGCACTATTTGTTGCAATCAAACGATTTGTTCTAACAGTGAATTACAACCGATAAATGAATATTTCCCAGCTTCGGGTGGTTCTGTTACAAGTGCTATTGAATATATGTGGATGTACACTTACGATGGTAATAACACCAATATTAGTACATGGACACCGATAGCGGGCGCAACTGGTAAAAATTTGCCTGTGAATCTTATTCCATCTATTATTAGAACCACTTACATTGTTCGGTGTATTCGTCGAGTAGATTGTAGTCTTTTCAAGGAATCAAACATTATTACAATTACACCAAGGGCTTTTGCCCATATTATTGGCGCGACTTCGGCTTGTATCAATCAAGATATTACGTTTACAGCAGAGGAAAATGCGGTTGGTAGTATATATAGTTGGGTATTCCAAGGTGCAAATATCGGTGTGACCTATAATAGAGTACAAACAGTTAGATTTACATCTGTGGGTTTGAAAGAAGTCCGTTTAACGGTCAATTCTTATGGTTGTCAAAAAACGGAAACCATTTATGTGAATGTGACTGGCTGTCAAGCCGCATTTGGTAATTTTATGGGCTTTATTGCCACTGTCAAGAATAAAGATGGGTTCCTACAATGGACGACAACAGATGAGCAAAAACCGAGTATGTATATGATTGAAAAATCATTAGATAATGTTAATTTTATGATGATTGATGGCGTTGCATCTAAAAATGAGGCTAATAATCTTTATACTTATACGGATAAAAAACCTAAAGTAGGTCGTACATTCTATCGGATTTATCAAATGTCGCCGGCTAATGAGGCCATCATGGTATCAAAATCGGAGATGATAACAATTATCAGTGATGGTTCGTCCATTATTACTTATCCAAATCCTGTCAGTTCAACACTATTTGTCGAGGTTATACAGGACAATACTGAGGGGGTACTTGAAGTGTATGATGTACTGGGTCGTTTGGTGAAAACCAAAAATTTTGTCAAAGACCAAGTCCGTTATGAGCTTGAAGTAGGTGATTTAGTAAATGGGACTTATATTGTTAGGGTTCTCTACTCAGATGGCAATTCGGTAGCAACAAAATTTTTGAAGTTCTAAGACGATTATAGCTTTTCTAATTTTTTTAAAGAAAAAACGGCTGTTCGCATTCATGCGAATAGCCGTTTTGGTTATGAAGCAGGCGATAGGCGGCTACGTGTGAATATTGTAACTCTTAAATATAATTGTGTAATATTTTCAGTTGATAAAAGAGTCAATTTTGCAGCGTAGAAATTATGTTAAAGAACTTTTTATTCAAAATACTGAGGGGGGTAACTAAAATTAATTTCATTCACTAATTCAACTTATAAAATGAATAATCAAGCATTTTTGAATAATGAACCATTTTCAACCATTGGAGCAGATGCACCAACTGTCATTTTGCAAAGGGTATATACCAATAGTGCAAAACTATATCCTACACCACTCAATGCCTTACCCGAAATTTTATTGATAACGTCCTATCCGCCAAGAGAATGTGGCATTGCAACCTACTCTCAAGATTTGTTCAAGGCTTTGAACAACAAATTCAGCAATTCATTCACAATCAAAGTGTGTGCGCTTGAATCAGAAAAAGCAAATCTGGCGTATCCTGATGAAGTAAAATACATACTTGATACCCATTCTTCGAGCAAATATGTGGAGTTGACGCGCACCATTAACAACAATCCAGGCATCAAATTGGTCTTAATTCAGCATGAATTTGGCTTGTTCAATAATGCGGATGAAGATACTTTTCTACAATTTTTATACTCGGTCGGTAAGCCAGTGGTTATCGTTTTTCATACCGTTTTGCCACGCCCCGATGAAGCATTTAAAGCTAAAGTGCGGCATATCGCGGCGGCTTGTGCCTCTATTATCGTGATGACACAAAACGCTGCACAGATATTGAGTGATGACTACTGTGTCTCATCAGAGAAAATTAGTGTCATTCCACACGGTACGCATTTAGTGCCGCATTTAAATAAAGAATCTTTGAAAGAAAAATATGGATTGGTGGGCAAAAAGGTACTTTCCACTTTTGGCCTTTTGAGTTCAGGAAAAAGTATTGAAACAACATTGGATGCTTTGCCCGAAGTCATAAAAGTAAATCCCGATGCCCTATTTCTTGTTCTCGGTAAAACACACCCCTCAGTAAAAAAGGAAGAAGGTGAAAAATATCGAGATATGTTGGAAGCAAAAGTCGAAGATTTGCACTTACAAAACCATGTGAAATTTGTCAATGAATACCTGCCCCTGACCGATTTATTAGAATATTTGCAATTGACGGATATTTATCTGTTTACCTCAAAAGACCCCAATCAAGCCGTAAGCGGTACTTTTTCCTACGCCATGAGTTGTGGTTGTCCCATTATTTCTACGCCGATTCCTCATGCGAAGGAAATACTGAGGGGGGATACGGGTATTCTTTTTGACTTTGAAAATGCACAGCAATTGACAGAAGCGATTAACCGCTTGATGTCCGACGAGTCTTTGAGAATGGATTTTAGTGTCCGCACTTTGCACAACATCGTGCCAACGGCTTGGGAGAATGCCGCTATTGCTCATGCTTTGCTGCTTCAAAAAATAGCAGGTAAGGCGTTTGAAACAAGGATAAAAAATAATAATAAAAATAAAATTCCCTTGGCATATCGTGTGCCTGTTCTCAATTTAGACCATGTCAAAAAGATGACGACGGACGTGGGCATCATTCAGTTTTCAAAAATCAATCAACCCGATATCGAAACAGGGTATACAATAGATGACAATGCACGTGCCTTAGTTGCCATGTGTATGCACTACGAATTGACGGGCGATAAAGCGGACATTGCTTATATTCAGAAATATCTGAATTTTATTCAGTTTTGCCAACAACCCCAAGGTAATTTCTTGAATTATGTGGACAAAAATCGCAAATTCACGACACAAAACAGTGAAAACTTATCCGATGCCAACGGGCGGGCGATATGGGCATTGGGCTTTGTGGTTTCAAAAAAAGGGGTACTGCACCAAGAATTGATTATTCAAGCCGATGCAATCATTGAAAAAGCATTACCTCATTTGGAGACGCTGCACTCTACACGCACGATGGCTTTTGTGATAAAAGGCTTGTATTATTGTAATCTTGTTAAAAGTTCTACAACAAATACTGCCCTCATAAAAACATTGGCGAACCGCTTGGTTCAAATGTATCGGCACGAAGCAGAACCGAATTGGCAATGGTTCGAACCGTATTTGACTTATGGCAACAGCATTTTACCCGAAGCAATGCTCTGTGCTTATATGGAAACAGGTGATTTGGATTATAAAAACATTGCCAAATCGTCCTTCGATTTCCTTCTGTCATTGACTTTTAACGAAAGCCGCATCAAGGTCATTTCCAATAAAACATGGTTGCAAAAAGGACAAGAAGCTGCCGAACATGGCGAACAACCGATTGACGTGGCTTATACCATCATGGCATTGAGCAAATTTTATGATGTCTTCAAAGAAGCCGATTATGAACGTAAAATGGAAACCGCTTTCAATTGGTTTTTAGGCAAAAATCACTTGCATCAAATCATTTACAACCCCTGCACGGGCGGCTGTTACGACGGGTTGGAAGAGCATCACGCGAACTTGAATCAGGGGGCTGAATCCACGGTGAGCTACCTCATGGCGCGGTTGACCATGTAACTGGTTTTTGATACCTTTTTAATCGGAGTATTTGCGGCTTCAAGCCCAAGCTCGGTGTCACCCAGCCCCGTTCGACGCGCCTCGTCGAACGGGGTTCGACGTTACACACCGCCCCAAAAGGTGTGAATTATGCAAACTATTCCCAGATTTGTGCAAG
>JANOAU010000021.1:0-1873 GCA_031411275.1 Saprospiraceae bacterium | reverse complement strand
CCCGTCAAAGAATAATTACTCGCCGTAATGGAAAGTTTTGACGCATCAGGTCCATTCAATAATCCTTTATAAACAGCGGCATTGCTCGCCGTTGGACGGAAAAAAACCGTTTTACGCGGGTCATCCAATTTTGTTAAAATGCTGTCAATGGTTTCAGACATGATAAACAAATTGTAATCACCCGTTTTTGCCGTGACCATTCTGAAATTATTGGGTGGACTTTGCGTAAAACTGTAATTGGCATTGTCAGTAGCCGTTTTAATAAAATCACCGTCCGTTGCGATTTTGGCCAATTGCGTTGCCACATTTTCTTTTCCCGAAATACGCATCAATGCTTTGAATTTCAACGAGTTAGCTAATTTTTGCCATTTCGCCAAATCCCCTGCATACACAATATCGCCTTGTAGTTTTATGGCACCTTTATAATTGTTTATGGCTAAAATGCCTTTATCCAAATTCTCAATAATGCCACCTGCACCTAAATAAATGTCTTTTTGAGCATCATATTTTGGTGCAACAATGCCGTCTTTACCTTTCAAGGCTTCGGAATACGGAACATCGCCGTACAAATCCGTCAAAGCCGCCGTGACGTATGCTTTATAAATCAAAGCGGGACCTTCATAGACCGCGAAAGCCACGTTTGAGCGTGATTTTGCCAATAAAATCTCATTGTCCCGTAGGTTTTCATAGAGAAAATTCCACGGTTTGCCGCCATATTGAGGCTCGGTCAAGCTGTGGCGGTCGAACAAATTGAAGTCAATTGCCGTGAAATATTGTCCCAAAAGATTGCCCGCTACAAAGCCTTCATACGACATTTGCTCAGCATAATCGTACAAGACCTTGCGGAACAACAACTCAGGTTGCACATCTACGGGCGTTGTCGGATTGGTATTGATGCTTTCAAAATCTTTTGTGCAACTGATAAATGCCAAAAAGATGAATAAAAAACTGTATTTTAATATATTTTTCATTTTTCGATTTCTTTAATTTAAAAAAATAGGACCCCTCAGTATTTTTTCGAGTTATAGTCTTAGGAAGCCTTTGAGGCTTCCTAAGACTGTCTATTAAAACGTAACCCCCAATTTAAACCCGATACTCCGCGTCGTCGGGTAGCTCATATCCTCTACGCCCGACACCAATTTTTGCTGTTGAAATCCAAATTGTTCGGGGTCGAAATGCGGAATTTTACTAAAAGCGTACAAATTGCGACCCACCAAAGAGAGCGTTATGTTTTCACAAAAGCCTTTCAAAAGAGCCTTTGGAAACTGATAACCAAGCTGAATTTCACGGATTTTTACAAAACTCGCGTCGTAAGTATTGTTCTCTTCGTGGTTGCGGTCATAGTACATGCGGTAGTAGGTTTCAGCCGTCACTGCCGTCGTATTTGGTTGATACACAGGCTTTTCTGTTGTGCCAGTATTCACCACGCCTTTGGCAATGATACCTGCATCGGGACGATTTTCAGTCTCTTTCAACTGCCCAGCAACTGCCGCCAACGCCAATGTGCGCGACACCACTTTACCACCTTGACGCCAATCCAAAAGGAAGGAAAAGTTGAAATTCTTATAAGAAAAAGCGTTGTTTAAACCCACTGAAAAATCGGGGTTGTAATTGCCCAATTTTATCAAATTATTGTTCACTACATAGCGTCCATCTTTAATCAAAAAATCGCCGTTTTCAGTTCTTTGATAACCCGTTCCCCACATATCGCCCAAACGACCGCCAACTTGCGCTTGATACCAAACGGTTTGGTTGATATTGTCATAAATGCTGTTGTAAGCCAGTGTAATCGTGTTGGCAGATTGCGGCAAACTTTCAACAATATTTCTGTAAGTTGAAAAATTAGCGGTCGTTCGCCACATAAAATCCCTTG
>JANOAU010000020.1:0-1873 GCA_031411275.1 Saprospiraceae bacterium | reverse complement strand
TGCATCTATTTTGTCAAGCGTCCAAACGCCATTCCAAGAGTCATATCTGCCTTTGTCCGCATAGGCGGCTTGATAGGCGTAAGGTCCAACGCCATTATTGGTGCGTTTGTAAGGCGGCAACCAATTGATTCGGACACCTGTGGCAGGTGAAATGCCTCGATTAGTTACGGTTAAAGTGTATTTGACAGAACCATAAAGCGGCAAACCATCGTTATCGGCTTTGAGTTGGAGGTCTAAATCTGGTTTTTCGGAGATAATGGGTGTTGTACTTTCGTACCTATAAAGTTCCGTTCGTGAAAATTTAGCCCATGCTGTGTTGTTGTCTATGACTTCTAAATTAGTCCAAGCAAAAGGCGGCAGCCCAAACTGGGTATAAATAGAATCGAGTTTATATGGTACAACGTCTTTGCGCGAATGCCATGTTTTACCTAAATCATTGGTAGCCGCAGTGAACAATATACGACGTGATACATCTTCAAAAATAGCGATTATATTGTTAGTTCCACGCACGTAATCTATAGGCCCACCTAACACATAACCTGGCAGTGTACCACTATTTTGCCAAGTTGCGCCGCCATCAGTCGTATATACAGCATATTGCCCGATATCCATGCCCCAGATCATCAAACCATTATTGCCATCTGTAAAGGAATAGTTTCCTCCGAAAACGCTTGCAGGATCATACCAATTACTTGCTATCCAATTGCGCCCTCTATCTGCTGATCGCCACAGACGCTCTAAGCCCGTTTCAGTATCATACGAAGTAATAAAAACAGCATCTCCGACAAATTTATAATTACCGCCAGCAAAAAACTCATTCAGGTTAGTAGAAGGGTAATTGCTTTGAGGTATGCGTGTAAAAGTATTACCTCCATTGGTTGTATAGGCGAAATAAGCCCCCAAGTTATCAGGATCTCCACAAAAAACGCCATTATTGGTATCAAAAAAATGGATGAGATTTGGAAAGGTCGGCGGGGTAAAAGGCATATTTTGCCAAGATATACCGCTATCTACTGTACGTTTTATGGCAAAAGGTCCCGAGTAGTCAGAATTAGCTACCAACAGATAGGCTGTTTTGGCATCATACGGGTGAAGATGATACCAATAATCATCATTATTGGGCAGAATAGTTCCTGTTTTGTAGGTTCTGCCACCATCTGCTGAACGAACATATTCGACAGGTGCGACTCGACTTGTGTCTGTAACAACATCTCGTGTCTCTAACCACAACGTATTTTTGCCAGCACTCGCTCCTGAAAATGGCATGTGAACTGTTGAGCTTTGTGTGGCAGGTAGTTTTTGCTTGACCCATTGGGCAGAAGTATAAAACGACAGCAATACAGCTGTCATCAAGACGAGTATTTGTTTTGTTTTCATAATGAACGTTTTTTAAAAGTTTAATAAAAAAGGTGCTTGAGTTTTAGGGGTCAAGAGAGGCAAATACTGAGGGGGGTGACATCTTAACAAAATCTCACCCCCCTCAGTATTTTTAATGCTGAACTAATATTTTCTCCACTTTTCTTTCTCCATCTGCTTGATATTCAACAAGATACAAGCCATTTTCAAAACGCCGTGCGTCAATATCTACTGTCCACACATTTTGTCCTTGCCTTGAAAATACGGTTTGTCCTATGCTGTTCATTACACGGATTATCCAATGGGCATCTATTTCCGCATTGATAGACACATTGATTTTATCCTTGGCAGGGTTCGGACTGACCGCAAAATCGGGTGTTTTTCCTCTAAAAGCAGCACTTGGCATCTCGGCAGTGCTGTTGATGGCGCGTGCTACAAAGCCCACTTCATCGTCTTCTTTGGCAGTAGCACCCATATTGTTAGGCGACGAATCCAAGTCGCTTTCATTCATAGCCGC
>JANOAU010000019.1:0-17047 GCA_031411275.1 Saprospiraceae bacterium | reverse complement strand
TGAAGGATATTTTAGGATTTAGACGGACACGCCTAAATCCTAAAATATCCTTCATCATCAATAATATCCTAATTCAAAACTTACCGCTCCGCCCGTCTCTCCAAATCCGCCCGTTTCAAAGTAATCAAGTGCCCAATCGGTTGTCCATTCCGATAGTTTTGCACCCGCAACGTAATCGGGCCATCGGGTAAGACAACAGGCTTTGTATATTTGGGAGAGAAATTATCGGGCATAGCATCGTTGGTGGTGTAGTAGCTGTCAATGCCTTTAATTTCGTTGTCCAAAGTCAATGTTAGTTTACCCATTTTGAGGCTTGTTTTCACGATGGCATCATAGACGGCTTTGCTGTAATTAACTTCTGCAATGTCTGAACGGTCGAAATGCGTTTCCATGCGTTTGGCGAAATCATCCCAATTTTTGGAAGCTTTTGGCGACCAATAAACTTCCGACAAAGCCCAAGCACGCGGGTAAGTCATGTATTGGGCATAACGGAAATTCGGTAATTGTTCAGACCACAGATTGCCTTGTCCACCGAGAATGTATTTCGCATCCACGCCTTCGGGAACAGGCTCAAAGCTGTAACTTTTGTTGACACGCAAACTGGCATAAATGGGTGGGTCAACGCTGTTTTCTCCTTGATTGTAGTCCAAATACGCAAAAGTTGTAGGTGTCATCACCACATCATGTCCTTGTTTGGCAGCTTCGATACCCCCTTTGACACCGCGCCAACTCATTACTGTTGCCGTTGGCGAAATGCCACCTTCTAAGATTTCGTCCCAACCAATGAGCTTTTTGCCTTTGGCTTGTAATATTTTCTCGACACGACCCATGAAATAACCTTGAAGGTCTTCGACATGACGAATGTTTAGTTTACGCATCAAGGCTTGACAGCCTTCATCTTGCGCCCAATAACCTTTGTAACATTCATCACCGCCGACATGGATATAAGGATGTGGAAACAACGCCGCGACTTCTGTAAATACTTTGTCTAAGAACTCATAAACTTTATCATCAGACGGATTCAAAGCGTTTTCGGTTAACATCTTAAATGTGCCGTTGCCATACCATTCCGAGAACTTATGACCTGGGCTGACCATTGTGTTCGGATTTTTAGTACAACTCAATTCAGGATAAGCGGCAATCGCTGACATGCTGTGACCTGGCACATCTATTTCGGGCAGTATGACCACGTTGCGGTCTTGAGCGTAGGCAATGACTTCTTTGATGTCTTCATGCGTGTAAAAGCCGCCGACTGTTGCCGCTTCGCCTTTTTTAGGTGGTTCTCGGTCGCCAAAATGTCCTGAACGAGGTACACGCCAAGCCCCGACAGAAGTGAGTTTAGGTAAAGACTTGATTTCGATGCGCCACCCTTCATCGTCTGTTAAGTGCCAATGCAGTGTGTTGTATTTGAGTTTGGCAATTTGGTCAATATAGGTTTTGACTTCTTCTTTGGTAAAGAAATTGCGGCTGACATCCAACATAATGCCGCGCCACCCAAAACGCGGATAATCTGTTATTTTTACTGAGGGGATGCTCCAAATGCCTTTTGTCGTTGTTTTGCTTTCAATTTCCTTTGGAAACAACTGAATTAAGGTTTGCATACCATAAAACAAACCTGCCGTTTGGTTCGCCGAGATGACAACGCCTCTTGGTGTCACTTCTAAGATATAGCCTTCTTTCCCAATTTCAGCATTGGGCGAACTATTGAGATTGAGTTGTATCGCTCCCGCAACACCTTGTTGAACTTTGAAAGTATAACCCGTTGGCGCAGCCAGTTTTTGATTCAACATGTTTGCTATCTGACGGCTTTCTGGTTTATTATAGCTTATGGTTGCCGCATTTGATAAAAGATAAGAACCGACTGCAGATTGTTTAATCTCAACAGGTTGCGGAATTAACTGAATGAGATTGTTTTGTGCATGTATGAACGATAGGGATAAGACATAAAAGAATAAGAACAGTTTTTTCATTGAAAAGTGAATTTTATGATTTGGTGAAGAAAGTGCCAAAACTAAAAAAATCTCTTTCAAAATACGGTTTATTTTTAATGATTTTGCTGATTGATAAGTGTTTTGA
This sequence comes from Saprospiraceae bacterium, assembly GCA_031411275.1. Classification (GTDB taxonomy): domain Bacteria; phylum Bacteroidota; class Bacteroidia; order Chitinophagales; family Saprospiraceae; genus JAAFJT01. Next base: position 14,971 of record JANOAU010000019.1, on the reverse strand, counting down.
CTTTGATATTTATCAAAAATGGTTGAGCCTGTATGATGTACTCTAAAAGTATTCTATACTGAGGGGCCTTAAAATCAAAATGAGATGGCGCATTTTCGTACCTTTGCACAGCATTCGATTATCAGTAAAACTGAATAACTGATGTTATCAATAATGTTATTTCTTTAGTAGTGAAAAATATAAGAGCATGAGAAAGACAAACGACGAGCCTTTGGCAGACGTATTGAAACAAATGGTCAGAGCCTTCAAATTGGGTGATAATCTGAACAAAACAAAAATAGAAAGCCTGTGGGAAGAAAAAATGGGTAAAACCATTGCGACTTATACACGTGAAATACGTCTACGCGATAAAGTTTTATACGTGACGATTGAATCCGCATCCTTGCGTTCAGAATTGCATTTTGGACGTGAAAAGATACGTTTGATGTTAAACAATGAAATTGGAGAAGATTTTTTAAAAGAAGTGATTATTAATTAAACAATAAAAATGGAATTGTATCACAATGTTTTATGAATATTTTTTATTCAATAATCAACAAAAATTAAAAAAAACCATGTTAGTGTTATGTTTTTCAAATAATCCGATTTAATTTTGTTTCTCTGAATCACAATTTTTACTAACGAAAAAACAGACGCATAGCTAAAAATTCTACAATCATGAAACAAGAAATAGACATACACAATGAGCCAGAAGTGGCACTTAACTCGTTACTTGATGAAATAAATAAGCAGAGACGTATAACCAGTGAATTACAATCAGAATTAAGAATTATCAGAACGCGCGAAATCCGATTGCATAAAAATTCTGAAATTCTGAAATCAGAAAATAATCGTCTCCAACAAGATTTATTTATTTTAGAACAGAAACTGAGAGAACTCGAAATCCAACTAACACTTCCCGAAAGTAACCGCATTTTTACTCCTTCACATGCCATTGATCCTTTTCCAAGAAAATCCCTCTACAAAAAAATAAATTGGGCATACATCGTTGCACCGATTTTAGTTATTGTTGCCATTCTCGCTTTCAAATGGCAATCAAGCTATTCAATTCTTCCAATTAAAGCCAATATTGCGCCCATAATTGAAGAAACAGATAATAATACTGAGGGGTCAAATAAGGTGACAGCACAAGGGACACCTCAAACTATTACCTCTAAAACAACGACAAGCTCTGCGGTTGAAGAGGGTTATTTGTTGATTCAAAATCCTTTAGATGCCGATGGTATGGTACGCGTGTTGGATGGCTATTCTCCAAAAGCAAAAATATTAGCTTGGACTTCACCCGGTGATAAATACCGCATCAGAGCGCAAAGCCCTACTAAAATGCGTCGCACTTACTTGGAGGGGGGCAAAAAAGTGACTTATGAAGATTATTTCTACAAAATCAGCGATAAAGAGCAATGGGTTTTTGGTGTTTTTACAACTAAAAAACTTTATAAGTAAAAAATGAAAAATGAAAAATGAAAAGTGCCGCACGAGATTTAAGACTCATGTGGCACTTTTCATTTTTCATTTTCTCTCTGTCTTCTTATTTCATAAATGGCAATGGCAATTGAAACAGAGACATTCATGGAGAGGCAAAAACCAGCGGTTGGTATGTGAACAGCCCTATCTACTTCATTTAAAACCGCTTGCGAAATCCCTGCACTTTCAGAGCCTGCAATCAAGAGTATTTTGTCCATTTCCTTAAAATTTACCGTTTTCACATCCACACTTTGGTTTGTAATTTCAAGCGCAACGATGGTGTAACCCTTGTTACGAAATTCAGTAATAGCCATTTGAGCATCTTCATAATAGGTGGAAGGGACATGCCGCTCCGCCCCTTTTGCAGTTCTACTCAACAATTTATGGTTGGGGTCAGGTGCGACGCCACACAAAACCAAACCTTCAATACCTAATGTATCGGCTATCCGAAAAACGATGCCGACATTGCGCGGTGTTTCAACATTATCGAGCAATACCCAAACAGGCAGTTTTGAGGCTGTTGGTTCATAATCTGTATATGTCAATGGTCGCATTTTTGAGTCAGACATATTTTACCTGCTAAGTAATTGTAAAATAATAACATAGATTTTTTTTCTTTAACACATAGACTCATAGTGTACATAGTTTTTTTTTGGTTTTCTTTACGATTATCTAAAAAACACTTCATTATTTAATGTCTTTTTATGTGCGCTATCTTTCTATCTGTTAAAGAAAAAAAACCATGTTTTTAAATATTTTCATCATTCAAGTATTCACTATTCACCATTACAAAGTAATTATCTCTGGTTTATTCTGCAGAATGGCTTCCAAACGCTCATTTACTGAGGGGGTCAAAAGCGGCAAAACGGCAAGCGATGTCAATGTCTCACGGAGTTGTTCTGGCTTAGATGCGCCCAAAATGACCGTCGAAACATTTGGATTCTGAACACACCAAGCGATGGCTAATTTTGCCAATGTTGTTCCTAATGCTTTTGCATAATCGCTCAAAGCGGTGATTTTCTCTAATCTTTCAGCCGTCAGGTTGTGTTTTTTGACATGTTCAATCCCTTTTTGTTCCGTCATACGCGTACCTGCTGGAATACCATCGGCATATTTTTCTGTCAATGTGCCACCCGCCAAAGGCGACCAAATTGTTGTACCCAAACCTGCATTTGGATAAATATGAAGATAATCCTTCTCCATTTTTTCACGCCAAAACATATTATATTGTGGCTGTTCCATATTGGGACCTTCAAGGTTCAAATCACGAGCTATGGCATTGGCTTCCATGATTTGAACAGCTGACCATTCGGATGTACCCCAATACAATATTTTCCCTTGTGCAATCAGTGTATTCATTGTGCGCACCACTTCTTCAATAGGTACTGAGGGGTCGGGGCGATGACAAAAATAGAGATCGAGGTAGTCCGTTTGCAAACGAGACATGGCTTCGTGACATGCCTCAATGATGTGCTTACGGCTCAAACCTGTTTGATTGGGCATGGGTTTTCGGCGACTGCCAAAAAAAACTTTTGACGAAACAATATAAGTCGTTCTATCCCAACCTAAGTTTTTTAAAGCCTTACCCATTACGATTTCGGATTGACCGAAAGCGTAACCTTCTGCATTATCGAAAAAATTGACCCCTGCGTCATAGCTCATTTTCATCAAGTCTTCTGCGACATCATCCGTTATTTGATTGCCAAAAGTCAACCACGAGCCTAACGAAAGGACACTCACTTGCAATCCTGTTTTTCCTAAACGCCTGTATTCCATTGATTTATAGTTGTAAAAGTTATAAAAGGTTATTTATTTTGTGCAAAAAAGGTGAAATTTTTAGAGAAACAGAAACAAACCTTTGTAATTTTAAAGGAAAATCCATTTGAGGTATCCCCTAATATCCATTTAATTTATAAAAGACTTATATGGAATTCGGTAAAATAAAAGATATAGCAACAGTCTCCTTCTCGTTGCCCGCTGACCGCTCGGAAACGATAGATTTACTGAGGGGGGCTTTACCGCAACGGCAAGGGTTGCCGCGTGTTTATATCGGCTGTACAGGTTGGGGTATGAAAGAATGGGTCGGTTGGATTTATCCAAAAGGGACTAAACCAACAGATCATCTAAAATATTATACGCAACAATTTAATACCATAGAAATGAATACGACGCACTATCGTATTCCGTCCGTAAAGGATATAGAAAAATGGCGTCGTGAGTCAACAGCGGATTTTCGTTTTGCACCTAAAATGTTACAAACAGTGAGTCATTCTAAAAATTTAGGTTATGGCACAGGTTTGACGACCCAATTTTGTCAGGCGATTCAAGGTTTAGAAGAAAAATTAGGTATTTGTTTTATGCAGATGCCGCCACATTTCAGATATGATGATTTAAGTATTTTTGAAAAATATATTTCTAAGTTCCCTAAAACCATTCCTTTAGCGATTGAAATTCGCCACGAAGAGTGGTTTTCAAATGCGCATTATTTCAAAACAGTTTTTGATTTGCTTGAACATTACTGCGTCTCGACAGTCATTACGGATGTGGCAGGTAGGCGCGATGTTTTGCATCAACGGTTGACAACGCCCTCCGTTATCATTCGTTTTGTGGGCAATAATTTACATCCCACAGATTATTCACGGATAGATGAATGGGTCGAGCGGTTGAAAACGTGGTTTGAACTTGGCTTGCAGGAGGTTTATTTTTTCACACATGAACCCGACAACATCCATGCGCCCGTTTTAGCAAGGTATCTGCATGATAAAATAAAAAATAGTTTTGATGCCATACTGAGGGGGCCTATTTGGAAGGAAGAGAAAGAGGAAAAAGAAGAAAAAGAAGTGAAACAATTTAAACTATTTTAAAATTATACGGAAGTATATATTTTTGAAATTATATTTAAAATAAATTTATATTTTATAAAAAGTGACTATCAGAATAAAAAAGGTCTATACTAAATGAAAAGTAAAAAATATAAAACGTTGGTTATGAATGATTTGATTCTATAATTTCAGGCAACCCATTTATAAAATGAGTATCACATTTCAAACACTTTGATAAAACTATTTCTCTATTATTAAAAACGAAAAATTGATATGTTAAAAGAATTTAAAGAATTCGCCATTAAAGGCAATCTCATTGACACAGCAGTTGCTTTTGTAATGGGCGTCGCGTTTGCGAAAATCACTTCCACTTTCATCGACGGCATGGTCATGCCTTTAATTTCCATGTTGACAAATGCGGATTTCTCAACTTGGAAAACAGTATTAAAAGAGGCCGTTGTAGGAGCAGATGGTAAAATCGTGTCACCTGAAGTGGCTATTATTTATGGCGATTTTGTAGCGGCTGTTATTAACTTTATTGTTGTCGCTTTTGTGATGTTCTTGATTATCAAGGCTATAGCAGCCTCTAAAAAAACGGAAGAAGCTGCCCCAAGCGCACTCACTACTCAAGAAGTTTTGCTTACAGAGATTCGTGATTTATTACAATCGGGCAAATAAGATAATAATGGACAATGGATAATGTTAAAATTTATCAAAAATCAAAATGTTGTAACATTATCAACTATCCATATAAACATGAAAAATAGCCGATGCTGAAAAGCGTCGGCTGTTTTTTTATCATTGCCTTGAAATTATATGCTTTTATGGTGTTCCCTTTTTATTTTCGCACACAAATGTATTTTTTTGATGAAAAACTTGTAGAACTCGTTAGTTCTTTCAAACTTTATGACTTACAAGCAAAACCGTAATAGAAGCATTCAGAATTTTTAACAAAATTTGACCGTAAAATGGATAACCATCTTAACCAAACTACGCATACATGAGAATTTATTGGATCATTATCGGTTTTGCCTGTTGTTTAGTTGTGTCGGCTTGTAGGGATTCCGCCCTTCAAAAGGCGGTAGATATGACGCCACCGATTGCTAAAAAAGAGACACACGTTTTTGAAGAACACGGCAATCGTCGGCTCGACGACTATTTTTGGTTGAACAACCCAAAGGATTCATCTGTTTTAGCTTTGTTAGATGCAGAAAATGCCTATGCTACAAAAATGCTCGCACATACTGAGGGGTTGCAAAATAAACTTTTCAAAGAAATCACTGGTAGACAAGAACAGCAAAAAAAGGACTTACCCATTAAAAAGAATGGCTACTGGTACTACGATCGTTACGAACCTAATCAAGCTTTTCCCTTGGTTTGTCGTAAAAAAGAAACATGGGATGGTACAGAAGAAGTCATTTTGAATTTGCCAGAATTCGCCAAAAAATACAGTCATTTTGAATTAGCCGATGTGGCTGTCAGTCCTGACAATAATTTTGTCGCCTATTTGGTGGATACAACAGGTGAAAGACAACATATATTATATATCAAAAACCTAACAACAGGTGAACTTTTACCTGAAAAAATAGCCAATACCGCTTCTCAAGCTTTGGAATGGGCCAATGACTCAAAGCATTTATTTTATGTCGTGTTAGATGAGACGGTTCGAGGTCACAAAGTGATGAGGCATACCTTGGGTTCAGATGCCTATACCGATAAGCTAATTTATGAAGAAAAAGATAAATCTTATGTTTTGGCTTTAGGCAAATCTAAAAGTCGGCAATATATTTTTATTGGTGTATACAGCAATACCACAAATGAGTTTCGCTTTTTGGATGCCAACAAGCCAGAGGATACGCCCAAATTAATACAGGCACGGCAGCGTAATTTGCAATATGATGTCAATCATTACGATGGCAGTGAGTTTTTTATACAAAACAATAACCATGCACCCAATTTCAAATTGTCCACTGCCCCCCTCAGTAATCCGAGTTTGGCAAATTGGAAAGACATTGTGCCGCATAGTGACTCTTCATTGATGGAAAATTTTGAAGTTTTGAAAGATTATATCCTCATTCAAGATAAAGTAGAAGGCTTAAATAAAATCAGAATTTTGAATCGTGAAGATAAAACATGGCATGAAATTGACCTCGGCGATGAAGCATATGTGGCAGAAATGAGCCTTGCCGATTTAGATAATTTTGCCCTCGATAGCCTCCGTTTTAATTATCAATCGCTGTCAACACCGCCTTCTACGTTTAGTTATAACATCAAAACAAAATCTAAAAGAATATTGCATCAAGCCAGTGTGAGCGGGTACAATATCTCAAAATATGAGTCAAAACGGATTTGGATTACCGCCCGCGACAGTGTAAAAGTACCCCTCAGTATCGTTTATCGAAAAGACCTATTTTTGAACAATGGCTCTAATCCGATGATTTTGTATGCTTATGGGTCTTATGGTATCAGCGTTGACCCTCATTTTCAGTCCGATTTGATAAGTATGCTCGACAGAGGTTTTGTTTATTGCATTGCACACGTGCGCGGTGGTCAGGAATTAGGTCGAAAATGGTATGAAGACGGCAAATTATTGAAAAAGAAAAACTCTTTTAATGACTACGTGGATTGTGCAGAATCTCTTGTACGCCAACGATTTACATCAATAGACCGCCTTTTTGCTTATGGTTCAAGTGCAGGAGGTATGTTGGTAGCAGCAGCTATCAATATGCGTCCAGGGCTGTTCAAAGGCGTTATCGCAGAGTTGCCTTGGACAGATGTGGTATCCGATATGCTCGATGAAACATTGCCTTTGACAACCTTGGAATATGACGAATGGGGCAATCCGAAAGAAAAAAATGCTTACGAATATATGTTGTCTTGGTCGCCTTACGACAATGTGAAACCCGCCAATTATCCCTCTGTTTTTGCTTTTGCCAACCTCAATGATTCGCAAGTACCTTACTATTCTCCTGCAAAATGGGTTCAAAAACTACGCATTAATAATACAGGAAAAACGCCCATTCTCTTTCATTGCAATAAAGCAGCGCGCATCAGTTCAGGTGCAGGACGATTTGAATTAAGCCGTTTGACAGCTTTACAATATGCTTTTATGCTTGATTTATTGGGGAAAGGAGAATAATTTATCCAAACAAATCACTGCTCAAATATCGATCACCACGGTCACAAACGATAAAGACAATCACGCCTTCGGTCAATGTATGGGCTAAACGCAATGCTGCTGCCGCTGCACCGCCCGAACTCATACCCGCAAAAATCGCTTCTTCTTTTGCTAAAAGTCTTGTCATCGCTACAGATTCGGCTTCTGAAACGTCTAACACCGAATCCACACGCGTTGAATCAAATATTTTAGGTAAATATTCCACTTCCCAACGCCGAATACCCGGAATAGAAGACCCCTCAGTAGGTTGGCATCCGACAATCTGAACGTCTGGATTTTGTTCTTTTAGAAACATAGAAGTTCCCATAATCGTCCCTGTTGTACCCATCGAGCTGACAAAATGAGTCACTTTTCCTTGCGTATCGCGCCAAATTTCAGGCCCCGTTGTTTTGTAATGCGCCATATAGTTGTCGGGATTGGCAAATTGGTCGAGCATAAAAAACTTGCCTGTCGCGGCTTTTTCTTCAGCATAGTCGCGGCACATTTCTATGGTTTCTAATAAAGTGACATGTGCGCCATACGCTTCCATCGCCAAAGTCCGTTCACGTGTAGCATTGGAGGGCATAACCAACTCAATTTCCAAACCATACAAACGGGCAATCATCGCCAATGCAATGCCTGTATTGCCGCTGGTGGCTTCCACTAAAGGCATATTCGGAGAAATATCGCCGCGCTCCATAGCCGCTCGCACCATATTGAGCGCAGGACGGTCTTTGACACTTCCCGCAGGATTATTGCCTTCCAGTTTTGCAAAAACGGTTACTTTTGGATTGGTATTCAATTTTCGCAATTGAACCATAGGTGTATTGCCAATCAAATCAATAATAGAAAACATAGGATAATTAGGAATTAGGAATTAGGAATTTTTAAGCATTGATTTACAATGCTTATGATTCAAAAGGTGAATTTTTATATAATTTTTATTTTTCCAGTCATACCTTTCCGAAAGTTTTATACGCCCCTTTCGCTTAAAATTTTGCTCGTAAAAACATCTAACATCTTGAAACCACCGATTTTTAATCGGTGGGTCGTCATATACCACAACGCACATCTAACAACTTTACAAAACATCACATCAAACAGCTATTTTATGTGATGTTTTGTAAAGTTGTTAGATGTGGGGGCGTTGTTCATATTCCACCGATTGAAAATCGGTGGTTTCAAGATGTTAGATGTCATTTAAAGCCATTTTAGTCACTAAAATTTAAGCCAAAGGGGTATTTAAAACTTTCGAAACGTCGTTTATCACAACGAAATATTTACAGAATCTTTAATTTTGAAACGAAAAAAAACAATAAGAGTTTTCAAGACAAGGTTATTTTGAAAACACTCAATTTCAAAGGAATAGGAAAAAACTAATGTTTTGCAAATTCATCATTTATCCTTTATCATTCATCATTTCCTAAACAGCCTCAAAATTAAAAGAAATGTTAAACCTTTCAAGGCTTCGTTGAATTCAATAAATCATCGTATTTTCACCCTTGAATAATAATTATTTATCATCAAAAACCATTACAAAAATTATGAGACTAAAAATACACCTTATTATCGCATTTTTTGCCTTCTTTTTTACGTCCATCAATGCACAAACACCTGCTTGCAAGCCCGATACAACTCGCTATCGTGATTCGTTATCTGGGGTTTACCCTTTGCCTTATATTGAGACGACACGACCCACTGGCGGCATTGACAAAGCAGCCTGCTTAACAAAACCCTATAGTTTTGTTTGGACGATTAAAGTGGGCGATACACTCATTGTACCCAATCCTTTTGGTTTAGGTACGATTCAAGTGCCTCTTGACAGCGTTTTGATTGGCAAAACTTCTGCTATTGCGGGTTTGCCAACGGGAATCACTTATGCCTGTAATCCGCCTAATTGTGTTTGGAAAAAGCAAACTTATGGCTGCGTTGCGCTTTCAGGCTCGCCCGCAGCGACCAATGCCATTAAAACCTATCCATTGGTGATTTCTGGAAAAGCCTATCCAGGGGGTTTTTATGCGTCTCTTTTTCCAAATGGTTACGACTTGACCTTTCCCGGAGCGATTGCCGAAGGTTCTTATGACCTAAAAGTTTATGCTGCCAACGATACCCGTTGCACAACCGCCGCCGAGGACTTAACCGAAGTAACAGGTATGACCGCCCAACCCAACCCGACGAATGGCAAAACAGTCATCAGAATCGAGTCCACGGTTTCAGACAAATTTGAATTTAATGTCACCGATTTATTAGGTCGCCGCGTTATTTCAAGACCCCTCAGTATTCAGACAGGTCAAAACACTTTTGACCTTGATATTACGGGTTTGCCAAACGGCATTTACATTTACACGCTGTCAAAAGGCAGCCGCGTCTTGTCTAATAAATTGATTATCAATCAATAATACTTTTTTAATATTGAAATTGTGCTACACTTAAACAGTATAGCACAATTTTTTTATTATTTTACAATAAACTCAATGACGATTCCACATTAGGGTTTTCTTATAAAAACATCTAACATCTTGAAACCACCGATTTTTAATCGGTGGGTCAAAATGAACCCACGACTTACATCTAACATCTTTACAAAACATCTCATCAATAGCTGGTTGATGGGATGTTTTGTAAAGATGTTAGATGTAGCGGAGAGCGTAGCCAAAAATCCTCTCGTTGAAACGAGAGGTTACAAGATGTTAGATATTTTTATAAGAAAACCCTATATCCCAAATCGCTTATGTCACTGTTGATGGACAAAATTGTTAACTTTGCGCGCCTTGAAGCCTAAATGCAACATCTTTAAGCAAAAACCGTTTTCAAAACGATTCAACTGCGCGCCGCGCAATCACAAATCTCATAATCTCACATTCTCAACATGAGACGTATTTACATTGCTTTTTTACTCATTTTTAGCACTTATTGTGTTCAAGCTCAAACGGAAGGGGTTCGTTTACTCCCCCTCAGTACACATCCGATTTTAGAGAAACATGCCGACTTGTCACAAGCTGAAAGCCTCATTCCTGACTCCATTGACTTACCTTTTATTGATGATTTTAGCTATGCTGGACCTTATCCCGACGCTAATTTATGGCTGGACAACAAAGTTTTTGTCAATAACTCAATGGCTATTAATCCCCCCTCAGTAGGTGTAGCGACTTTTGACGGTATTAACTACAACGGCAAACCTTATGGGCAAGCGGGCGAATATGGTGTGGGTGACTATTTGACCTCCAACTATATCAATTTAAGGACAATCACGAATCCAGATGGCAGCAAACGCCTATTAGCAGCTTCTGACTCCATATATATGACCTTCTTTTTGCAACCCAAAGGCTTGAGTTATGAACCTTTGGAGAAAGATTCTCTGGTTTTAGAATTTAGGGACAATGCAGGTAATTGGCAAATTGTCCGTGCTATCAAAGGCTTTAAAACATACATCGCAGACGATAGTTTTCCACCTTTTACGATGTATTTTGTACCTATCAAAGAGGCAAAATATTTTTACGGAAAATTTCAATTCCGCTTTTATAACTATGGTCAAATTGATGGGGCGAATGAGTTGTGGCATCTTGATTACGTCAAAATTGGTATAAATCGGCGTTTGAACGATAAAACGCTTGATGATGTAGCATTTATTGATTTACCAACTCGACTTCTAACACGTTATAGTTCAATGCCATGGAAACACGCTTTTCCGAATTTGGCTACCGAAATTAATGACAAGTTCAATGCTCGTTTCTACAATCATTTCGCTGACTTACGCAATCCAACTAATACGAATGTGAAAGTTACGACTTCGACAGGTGTAACAGCCGTTTCAAATATCACTATTCTTGACGGTGAGAACCTACCGCCTAACAAATTTTATCAATCAGCCACTAAAACCTTTCCGTCAACGCTTAGGAGTCAACTTGCAACAGTTCCTGCTGCTACGGAAAATCTGATTGTGACTACTGAATACAGCCTTGTTATTGCAGGACAAGAGGGAAAAGATTTAGCAAAAGCTGCTCTGCGGAACGATGTTGTGACCCGCAAAACGATTTTTTCTAACTATTTTGCGTATGACGATGGTACGGCAGAATTGATGTATGCTGCCACAGGTTTCAGTCAACAAACAGCCGTTCAGTTTCGAACCAATGTAGCGGATACTTTGCGGGGTGTTCAGTTTTCATTTCCGTATGTGCGCAAAAAGTATCAATTTATTGACCCCAAATTTAACATCCAAATTTGGAAAGATTCGTTGAATACAACGCCTATTTATGAAAAGAAAAACGTCTCTCCTTTTGCCGTTGATGCCAAAGTGGATTCGCTGCAAGGCATGACAACGTACAGACTTGAAACCAAAACAGGTAACAGAGACACGGCTATTTTTCTACCCGCTAATACCAATTTTTACATTGGTTATCAAAATGTAGATAACCAAATTCCCATCGGCTTGGATAGAAACAGTTTTGACAAAGCCAAATATATTTTTACAAAAATAAATAACAGGTGGGATACAATCCAATATTATCCCTTGGGTGCTTTGATGATTCGAGCTATAGTAGGCAATAAAGTGGCTCAAAATACGAGTTCACTTTCTACCCGCGAATTGCCTTTGTCAGAGGTGATGAGTGTTTATCCAAACCCAGCAATAGACCGTTTGTATATAGATGTAAAAAAAGGTAATGAAGCTGATTATGAAATGAGCATTTTTAACCTCGTCGGACAGCTCCAAAAGCGCGAAATACTGAGGGGGGGGCAAATCAATTTGGACAACACCGCAACGGGTATTTATTTTTTAAAAGTCCGATATATAGTGTCAAATCAAACGTATATTCACAAATTTGTTGTGAATCGGTAGGGATACTAAATGAAAAGTGAAAAATGAAAAATGAAAAGTATAAAATATGGGTTATAAATGACTTTGATTCTATTATTTTAGGCAAACCATTTTCAAATGCGTATATATCTTACATTCTGTATCAGTACCAAAAATTTAATTAGTTGTGTCGTGAATTATTGAGGGGTATAAAACAATGCGCTTGTATCATTTAGAGATACAAGCGCATTGTTTTTAATATCGTTCAACTTATTTCCCCAAAATCCCAATATTCAAACCCATACTAAACGCCATATTGTTAGGCGCAACAGTATTACCATAACGTGTGGTGAAATCTGAATCAAAGAAAGTATTGTTATTAACTCTACCCGTACGGCTGACAAAACCTGTACCTACACCCACTGAAAAGTCAACAGCAAATTTGTTATCAAAAATCCATTGTTTGCCAGCGCACAACATCAATGTACCGACGGTGGATTTCTGCCTTTGTGTCTTATAGGTAGAAGTGCCTGTGTATCCATAAGTGTTTTCACCATAAAAACTGAAATTAACTTCTGGACGAATATAACCGCCTTTCAAAAGGTGGGCATACCGTTGGCGAGAGCTGTAATAATCGGGTTTATGGGTAAATTTATAACCAAAACCAAGTGTAATGCCGCGTTGGTCTGTTTTTATTTTTGAAGTACCCGATGTATAAATTTCTTCATTTCTACCTAAACCTATAATGCCCACTTTAGCTTCAATACTGGCACCAGGTTTGAGATTGCGCTCATAGGTGAAGTTGGTATAGCCCAATGTCCAAGCTAAAAAACTGACTTTGTAGGCACTTTTGTTTTGCCCTAAATAGTATTCCTTATTTTCAATAGTGCCACCCTCATCAAATTTGTGAACAGCTCCATTTGCTAAAACAATTTTCTTAATTAATGAGGCATCCATAACGTAAGTAACACCATCAGGTTGTGTAAATAATTTGTATTTTACTTCTACATCACCAATTTCTAATACCTTAACCTCCATCGTTTTACCATTTTTGCGATGTATTACATCTTGTGCTTGAAGAGATATGCTACTGAATAAAGCGAAGAGAATAAGAGTTAAGACTTTGTTGGATTTTTTCATAATTTTAAAAATTTGACTAAATGAAATAATTTTGTTATTATTTTAATGACACAAATATATACGCCTAAAAATTAGTATTTGTTAGGAATTTCGATAATTATAAATTTATATTTCTACCATATCAATAAAATTGAATCAGATATCTTTTTTAGAATCAAGGAATTGCCTTTTGAAAAAAAAAGTACACCTTTGTATATTGACAGGGTGATTTTAACGTTATGACATATACATCAATCAACAACGCATAGAACAAATATGAAATACTCTCCATAGGCTGAATGTTCAGACAACCTTCAAACACTAATGAATCATTTTAAACAATTTTCCTTCACAATTATCAATTTCGTGAGAAAATGAAACAATTCCTGCTATCTCTTATTTGTATGGGCGGCTTTTTGAGCCTCGAAGCCCAACAACTTTCTCAATCAAAAGAATCTTCGTCGCTCTATACTATTCAGTTAGGGGCGTTTGAGGCAAGCGTCAAACAAGCCGATTTTGAGGCTATTCGCTCTTATGCCTATGTGTACAAACGTGATGGGCTTGTTTTTGCGGGTGCTTTTGGTTCTGAAGATGCGGCTGAACCTTTTTTAGCGAAAATAAAAGCCAAAGGATTCGATGATGCTTTCGTGGCTGCACGACCTTTGAAAACGGGTAAACTCGTTTACGTTATTCAAATCGCTACACTTAGTGCTGGTGAACCCATCAATTGGCAAAGCTATTTACGTGCGGGAACACTCTATACTATGCCTAATAATGGCGTAGTGCGTATCGTACATGGTGCTTATGCAGATAAAAACGATGCAAATATCAAGTTGAAAGAATTAGTCGCTTTGGGTTTCTCTGATGCTTTTGTTAAAGGTGTTAAAGATTTACAATTGAATCCAATTTCGGAGTTTGACACCAGCGATAAAAAAATATTGACGCAAACAACAGATGCCACAGCCGCCACAAATACTCCTACAAATACCACTAAAAATGCTGTTGTAAACAACAAAGGGGGTCTGACAAGCTATGGTTACGCACCTAACTCTTCAAAACGCCTTTCAGTGGTCAAACTACAAGATGCGTTAAAAGAATTGGGGCTTTATGGCGGCGTGTCAGATGGTATTTTAGGTCCTCAAACCAAAACACTGTTTGACCGTGCGGTGTTACTTAATCGCCGTCTTGCCACCTATGAACATTTGGCACAAAAATATAATGGATTCGACGGCTGGGAAGAAGGTCGTCTTTTATGCACTATGGCACGTCAATTGAGTGTTAAAGACAATTCAAAAGCGATAGTAGCTGATTTGCTCAATAACCTACCACAAGAAATGTTGTCGTCAAAGGATGCAGCCACTGCTTTGAATTGGCACTCAAATCTTTTCAAAAAATTAGAATTGTGGTCAACACAAGGGCAATACAACGACCAAGTTTATACCGCTTTTAAAGCCGTTTATTATCGGACACTGGCGCACCTTGAAGACGAATTGGCGGTAAAAGGCATAAAAGGTGAAGCAGGTACAGCTTTAGCCGTTTCTGTTATCAAAATTTTGATTGGCGAAGACTTAGAGGGATTCAATTAATTAATCTTTATATATATAGAAAAAATCC
>JANOAU010000018.1:0-41035 GCA_031411275.1 Saprospiraceae bacterium | reverse complement strand
GTGCGGACTAACTTTAAGGCTTCACTTTTGAAGTCACTATCGTATTTACGATATGTCTGTTTGATGCGTTGTTTTTCCATATCACAAATGTAATCTCTTATTAGAGAATTTTGTGTGCGGGTTAATTAGACAATCTCAGATAATAACTTTTGGAAAATAAAGGGTGTATATCTACAAATTGCCCTTTATACTGAGGGGGTGTTTGTTCGCCAATTTTTTCAAAATGAACGCCATCGTCGCTGCGCTCAATCCTTATTTTCTGAATATTGTTATTATTCAGAATGAGCCATCTTAATTCAATTTGGTTTTTATTCAACACTTGACCTGTAAAGTCTTGAATATCAATAGGCACTGTTGGATTGCCTAAAAACTCATTTCGAGCAACAACAAGTGTGGTGCCTTTATTGAAAACAACTGCATTACCCGCCGCATCGGTTTGAGAAGTCGTATTGCTACCATTTGGATGTTGTATAGAGATAAACATAAATTTATAATCGGGTGAAAACGTAATGCCTGTGGGTTCTGAACCAGCGGGTGTTGTTGCAAATAATCGCACATCATTGATACCGCCTGGCGTATGCGATGGCCCCACCACCCAAATATGATTGCCACTGCCATCGTTTAAAATCCATAAATTGCCTTCACCATCAAAAGCTAAATTGTCATTACCCGCTTGTCCAGCAATGCCATAAGGTTCGCAAGTGCCATTAATATTGTAGCATTGATCCGAGACGTAAGTTTCATAACCTGAAATAGTGCCGCCATTGTCAGTAAACCGATAAATTTCGTGTAAAGTCGTTGAAGTAACATAGATTTTGCCATCTGGACCTATTTCAACGTCTTCAATGCGGTTGATATTCGTCGCTCCTGCGGCTATTGATAAAGCGATGGTATTGTTTCTATCTGTTTGCGTCGTGTTGGGTATCGCCACCCAAGTACCATTGCCGCTGCCTGTTAATTTCAAAACGTAAAGTGTTCCAGAAGTGAGGTCATTGGCAGTTGTGCAGACAAATTTGTATAAAAAACCATTATCGGTGTTGTCTGCACCACAATACAAAGTCGTTCCGTCAGCAGATACAGCCGCATTTTCATGTTGTACACAGCCCACCGCCCACAATTTCCGAAGGGCTTTGCGGGTAACAGGGTCGAACTCAACGAGCCAACCAACATCATTATAACCATCGGCATTCAAGTCAGATGTATAAACATATTCCTCTCCCGACAAAACCGTTCCCCAAGGCGTTAATCCACCCGAACAATTGGCAGCTGTTAAGCCATTGATGACAGTCAAATCTGCGGCTTCTGAATGCGTGAGTGCCCAGAGTTTAGTCATAGTGTTGTAGTTAACATCCAGTACCGATAAGCCACCAGGTGCTTCTTCGTGGCTCACTGTCACAAAGCCATTGGTACTACTACCTGCAATGGGTACAAAACACGTAAAGTCGGGTGTACCTTGCAATGTGCCACCTGTACTGAGGGGGTCGCCTGATTGTATTAACTTCTGAAACCGATGCGTATTGGGCATGACAAATTGCTCTGTTTGAGCCGTTGGCGTAACAGAAGAGAATGTCCCAATGGTTTGGCTCAAAAGTTTGGTAGAAAAAAGAAGGAAGAGTAAGGTTAGATTTTTCATTTGTTAAGTGATTTTGTTGGTTTTCAGAAAGCTACGATAGTTCAAATATGTATGAAGGTTGTTGTCATCCCATACGTTTTGTTTCACTTCAAGAGACTATCGTAACGCATATTATCTGTATTGCAATGAATTGTCACAGAGCGATAATTTATTTTACAAGTTCACAAATATAGGAAAATCTATTGCAGCCCTTCAGTAAATAGCTTTGAAAACCCCAAATTTCTTCCAATCTTTGCCGCGTTCTATTCAAAGACAATTATTTACTATTGCTTTTTTGTCATACTGAATGGAGTGAAAGAATCTGAAAATCAAAGTTTTAGACACTTTCACTCCGTTTAGCATGACAAATAATTGACTAAATTCATAGACTCATGCAAAAGACCCGTTTAAGCGTCAACATCAATAAAATCGCTGTATTACGCAATTCTCGTGGCGGAAATTTACCCGATTTGCTACAAATGGCAAAGGATTGTGAAGCCTTTGGTGCAGAAGGCATTACGGTGCATCCGCGCCCCGATGAACGGCATATACGCTTTGCAGATGTCTATGATTTAAAAAAAATCGTGACTACAGAATTTAATATTGAAGGCAATCCAGATGATGATTGGATGACATTAGTGCTTGACAATCAACCTGCACAAGCCACCCTTGTACCCGATGACCCGACGCAATTGACCTCAGACCATGGTTGGGACACTTGGAAAAATGCTGATTTTTTGAAAAAAACACTCGAAATACTGAGGGGTGCAAATATTCGCACATCGCTGTTTGTAAATGCCGATGTACACATGGTTGAAGGTGCAGCAGAAGTGGGGGCAGACCGTATTGAGTTTTATACGGGCATATTTGCAAAGGATTTTTCAAAAAACAAGGAGAAAGCGGTGGAAGCACACGTAAAAGCAGCAAAAAGAGCTGTTGAATTGGGCTTAGGCATTAATGCAGGGCATGATTTGAATTTAGAAAATTTGAAATATTACAAGCAGCATGTAGTGGGTTTAGAAGAAGTGTCGATTGGTCATGCCCTCATTTCTGATGCTTTGTATTATGGATTGCACAATACCATACAGATGTATTTACGACAGTTGAAATAATACTGTTTTACAAAAAGCAATCCGTTCCAATAT
This sequence comes from Saprospiraceae bacterium, assembly GCA_031411275.1. Classification (GTDB taxonomy): domain Bacteria; phylum Bacteroidota; class Bacteroidia; order Chitinophagales; family Saprospiraceae; genus JAAFJT01. Next base: position 38,278 of record JANOAU010000018.1, on the reverse strand, counting down.
TTGAAGCGATATAGGAAAAAAATATTTATAAAAAAAATGTAATTAAATATTGCTTTATCCAATAATTGCATTCATTTCGTTTTTGAAATTACTACTAATTAATTGTTTGGACTAAATAACTATAAACAACCTTTTGTCTTGAATGTGGCGCAATCTATCGCCAGCATTACTTTTTTCAAACGCGGTGTGCCGTATAAAGTCAATGGCGAACGAGTGACTAATTTGTTTGAAAAGCGTTTGGAGAACCCTTTAAAGTCAGTTATAATTTGGAAGAGGAACGGCTGAAAGGTCGCCAAAATATCGATTCTCCCGTTCTTCACACAAGAACCGCAGAAAGCACAAATGTTTTTGATGGTCAACGACAAACAAGCTTGCAAGATTTCAACCTCAACGCATTAAAAACGACGAACGCGCAGACACTACCAAAATACTGAGGGGGTGCTGCGAAAGCAAACAACCAGATTAGAATGCACCCAGCCCAGATAGCGAGGCACAAAAGCATTAAAAACCAAATGGCGTAAGCCTACGGCGTTTGTCGTGCGGAATATTTCGGGCAAAATTGGTTGTTCTTTGGGACCGTTGCCCGATTACGTCACGATATCTGTTAAAGGTGTATTCAGCGACAGCACATTGTCACACGAAATAGGTCACTGCTGTGGGTTGTTGCATCGAGACAATAAGAACAACCTAATGTTTGCTAATGACGGGCGTGGCAACAGTGTGACGAGTTGGCAGAAGTTTGTGCTGCGCAACAGTCGGCATTGTGCTTTTTGGTAAGGTCGGTATACTTGAGCATTCGAAAAGTATGCTCGAGTATTCGCCAAGTATGCGATTCAATACGTCGAGGTATTGGGTTTGGGTCAAAACGAGAGCGATTCAATACGTCAAGGTATTGGGTTTGGGTCAAAATGAGAGCGATTCAATACGAGGAGGTATTGGGTTTGGGTCAAAACGAGTACAATTCAACACGAAGAGGTATTGGATTTGGGTAGAAAAGTCAACAAAAAAAAAAGCCCCTTCAATAATTGTTTGATTACTGAGGGGGTGTGTCGAGTGTGCTAAAAGTATCAAAAGTGATACTTGTGTAGGCGTTAGAGGATTAAGCAGTAGCCACCGCTTTTTCTGTGGTACGTGCTGCTTCAGTTTCCATTTTTTCGGCTTCGACTTTGCGTTTTTTTGTTTTTGCTGTTTCTATGCGTTTCATATAGTAGCCTTGCAGACGCTTGAACATGGCAACGGCAGCGGCAACTTTGTCTTTGCCTGTGCCAAATGCCTTAATAATACCGTAAAATGTGGAAACTGCGCCCGATGCTTCGGAACCCGCTAACATGCGGTTGCGGCGCACATGTTGGTACAATTCAAACAGGTCATCTTCAATTTCATAAAGTTGATCATGAAGCGTGTCGCTGATCTGAATGGTTTCCATTTTGAAGCGTTGGGGTAAAAACTCTTTTGCGTCTTCACCTTCTGACAAGCAGTCTGCAATAAGCATTTTGTCGCCGTCGCCAATTTTGTTGAAACCGACAATTTCGTTTTCATCAACAACGGTCGTGAAAGGCGCGACTTTGTTGGTTACGGACTTGATTGTTGATTTAACGTCTGTCAGCTCTTCGTCCGTAAAGATGCGCGTTAGACGATTTCCTTCTTGGCTCATTTTGCTAAAATGGTTTAGATAGGTAATTGGATAATTTTTAGTAATAACATAATGCCAAATGCTTTATGTATAGATAGGGATACTTATATTTATAAATTAAGTTTCATTTGTTTCACAATTTATCTCATATTAATAGAACTATTTTACAAATTTGTTTTCTTATTGCTTAACTTTATCTTTTCAATGCTGTGTATCCTATAAACCCAGTATCCATAGTCTATCCATGACAATACTGAGAGATATAAAAACCTTATTCAAACATTTTAAAACTTAGTAAAATGGCAATACTACCTACGCACTCACCACTTATCAGTTTGGCAGCCTTTGGCGTTTCATTATTGATGTTGGGCGGCTTTGTCGGCGGCGAAATGTCTCGTCGGCACGAAACAAAACAAGATATTAAAGAGATTCAGATGCAGCACAAAAACATTTTGGCGCATATGGATTCCGTTTATCAATCGGCGGTACAGCGTGAACTACAAGTGTTGGAACAGGTGGAAGTGATTTATAATTCCTTAAATGTGCTGGCGGCTAAGGAGGGCAAAACCCGAGAGGACATCAATAATGTCCGCAAAAATATTGATAAAAGTAAGGAAAAATCAGCTTCTACTTTGGCAGAACTCAAAAAGGCTTCGACTCAAAGTTCGTTTATTATTGATTGACGATAAGTATAAGACAACTTGCGTCAAGTTTGATTCTACCAGCTTTAACAATATTTAAAACAATCAACATGAAAATAGTAAAGTACATCTGTCTATTAGGGTTCATTGTATCTGCCTTGCTACCGGTACAAGCACAAGAGCAACAGCAAAGTGTTATCAACGGTGTATCGTCAAGAAAAGTCAATTTGTTGCTCAAAAATGATGCGGTGTCATTCGATTATTTAGAAGTTCGTGACACGCAAGCGTTCCGACAACTGATGACACGGCTGAATAATCCAGCAAACTACCCCCTCAGTATTGTGAAGAAACCAGTGTTTGACCCTTTATTAAAATTGATTGAAGATTACGATGTAGAGATAGATGAATACAAACAACTCGATAGGCATCATGTCACCTTAGACAGTATTAGTCAATTGAAGATAGGGGAATTGGTCAAATTAGATGCTTTGCAAAACAGCCGTATTGAGAATTTAAAGAAACTGACGGACGACCTTAAAGACACAAATGCCCAATTAAGCACACAATTGGACAATGCCCTCAAAGTCGCTAAAGAATGTAATAATGGTAAAGTCAGAAAACAACTGTGGACAGGTGTTTTGGGCGGTGCTGTTGGATTTTCAGTGGCGACACTGATAGCACTTTTAGCACGATAAAAACTTAGCTAAATATTAAAATTTCTGCTAACTCTTTCTATTACCATACAAAAAGGTGGTTCAGATCATTGCTTGAATGCGCTTTCAAGCAGGGTTATGAGTTTGACAAAAGATGATTTAAGGACAGGCATAGCCAGAGAGTTTGGGAAAGAAGGAAAAATCTTCACCTAAGTCGTTGGTCTAAAATTAGTGAAAATTCGCTAAAAATCATGTCACCCCCCCATTTTGTTTGTAAATTTGCACCATTCATTATAAAATCAAATTAATCATTGAGAAAAACAGCACAAGCAGCATTATGAAAAACAGAACGTTAGTTTATTAATGTTTCATTCCAGAGTTTTTAATCCACTAAGTATTATTGGTATTTAACGTTGACTAAAGCCATAATTATAATTTTATATTTCTTGCCATCACAAAATGCCTTGCCTTTATCCGTATTGTCGGATAATGTAATTTACAAAATAACAAACACTGAGATTGCTGTATGTAGTCTTCAGGCAGTTTCTAATTTCATCGGCTCTTATTTTTTATGTGTTTTGAAACACCGCTAATAAAACACCCCCCATATACTGAGGGGGTAACAAAAAAACGAGCACTTGATAATTTAGCGTGTGTTTTACAAACCTTTCCTTGTGTCCATCTACCAAAAATACTGAGGGGTAGAATTTTCAAAGCTGATTTTAATTTTTTAAAACTGCTCTGATGCTGTATGCGTCAATGTGCTAAGATATTGGTTAAAACCAACCAAATTATTAAATTATATTGCTTCATCTTAAAATTAAAAATTTAATGAAAAAGTTTTTATTTACCCTAATTATGCTCGTTTGTATCGTCGGTTTTGCGGCGGCACAAAGAACAATCACGGGGAAAGTTACGTCTAAAAGCGGAGAACCCCTCGTTGGTGTTAGCGTCGTTGTAAAAGGCACAACAAACGGTGCCATAACGGATTTGGACGGCAATTACACCCTTCAAGTGCCAAACAATGCGACGACATTAGTTTACAGTTATGTCGGTTCGACAACGAAAGAAATTCCAATTGGTTCTACTAATGCCATTGATGCGATTCTTTTAGAGGATGCTTCGGTTCTTAGCGAAGTGGTTGTTACTGCCTTGAATATTTCTCGGTCAAAAAAATCATTGGGTTACACAGTGCAAGATGTCAAAGGTGAAAATTTGACCTTAGCGCGTGATGCCAACGTGGCAAATGCCTTGGCTGGTAAAGTGGCAGGTGTGCAAGTATTGGGTCAATCGGGTGCTAAATTCGGTACGCCTAATATTCGTATTCGGGGTGTCAACTCATTGACAGGTGGCGATCCATTGTATGTTGTGGATGGTACACCAACGGACATCAGCCAAGTCAATATGGATGATGTAGACAATTTGTCTGTTTTGAAAGGACCTGCCGCAACAGCTTTGTATGGTAATCGCGCCTCTTCGGGTGTTGTCATTATCACGACAAAACGAGCGAAAATTGGCGGCGGTGGATTTGAAATTAACCATAGTACAACTTTAGATATGGTGGGTGCATTACCTGCTTATCAAAATGAGTACGGTGGTGGTTATTCACAAGATTGGGAAACATTTGCATTCAATCCAGCGGTTCATCCTGCAGCATGGAAAGCTTATGATGGTCAAAAGATTTTGGATTACTCGGCTGACGAAAGCTGGGGTCCTAAATTGGATGGTTCGCCTCACCGTTCTGCTTTCTCATGGCAGCCTGGTTCAGAATTTGGTCAGTTGACACCGTTCTCTCCAAATCCTAATAATGTTCGTGAATTCTTTGAAAAGCCTATTAGTAACAATACCAATATCGCATTTTCAAAAGCAACAGAATTGTTCTCTACGCGTATCTCTTATACACACATCAATACGAACGGTATTATGCCTAATAGCAATCAGAAAAAAGATTTTATTAGTGCTAAAAACACAGTGAGTATATCCAAGCATTTTGATGTCAACTTAAACATCAACTACACCAACACCAATACATTGAATCGTCCTGCTGACCAATATGGTTCTTCGGGCGGGGTTTTAGATGGTTTCAATCAAACAATTGGTTCTTTCAATCAATGGTTTCAACGGCAGTTGAAGATTGAAGACTTGAAAAACTACAAAAACCCAGACGGTACTTTCCGTAGTTGGAATATCGGTGGACCAACTGACCCGAAACCGAAGTATTGGGACAGTCCATATACGCAAATGTATGAAAGCACGAATAAGCAACAACAAGAGCGTTTGTTTGGTGACTTTGGCTTGACTTACAAGTTTACAGATAACTTAAAAGCAACTGTTACAGCACGTCGTGACTTAGATACTTATAATGGTGAAGGTCGTGTGGCTTATGGTACGCTCAATGAAGGTGGGAAAGGTGGCATGTCCACTTACACAGCTACTTCAAAAGAGAACAACTATGAAGCCCTTGTCAGTTATAATCAAAACTTTGCAGACGATAAAGTTTCCATTGGCATTAATGCAGGTGGCAACATGCGTGACAACGATGTAAAAACGTATTTTCAGCAAACAGTGGGTGGCTTAACCACACCAGGCTTCTATAATATTTCGGCTTCAAAAGATAGACCGAATATTAACAACAGCGTTTATAAAAGAAAAGTAAACAGCGTTTTTGCCAATGCCAGTTTTGGATACGGCGGCTTTGCTTACATTGATGTTTCAGCACGCAATGACTGGTCTTCAACCTTACCTGCTGCGAATAACTCGTATTTCTATCCTTCTATTTCGGGTAGTTTGGTATTCTCTGAATTTATACCCCAAAATGACATTTTGTCATTCGGTAAAATCAGAGCAGGTTATGCAAAAGTGGGTACTGACATTGGTCCTTACCAAATCAATCCAATTTTTGGAACAGGCAACCCTTTTGGCTCTAATGCGATTCAAACGATACCTGGTACTTTGTTAAATCAAGACTTGAAACCAGGTCTTTCCTCTTCTTATGAAGGTGGTATTGATTTGAAATTCTTTAGAAATAAATTGGGTATTGAATTTACGGCGTATCAGAATGATAATAAAGACCAAATTATTCCTTTGGCAGTTTCTCCAACAAGTGGATACAACAACGCTATTATCAATGCAGGTAATATCCAAACGAAAGGTGTTGAATTGCACATTTTTGCAAATCCAGTTAGTACAAGCGACTTTAATTGGAACTTTGATATCAACTTAGATAGAAGCCGTTCAAAAGTTGTTGAATTGGCACCGGGTTTGACAAACTACCAATTGGGTACCACATGGCGTGGTTTAACCATCAATGCACGTGAAGGCGAAGAATGGGGTTTGTTCAATGGTCGTAAGATTAAAGTAGACGCAGCTTCGGGTAAACGCGTCGTTGGCGCAGATGGTCATTATTTGTTTGACTTAAACCAAAACCTTGGTTCAGTTTTACCAGAATTTAAAGGCGGTTTTGTGAATACGATGAATTATAAAAACTTTGTTTTCCGCTTCAATATTGACTTCATTGTTGGTGGTAAATTCTTCTCTGTTACACGTATGTTCAACGCTTATTCAGGTTTAGCAGCTGAAACAGCAGGTTTGAATGAGTTAGGCAAACCAAAACGCGATCCAGTTGCGAGCGGTGGTGGTATTCTTCTGGATGCTGTTACTGCCGACGGTAAGCCAAATACAACACGTGTTGAGACACAAGAATTTTATGAAGACAAATTATTTGCTTTGCACGATTACTGGATGTTCGACCAAACTTTTGTTAAATTGAGAGAGGTGTCTTTAGGTTACAACTTCGCAAAGAAAGATTTCGGAAATTTACCTGTTAAATCGGTTTATGTCGGTTTATTGGTTCGCAATCCATTGTTACTCTATAGTGCCATTGGTGGTGGTGTTGATATTTCCGAAGCAGAATCTTATTGGACAGAAGGCGGTCAATTACCTCCCGTACGTTCGTTTGGTTTGAATGTAAAATTTGGTTTCTAAATAGTATGGTATTGAGTAAAAAGTAATGGTTGTGTAAATTTTATTCAACAATTATGAATTAAATACTATCTATTATGCCTAATACGTTTTACATAAGTATTTAGTTTATTATTTTTAGTGTTTAGAACGGTAGTAATTCATTGATAATCAAAGAGTTTACAGATTCTAAACACTCGATTAGTAAACACCACACACTTAATACTAAAAAAGTATCTCATTAAAACAAGAATATACACCCCTCAGTATATTCTTGATTTCTAAAACAATTTAACAACTATTAAAATGAAAATAGTTTCGAAAATAATAAAATCATGCTTCATTGTTGCGCTGTTAGCAACAAGTGCTTGTAAAGATTTCACAGAGTTTGGTGACATAAACCAGAGTCCAAATAGCCCCGCGGTAGCAAGTACCGCAAGTTTACTGACAGGGGCTATCACAAATGTCGGTGGGGTTGCTACGGCAATAGTACCTGCGCTGTATGTACAACAGTTTGGCGATGTGACTTATATTGAAGAGTCTCGCTACAAAACTGTTAATTTTAGTTATGCGGCTTTCTATACAGGTCCACTTAATTCGTTAAATTATATTATCAAGTTAAATACAGATGCCGAAACCAAAGATGCAGCGGCTGCCAATGGTTCTAATGCAAACCAAATTGCCATTGCGCGTATTTTGAAAGCTTATTTCTACTTGATTATGACGGATCGTTGGGGTGATATACCTTATTCTCAAGCCTTAAAAGGTAAGGAAAACTTTTCTCCTGTATTCGATACACAACAATCGATTTATAACGACCTGTTTAAGGAATTGAAAGAAGCGCAAGCACAATTTGATGGTGGTAAGACTGTGGTTGGTGATATCATGTTATCAGGCAATGTGACCCGTTGGAAAAAATTTGCAAATTCACTTCGTACGACCATGGCATTGCGTTTATCAAAAGTAGATCCAGCTAAAGGTAAGGCAGAGTTTGCAGCTGCAATGGCGGACGGTGTATTTACATCAAATGCAGACAACGTTACTTTCAAGTATTTGAAAGATGCCAACTACGAAAGCCCGCTTTACAATAACTATGTTACAGGCAATCGTAAAGATTATGCGCTTAGCGACGTGTTCGTTAATTACTTGTTAAAGACCAATGACCCACGTATTGCAGCTTTTGCTGACAAAGCAACAGCTACTTTGACATACAAAGGTGTTCCTTATGCTGCTTTCCCAGCGGCTGGTAAAGCACAAGATTTTTCGTTAGCTTCTTCAACTAGAATCGCAGCACAAGATGCGACTGTCTATGTAGCCACTTACGCTCAATTGCTTTTCTCACAAGCAGAAGCTGTTAAATTAGGTTGGATAACAGGCAATGCGAAACAATTGTATGAAGATGCCATCAAAGCTTCGATGCAACAATGGGGCGTTTATACCACTGATGCTGCTTTCAATGCTTTTATTTCAAGTCCAGATGTCGCTTATACAGATGCCAAAGCTCTCGAATTGATTGGTACTCAAAAATGGATTGCTTTGTACTATATGGGTTATGAGGCTTGGGCAGAATGGCGCAGAACAGGTTTTCCTGTTTTAGCACCTGCCGCTAAACCACTTAACACCAGTGGTCTGATTCCACGTAGAATGGCTTATCCAACGACTGAAGCTTCATTGAATAAAGCTAATTATGACGCTGTTATTGCTCGTCAAGGTCCTGATACGCAAGAGACACGCGTTTGGTGGGATAAGAAATAACAAATTTAGATGAATGAAATAGTGTAAACTATTCATATAAGCCGCTCTCTTTTTGAGAGCGGCTTTTTTATTGTAGCACTTCAACGGTTGTTCGTCGAAAATAAAAAGTGAACGTCCTCAATATTGCCAGCAATTTTACATCTTTGATAGTTCTCGGAATAACAACAGAAACGAAGCAAAAACCTTAGTTTGGTAAATGCCCTAATAAAAATACATTAAGCAGCATTATACGATACAAAACGTTCTTTATTTACTTCCACATAAACAGAATAAGATTGTCTACTCAACAACTTTAACATAAACCAACACTTTAAACCATAACATTCGACCAACACTTTAAACAAAAAAATTGAGCCTTAACATTTAACAAAACCTTTAGCGCTATAGCTTTTTTTTCCTGCCATAAAACAACGCCTTGCTACTATCTGATTTTGAAGATAGTATTTTACAAAATTAAAATTTACTTTAATCTGATATTGCTGTAATATCAGTCATCAGCGGTTTCTAATTTCCATCGGCTTTTTTTAGTATTTTAATCACATCTTTTTTGCTACTTCTTCAATGTACTGAGGGGTATCAATCTTATGATTTTGTATCCAGAATCGTATCTAACCTTTCAGTTACACCTGAGAGATTAGTATTCTATGCTGTTGTAAATTAGGAATTTTACTGTGATGTAACCACCCATCAAGCAGCTATGATAATGGTTAAAACAACCAAGTTATTTAATTTTTATTACTTCATCTTAAAATCAAAATTTTATGAAAAAAGTTTTTTTTACTCTTATTGCGCTTTTTTGCATAGTCGGTTTTGCTATGGCACAGAGGACAATTACTGGGATGATAACAAGTCCCGAAGGTGAGCCGCTTGTAGGTGCAAGTGTGATTGTCAAAGGTACCACTGTAGGTACTTTAACGGATGTTGATGGCAAATTTTCTCTTGATGTGCCAAAAGAGGCTCAAAAACTGTCATTCAGTTTTGCGGGTTATCAGTCCCAAGAAATCACATTGGGTAATGCCACTGAATTGAAAATCAAACTGGCTAACAGTCAATTAGATGAAGTCGTTGTGACGGCTCAAGGTATCCGTAAAAACCAAAGGGAGATTGGTTATTCTTATTCAAAAGTCGGTACCGACGATATTACTGTTGGGCACTCGCCCCAGTTGGCACAAGCTCTATCTGGTAAAGTGACAGGTTTAGCGGTCTATAATGTCAATAATAGTGTTGACCCCTCAGTAAAAATTGTCTTAAGGGGTTATCGGTCTATTACGGGTAACAATGAAGCCTTAATCGTTTTAGATGGTATGCAAACCACCTCTACTGTTTTGGCTTTGATTAACCCTAATGATATTGAAAGCGTATCGATATTAAAAGGGGGACAAGCAGCGACACTTTATGGTTCGGCAGGTATCAATGGTGCACTTGTTATAACGACCAAAAAAGGCGTTAAGGGTAAAGTGAGAGTAGAGTATTCAAATAGTACAAACTTTGAGCAAATTAGTTTCTTGCCAGATTTTCAAGATAAATATGGTTCAGGCTCTCATTATTATCCATCATTTGGTACGGCAGGATATAGCAATGACCATTTAGTGAGACTAAAAGGAAACTTTAGATCTTACGAAAATCAACAATATGGTGACGCTTTTGATGGCTCTCAAAGACTACAAGGCAAAGTGGTTGAAAGTGGCAATAAGCTTATTATACCCTATTCGGCTATCCCTGATATTAGACTAAAAACGTTTGATATTGGTGTTTCCTCGAATAATCAATTGAGTGTTCAAGGCGGTGACGAAAGTAGTTCGTTCTATTTGTCCGTTGAAAATCAGAAAATTTCAGGTGTTGTCCCTAACGATAAAAGTGAAAGAACAGGTGTGAGAGCCTCAGCAAGTAAAGAATATAATAAACTATTAACAGGCTTTACAGCAAGTTACACACAAGCAGCATACGATAGGACAACAGGCGATTTTTATAGTGAAGTATTGAATCAGCCAGCAAATATTCCATTGCACGAACTAAGGGATTGGAAAAACAATGAGTTTGCCAGCCCGAATGGCTATTATAATGATTATTTAAACAATCCATACTTTATAGCGGACAATAATCGTCAGAACTATAAAGATGCTAATCTTTCTGGAAATTTTAATGCCACCTACAAAGCACTTGATTGGATGCAAATTACCAATAGATTAGGTGTGATGAATAACTCGCGTACAGGTAAAAATCGTACAGGTAAATTTTTGTACTCTGATTGGGCAAAAACCAAAGCCTTCATACCGGATCCTTTTAAGAATGCAGATGATTATTTAGGTATCAATAGAGCAGGTACGGATATTTTAGGGAGTGTTACAGATTATTCCACTACCGAGAATGTTGTGAATAATGAATTTCAGATACAATTGGCTAAAGATTTTGGTGATTTTTCAAATAAGTTGATATTGGGTAATAGTGTATATCAACGTTATACAAAAAGTATCTCGGTAGGCTCCAGCTCAATCGTCGTTCCTGATGTCTATAATGTCTCTAACAGACAAGGAGAGTTGACAGGGGGCGAATCCAATACTTTAGAACGTAAATTTGGTTATTATGCGGATTTAACAACGAACTATAAAAATTGGTTAATATTGAATGGTACTTTCAGATACGATGCCACGTCAAGATTTTATAAACCAACACGGGATAAAAGTTTTTGGGCTTACCCTTATTATGGTGCAGCTTTATCATTTATTGCTACAGATGCCTTTCCTGGGTTGAAAAGCAAAATATTGAATTATGCTAAATTGCGTGTAAACTACAATAAAAATGCGAACGATAACATTCCACTTTATGGTTTAGATAGAAGTTTTGGCAATGGTGGTGGTTTTCCTTATGGCAATATCGTTGGTCTAACAGTGGGTAATATACTTCCTGATGAAAACTTAAAACCAGAAGTTGTTTATTCATCAGAAGTGGGTGGTGAGTTCTCCTTATTTGATAATAGAATCACTTTAGATGCGTCTATTTATAACCAACAATCAAAAGGACAGGTTATCACAGTAAGAATTCCCAATACAACGGGCTTCTCCAATTTGTTAATCAATGTGGGTGAAACTAAAAACTTTGGTTATGAAGTGGATTTCAAGTACCTCATTTCAAGAAATGATAAATTTCGTTGGGATTTTGGTATTAGATATTCTTTCAATGATAACGAAGTTGTGGATTTGTATCCTGGTATTGATGAATTCATCACAGGGGGCTTTACGTATGCCAATACGAATGTGATTAAAGGTCAAAGATTTCCAATGTTAAAAACCGACGGCTATCAACGTTCACCCGATGGTTCTGGACTTATTTTGGTCAATCCAACTTCTGGTTATCCTTTGAGATTAGCAACACTATCTCAAAGAGGAGGTACCTTACCGCGTCATATTGCTGGTTTAAGTTCAAGAATAAGTTATGGCGATTTGTCATTTAATTTCAACTTTGAATATCGGGGTGGTAACGTCATGTTCAGCGATTTAGGTCGTCAAATGACATTTACAGGTGCGGGTGGATGGACAGAAAACCGTAATCCTCATATTTTCCCTAATTCAGGTTTATTGAGTGCAGATGGAAAAACAGCGACACCCAACACAACTGTCAATGTTCGTGAAGCAGAATATGGTCTTTGGGTTGATAACTATCGTTTGATTTCTGAAAACTTTGTTAATGATGCATGGTTCATTAAATTGAGAGATATTAACTTAGTTTATAACTTTCCAAAGAGCTTAATTACTAAAACTAAGATTTTTTCATCTGCCAGTATTTCTATATATGGTAGAAACCTTTTGACTATTGTAGATAAAGCTAACTTCTATACAGATCCAGAATTTAGTTTTACGACCGGCAACGGCTTGGGTATTAATACCACAACTCAAACACCCCCAGTTCGCCAATATGGTGTGAATATTAACGTATCTTTCTAAAATCTAAATTTCTAAAAAAATGAAATTCAAATCATATATCATTATAATGCTCCTTGCATTTTTTGTAAGCTCATGTAAGGAATCCTTTTTGGATATTAATACCAATCCAAATGCCCTACCAACGGCATCACCTAACTTTGTATTCACAAATGCCTTGAATACTTCGGCTGCCATTATGGTTACACCTAATGAAATAGGCTCCTATTGGGCTGGCTTATGGACGCAATCAAATAGCTATATAGTTTCAACAACGATATTTGCCTATAACTTTACGAATGGGGATTTCAATTATTGGGATGGTTACTACGATAACTTGAATGATTATCAATACGTCATTGACAATGCAGATGATAATAGTCAAAAGTTCCTAAAAGGACCAGCCAAAGTGATGAAAGCCTTACTGTATCATCAATTGGTAGATATGTATGGAAATGTACCCTTTACAGATGCCTTAAAAGGTGTTAAATCGCTTGCGCCCAAATTTGATGATCAAAAAGTTATTTATGAGTCATTGATTACATTATTAGACGAGGCTATTGTTGATGTTAAAGCCAATGCTTTTACGAGTGCTTTCACAGGTTCAGATATCGTTTTTAAAGGCAACGTCAGCAAGTGGGCTAAATTTGCCAACTCGCTCAAACTAAGAATTTTGATGCACCAAGCAAGGATTCCAGGTAGAGATACTTATATCAAAACGGAGATTAATAAAATCGTTGCAGAAGGCTCCGGTTTTATTACAGGTGAAGACGTTGGTTCAGGTGGGGTAGGGTTCTACCAGCCAACTGCAGGCAAGTTAAATCCTGTATATGATAGATGGGGCTATAGTGCTACAGGTGCCAAACTGGCTTTGAATAACTATCCAAGACTTACTGAATTCTTAGTAAATAGCTTAAAAACCTCGCTTGATACATTCCGTTTAAAAAGATATGGCTACGCAACCGGCGGTGAAGGGGCTACTGCGGGTGTGAGTACAAAAGCCGAGTTTGCATCAAATTATATTGGTGTGCCATTTGGCATTAGTTCAGGTTTTGTTGCAACGGCCGCATCTGCACTGGGACCCAGTCTTTTAGTGAAAGGTTCTTTTGACAGACCTTATATTTTTATGACAGCTGCAGAAATACAGTTAAATTTAGCAGAAGCTAAAGAAAGATATGGTACTGGCATTACTTTAACGGGCGACGCTAAAACTTATTTCGAAGCGGGTATTGAACAATCATTCAGACTGTTAGGAGCTGGTGTAGCCAATGCCACTAAATATATTGGTAGTGGTATTCAAGACTACGATTATGCCGCCTCTACTAATAAGTTAAAGGCTATCGCTATTCAAAAATGGTTGGCTCTTGCTAATTTCAATGGTTTAGAAGCTTGGACAGAATATAGAAAAACGGGTTTCCCTGCCACGCCACAAAGTGCTCAAGTGACGGATGCCAGACGACCTGTAAGGTTTTTTTACCCAAGTACAGAATTAGGCTCAAATGGTGAAAACGTCAAAGCGCAAGGAACGATTGATGTTTTTGCAACAAGATTGTTTTGGGATGTTGATTAAATGTAAAGGAATAGATTAATTTTATAGATGAACAATACATAGCAGTCGAGTCGCCCTTTTTTCAAGGGCGGCTTTTTTTATATTCCAATTTCTCATTGTCGTTTGTCGAAAATCAAAATACCCCCCCTCAGTATTGGCAGCAATTTTTCATCTTTGAGCGTTCATTATTAAAATGACGACAAGACATAAAATTGTTGTTGTGACTAACCGTAAATTTTGAATATGCTATTTACTTTGCTTCGCACATGAGGATTTAATTTTTTTTAGTTGCCACTGAATTAGACTTTGCATCAGCTCACCAATTTTTATTTCCATCGAAATCCATCGGATTTTTAACTAACGGCTGTTGGTCAAAAAATCATTAATCTATTGGCTTTACGCCTTGGTATTGATATTTTTTTGCCCTACTCAAAAAGCTGCTTTTATGCATTGTATTCATCCGTTGAGTACAGGAAAGCCGTTTTTATGCCCTTTATACTGAGGGGTCGTTAGTGTCATAGTTTTTGTAAATTATTGATTTTCAATAGTTTGGCGATGATGTCATCGTCAGACCTACTAATCCTATTTTATCACTAAAATCAATCAGTTACATGAAGAAGCTATTACTTTTTTGGGCTTTGGTGTGGGGCTTTTCCAATTTTGCAACCGCACAACGGACGATTACAGGTAGTATTACAGATGACAAAAATGAACCCTTGATTGGTGCAAGTATTGTTATCAAAGGCACAGCCAAAGGCGCCGTCTCAGACCTCGACGGCAAATTCGAATTGAGTGTGCCTAATGATGCCAAAACCTTGGTTTTTTCTTTCACAGGTTTTACCACTCAAGAGATTCCCCTCGGTCCGACAAATGTTGTAAATGTTCAAATGTCCGAAGGACTTATATTGAACGAAACCGTTGTGACCGCCTTGGGCATTTCTAAATCCGACAAGAGCATCGGTTATGCTGTAACAAATGTCAGTGGCATGATGGTTACGAGTTCAGGCGAACCCAATGTTGTTCAGGCTTTGGCTTCAAAGGCAGCGGGTGTCAATATCGTTCAATCAGCGGGTGTACCAGGTGCATCTTCAAAGATTTTGATACGCGGTAATTCCACCTTTACAGGCAATAATCAACCACTTTTTGTGGTGGATGGCGTGCCTTACGACAACTCTACTAACACAACTTCGCCACAGGATTATCCTTTCAATCCCAATTTGCAAGGTGTGAATGAATCAAATCGGGGTCTTGACCTCAATCCTGGAGATATTGAGAACATTTCTGTTCTCAAAGGACCTTCGGCTGCTGCTTTGTATGGTACAAGGGGGGCAAATGGTGTCATTCTCATCACAACAAAAAAAGGCAGCAAAGGGCTACACGTTAATTATGGTGTCAGCTACGATATTTCAGAAGTCAATAAATTACCTGACTTCCAAAAAATTTATGGACAAGGCACAGGTGGCGGCAGTTTGACCTCCGATGTGGGAACGGCAGCAGCAGGTACGCCCAACAGTTGGGGACCCAAAGCGACACAGGTTTTTGACAATGATGCAGCCTATTTTAGAAAAGGGGAATTGCTCAACAATCAGTTATCTATTTCTGGTGGTACTGACAAATCTACTTTTTTCTTAGCGTTTAATAATACCAATCAAACAGGTATCATTCCGAATACAGACTTTAAACGCAATACCGTCCGACTGAATGCTTCGACTGGAACGGACAATTTCCGCATTAATGCAGGGGTTTCTTACGCCAATACACGCGATACGAAAGCACAAAATGGCTCGAATCTATCGGGTATCATGCTGCCTTTGATGCGTGCGCCGATTAATTTTAACCTTTTAGGTGGCGATGGACCCAACGGTTACGAAAATTTGGACGGTACACAACAGACCTTTGTACCGATTTATGACAACCCTTTTTGGACAGCCTACAAAAGCCCCCGCACAGGTAATGTGAACCGCATTACAGGCAATGTGGCATTCGAATATACTGCTTTGCCTTGGTTGACATTCACTTATAGAATTGGTACAGACTTTTATAACGATCAAGTCAAACAGATTTTTGCACAAGGTGCCAATAATATCAACGGCAATGGTGAGATTTGGGAAGCCTCTAACAATCATTATGAGGTCTTATCCAATTTCTTTGGTCGGGTAGATAAGCGTTTTGGTGACGTGTCCTTTGCGGCTTTGTTGGGGACAGACTTGAACCATCGGTTTGACAAAATCAATTTCTCTCGTGGACTTGATTTGACCATCCCAGATTTTTATAATCTATCTAATGCAACCAATCTTTATACAGATGAGAATTCAACGACGAAACGTTTAGCGGGCGTTTATGGCTCCGTGGATGTGGGTTACAAAGACCTGATTTATTTGACCGTCACTGGTCGCAATGACTGGGCATCGTCTTTCGGTCCCCTTGCGGAAAGTAGTTTTTTCTACCCCTCAGTATCTTTGTCGTTTGTACCGACTGAATTGATTGCCAAAAACGATATTTTGGATTATGCCAAATTTCGTCTCTCTTACGCTGTGGCAGGTCGTGAGCCATTGGCTTATACATCCAAAACGTATTATTTACAACCGACTGTGACTGATGGTTTTACAAATGGTTTGGGTTTTCCATATTTAGGATTCAATGGTTTTGGCATCAGCAAAACATTGGGCAACGAGTATTTGCGTCCAGAGTTGAATACGTCTTATGAAACAGGTTTGGATGTGCGCTTATTGAAAAATCGTATCAATCTCGGCTTCACCTATTACCACGCCATTGCCAGTGATTTATTGGTGGCTCAACCGATTGCTCGCGCAACAGGTTTTCGGACGTACCGCACCAATATAGGTGAAATGATTAATAAAGGTATTGAAATCGAAGCAGATGCTTGGATTGTCAAAACCAAAGGTTTCAACTGGAAAGTGGGCGGCAACTTCACGATGAACAAAAGTGAAGTCACTAAATTGGCTCCAGGCGTTGACCAAATCAGTCTCGAATCAGCCTTTACAGGTATTGGCTCTTATGCCATTGTTGGACAACCTTATGGGGCGTTTTTTGGTCAAAAATGGCTACGTGATGCCCAAGGACGCATCATTGTCAATGCAGCAGGTATTCCACAGAAAGACCCACAAGAAGGGTATATCGGCAATCCTTATCCAAAATGGACGGCTGCTATTCGCAACACATTCTCTTTCAGAGGTTTAAGTCTATTTGGGCTACTTGATATCCGTGAAGGTAGCAGCGTCTGGGGCGGTACGATTGGTCGCCTCAACCGTATCGGACGCACAGCGATAACGGCTGATAGAGGTAAAACTTATGTTGTTGAAGGTGTGCTTGCAGACGGTACACCCAACACAAAGGCTATTTCAGCTTTCACCTATTTTTCACAAGTCGTCGGCGATGGTGGCGCAGCACAAGAAGCCCTCGTGTATGACGGCTCGTGGTTGCGCTTGCGGGAAGTCACTTTGAGCTATGATTTGCCAAAAATTGCCAATGGTAAATTTGTGAAAAACATCACAGTGTATGCGACAGGGCGAAACTTGTGGTTGAAAACAGACTATCCAGGCGTTGACCCAGAAACAAGTCTGACAGGTGCAGGTTCAAATATTGGTGGTTTCGATTATTTCAATATGCCTGGCTCTAAATCGTACATAGTAGGCTTACGTGCCTCGTTTTGAATAGTTGATTGGTTATTGGTAAATTGGTTATTGGTCTGTACTAATAACCAATTTACCAATAACCAATAACCAATCAACCAATAACTAAACAAAGAATTTGATTTTAGATGAAGCTCCGTCGGGGACTTTTTTTCTGATTAAAAAGTCAATTGAAGAAAAATCCAATTTCCATTACAGTTATTATTTGTATTTTTTTGTCATTCTGAACACAGTGAAAGAACCTGATTTTACTGTTTATACAGATTCTTTCACTGCGTTCAGAATGACAAAAAATCACCCCCTCAGTATTTGAGGTTCAAAAATCGTTTTTTTTAACAAAAAATAAAAATGAAATTTATGAAAAAGCTATCATATATTCTTGTTGCAGCTCTATTAATAGCAAGCAGTTGCAAAAAATTCGTAGAAGGTTACGATGTATCGCCTAACTCACCTGTTGATGTGCCTATCAATTTACTGTTGCCTGCTGTCGAAGTGTCAACTTTTGCCATTTACACGGGTCAGTTGGCACGTATTGCAGCTATTTTTACAAAACAACAAAAAGGTAGGCAGTTTCAATATGAAGAATACGAACGGTATGACTTCAATGAAAATGATATTGACAACGATTGGTGGTCATTATATGATGGCAGCCTCATCAATGCACAACTGTTGATTGAAAAATCAGGTGATAAAAACCCACATTATCGGGGTATTGGACGCATTTTGAAAGCTATGAATCTGGGTATTGCGACTGATTTTTGGGGTGATATACCTAATAGAGAAGCCTTACAAGGCTTGAAAGGACCTGAATATTTTAATGTGACACACGACCCACAGGAGCAAGTCATTGCTGATATTCAGAAACTGTTAGACGATGCCATTACAGATTTGAAAGCAACGGCTGATAAAAACATCTTAGCACCTGCGGGCGAAGATTATATTTTTGGGGGTGATGTTAATAAATGGATTGCAACGGCTTATGTCATCAAAGCCCGTTATGCCAATCGGTTGAGCAAGCGCGATCCTGCAGGTTCAGCGACGGCTGCTTTGGGGTTTTTGGCACAAGCTTATTCTGCTGGTTTTACGTCTAATGCAGCTGATTGTATGGCTATATTTGGTGAGGCAGGCAATGAATGGAATCAATGGTATGCTTTCAACCGTACTCGTGGGGGCTATATGACCATGAATGGCTATTTTGTTGATTTGCTTAAAAACTCGAATGACCCTCGTTTGGCAGCTTATGCAGGTAGTGCTACTGCTACTGAAACAGCTACAGTAGGTCCTCTTTTAGCAAGTCAAGCATCGCCTTTGCCACTGGTTACTTATGCAGAAGCGAAATTTATAGAAGCAGAAGCACAATTCCGAGCAGGGGATAAAACAAAAGCGGCGGCAGCACACAACGCGGCTGTCAAAGCCAGTATTTTGAAAATGACAGGTGCCGCTAAACCTGTTTATGAAACCGTCAACGCTTCGGAAACCAGTGTGACAATTACGATGCAAAAAATTATGACTCAAAAGTACATCGCCATGTTCACCCAACCCGAAGTATGGTCAGACTGGCGACGCACGAATATTCCAGCCTTGACACCCAATGCGAATGCAGCGGTTGCTGGCATCCCACGTCGTTTTCCAACGGCACAGTCAGAACGACTTTATAATACGAAAGCGATTGTTGAGTCAAATATTTTAACACCTGTTTGGTGGGATAAGTAAAGGGGTTACTGGTTATTGGGAAATTAGTTACTGGTGAAACTAATTTCCCAATAACCAATTTCCTAATAACCAATAACCAACAAAGAGCGAGCATTGATGCAAAGAGTGACCTCAGCTCGGGGTCACGGTAGGGCATTCCAAAAATTGGAATGCCTTTTTTTATTTATAGGTCATCAAAATTGACCCCCTCAGTATTGTAATGTGTCTTTTCGAATTTTTTTGTTGCCTTATTAGATTATAAGTGTTTTTTTACAGAAGGGTGCGGTCAAAACATTATTAAAGTAGTTTGTTGAAATAAAAAATAAAATTTTAAATAGGTCAGTTTTGGAGAATATAACAATGTTATTTATAGGTGTGTAAAAAGTTCTAAAACATTTTTGTCCAAATAAACATTTTCACTGTGTAGTTTTGTGCCAATGAAATTTCAATATTTAAATGTAGGTAAGTTTACTAACCGCACTTAAATTAGAAGCCTAATTTTCATTTTTTTGCATGCTTTTTTATTAGTTCATCCTTAACTACACCCTTTGGAGGGGTAACCTAAACCTTCGTCGAATTTTTTTTTAAAAAAAAAAGCAGCATATATATTTAACCTAACGTTGGATATTTGTACATTTACGCTTAACTTTTTCTTAACGAAATATTAACTTTTACGACTTTATGCATTGCTAATCAACAGTTACAACGTCCTTTCCACTTAACTTTCAGACCTTAAATCACCGAAAATGCCTCCTTTTGAGTATTTTTTACTGAGGGGTGTATTAAATTTTATTTTAGTAAAAGATAGAAATGTTAAATCATTTCTAAAATTGGTTGAATTTTCATTTTTTAAATATTTATTCATCTAAAATCAATTGGTATGAAAAAACTCTCACTGATTTTGACGATGGTTCTACTCATCGCCGGCTTCGCAGTTGCGCAAAGGACCATAACGGGAACAGTCGCCGATGCAAAAGGTGGATTTATGGATAATATAGTTAAAAAAAAATTAACAAATTTCATAATGAAAGTATTGCTTTTATAGATAGATGAACTACTTTCGTTCTGTTAATGCCTATGTAATATCAACATATCTAAAATAACAAAACATGTGTTAAAAACATTTTGTTATTAAGTACTTTATTATCAATTATTTAGGGTGTATTAAAACTTTATCATTTCATCTAAAATCAAATCCATCATGAAAAAAGCTCTCCTTATTTGGAGCCTTTTAGTGCTACCTCTGTGCTCAATTCTCGCACAGCGAACCCTTTCTGGTACGATTTCAAGTGACAAAGGCGAACCCCTTGTGGGCGCAAGCGTTGTGTTGAAAGGTACGACGACAGGGACAGTTACCGATATTGAAGGTAAGTTTAGTTTAGTTGTACCCAAAGAGGCAACAACTATGGTCATTGGCTTTGTGGGCTTCCAAACTCAGGAAGTTGCTCTAACAGCCTCTGATAATTTAACAATTAAACTTTTTGAAACAACACTCCAAGAGGTCGTCGTAACGGCACAAGGTTTTGTTCGAGAAAAACGGGCTTTGGGTTACTCCATCGCAAGTGTTGGCGAAAAAGAAATTGCAGACCGCCCACAATCCGATGTAACACGTTCCCTTCAAGGCAAAATTGCGGGTGTAAACATTACCCAAACATCTGGCATGAGTGGTACAGGTACGAACATCACGATTCGCGGTTATTCGTCTATCACTGGTTCTGTTCAACCACTTTTTGTTGTAGATGGCGTGCCTTTCAACTCCAACACAAACACACGTGGTGGTTTTACAAGTGGAAATCAGTCTTCTTCGAGCCGTTTCTTAGATCTTGACCCTAATAATATCGAAAGTATTTCAGTATTGAAAGGTTTAGCAGCGACGGTAACTTATGGTGACCAAGGACGTAATGGTGTTGTTTTGGTGACAACTAAGGGCGGTAGTAAAAAAGTGCGTAAAGCAGAATTTACTGTTACGCAATCCAATTTTACAAATGAGGCACACTTACCAAGATACCAAAATCAATATGTAGGTGGTTTTCAACAAAACATTGGCTTTTTCTTCAGTAACTGGGGTCCAACCATTGAAGAAGCGAAGACTTATCCTTCGCAAAATACCAATGCCGCTTTGACGAATCATCCGTATGCTTTTTTGTCAAATGCTGCCTTAAAAGCGGGTCAAGCAGATTATGTCGCTTCTGTTAGTCCATACAACATACAAACTTTTCCTAACAATGTCAGCGATTTTTTCCGTAAAGGACTTATTTCAACGACATCGTTAAACGTTTCTGGTGGCGGTGAAAAAGTAGGTTATAATGTTTCTGCCGGTTATACGAATGAGCAAGGTTATATTCCTAACAACGGTTTGAAAAGACTAAACTTAGGTTTGGGTATGAATGCAGAATTGACAGATAAGCTAACCGTTAGGTCAACATTCAACTTCGCTAATACGGATCAATTTTCTCCCCCCCTCAGTGCAGGGCAAGGGAA
Organism: Saprospiraceae bacterium; assembly: GCA_031411275.1. Lineage (GTDB taxonomy): Bacteria > Bacteroidota > Bacteroidia > Chitinophagales > Saprospiraceae > JAAFJT01. Next base: position 16,344 of record JANOAU010000018.1, on the reverse strand, counting down.
TAATGCCAATGATTTCCCTTCTGTTTTAGCAAATGTAATGTTTACTCCACGCCAAGTGGATTTGTCAAGCTGGCCCATTGAAGACCCCACAACAGGTGCTTCTGTCTATTTTAGAAGTGGTAATGATATTCCTAATCCAAGATGGATTCTTAAAAATTACAAAACAACAGGTGTTGTCAATCGTATTTTTGCAACGACGACTGCAAACTATCAATTTGCTAAAAACTTAGGTTTACTTTATAAAGTCGGTTTTGACACGTATGACGAAACTCAAGAGTTTTTACTCAATAAGGGTGGTACTGTTTTGCCAAATGGTTTGTATAATACATTCAATGTTAAAAATACGATTTGGGATAATAGCTTAATCTTGACATATAACAAGCCTGTAAACGATAAGTTGACTTTTGCGGGCAGATTAGGTGGCAATATTCGGAATGATAATTTTGCTCGTTATAACATAAATAGCCAAAACCAATTGGCAAGAAACCTTTACCGCCATTCAAACTTTATTGATAATGTAGCAACAAACAATACTGAAGAACAAACACGGATGGGTATTTTTGGTGAATTAACAGCTGATTTCAATAATTATTTATTCTTGAATTTGGCAGGGCGTAATGATTGGACTTCAACGGTTGAAAAAGCTAACCGTCGCATTTTTTACCCCTCAGTAAGTTTATCTTTTATACCAACTACTGCTTTTCCAGGGCTACAATCTGACTTCTTAACTTACCTGAAACTTCGCGGTGGCATTGGTACTTCGGCAGGCTTCCCTGATCCTTACAACACGCGTAGTGTTTTAGATCAAAGTGCAAGAGCTTGGTTGAACTCTGCGGGTGGGGCTGTTCAGTCACATGCTGTGAGTAATACATTAGGTAATCCGAATTTGAAACCAGAGTTGCATACTGAAACAGAAATTGGTGTAGAAGGCAAACTGTTTAAAGGGAAGGTTGGTTTTGACGTAACAGCATATCGCCGTGATACACGTGACCTAATTACCTTTGCTCCGCTCGATGCAGCGACAGGTTATACAGGTACAACGATAAACATCGGTAAAATCAGAAATGAAGGTATTGAAGTCATGGTAAACGGTACACCTATTACAAAAGGTGATTTTTCTTGGGATTTGACTTGGACTTTCTCTCGTAACAAACCACAAGTTTTGGATTTAGGTGGTACGCTTACAGAAGTACAAATTACGGGTTTTGGTGCAGCTTTAGGCAACTATGCCATAGTTGGCAAGCCTTTCAATATGATAAAAGGGACAGGTTATCGCCGCAATGATCAAGGTCAGTTGTTAATTGATGCTCAAGGATATTTACAATCAACAGCATCGCCAATTATTTTGGGTGATCCAAATCCCGCTTTCATAACCAGTTTAACAAATGGCTTTAACTTCAAAGGGTTCAACCTTTCGGCTATGATTTCTTACCGTCATGGTGGTGCGATGTACTCTTCTACGGCAGGAGCTATCATGGGTCGTGGTTTGTCCGAAGATACAGGTCTCGAAGTAGGTTATGACCGCGCTCAGACTTTTCTTTTTCCAGGTGTCAAAGCTGATGGCAAACCTAATGATATTCAAGTGACGGCATCAGATATAGGCTTCAACAATATCTACTTCTTCGGTGACGAAGGACGTATTTTTGATGGTACAACCATTCGTTTGCAAGAGGTCTCTTTGACCTATCAGATACCAGCATCTGTATTGAAAAAGGTAAAAATGAAAGGTCTTTCAATAGGTGTTTCAGGTTCTAACCTGTGGTACAAAGCCTTGAATTTTCCTCCGGGTCTTAACTTCGATACCGACAACTTAGGTCTCGGCGTAGGCAATGGTCTTGGATTTGAGTTTTTGACAGGTCCAAGTTCAAAAAGAATTGGGGGTACTATAAAACTCACGTTTTAATAATCTAATTTTTTAAAATAATAATCTTTTAAAAGATGAAAAATAAAATAAAGATAATCATTTTATCATTGTTTACCGTATTTGTCGGGGCGTGTTCGTTGGATTTGTTAGACAATCCCAATGCTGTTACGACTAATAATACGGATTTAAACTACTTGCTTAATAACATACAAGTGAGCTTTGCAGGTCATTTCAATAACTTAAGTGGTCCTACTATGCGCCTGACCCGTATGCTCAATCTCGGTGCAGCCATCTATGACAATGCCGTTGCACCCGGTGATTTGGGCGGTACTTGGACAACATCTTATGCAGGTATTTTGAACGATGTGAAAACCCTTCTTCCTTTAGCTGAAAAGGGAGAGCTATTTGTTCATGCAGGTGTTGCCCGTACCATACGAGCTTATGTCTTAATGAGCTTAGTTGATGTGTTTGGTGATGTGCCACTCACAGACGCTTTAAACGCTGAAAACTTCAACCCGAAAGTTGATCCTGGTGTAGATGTTTATAAAGCAGCTTTAGCCGACCTTGATCAAGCCATTGCCAACTTTGCCGCTAAATCAAAAGGCGGTGTAACAAGTGATTTGTATTTTGGTGGTGACACAGACAAATGGACGCGATTGGCAAATACTTTAAAATTGAAATTATTGCTCAATCGTCGTTTGGTGGATAAATCAGGTTCTACTTCTGCCATTAACGCTTTAATTACAAACAATAAATTCATTTCAGCGAATAATCAGAATTTTGTATTCAAATATGGTACAAACCTGACAAACCCTGATACACGTCACCCACGTTATGGTGCCCAATATTCACCAACAGGTAGTGGTGATTATCAGTCAAATTCTTATATGGGTGTCATATACACCGCCAAAGGTTTTCCAGACCCGAGAATGCGCTTTTATTTCTATCGTCAAACAATCAGAAATTCAACGGACGTTAATCAAATTAGGTGTATTAATAACTCAAAACCAGCCCATTATGGTCCAAATGATGTGTTTTGTTATCCAACCAGTGTAGGCTATTGGGGACGTGACCATTTGAGCAACGAAGGTATCCCACCTGATGGTTTGCTACGTACTGCTTGGGGCTTATATCCTGCAGGTGGTGCCTATGATGATGATGCTGGCAAAGGCGTATCGCTTGGTGCAGGTGCAGGTGGTGCAGGTATTCACCCTATTATGATGCAATCTTTTGTTGATTTTATGTTGGCAGAGTCCGTCATCACAATGGGTACAACAGGCAATGCTAAAACGTTGTTGAAATCGGCTATCGAAAAGTCAATGGCTGATGTGAGAGCTTTGGCATTGGGTACATCAGAGGCAGGGAAAATTGCGACATTTGAAACGTCTAAAACGTATGTTTGGGCGACTGATGTAACTAAATATGTTGATAAAGTATTAGCTGACTATGATGCCGCTACAACGGATGATGCCAGATTGAATATCATTGGCACTGAATACTGGATTGCCCTTCATGGTAATGGTGTTGAAGCGTATAACTTGTACCGCCGTACAGGTAAACCCGCTAATCAGCAGCCAGGTTTAGACCCTAACGCAGGGGCTTTTGTCCGTTCATTCTATTATCCTACGGCTTTCATTGCACGTAATTCGAGTGCTAAACAAAAAACTAATGTGACTGTTCCTGTATTTTGGGATACGAATCCTGCAACTTTAACAAAGTAGGAGTTTAAAAAGGGGTTGCGCAAAAAGGTATTAAGCTATATTTTGTACCAAATTTTATTTTGACAGTAGGCATTTATGTTCGGAGAACTTTTAAAGTTCCCCGAACATGGTGCGAAACAAAAAAGCCATTTGACCTTTTTTGCACACCCCTACAATTAAATCTTTAATCTTAATTTAAAAGCTTTTTAAAATGAAATATATAAAATTCTTTTCGCTTCTTTTCACATTCAGTCTGCTCGCCATCGCTTGTGAGACTGAAATCGTTGAAAGAATAGATGAATTCAACCTTGAGCAAGGTGGGTACATGCGTATTGTTACACCTTATCCCGTTACAACGCCTACATTTAAAGTCAGTAAAAAAAATATGGGTGGTACAAAAGCTGAAATGGTTAATGAAGCCGTGACGCTTGAAAAAGGTGCATTTTTTTCTTCTTATGATTTAGAAATTCGTTTCAATGGCGGTACAACAGCTACTACAACAGCATACAAGACTTTTCGCTCTATCCCTGCTTCTTCTTATGCAAAAGATCCAACAACGGGCTATCCAAGACACACCTTGGTTATCACAGGCGCAGAAGCCTTAACGGCGATGGCTTTGGATACGGCGGCTATCAAAACGGGTAATAAATTTGAATTCAGAGCAACTATGAAGTTGTCAAACGGTAAATCTTTCAATGCCGACAATACAGGTGTCAACATCACAGGTGGTGCATTTTACAGCTCACCTTTCTTCTACACGTTGAATGTGATTGATTAAATCGTATTTGGTTTTATAAAATCAAAGAGGCTGTATCAGAAATGATGCAGCCTCTTTTTTCGCTCCATACTGAGGGGGGATAATTAGGAATTAGGAATTTACGCCACTATTCATTCCTAATTCCTAATTCAAGTTCTGTCAATAGATTCACAAAAGATAATTCTGTCAAACGCTCTTTATACTGAGGGGTCTCAAAAAGCCGTTTAAGAATCGCTTGTTTTTCAGGGAAAGCCTTCAATAAATCCTTTTTTTTCAACTTTACTTCTTGATAGGTCTGCGCGCTCTTTTTCAAAAAGTAACGATGCTCAATCAAATACTCGTACTGAACGGCATCATCATGAAAGATTTTTGTTTTTGGTACTAACCTTTTTGAAGCTAATTTGATGACGTTATATTTATCACTGTTATAAAGAAGCTGGAACAAACGCTTTTTATTAAGTTCGCCCGGTACTTCTGCCCTAAAATAATAGACCGCTTTACCTTCTATCGTCAGTTTGCAACCATTTATTTTCTCTGCATCAACCAATATCTCTTCTCCTTTTTTATCCATAGTTTGGACACTGTTTTCTGATTCATCAAATTTATAAACATATTCTTTACTGGCATATTTGCCATCAATAAACCACAATTCACCATCCACATATGCATCATAAAAATATTTTGACCCTTTAATATCAATCTCTGACCCATTATAATACAGTGACAAACTCGACGTATTCTGGCGCATCAAGTCGTTCATCGCATTGACACGCGACTGTTGTTGTACGACGTTTGCCGCTTGTCCGAAAAGAAAATTAGGGAAAGTAAGGAATAGGAGAATACATTTTTTCATTTATTATCTTAGTTAAAGGTGAATGAATGATCAAAATTAAGGAAAATTTGTCCTCCATGTAAATATTTAGATTCATCTGCATTTTTTTCAAAGAAAAAAAGGATGAAAAGTATGAAATGCAATAGTTTCACTATATACAATTAAGGGTGACAACCGTGAACATTTTGTGGTCTTTGTTGTTCCAACTAACGCTACAGAAGATTTGTACGTGTCAGGCATAGATTTTTTCCCACAAAACAGACAATTGGCACATCATTGTCGTTTTATGATTGACACAACAAATTTATTACGTTCTGACAACGGCATTGAAGTGGGCGACGATTCTGAATTTCAACGTCTCGGTGTGAAAATGAATGACAATTTTTGGCATGGTTGGATACCAGGTAACACGGCGGTTTTTTACCCTGAAGGTGCAGCAAAACGATTACCCAAAGGTAGCGACCTCATTTTGAATATGCATTATTCCCCTTCGTCGAAAGAATTGATAGAACAATCAAAGATATTGATTTATTTGTCGAAGAAAGCAGCAAAAAGATTGGTCAAAACGTTCATACTTGAAGAAAATTCCATCGTAAATGAACCCTTTATTATTCCGAAAGATTCAATTATCAAATTTTACCAACGCAGCCCAATTATACCACACGATATTTCACTTTTATCTATAACTCCACACATGCACCTATTGGGGAAAAACTTTAAAGCTTTCGCTATAACTCCAGATGGTGATTTAATAAATTTAATTCAAATAAATAGCTGGGACTTTAATTGGCAAATGACTTATCAATTTGACAAACTCATGAAAATTCCGAAAGGTTCAGTCATATATGCAGAAGCAGAATATGACAACACGCGCCAAAATGGTCGCAATCCTTATAACCCACCGCGCGATATAACTTATGGTTGGGGTACAAAAGATGAAATGATGAACCTGATTTTCCAATATCTTGATTATGAAGTAGGAGATGAAAAAAAATGAATTGTCATTTTTTTAAGACATTATTGTAAAATTTCTCCAATAACGTACATTCGCCTTTTTATTGCCCTAAAATCATTGCTTTCCTTGAATTAACAAAACACAATTTTTTTAAGTAATTTATTATCAATTGTTTAGATTTTTTCACAAACTTTATTTCTTCATTTAAAATCAAATCAATCATGAAAAAAGCTCTCCTATTTTGGAGCCTTTTAGTGCTACCTCTGTGCTCGATTCTGGCACAACGAACGCTTTCAGGTATAGTGTCAAGTGATAAAGGCGAAGCACTCGTTGGTGCAAGCGTCGTCTTGAAGGGCACAACTAAAGGTGCTATTACCGATATTGACGGTAAGTATACTTTAGACATTCCTAATGATGCTAAAACTTTGACTATCAGTTACACAGGCTTTAATACACAAGAGATTGCCATTGGCACATCAAATGTTTTGAACATATCACTGGCTGAAGGTGCAGTTCTTGACGAAATGGTCGTCACAGCTTTTGGTATTAAAAAAGACAAAAGTAACTTGGGCTATGGTGTGTCGCAGGTAACGAGTCAAGAGCTGACTACGGCACACACGACTAACATTACCAATGCTTTAGCAGCTAAGGTACCGGGTATTCGAGTAAGCGGTTCTGGTGGTTCATTTTCAAGTTCAAGTATTACCATTCGGGGTTTTACATCGTTTACAGGCTCAAACCAACCTCTTTTTGTTGTTGACGGTATCTCCATTGACAACAGTGGTGGTGGTAATGCGCTCCAAACAGGTGTAACAAACTCTGGTCGTGCAATTGACTTGAACCAAGAGGATATCGAATCTATCAGTGTACTCAAAGGGGCTGCCGCAACTTCTCTTTATGGTTCTCGTGCAGCAAATGGTGTTATTTTGATTACGACTAAATCGGGTAAAACAAAAGAAAAACAATCCGTTACTTATTCTGTAAATATCGCACAGCAAGAGGTGAATCGCTTTCCTGACTATCAAAATACTTATGCTCAAGGCAATATAGGTATATTTAACCCAGGGTCTGTTGCATCATGGGGACCTAAAATTGATGGTAGAACAGTTCTCTTACCCATTGCTTATCGCGGACTGAATGGAGCAAGTGATACAGTAACAACGCTACAAGCTTTTCCAAATAATGTTAAAGACCTTTTCAAAACAGGTTTGAATACACAGCACAATTTGAGCTTTCAAGGTGGTACTGACCGCTCAAGTTACCGCTTATCCGTCGGCTATTTGGACGATAATGGTGTCTTAGACAATAACCGTTTGAAACGCTATAATGTTGGTTTAAATGCGACAACGGAGATTACAAAAAAATTGACTGCGGGTGTTTCGGTAAATTATTCATTGAATAAATCAAAACGGACACCACAAGGTAATCAATTGTCAAATCCACTTTTCCGTTCATGGTTCACGCCTCGGAGTTGGGATTTGACTTTCCGCCCATGGCAAAACGCAACGGGTGGAAACTTGCACTATGATGCCGTAGATAATCCACGTTGGAGTATTTACAATAACTTATACGACGACCAAATTGACCGTGTTTTCGGTAATTTTAATTTGCGTTATGAATTGACAGACTGGTTAGCAGCAAGTGCAAAAGTAGGCGTGGACAATTATGCTTATTCGAGCAATTCCTATGACCAGATGGGCATACAAGGTCAAGGAGCTACTGGATCTGCAAGTATTGGAATTGGCGGAATTCGTGATGTTCGTAGTCTTTCTCGTATTCTAAACTCCAGTTTTTTGTTAACTGCAGATAAAAAAATTACACAAGACATTAATTTGACTTTAATTTTGGGTTCAGAAATACTCGATCAATATAGTAATGATGCGGCTCTTACGGGTAGAGGTATAATCGTGAGAAACTTCAGGAATGTCAGCCAGAATACAACGACTTTTGTGCCAGGTTTCACCACGTCTCAATATCGCCTTCTTGGTTTTTTTGCCAATGCAACAGCTTCTTACAAAAACTGGGCTACATTAGATTTAGCTGTTCGTAATGACAACAATTCAATTTTACCAGCAGCAAATAATAGCTATACTTATTATTCTGTTGCGGGTACACTCAATTTGGGTAATGCTTTAAATATCAAATCTGATATATTATCAGGTTTAAAATTAAGAGCTAATACTGGTTTAGTTGGTAGTGCAAAATCTGGCTTCGCTTATTTAACTGATAGTTATTATAGTAAAGCAGCTCTTGCGGATGGCTTTGGTCCTGCTATCACATTTCCTTTCAATCAGACTCTTCCCGGATTCACTTTACAAGATGGTGCAGGCAATCCTGATTTAAGACCTGAATTTACACGATCTACTGAGGGGGGCATAGAAGTTGGCTTTTTGAAGGATAGAATCACTTTTAATGGTACAATTTATAAACAACACTCTTATGATATACTTTTGTCTGTACCAAACTCAGCTACAGCAGGTATTACCAGTGTATTGAGAAATGCAGGTAGTTTGACAACTAAGGGTACAGAATTACAATTAAGTATCACTCCTTTCAAAAGTGCAAAAGGGTTTAATTGGACCACGACATTTAATTATACACAATTCAAATCAATAGTTGACTCATTAGCTCCGGGAGTGCCTAAAATTCAAAATGGTGGTTTTGTAACACCTGGTAATTATTTAGTTCAAGGAGAAGAATATGGTCAGATATATGCTAACAGGTATCAACGTGCTAACGATGCAACGGGAACGAAATATGATCAAACTTTACCGTATAACCCAGATGGAAAATTAATCGTTAGTTCAACGACTGGATTACCTTTACCAACACCCAATGATTTGAAAATTGGTAATCCGAACCCTAAATATCTTCTTGGTATCAGTAACTCTTTTTCTTTCAGAGGTTTAGAGTTAAGTATTTTAGTAGATATTAAAGAAGGCGGAGATCAATACTCTCGTAATATCGCAGACTTGCAAAGAAATGGTGTTGCTATAGAAACGACTGAGTTTGAACGACTGAATACTGACGGAACGCCAACAACACCTTATACGTTTGAAGGCTATACCAATCAAGCAACGCCCGTTTTAAAAACAACATCTGTTACGGCTGAACAATATTGGGGTAACACTGGTAAATACTCAGCTGCCGAAGGTTTCATTTATAATACTTCTTGGGTACGCATTCGTGAAGCATCATTGAGTTATACATTTGAGAAAAACATGCTTAAAAAAACACCTTTTGGCTCATTAACCTTAGGTGTTTTCGGGCGCAATCTCTTTTTAAGTGCGCCAGGTTATCCACATCTTGATCCAGAGCAAAACGTTCAAGGTGTCAGTAACGCACAAGGTGTTGAATTTAATGCCTTACCACAAACTAAATCAATGGGTATGAACTTGCGTGTAACATTCTAAGTTTCATCCTAATTTGTTTGAAATACTGAGGGGTACTTTTAGTAGTTAATAATTTTTGAATCATCATTAAAAATAAAAATTATGAATCTGAAAAGGTTTTTTAAATATTCGTTTTTATTAGTGGGCTTCACAATGTCTATTGTGGCATGTAGCGATTATTTGGACATCAATAAAGATCCAAATGCCGTACTCGATGCTCCTATTGAACAACTTTATACATCAGCGACTGTCGGTGTTGGCTTCTTTGCAGGTAGTGATGTGAATCGCTTTGGTGCTTTATTGGCACAACAATGGTCAGGCACATTACCTAACCAAACAGGAGAGTACGAACGCTACAATATTTCAGGCACAGATGTGAACAATGCTTGGGGTTTGGCATATTCAACTATATTGAGCGACTTGGAACTCGTCATTCAAAAAGCGACTAAAGAGAGCAGCCCGAACTATGCGGGAGCAGCTAAGATTTTAAAAGCCTATATGTACCAAATTATAGTTGATACTTGGGGTAATGTACCTTATTCAGAGGCTTTGAAATTTACGGAAATCACTAATCCTAAATACGATGACGCTGCTACTATTTATCCTGCGTTGATTGCGCTCTTAGACAATGCTATTGTTGATGTCAATACAGCAGCATCTATCAAATCACCAGGCTCTAATGGTGCAATTTTCACAGGTACTTGGGCAACTCAAAAACCCAAATGGGAACGTTTAGCAAATACATTGAAAATGCGGATATATTTGCATTATAGTAAAGTTGACAAAGCCAAAGCTGTTACTGAAATTGGTAAACTGGCTACTGCCAACGTGATGACAAGCACGGCGGATAATTTCCAAATGGTATTTTTCAGCACTCCGGGTGCAAGAAATCCTATTGACCAATTTGAAACCAGTCGTGCTAATTACCTTTTTGCCAATGCCACAATAGTTGACATGATGAATACAAAAGGAGACCCTCGCCGCCCTAAATACTTTACAACTTTTCCGTTATACAGTGGTCAATACAAAGGCTCTCCAAGTGGTAATTTGCAGTCTAATATCAAATTTTCACGTCTTTTTACTTATTTAAGAGGCGATACAACCAATACAGCACCATTAGTACCCGCTTCTGATGGTTCAATCAGTGCTACACAATATACTTATAGTGGTACTGCCCCTATTCGGATGTTGACTTATGCCGAATATTGTTTTATCCGTTCGGAAGCGGCCGTTTTAGGCGTTACAGGTATTTCTGCAGACTCTTTCTACCGCGCAGGTATTCGTGCTTCGATGTCTATGGCGGGTGTTACGAGTGCTGCAACCGAAACCTATATCGCAGCCAATCCATTCCCAACCACAGGTACAGATGCTGATAAAATTAAGAAAATTATTGAAGAGAAATTTGTTGCTAACTTTGGCGTTTTGGTAGAACCATGGACGGATTACCGTAGGACGGGTTATCCCATAATTCCAATTCCAAGTAATGCTTTATTCCCCGCTACACCGCGTTCTTTATTCTATCCACAAACTGAAATTGATAGAAATCCAAACGCAAAGCAAAAGGCTGACCCTTCTGAGCGTATTTTCTGGGATAAATAAACAATTTTAATTTTAGATATTTTTAAAAGAGGTGTCTGTACGCAACAGACACCTCTTCTTTTGACACTAAAATACTGGAGGATATTCTTAGAATTATAATTGTTTTATTTTCTGAACAATGTCAATTGAAAAACCTGTTTTAGTGACAATTTCATCATCAGAACAATTATCATTTAGCATACTTATCGCTAAATGATAATTTTCTTGTGTTTCTATAACAAAATCTAAATCAACTTCTGCAAAATCAGCGATAGTATCTAAGGTGAATTTTTCTTTTTTCAAAAGATGAATAACTGATTTTTGGCTTTTTATTAATTCCCCTTTCTCGATACCTTTCTCGATACCTTTCTCGATACCTTGATTGAAACGAACATCTTTATTTAAATCATATACAAGTGGCATAGCATCAATAGTTTTAGTTAATAATGGTTGCAAATTACGCAAAGATGATAAGATTTCCAACTGGACTATGTGTTTTCCAAATGTTAACTCTTCATTTTTGTCCAATTCTTTGAGTTTTAAGACGATTTGTTTTTATAAAACCCCCGCCTCCAAAAATGTCAAAGTACCCCCCTCAGTATCCAACTCCGCTTCGATGCCAATAGGCAATGTAAACTGATTGGCAATATGGCCAAATGACAAACCATAAAAAACAGGAATACCCAAATTGCCCAATAAGTCTTTAAAACAGTCCATCAACGACAGCGAATTTTCATCAGGTCTTGGATTGCAGCCTTCAAAAACGCCAAGGGCAATCCCTGATAATTCTTTAAAATTGTGGCTTTGCAACATCTGAACCAACATGCGGTCAACACGATAGGGTCGCTCGTCAATGTCTTCCATAAAAAGGATTTTACTTTTCAAATCCCGCAAAGCATTAGGGGTGCCATCCATTGCAGACAATAAAGACAGATTGCCGCCTATCAATTGACCCTGACATTTTCCAGCTGAAATGACATCAGTTTTAAACAAATTAGAATCTTTTGCTTGGTTTTCTGCCGATAATTCGACTTTATAAGATGCAGCTGGATTCATAAGTATGTTCCAAACGTGCTGTTTCGTATAGTCATTATATTCCGAAGTACCGACAGGTCCATGAAACGTTACTAAGCCTGTTTGTTGAAAAATAGCGACGTGCAAAGCCGTAATGTCTGAATAGCCAATAAAGATTTTAGGATTTTTTTTTATTAATTTAAAATCAATATTAGGTAACAACCTTGTCGCTCCATAACCTCCTCGAATGCACCAAACGGCATCTACTTCGGGGTCACTGAAAGCCCAATGTAAGTCTTCAAGCCGTTCTGCATCTGTACCCGCTAAGTAGCCACGCTGATTACGGCAGTTTTTGCCCAATTTGACTTTGAAGCCTAAACCTTCCAAATTTTTGATGGCTCGCTCGACGATGTGTGGCTGCAAAGCACTTGAAGGCGCAATAACGCCCAATGTATCGCCTTGTGACAATCGTTTAGGTTTGATGATTTTTCTTCGTTTCTCTGCTTGATTGTCCACGTTTTCAGTTGTGTTTAAAGATAAAAAGGGTAGGGTGGCAGCCCCCCTCAGTATATCGCGTCTTTCCATACGTTTTTTTTAATGATAATGAATGGTCAAAGCTACAAAAAGCCACAAAAGCCCTTTATACTGAGGGGATATTTTTGTTAGAAATTCAATAAATAGCAGAAAAATGCCTACTAAAAAGTCTAATTTTAGCGTTTTGTATAACGGATTTTAATTCCGTTACATTCCCCAATAAATAGGAAGCCCATCAGAAAAAATAGATTGTAAACCTAATTTTAGACATCAAAAAAATCATAAATCCAACCTATAAATTCATACTTATTTAACAATCAACTATTTATAAAATAAATAAAAATGCTCAAACGTCTTTATCCATCCATTTTATACCCCTCAGTAATTTGCGTTTTTTTCATCCTTTTCATAGCTTGCCAATCCGATTCAAGTAAAACGGGCAAATGTAAATACGGCAAACCCACCGCTATTTTTGCCGATACAATGCCGACGATTGCCAAACACTTTTTTCAATTAAAAGACGGTGTAGGCGTTGAAATGGTCGTCTTTTCTAATAAATTGCTGCTTGAAATAGAGCAATCGGGCTGTAACGATATTCATCAACAGTTCTCTTTTATCATGTTTGGTACATTTAAAGAGACAAACGACGATACCGTTTGGAAGCAATTGGCGGTCAAACATTTCAGAGATTTGGCGAATGTGTCGCCTTCACTTTTTTCTTTCAATGGCTGGGCTGATGCCATCGAATCGGTTAAAGACAAGCTCAAATTGTCAGAACCGATGGAATTGGAAGGCAATACACAGGTGCGGATTGATAAAATTTTAAGCGCAGATAAAGCGACTTTGGTGGTGCAATTTAGCAGTCAATAATTGTTTATTAATATACCAAAGAATAGGATATGTTAATATATCTGATTTTTATGAAACTGAATGTTAAATAAAAATAAACCGTTTTCTTTGTGATATAAACCGTTTACCCTAAATTCGCTGCCGTTATACGTTTAAATAAAAAACAGCAGCAACACAATGAGCATACTACAACAGAGATACTTGCCACCTATTCTGGGCACCGCTACCTTGACATGGATTGTCGTTGGTACGATTTGGTTTCAAAACCAATTTTGCGATGCCGCTTCTGTCAACAACACAACTGTGTCACATAGTCGCATAGAGGCTCATCAACCTTTTTACTTCCCTGTTGGTACAGCCCAAGCTATATTTACAAGTAAGAGTTTTTCGATGTTCAAAGAAACGGTTGATTTTTTGGATGAAAACACTCATAAAAAATTGATTATCAAAGGTTTATACGCGACGCAGGAAGTGTCCAACCAAGTGCCATTTAAACTTGGATTGGAAAGGGCTAACGCCATAAAATCTGTTTTGCTTAATTTAGGTGCCAATTCTAACAGTATTGAAACAAAATCTGAACAACGAAACAACCTATTTTTTCCCAATCAACAGTTGGTTGACGGCGTTGAATTTAAGGTGGTGGACTATGAAGGCGGTCGTTTTCAAGCCTTAAATTTGTTTTTTCAAAAAGACAAATATCAATTTGAAGACACTGCTGAATTACAAAAATACTTCCAAGCCTTGAATGATTACTTAAGTTTACATCCAAATATTAAGCTCAAAATCACTGCACATCAAGACAATACTGAGGGGGCATGGACTTCAAAAAAACGGATGTCTTTTATGCACTTATTTCTTGCTAAACATGAGTTTTTGCCAAAACAATTTGAGTTTGAAGATATCAAAAATAAAAAGCCTCTCTATGAAGCAGGTCATATAAAAAATCGTAGAGTTGAAATAAGGTTAATTGTACCGTAGAAATATGAATTATAAAAAGCTGATTATCAATTATTTGTAAATTCACCATTTACCATTCATCATTCATCTTTCACCATTAAAAACATGGATTGTACATCAGCAGTTTTTCTACTTATGGGTGGTGCGGCGGCGTTGGCTTTCGCGGCGATGTATTTTTATGGGCTGAATAAGACGAATGAGTTGAAAAGGAAAGTGAATTTGTATAACACAGCTTTGACTCAATTACAAAACGAAAAGTCCAATTTAGTTGTAAAAACCGAAGATATGTATTCTGAAAATGCGTCTCAAAATGTGTATTTGGCGCATTTAAAAGAGGAAAATCGTTTGATACAAGGTCGCTTAGAACTTATGGAAATGAATAATGAGAAGCTTAAAGAGGAGTACAAAAAATTGGCGGAATGGTTATTTGAAAATCGTATTAAATAATATTTAATTATTATACAAAAGCCGAATTAGCAGGCGGATGAAATTTAAGGAATATCAAGTTTTAGTATTTTAGTTTAAACATGAAACATCCAGAATTTCGTTATTACAAAATTCTGGATGTCTCATGTTTAAATTGAATTTAAACATTAAACAAAAAGTGCATCACATCTCCATCTTTCACGATGTATTCTTTGCCTTCTGAACGCAATTTACCCACATCACGGGCTTGTTTTTCACCTCCCAATGTCACATAATCGTTGTAGGCAATCGTTTCAGCACGAATAAAACCGCGTTCAAAATCGGAGTGAATCACGCCCGCCGCTTGTGGAGCTGTCCAGCCTTTGCCAATCGTCCAAGCCCGCACTTCTTTAACACCTGCGGTAAAGTAGGTAATCAAATTCAGAATCCGATAACAGGAATGAATGACTTTATTCACGCCCGCTTCGTCCAAACCCATGGCTTCGATGTATTCCAAACGTTCTTCTTTTGATTCCAATTCTGCAATTTCTGCTTCAATTTGTGCTGAAATTAAGATGATTTCGGCCCCCTCAGTAGCAACAGACTTTTTGAAGGTTTCAGTCAGTTCATTGCCTGTCAAAACCGCCGCTTCGTCCACATTGCAGATGTAAACAATCGGTTTAGCAGTCAACAAAAACATTTCGTCAATGACGGCTTTCGCATCTGCATCTTCCGCTTTGAAGCTTCGTGCAGGTTGACCTTCGTACAAGTGGTCATACACTTTTTGGCAAACGTCAATCGCCCCTAAGGCAGATTTGTCACCACCTTTTGTACTTTTTTTATAACGGTCTAAACGTTTTTCAACTGTTTCTAAATCTTTGAGAATCAACTCGTTATCAATAATCGTTTTGTCACGCACAGGGTCAACTGAACCTTCAACGTGGACGATATTGTCATCTTCAAAACAACGCACCACATATACAATCGCATTGACTTCACGAATCGTTGCCAAAAACTGATTGCCCAAACCTTCACCTTTCGATGCGCCTTTGATAAGCCCTGCGATGTCCACAATTTCAACGGTGGTCGGTAAAATACGCTGTGGATTGACGATTTCAGCTAATTTATCGAGCCGCGCATCAGGCACAGTAATGATGCCCACATTCGGGTCTTTTGTTGCAAAAGGATAGTTCGCCGCCAATGCCTTAGCAGAGGTCAAAGCATTAAAAAGAGTGGATTTACCGACGTTTGGCAAGCCAACAATGCCGCATTTCAAAGCCATAATGAATTATTATTGAGTGATTTTTTAATATCAAATAAAAAGCGGCGCAAAGGTATCTTTTTTTGCTAAAAATTTATGAAATGATAGACTTTGTGTCCAGATTATGATTACAACGATTTGAAACCCTTCATAAAAAGTTCGTTCTTTGGCAATTTATGTGGTACACAGTCACTCACTGTTTGTCGCTACGCGCCAAAAGCGTACTAAGTAAGTTTTTTTCGGAGC
>JANOAU010000017.1:0-7719 GCA_031411275.1 Saprospiraceae bacterium | reverse complement strand
AAAGATAGTATTATTCTGAAATAGTGTGACAGATTTTTTAATAATTTTTTTGAAAAAGGTTAGCACTACACACGCCTTGTGCTGCACCCTGCGGCATTATTGTTTGTTTGTTTCGTTGTTGTTAAGTTTTATATTTTAATGCTTTGGATATCCTCTTTTATTTAATGTTGTACTTTGTGCTGCTGGCATCCCATGAACTTCATTGAGTTGTCCGATAATCCAAAGACCCATAGGTTAACCTAAATAAAAATTTTTGCATAATGACCAATCTTGAGAGGGGGACTTTCTTTAAAAAACCCTGCCCACATATTTAGGGGTTTTCACACTTAAATTCACTTTATATTTACCCACACTTTACCTAATTTTCAATTTTCACCAATTCCTCTATTTTCAAAATGAATAAATTACGCATATTACTGCAAGTCCTTATTTTAATCTGTTTGAGCCTATCTTTTGGGGGCATGTTATCCGAGCCTAAAAAAACGCCCAATATCGTTTTCATCCTCGCCGATGATTTAGGCATCGGCAATATCAGTTGCTACGGCGCAGATAATTTCAAAACGCCGAATATTGACAAATTAGCCAGTACAGGTATGCGTTTTACGCATGGTTACACTGCGCCTTTGTGCGGTCCTTCAAGAACTTTGATACTGACGGGTCGTTATCCTTTTCGCACAGGCGCAACCAATCAAGATAGGGTTGGAGAGTTAAGTCCTACTAAAGAAATTTGCATACCGAGTGTGTTAAAACCAGCGGGTTATGTCTCAACAATGGTCGGCAAATGGTCACAATTTCCTTTACAACCTTCGGATTTTGGGTTTGATGATTATTTGCGATTTCAAGCAAGTGGCAAGTATTGGAACACCCAAAATAATGGTCAATCCTATACTAAAAATGGAAAAGTTATTCCCTTGCGGGATAAGGAATATTTGCCCGATGTGATGCACAATCACGTGGTTGATTTTATTTCAAAAAATAAGGACAAACCGTTTTTTGCCTATTATTCGATGGCACACGTTCATAATGAAATTTTGCCCACGCCTGATAGCAAGCCCGATAGCAAGGATTTATATACGGATAACATCAATTATATGGATAAATTGGTCGGAAAACTCATCAAAGTATTGGACAGCTTGAAGTTGAGAGAGAATACTTTAATCGTTTTTATGGGCGATAATGGCACAGCGAATGAAGCCGCACCTCGTTCAACGGTCAATGGTAAAAAACTGTCGGGCAAAAAAGCAGATATGCTTGAATGCGGGAGTTTAGTGCCGTGGATTGCCAATTGGCAAGGGGTGATGAAATCTGGTAAAGTGGTAGAAGATTTGGTGGACGCAACCGATATACTGCCCACTTTCGCAGAAATGACAGGTGCTAAATTGCCCGAAAACGTGGTTTTAGATGGTAAAAGTTTTGCACCACAGTTAAGAGGTGAAAAAGGCAATCCCCGCGAATGGATATTTATGGAACTCGGCAATCAATGGTATGCCAGAGAAGCAAAATGGAAATTAAATCGGGCAGGTGCACTTTTTGATATGAAAAATGCCCCTTTTGAAGAGACATTGGTGGCAGCAGATACCCAAGATAAAGAAGTCATAGCCGCACGGCAAAGGCTACTAAAAGTATTAGATACGTTAAATCCTGCGGGGGGCATTTTAGATGATGGAGATGGCAGTGGCAGACATAAAAGTAATGTTGAAAAAGCTAAAAAAGAGAAAGAAGAAGAGAAAAAGAAAGCTAAAAAAGAGAAGAAAAAGCAGAAGGATTAAGGTCTTAACCCCCTCAGTATTTAAACTGTTTTAAACAATAAAATAGCCTAAAAATACAACCCATAAATGCTTGATTGTCACATAGATAGTCGAGCATTTATGCGTTAAAAAAGCAAATACTAAAAAAAACGACCTATACATTTAGGGGTTTCATCCCTTAAACTCACCTTTGTAAACAAGAATAAAATATACTTCGCACAATTTGATTCTCCTTTATTTATGAAAAAAATAACCAACCTTTTGGCTTTGTGCCTACTTGTTTTGAGCCATAATCTAACCGCTCAACAAGAAAAACCCAATATCCTTTTCATCGCCGTAGATGATTTGAAACCTATGCTCAAATGTTATGGTGAAAGCCAAATGCTTACGCCTAATATTGATAGATTGGCAAAAATGGGAACTGTTTTTATGAATAACTATTGCCAACAAGCTGTTTGTGCGCCCACAAGAGCCAGCATCTTGACGGGACAAAGACCCGATTATACCCGTGTTTGGGATTTGAAAACCCAAATTCGAGACATGGTGCCCAATGTTGTGACCCTCCCTCAGTATTTTAGAGAAAACGGTTACACAACGGCAACCATCGGTAAAGTATTTGACCAACGCTCGGTGGATAAAGGTATGGACGTGCCTTCGTGGTCAATTCCCACCGTTGCTTATGGTAAAGCAATAGAAGAAAAAGACTATGCAAAAGGCTTTGGGAAACCTATAAATGGCTATCAATCGCCAGAAACGAAAGCGAAAGTTGAAAAAATTGAAGCCGATGCCAAAGCACGCGGGCTTAAAGGGGAGGAATTAACAGCATTTTTAGCGAACAACAAAGGACCCGCCGTTGAGTCCGCAGATGTGCCTGATGATGCTTATACAGATGGTATTGTAGCCAAAAAAGCAATGGCAATGTTGGCGCAATTTGCGAAAGAAAAAAAGCCGTTTTTCTATGCGGTGGGTTTTGTAAAGCCGCATTTACCTTTTATTTCACCTAAAAAATATTGGGATTTATACGACCGTTCAAAAATAGAAATTTCAGCCATTCAGCAGTTGCCCATTGGTGCGCCTGGTTATGCGGCTCAAAATTCGGGTGAATTGATAAATGGGTATTTTCAAAGCAATTTTGAACGATTTACCGAAGGTTCTAAACCACAAGCAGAAGTCGTTCAAAAGGAATTAATTCATGGTTATTATGCCGCAGTGAGTTATATGGACGCACAAGTTGGTAAATTGTTAGATGAATTAAAAAAACAAGGATTGGATAAAAATACGATTATCGTCCTTTGGGGCGACCACGGTTGGCATCTTGGCGACCACGGTCTTTGGTGCAAACACGACAATTATGAACAAGCAACCCGTGCGCCACTCATCATAGCCTCCCCTCAGTATAAAGGCAATCAAAAAGCCAACGGATTGACGGAATTTGTAGATGTGTTTCCAACATTGACAGATTTGGCTGGCTTAAAAACACCTAAAGGTTTGGCGGGGAAAAGTTTAGTACCTGTATTGAAAAACCCTAAAACCGAAGTAAAAACCTATACACAAAGCCAATATCCACGCAAAGGGGATAAAATAATGGGTTATACCATTCGCACAAAACGCTATCGCTATGTGGCTTGGTATGAGCAGAATTTTAGAAAAGAGAAAATTCTCGACACAGCCAAACCCGTTGCTGTTGAATTGTATGACTATGAAAAAGATGCTTTAGAAACTGAAAATTTGGCAACAAAAGCGGATTATACTAAGATTTTAAAAGAGCATGAAAAATTAATGACCGAATTTTTAACTACTCAAAAACAGTCAAGATAAAGTAGATTTGTACAGCTTTAGTATAAATCGAATTTTAACCAATCAAAAACAAGTAAGATGCGATTATTTTTCTTTTATATGGTGGCATGTTTCTGCCTTTTTTCTTTTGATATAAAAGCGCAAAAGAAAATTTCAGGCATTGAACACGCCACTATTCAACTCAATTATGCTTTTGAGGAAATTGCGAAAGTCAAAGCCAAAGACCCGAATTTAGTCAGTCCGAGGGCAACCGAAGGCGACAACTTAATTATGTCACCATCAAAAGCATGGACAAGCGGCTTTTTCGCAGGCAATTTATGGTATATGTTCGAACTCACGGGTGATAATATCTGGCTTCAAAAAGCGCAAGAATTTACTGCCCCACTTGAACAAGAAAAGACAAATGGTACGACCCACGATATGGGTTTTAAAATGTATAATAGTTTTGGCAATGGTTTGCGTTTAGCGAAGACCCCTCAGTATAAGGACATTTTAATCCAATCTGCCCGCACTTTGACGACCCGTTTCAATGAAAAAACAGGCTGTATTCGCTCTTGGGATCACCACAGCGAAGTATGGGAATTTCCAGTGATTATTGACAATCTGATGAATTTGGAATTGTTGTTTTGGGCTTTCAAAGAAACCAAAGATAGCCTGTTTTACAAAGTCGCTGTCACCCATGCGAATACGACGATGAAAAACCATTTTAGACCTGATTTTAGTTCTTTTCACGTCATCGGTTATGACCCTAAAACAGGCGAAGTAAAGCATCGAAACACGCATCAAGGTTTTAGCGACGCATCGGCTTGGGCACGTGGTCAAGCGTGGGCTTTGTATGGTTATACGATGTGTTATCGAGAAACAAGCGATAAAAAACACCTGCAACAGGCTGAAAATGTTGCCCATTTTATTTTAACAAATTCCAATATGCCCAAAGATTTAGTGCCTTATTGGGACTATAATGTGCCCGATAAATCCACAGCCCCCCGTGATGTGTCGGCTGCCACAATAACGGCTTCTGCCCTTTACGAATTGAGCACAATGGGCACATCAAAAGCCAAATTGTATAAAAAATCAGCCAATAAAATCATGAAAAACGTAGCGGAAAAATACACCGCCGCACCCAAAACAAATAAAGGCTTTTTATTGACAAACAGCACAGGCAATTTACCGTCAAAATCTGAAATCAATGTACCGATTGTGTATGCCGATTATTATTACCTTGAGGCATTGGTGCGTAAGCGGAATTTGAAATAAGTATAGCTCTTGAAAACGGCTGCAAAAAAGTATTCAAATCCTAACTATGAGGTGTTGGCAAAAGAAATTGATAGTAAAAACTATCAATCAGATTTTGGGCAATTGACGTTTTAAAAAGCATTTTTAACATCAAAATACTGAGGGGGCATGAAAAAATTTTTATTGATTTTAAATATTTTTATTATAATAACAATTGGCTTGTCTGCCCAAATGTCTAATAAAAATGATGCTATTTTATTTAAAAAAATAACTAAAGTCTTAAAGAAAACCATTATTGCCAAAGCAGATAGTGCTTTATCTTTGAAACCGATAACCGTTACTGCCGAACACTCGGAAAGGTCGGCAGGCGGCATACACGATTTCTTTTCAGAAGGCGATTATTGGTGGCAAAATCCCAATGACCCGAATGGTTCTTATATTCAAAGAGACGGGCAATCCAATCCTAATAATTTTGTTGCTCACAGACGGGCGATGGTGCGTTTCAGCCAAATTATCGGCTCATTGGCTTCGGCTTATTTGATTTCACACGACGAAAAGTACGTCAAACAGGCTTTTGTACATTTAAACGCATGGTTTATTGATGAAAAAACGTACATGAATCCTTCATTGCTTTACTCACAAGCCATAAAAGGCAAGGCAACAGGTCGAGGCATTGGCATTATTGATATGATACAAATGATGGAAGTTGCGCAAGGCGTTTACGTCATGCAAAACGCAAAAAGTGTTAATCAAGAAGATTTAAACAAAATAAAAAAATGGTTTTCACAATATTTAGAATGGGTAACAACGCACCAATACGGTATTGATGAACGAGAAGCAAAGAACAATCATGGTACGTGTTGGGTGATGCAAGTGGCTACTTTTGCCAAATTGACAGGCAATCAATCACTGATTGACTATTGCAAAAACCGTTTTAAAACTGTTTTAATGCCCACGCAATTAGAAAAAGATGGCAGTTTTCCCTTAGAACTCAAGCGCACAAAACCGTATGGCTATTCTCTGTTCAATTTAGATGCGATGACTACGGTGTGCCATATCCTGTCTGATGAAAAAGAGAGCCTTTGGGATTTTACATTAGAAGACGCTCGAACACTTAAAAAAGCGGTTGATTTTATGTATCCTTTTGTAGAAAATAAAAACACTTGGACATATCCACACGATGTGATGTATTGGGAAGAATGGCCTGTCTCCCACCCTTTCCTTATTTTTGCCTTGAAAAAGTATCCAAGCAAAAATTGGTGGAATACTTGGAAACGTCTCGAACATTTCCCCGAAACGGAAGAAGTTATTAGAAACTTACCTATTAGAAATCCTTTGATTTGGCTGGAATAAAATGGAAGTATAAATTTTTTAAAATAATAAGTCGTGAAAAACATAAAAGGAGCTCCCTCATTTTGGATAATTTCTTTTTAAATTCATTGATTTCAAAAGGTTTGCCTTCAAAAGGATTGAGTTCTTTCTTCTCTTCAAAATTTAAACGGGGTTGTTTGTATTCATTGGCTTCGTTTTCACCGTCAAAAATTTTAAACAGAACCTTCTCAATTTTCTTTTCACGGCTGTTTCCTTACTTATAGTTTATATCAAAATACAGGGTTGTACATCTCAGAAGATGGTAAGGTAGCACTTGCTGATATTATGAAAGAGTTAAAAACAGGTATTTTAGGTATTGGGGTGAAAGAATCAGATTTTGATAGTAACATGGCTGAAAAAATTTCAGATAAAATTTTACTTAATAATGCTATAAAGCATGTGTCTGGTGGAAACTCAGGTATTTTGACTTCCGACGTAGGTAAAAATCAATATGAATTATATAAAGACGGGAATAAAATCAAAATGGGGAAAGCCATATTTATTCTCTTGAAGAATTTAAACCGCGCCATGATACGGAACTCAGAAAAGCCTATTTACAAGGGCGTTTTGGCGCAATTCCTTTTATTTCTGATACGAATTTGTTAGGATTTACAACAAAAACAATCTAAATATGGACATTTTCTTTCCCCTCATTTCACACGCGGTTACTCATGCCTTTGAATTAGAACTTGAAAATAGTTGAGATTATGACCGTTTTTGTACAAGGATTCATATTTTGATAAGCCGAATTTTAAAGCTTTAACCTTTGTTATTCTATTCCTTTGGCAAAACATTAAAATCAACAACTGGCTTCTCCCCCATCGGTTTTCTCTCAAAAAAGGTATTCGGCAAGGTATATTGAGAAAAAAAGCCGCAATTGCTTAGAAAAAATTGGTTATTTTCTACGCCACCTTTGAAATCCATACGGGCTTTTTTTCTACCCGTCGCATCGTTCGTGAATTTGGCGGTGGTTAATTCAGACCATACCCCCTCAGTATTATAGACAAATTGATTGTTGTAGAAGCCTTTTCGATTGAGGGCACCTCGTTCGGGTTCAAAATTTTCTAAAAATGAATGTGGTTGAGTGTACCAAGTGTGGGTAGCAGGTCGCTTGAAGGAGGCAATGAGCAGCCATTTTTGGGTTTCGGTATCATAAAAATAGGCTGTATAAATGGTTGAATTATTGTCTGTCGGTTTTACTTGAGTTAAAAATTTATAGGTCACGTCAGCTTTCCAATTGAACTTCAAATAGCTTTGACCGCCTGAACCTTCGTTGCCAAACTCGCCCGTGTGGACATCTTTTCCTTTCCGAAGCAACACTATTTTAAGCGAATCGGGTATAGATTTGGGATCGTCGGTAGTGAAAGGGCTCCAAACGGAAAACAAAATACGGCGTTCGGTTTCGCTATTCACTTGAATCCCGAAATTAAATTACTATACACTTTTAGATTCAATAAAAACTTTGTTAGCATTTCCGATGATTAAATAATTGATAAATTCAATAAGATCATCGAGATTAAAGATGCTATTTTGTAAATTATCATAGCCATTTCTAAAAATGGAAACA
>JANOAU010000016.1:0-14044 GCA_031411275.1 Saprospiraceae bacterium | reverse complement strand
TGGTAAAGAGATGTTCAAAAGTGGCATAGCCATGACATATTGAAATCAGAATATGCCATCCCTCTGGGATTTAAAACCGTTTTTATAGCTTTTCTACCGATAGACCATGCCTAACGGCATTTTTTAACCCATTATTCACATGAATAACGAATTACCAATAACGAGTAACCAAAAAAGGCGGCGCACGGAGAGATTGAAAGATGTAGGTACGGGAAAGCTTAAAAGAGATGAAAGCAAACTGACTTTTAACAAATATGTCAGAAATCTTATCTAAATGAAAGGAAGATAATTGGAGTTCAAAAAAAGAGAAAGTAAAATCACACAGCTGACAGCCGTGCTGCAAACGTTCAGAATCATGTAAATGCAAATCACCTGCTTTGGTCGCACATATTTCAAGGGCAGCATGACTGTGTTCGACCACAATATGCCACTCTTTTGCCCCAAAAGCAATGAATATCAACAAAGCCAGTAGCAATCCTTTAGCTTTGAAAGTGATATGTTTGGATGGTTTATTCACATGTTTCTTTTGTCAAAAACGAATAGTGGAAATGTCTATTTTTCTCTAAACGACAGCAAAGATACATACTTTTAGTTATTACAAATATTTTTGAAAAAAAGAAGCCGAAAACACTCCACGGAGGTTTTCGGCTGTTCATTTTCGAAGAAATAGGCAATTCATCATTCACCATTAAAAAATTCACCATTAACTAAACCCTATCCATTTTCACAATTTTTGGCAAAAACTTAGCAACAACGTCCACCAAAGCCCTTTGAGACAGCATAACGGACTCAATGTCTTTGTAAGCGTGTGGTGTTTCGTCTAAACCACCATCAATAAGGGTCACACCGCTGTCACGCAGCAAACGCTTCATTTCGTTTTGCGTAATGCTTTCTTTCGCACGGCGGCGGCTCATCTTACGACCTGCGCCATGTGCCGCTGAATTGAGAGAAGCCACTTCACCTTTTCCCCGTACGATATAACCAGCAGCAGTCATACTGCCTGGAATGATGCCCATATCACCGAGATTGGCAGGTGTGGCACCTTTTCGATGCACAATCACTTCTCGACCATCGGCTAACTGCTCTTTCCAAGCAAAATTATGATGGTTTTCAATCCGTACTTTTACAGAAGTGCCTAATTGTTTAAGAATACGGCGATGAATTTCGTGGTGACAAGCCGAGGCATAGTCTCCTGCTAAGTTCATAGCTGCCCAATATTCTGCGCCTTCTGCTTCATCAAGCATCAGCCAAGCCAAATGTTGGGCTTCACGGGGTAGTTTACGCATATCCATTGCGATATTGGTGTAATGTTTCGCAATATTCGCACCCAAACCGCGTGAACCTGAATGAGACAAAAGAGCTACATACTCCCCTGCTTTAATACCCAAAATAGCGTCATCGGTTTCAAAACTAACGATACCAAACTCGACAAAATGGTTACCTGAACCCGATGTACCGAGTTGTGCTGCTGCTTTTTTTTGCAAGTTCTTCAAGACATCTATCTCTTTGAACAAGGGGCTGTCAATGACTTCATAATCCATCTCTGCATGTGCCCAATGTCCACCCGCCCCAAAAATGGTGTTTTCGACAAGGGCTTTCTCAAACGATTTTTCATGTTTTTTAAATTCACTCCCTGCTATCGGCAACACTGACAAACACATACGGCAACCGATGTCAACACCGACGCCATAAGGAATCACCGCATTTTCGGTCGCCAAAACGCCACCAATGGGCAAACCATAGCCTGAATGGGCATCGGGCATCAAAGCACCCGCAACGGTAATCGGCAATTTCATTGCTGTATTCATTTGCAAAAAGGCTTCGCGCTCGATGTTTTCTTCGCCATACGTAGTAAAGGGCAAAGGCTGCTCTGCGAGGTGATAGGTTTTGGCATCTTCGACTTGTCGTTCTTTGATGCGCTCGGCTATTTTTCCCCATATTTCGTTGTCCCAATAGTCTTCTGGTGCGGCGATGAGACCCCTCAGTATGGGTTCAACTTCTTCGAGCGTTGAGTGCTTATATTGTTTTTCTAAAACACTCATAGTCATACTGATTGCTGGGTTTTGAGGGAAACCGAATGTTAAAAGTTGTTTGGGCTTTATCTTTAAATGCGCCATTGATTGATTGATTTATACTGATTGATTATTATGTTTAAAATAATCTTGCGAAAAACAAAGAAGCCTCGCAAGACCGATGCTTGCGAGGCTTCCATCCCTCAAAATACTGAGGGGTGTCCATCATCGCTAAAGCAATCGGATTTTGTTAAATCTGGGCTGACTGAGAAGGACACGCATAATTGACAAATTTAAAGATGATAAACTATTTTTTACAGTTGGTAGGAATAACTTTGGTAAGGAGAAAAAAGTTCCCTTGGTTTATTTTTTTAGAAAAATGCCCCCCTCAGTAAAAACGCCTAAAACGAGAGAATCTCGAATCAGGCGTTTTTTATTTTAAGCTATCACACTCTACTTAAAAGTCATTCTAAAACTAAAAGTTGATTCGGAATAATGACTTCGTTTGCCGCGAGGTTATTAAGTTTGCGAATATCAGCCTCAGATTTCCCATAATTTTTTGCAATCGAATAAAGCGTTTCAGAAGACTGAACGACATGAAATTTGCGATTAGTCCCTTTTGCCGTCACATCCCCTTTCACTGTTTTTGAGCCAACGTTGTTGTAAGTCGAAGGCACATCACTTGGAATAGGCTCCGTTGTTTTCAAACTTAAAGAGTGGTCTTCACCTTGAGTGATATTACAATCACAGTTTTGAGTGCGAATGACTTGTCCTGTTGCAACATTTTCATTCTCGCTCAAATAATTGATTTTACGAAAATCGGCTTCGCTCATCGCATATTGCTTCGCTAATTGTGCGACAGTTTCGCCATTCAAAACAACATGCAGACCAGCTCCTTCTTTTACATATATAACAGACTTGGTCGCCGTTTTATCCGTCGTTGATTTAGGTTTAACGACCGCATCATATTGCTTTGGCACATTGCCTGACTTAGCTGTTGTCGCCGATTTAAGTGCTGCGACCCGTAGTTTTTGGCATGGCTTAATAACATCCGTTGACAACTTATTCCAAGACTTCAATTGAGCATAAGTCACATTATATTTTCGAGCGATGGCATACAGGCTTTCCCCTTGAACGACCACATGCTCACCATCCGTATAAGGTACTTCACACTCAATAACTTTAGTAACAACAGGTGTTTCGACCTTTTTAGGCGTTACCTTTAACACTGTATTATAACCCATTGGCACATCGTTGGTATGCGCAACTTCCATACTGGGTTTTTCAACTGTTTCAACAACTGGTGCCGTAATTTTCAATATACCACAAGGGTACAATAAATCATTACTCAAATTGTTCCACTCACGTAAACTACTGACGCTCAAGCCATAACGTCTTGAAATACTATATAAGTTTTCACCACTTTGAATAACATGTTCCCCCGTCAATGCTGTAACATTGCAATCTACTTTGGCAGGTAAAGGTTTTTCAGTTTGGACATAACTTTGAGGTTCAATATTGGGCGTATTATAACCTTGTGGTACATTGGAAGGGGTGTTATAATTATAACCTTGTGGTATATTGGAAGGCGTGTTATAACTTTGCGGTACTTCACCAAAATAATCACTCTTGGTGATATTGGAATTTTCAACAATTGTTTTACTTCTCATATAAACACTTCCCACATCTCCCGTTTCAATAGGCACGTAAGGTTTTACAAGAGCATAAGTTTCAGGTATAGGTTCAGAATGCGTCGTAGTGGCGGGTAAAGTGCTGCCCGCAATATAGGAGCAAACATCTCTGCCATTGATAGAAATCAACTCGTATGTCGGACGGGCTTCCGTATTTTCACGAATAAGGCCTAACCCTGGTAACACACTTACTGTTGTCTCAAATTTATTTGTTTCACCGGGTGATACTTTAAATGTGTAAGCTGTGGAATTACAGGCTTGTAATTCACCGACATAAACCACATTCGAAGGGTTGAGTAAATTTTTTGTATTCATACTCAAATTATTGCTCACCGTTTGTTTCAAATCAACTCTAAAGTCGTAATTAGACGCTATAACAGTAAGCACCCTATCCATATTAGACATATACACAGCAGAACCTATAGCTTGAACTGCCCACCCGCTATCTAATTTTTTACAAATATAAACTTTAATATTGCCCGTATTGATACCCACTACAAAATTTTGGTCAACGCTGACATTTTGCCAAGAGACTAAGCTGGGTGGCTCTTGTTTGAAAATAACAGGGCTTTCAATGCCAATATCGAGAAAAATTTGCTCACTTGCATTCTTAACTAAGCGGTAAGATGTATAGAGAGACGCACTATTAGTCCCCAAAAATTGGTGTTCTAACCTATCCATACTGTTAGCATCGTAAAGTATGTATGTGTAGGATTGTGCGGATAAATTGGAAAGACCGAGTGTCAAAAAGACAACAAGAGTCGAGAGAAATGCTGTTTTCCTCATGATGAGTGGATTTAAGAATGGATAATTATAGCGTTCCGTCCGAATTTGTTTTTAGAGAGAAACGAACGGTTTTGATTCAAAAATTTAAGATTCAATCGTAATTAAAACACGAAAATAAAGGATTTTTTTGAATTTCAAAACAATGATTTATAATATTCAAGAAATTCATTGAATAACGAAGAACGGAACACTTATTTTTTTTAAGACCTTCTACACATATTAGAAAACGATAAAAACAGTGAAAACTATACTTCTCCAACTTATCTTTGCTCAAAATCAAGCCCTTTATGAAAAAATTCTTGCAACTCATAGCTGAACGCATCCCCAATTATGCCCGTTACCTCGTGGCTGTCGCTGCGTTATTAGCTTTAACGCCTTTATTTCCCACGAATGCGACATTTAAATATCGCTTTGGCATGGGTCAAACGTGGCTGTACGACGATTTGGTTGCCAATTTTGATTTTGCTATTTTGAAAACCAATGATGAGTTGACTAAAGAAAAAGCGGATATGGAACGTGAGTTTTCGCCTTATTATGAAATTAATTTAGACACTATAAAACAACTGAAAAAACAATTTGAGGAAAATTTTAACAGCCAACTAAGCCGTAGCAGCCGGAGTCAATTTCCAGATGTGGTCCGAAATACTGAGGGGTATCTCTCTTACGGCTATCGCGTGTTAGACAAATTATTGAGTAAAGGAATTCTGAAACAAGATACGCTTTTAGAAAACCGCGATAAAGAATTTGTCATCAATATACTGAGGGGTAATACATCTGAAAAACAAACTATTCAAAATCTTTTAACGCCTGAAAAAGCGCGCAGTTGGTTGAGCGATTCACTGCCGTTTAGTCGTCTGGGTGAACCTGAATTTTTGTTGCCTTTAATTGAACCTTTGTTGATACCTAATTTGACTTATAATGCTGAAAAAACCCATGCCTTCAAACAACAAGAACTCGATAAAATAACCTCGGCTCGGGGTATGGTCAAAAGTGGGGAATTGATAGTGCCAAAAGGTGGTATTATTACGCAAGGTGTTCATCAAAAACTCCTGTCCTATCGTGAACAATATGAATCCGATTACTTGTCAAGTCGTAAATTTTACCTCATTTTTATCGGATACTGTTTGTTGACAACGCTTATTTTGACGCTTTTTTTGTTTTATTTGAGATACCATGCGACAGTTGTTTTCAAAAAGCTGCGTTGGATTATTTTTCTTATAGGTTGGATGATCCTTTACACCTATCTCATGTATGCCATAAAAGCGAGTGACGTTTTGCATCCTTATATGGTGCCTTTTTGCATTGCCCCCATAGTGATTAAAAATTTTTATCGGCGTGAATTGGCTTTTATCACCCATGTTGTCACTATTTTGACTGTCGGATTGATAACAGCACCGGGCTATGAATTCATTTTTTTGCAACTGTTAACGGGTTTAGTGGTCACGTTTTCACGTTTTGATACCCGTTATTGGGGCAATTTTTTTCAATCCATTTTTTACATCGTATCTGTTTACGTTTTGGGCTATTTAGGTTTTTCTTTTGTTGAAGAAAGCGATTTGCAGAATATGCAGTGGGGCGTGTATATTTGGTTGATGCTCAATGGTTTTTTGACCCTTTTAGCTTATCCGCTTATTCCCTTATTGGGCAATTTGTTTGGTTTCACGTCCAATATTACACTTGCAGAATTATCAGATTTAGACCATCCCTTGTTGAAAGAACTGTCATTAAAAGCTCCGGGAACATTGCAGCATTCTTTACAAGTTGCAAATCTCGCTGAAGCGGCTGCTAAAGCCATTCGCGCTCAAGACCTTTTGGTAAAGGTGGGTGCGCTCTATCATGATATTGGGAAAACATTAAAACCGCATTATTTCATCGAAAATCAATCGGGTGCTAACCCACATGACCAATTATCTTTTTTAGAATCAGCACGCATCATTATTGAACACGTTACTGAGGGGGTCAAAATGGCGCAGCAAAAAAAATTACCCAAAATCATCATTGATTTTATCAAAACACATCACGGAACGACCACTGTTGAGTATTTTTACCGCTTACACAGTCAAAATACTGAGGGGGGGACAAGTGACCGCCCACAATTTCTTTACCCAGGACCGCGCCCCCGTACCCGTGAAGAAGTCATTTTGATGTTGGCTGACAGTTTGGAGGCTACCTCAAAAACCTTAAAAAATCCGACTAATGAGAACATTGATGAACTCGTAGAACGCATTGTGACTGATAAAGTCACACATGGTCAGCTTCAAGATTCAGATATGACTTTTGGCGAATTAGAGATGTGTAAAATTAGTTTTAAAGCGACTTTGAAAAGTATTCATCATCTTCGGATTGAATATCCGAAAACATAAAAATCAATAATAAAATATGATAAATCTTTCAGAAATCAGCACACGCGCACCCAAATCGAAGGACAAAGACGCCATCAAAGAGGAAACAAAAGACCTCATAAATCGCGTCGGAGACCTACAAAATACCCTGTATGCAGAGCGCAAACACAGCTTACTCGTTGTATTACAAGGCATGGATAGCTCTGGAAAAGATAGTACAACTCGGACACTATTCAGCAAATGCAGCCCTGCAGGTGTGCAAGTATCCGCTTTCAAAAAGCCCACGGAAGAGGAGTATGCCCATGATTTCCTTTGGCGTATCCATAAAGTTATGCCTGAAAAGGGCATGGTAAAGGTCTTCAATCGCTCTCATTATGAAGACATTTTGATCCAATGGGTACATGAGTGGATTGACGATAAAAAACGTGACCGCCGCATGGCAAGCATCAATGCTTTTGAAGAACTGCTACAATATGATGCCAACACAACAATTGTCAAATTTTACATGCACATTTCTTATGAGGAGCAACTCAAACAACTGACCGAGCGCATAGAAGACCCTAAAAAATATTGGAAACACAGCGATGGCGACTGGGAAGAACGCAAACTGTGGGAAAAATACCGCGAAGCTTATGAATATGTTATCCATAAATCAAGCATTCCTTGGACTGTTTTGCCTTGTGACCAGAGCTGGTATCGCGATTATTTCGCTGCTAAAACAGTTTGCGAAGCCTTAGAAAATATGAAAATGACGTTGCCGCCTTTGGTAACAGAATTGTTTAAAAAATAGAATTCGTAATTCGTTACTCGTTATTAGAAACAAACGAATAACGAGTACGAATAACGAATAACCAAAATCAACATGGCTGAAAAAGTAAGGATAGACAAATGGTTGTGGAGTGTCCGCATCTTCAAATCGAGGACATTGGCAACCGATACCGTCAAATCAGGTAAAGTAAAAGTGAATGGTACGCAAGTCAAACCAAGTCACTTAATACTGAGGGGGGACGAAATCATCGTCAAAAAAGGTGGTTTCAACTTTACTTTCAAAGTTTTGCAACTGATAGAAAAACGGGTCGGTGCACCAATTGCTATTACATGTTATAAAGACATGACGCCTGAAGATGAATTGAAAAAATACGACGATTGGTTTGTGGGAAAATATGCGAACGAAATACGTGAACGCGGCGCAGGTCGTCCGACAAAAAAAGATCGCCGTGAGATTGATGATTTCAAAGGGTTTTATTTTGATGATGGGGACGCAGATGAGGAAAATTTAGAAACAAAGTTAAAAAAATGAAACGAATTTTATTTTTATACTTCATTGCTTGTCAATGGATTGCGTGTAATAATGCACCTATTAATCAAAAACAAACGAAAGAAACTTATACGCCGCCACAGCCCACAGGAAAAACTGGTCAGGAGTTATCAACGATTTATTGTAGCAGTTGTCATGCCTACACATCTCCTGATTTATTAGACAAAACGACTTGGCTGAATGAGTGTTTGCCCAATATGGGCAGCCGTTTAGGTATGCATACTGAGGGATATAATCCTTTACATGGCATGAGTCCTATGGACGAATATTTTATAACGGAAGCCCAAGTTTATCCTCAAAATCCTGTTTTAACGCAAGAAGATTGGCAGAAAATTGTTGATTATTATCAAAAAAATGCCCCAAATCAGTTGCCACAGCCACTTCAACAACTGCCAGTTAGAATGGGCTTGCCTAATTTTAAAATTCATAAACCCCATATTGCCGCTTCGTTGCCTATGACAACGCTTTGCCAAATTGAGGAAACTGCTTCTGAATTGTACATTGGGACAATGCAAGGAAAATTGCTTGTTTTGAATAAGCAAATGCAAGTAACCGACTCGTTTCAAATCGCCTCTGCCCCCGTCAGTATTTTTAAGAAATCAGATGATATTTTTGATGTGTTGACCATGGGCGAAATGCGTCCAACCGAAGAACAAAAAGGCATTTTTCAACCTATTTATAAGCAAAATCCAAAGGCAAGTAATATTCAAGAACAAATTACGGGACTTAAACGCCCTGTTCAGTTTGTAGAAGTTGACCTCAATAATGATGGTAAAAACGAAATTGTCATCTGCCAATTTGGTTATCAAACAGGTAAATTAGCGTGGTATGACCGCCCAGGCAATCGTTGGCACGAGCATATTTTGAGTGAAACACCAGGTGCTTCAAAAGTGATTCCCTACGATTTCAATAAGGATGGCAAAATGGATTTAGCTGTTTTGATGGCTCAAGGCGACGAGCATATCAGCATTTTTTACAATAAAGGTAATGGTGAATTTGAGGAAACGGTGGCGTTGCGATTTCCACCCGTTTATGGCTCTTGCGATTTGCAATTGGTTGATTTTAATAAAGATGGTGCTATGGATTTTCTCTATACAAACGGGGATAATGCCGATTTTTCAATGATTTTGAAACCTTATCACGGTGTTCGGGTGTACCTGAACGATGGTAAAAATAATTTTTCAGAAGCCTTATTTTATTCTATGTATGGTGCTTTTCAAGCAGCAGCTGCCGATTTTGACCTTGACGGGGATGTAGATATTGTGGCATGTTCGTTTTTCCCAGATAAAATAGACAAACCCGCATCAAGTGTTGTCTATTTGGAACAAACCAAAGCGATGATTTTTCAAGCCTATTCGTTCAAGGAAGCTATTCAAGGTAAATGGTTAACTTTAGATATTGGCGACCTTGATAATGATGGCGATACCGATATTGTCCTCGGTTCATTCTTGGGGTATGAACGGGGCAGTAAAGAAAGAATTAAATATATGGATATGAAAATGCCTTTTTTGTATTTAGAAAACAAAAAGAAATGAGGATAAAGAATTTCTAAATTTTATAAATGTAGTAATTTTCAGTTTTTCATTTTAGTTTTGTGCTTCGATTTGGTCTCGTAGTTCAATGGATAGAATAGAAGTTTCCTAAACTTTAGATATGGGTTCGATCCCCGTCGAGACTACAAAACAATCTGTTTTATTCTTTAAAATACACCTAATTAATTGATTATCAATGCTTCTTCCAAAGCTATTAGTGCATCAAAAAGCAACAAAGCACATTAAAAACAAGAAAATGGTGTACCTAAACAAGGAATGAGGCAAAATCCGATGTTTTTATTGGCGCATAACCTTTGTGTCGCATTTCATTCACTGTTTTGGTAAGTGGCGTACAGATGTTTCAATTGCTTGATTTTTGAAGTGATTAACCGCTTTTCGCTGTCTTGGTGCGTATATGTTAAAGCTGTTTCGTAGGCTTGTTCTGCTGCCTCATTGTCATTGCTTTTTAACAAAAAATCGCCCAATGCCGAGTAGTAGAAGGGATTTTGTTCTAAACCGACTATCGTACGTAAAGCAGCAATGCCATGAACCGCCCCCTCAGTATAACCAAGCGCAATAGCCCTATTTAAGGCAACAATCGGCGAAGGTTGTAGCGCATATAAAAGGTTGTAACAGTAGTAAATAGCTTGCCAATTGGTGGTCTCGAAACTTGTCGCATGGGCATGATAAGATGCAATGCCTGCTTCCAAATGATAGGTACTCACCGATGTTCCGACTGTTGTTTTCTTGAAATAATCGTAGCCAAGCGCAATAAAATGTTGATTCCAAAGGCTTCGGTCTTGATTTTCCAGTAAAATAACATTGTTTTCGTGGTCTAATCGGGCTTCAAAACGGGCGGCTTGAAAGTACATCAAGGCAACAAGGGCGTTGGTTTTAGGTGTATTACTGAGGGGGTGGTTTGCCAACAAAATGCCAAGTCTTAGAGCTTCATCGCACAGGTCACGGCGAATCAAGCGGTCAGTCGAGGTCGAATGATAGCCTTCGGTGAACAGCAAATAGACGGCTTTTAGGACAATATCAAGCCGCACCACTAAATCACTGCCTATCGGTACGTCGAGGGAAAGTTTGTCGCGTTTTATTTTTTCTTTTGCCCGATACAGTTTTTTGGCGACAGTATCTGGATTGCTCAATAATGAGGTCGCAATTTCAGCAATAGTCAAACCACACAGGGTTTTAAGCATCAAAATTAATTGAATATCGGGCGATACTGAGGGGTGGCAACAAGCAAATAGGGTTCGCAGCAGGGCATCTTCTATCTCGGTTTCAAGGAAAAAAGCATCCAGTTGCGTTTGTGTTTTTTCCGCATCATCGAATTCGAAAGCAATATGCGAAGCGATATTCTTTTGAAAATATTGCTGCCGTCTTAAAGCATCGAGTGTTCGATTTTTAGCAACTTTATAAAGCCATGCCCTTGGATTATCAGGAATCCCTTTGATTTTCCACGTTTCCAAAGCCGCAATAAGTGTTTCTTGAACGATGTCTTCAGCAAATTCAACATGGGGCAAACCAAACAGTTTGACCAAAACAGCTGTCATTTTTCCTGCTTCATGACGGAAAAGGTGTTCGACAAGTTGTTGAATATCAAGTGATTCGCTCATTTTTTTAGCAAATATAAAGAGTATTGAGTAATTAGACATGAGTATTGAGCAAGCAGTTGCGATAAATACTCACGACTCATGACTAATTACTCAATATACCTTAACCGTAATTCTGAATCTGGCGCACTTCCACTAAGCCACCATTATCGAATACAGGACAACCTTTGGCTAATTGTGTCACTTCATCAAAATCAGCTGCATGAAGGAGCATAAAACCGCCGACGACTTCTTTGCTTTCAGCATAAGGACCATCCGTTACAATGTTGCCCGCATCGCTCATAACTTTTCCTGACGGATACAAACCTTCAGTTGAAATCATTTTGCCTTGTGCGGCGATGCCACCGATCCAAGTGTTCCATTTAGCCAATTCGGCTTGCATTGCTTCAGGCGACATAGCTTGCATGTCTTGTGCGGTCATAGGAGCACTGTGAAAAAGAAGAAGGAATTTTTCCATTGTTTTATAAATTTTGAAATGTGATAAAAAGTATTTTTTTAAATTCGCTTCTATGACGAATGACTTTTTTGGAATCGGACAAAGTGTTTTATTTTTCTTAGAAAAAATCATACGGCGCGACTTCTAAAAAATCCATGGTTTATTGAGTAAAAATAAAACCGTTCACAACATGGCAATATGGTATACTCATTTGAAAATGGTTTGCCTAAAATAATAAAATCAAATCATTCATAACCAACGTTTTATATTTTTCGTTTTTCACTTTTCATTTAGTATAGAAGTGAAAAAATTAACATATATATTACAAAACGATGAAAATGCCTACTTTTGACCTTTCAATAATTAAGAAATGGGATTAGAAAATGGATGAAGAAATAAAAAATATCGAACTAAGGTATTTAACGGTTGACGATTACAAGGAATTAAAAAAGGCAATGATAGAGGCTTATCAAAATATGTCGAATGCTTATTGGAGCAAAAAACACATTTTGGCTTTAGTGAATAAGTTCGCCGAAGGGCAAATACTTTTGACGGTCAATGGTAAGATTGCGGGTTGTGCGCTGTCTATTCTCATTGATGCTTCAAATTTTGAGGAGCAACATACGTATAGAGAAATTACGGGCAATTATACATTCAATACACATGTGCCAAATGGCGATACGATGTATGGTATTGATGTGTTTATCAAACCTGCGTTTCGGGGGCTTCGTCTGGGACGGCGTTTGTATGATTATCGAAAAGAATTGTGCGAAAAATTGAATCTAAAAGGCATTGTCTTCGGCGGTCGGATTCCCAATTACCACAGATATGCGGCAGAACTTAACCCAAAGGAGTATCTCGAAAAAGTGAAGTCAAAAGACATACACGATCCAGTACTTGATTTTCAATTGTCCAATGATTTTCATCCAACGCGCGTCCTCAAAGGCTATTTGGAAGGCGATACGGCTTCTAATGAATACGCTATTTTGATGCGGTGGGACAATATTTATTACGAAAAACCCAATGCAAAAGCAAATACCATTAAGAAAATTGTGCGTTTGGGTATCGTTCAATGGCAGATGCGTTCTTACACAGATGTCAAAGATTTGATGCAACAAGTCGAGTATTTTATTGATGCTTTGAGCGGTTATAAAAGTGACTTTGCGCTGTTTCCCGAGTTTTTTAATGCCCCTTTGATGGCGGAATACAACCACTTGAATGAAGCCGAAGCGATTCGAAAATTGGCAGAATACACCCCACAGTTGGTTGAAGAATTTTCAAAATTGGCGATATCTTATAATATCAATGTCATCACAGGCAGCATGCCCGAAGTCGTGGATCATATACTTTACAATGTCGGCTATCTATGCAAACGCGATGGTACGCTTGAACGGTTTGAAAAAATACACGTTACACCCGATGAAGCAAAAATTTGGGCAATGAAAGGCGGCAATAAACTACGTGCCTTCGATACTGACTGTGGTAAAATTGGCATTTTAATCTGTTATGATGTCGAATTTCCCGAATTGTCGCGCCTTTTGGCAGATGAAGGCATGGATATTCTTTTTGTTCCTTTTCTGACAGATACACAGAACGGCTATTCCCGCGTCCGTTATTGCGCCCAAGCAAGGGCTATCGAAAACGAATGTTATGTCGCTATTGCGGGCAGCGTTGGCAACTTGCCTAATGTGCATAATATGGATATTCAATATGCCCAATCCATGGTTTTAACACCTTGCGATTTTTCTTTTCCGACCAATGGCATCAAAGCAGAAGCAACAGCAAATTCAGAAATGATTTTGATAGCCGATGTGGATATTGATTTACTCACAGAACTGCACAGCTACGGAAGCGTTAAAAACCTGAAAGATAGAAGAACGGATATTTTTGAAGTGCGAAGGCGTTAGCCCCCCTCAGTATATTCTCTCAATTAACTATAAATCATTGATTATCAATATTTTATATTATTTTCATGTAGTTCCGTCGACATTACTTACATATCATAAAGCCCTTGTAAATCAATGATTTGCAAGGGCTTTTGTTTTGTAATTTGTTGAATAACAGCTATTTACTTCCCCTATTTTATAAGTCATTATTTGACAAAAAAACCATTCCATCGGCTACTTGGATGTCAAAAACCTTTAAATGACCACACGCATCATCGTTCAAGCATTCTCCATTTTCCAAAGAAAAAGTCTTTTTATGAAACGGACAAGCGACTTTAGGAATGTCCCCTTGTGTCCCTATCATACCCCGTGAAATCGCCATTTGAAGGCGATGCGGACATTCGTTATCCGTGGCGTACCATTTA
>JANOAU010000015.1:0-56692 GCA_031411275.1 Saprospiraceae bacterium | reverse complement strand
TGGTAAAGAGATGTTCAAAAGTGGCATAGCCATGACATATTGAAATCAGAATATGCCATCCCTCTGGGATTTAAAACCGTTTTTATAGCTTTTCTACCGATAGACCATGCCTAACGGCATTTTTTAACCCATTATTCACATTACTTGTTATTAGTTAGCAACGAGTAACCAATTACTAATAACCAATCACTAATAAGCAAGCTTACATCTTATCAAGC
Source organism: Saprospiraceae bacterium (assembly GCA_031411275.1). GTDB lineage: Bacteria > Bacteroidota > Bacteroidia > Chitinophagales > Saprospiraceae > JAAFJT01. Next base: position 56,474 of record JANOAU010000015.1, on the reverse strand, counting down.
TGATACAGCCGATAGGTTTCAATAATTTTTATCAAATCGTCGGCTAAATGTGCGCTATTGGAAGGATAACCATTGTCTTGCAAGCCCTTTGCCCATGCTTTATAATCCCTATCACTAAATTGTTTCAAATTAGCAAATTTTCCAGAATTTAAAACAGCACTGTGGTCTCTAAAACTGACCCATGCGCTTTCATAATGACGCATACAATCTTCACCATATTTGTCACCCGCTCCCAACCAATCATCTGTACAAGGCAAGCCAAAATGATTGTTAGAGCGTGTTGCAAAATCACGTTGTCCCGCATAGCTTTGTCTAAAAGCATTGGCTAAAATGAGGCTCGCAGGGATGCCAAATTTACGATGCTCTGCAACCGCTACTTGAGCAAATCTTTTTAAGTAAGCTATCTTAGTCGCTTCTTCAATCGTAGGCATTTCCTCCGTTTTTCGGCGAAAAGTGCCACCAGTCCCGAAGATACTGAGGGGTATATCTTCGGTTGCATTGTTCGTGGCGATTGTAATTTTGTTGTCCTTTATCTCTTTTTTTGGTTCTTTTGAGCCAATTTTTAGATTGACGCTTAATTCTTTTTTATATAGAAAAACAAGTATTAACGTCAATAAACTGAGCTTGAACCAATGGTCACGGCAATAAGCCGTGAAGCGTTTAAATAGGTCTGTTATATTATTCATGATGCTCATTCGTGTGTTAATAGTTCAAAAATAAAAGCATCCCTTTGCTCTCTGATGTTGAGACAAAGATAAAACAATTTGATTTAAATTTTCAAATAATTTAAAACATTTTTTGAAAATAATTTCACTTTTAAAACAAAAATAAATAACCCATACATAAACCTTTGTCAATCAAATATTTAAAAAAAAACAGGTTCTCTACCAATTTTTATGATCAAAATACTGAGGGGGGTTGGAAGTTTTATATTTCATATTTCCTCATTCCTATTTATCAAACTATTTTCTAATTTTGTAAAAAATTAAATATCAAAATTTTATGAAGCGATTCTCTTTCCTCATTTCACTAAGTCTATTGGGTCACGACCTCTTGGCACAACCTAAAATACTGAACTCAAATATAGAACGTGTCACTGTTTTTTTCACAGGCGCACAAGTAACGCGTCTTGCAACTGCCCCCCTCAGTATCGGCAAGTCAGAATGGGTTTTTAAAGGCTTAACGCCTAACCTCGACACACGCAGCGTACAAGTGCGTGGCGAAGGCGATTTCACAGTGTTATCCGTCATACCACGCACCAATTTTTTAGAATCCGCAACCAAGCGCGATACGATTGCTGACCTACAAGAAGAACTCGACGTTCTACAGGATCGCGTGTCTATGGAAACCAATAAACTCTCTGTTTTGCAACAAGAGGAAACGTTTTTGCAACGCAACCAAGTCCAATTACTCGGTGTGTCCAATACCGCTTCGAAATTAGAAGACCTAAAACAAACTGCTGATTATCAGAGAGTTAGACTATCTGAAATTTTAAATAAAAAATTTGAGATTCAAAAAGACCTTACAAAACTCAAATTGAATATAGGGCGGGTCACAGCGCAACTCCAAGAAATGAACGCCCATAAAAATACGATTACTAGTGAAATCGTCGTCGTTGTAGATGCCAAAACATCGGCATCTGCTAAGTTTTACCTCAGCTACGTTGTGCCTTACGCAGGTTGGATTCCGACCTACGACCTCCGTGTAAAAGATATTGCAACACCCCTCAGTATGCAGATGAAAGCCCATGTGCAACAAGCCACGGGTGAGGATTGGAAAGATGTGAAACTGACGCTTTCCTCTGGAAATCCTATGGAAAGTGGTATAAAACCAGAGCTGGAGCCTTGGAAATTGGCGTTTTATCAACCTGTTTCTATGCCTCCAAGCTATGCGTCTTACGAATCCGTTTCACCTAATTTTAGGCGCAATCCCTCCATTACCCAAGTTTCAGGCGTTATTTCTGACAATGAAGAACCGCTTGTAGGGGCTTCAGTTTTAGTAAAAGGGACCAATATTGGAACAGTGACAGATGTAGATGGTAAATTTTCATTAACATTGCCGCCTTCGGGCAATGTTTTAATTGTCAATTTTGTTGGTTTCATTTCAAAAGAAGTGGCTATTACAAGCAGTAATTTGAATATTCTGTTACAAGAAGATGCTCGATCATTGAGCGAAGTGGTTGTTACAGGTTATGGTAGAAAAAAGAAAAGTATTTCACAACTTCTTAAAGGCAGAACTTCAGGTGTTCAAGTAAGAGGTGCAAAAAACAATAATGATGATGCCCAAGCTCCCGAAACCGATGAAGTCGTCAACCCTACAACCCTCAGCTATGAAATCACACAACCTTACTCAATTTTGAGCGATAACAAACCACAAACAGTTGAAATTAAAGCCTTAGAAGTACCGGCTACTTATCAATATTTTGTCGCACCAAAACTGGATAAAGATGCATTTTTAACGGCTCAAATTGTAGATTGGGAACAGTACAATCTTTTAAGTGGTGAAGCCAATTTGTTTTTTGAAGGCACTTTTATGGGTAAAACCGTCTTAAATACCTTGACAACTGACGATACGCTAAATATTTCGCTCGGACGTGATAAAAATGTGGTGGTGACTCGGACTAAATTAAAAGATTTTACAAAAACAAAATTCCTTAGCGATAAGCGAACCGATAGCCGCGCTTTTGAAACCACCGTCCGCAACAAACGTGGGCAACCCCTCAGTATCACCGTCGAAGACCAAATACCTATTTCAACAACAAAAGATATTGAAATTGACCCACAAACAGGCGACGCTGGAGTAGAAGCTGCAACGGGCAAATTGACTTGGAAACTTGACGTGCCTGCGAGCAAAGAGAAAAAAGTAAAATTTGATTATAAAGTCATTTATCCGAAGGGGAAAAAGGTGATTTTAGAATAGGAAACGCACTTAGAAAATTCAAATACTAAAAATTTTATATTTTGTTTAAATCAGGGATTTTTTATGAACAAAACGATAAACAGTTTCTCAAAACTAACAAAGCAGCAAAAAATTGACTGGTTGGCTCAAAATTTTATCCAACATAAGGAAAATATTGAGGGGGGCGATTTAAGTTTTTTAAAAACTTTTCAACTACCTGACGCCGAGTTGCAACGCATTTTTGACGGTTTTTCTGAAAATACCATTGCTAATTTTCCGATGCCTTATGGCATTGCGCCTAATTTTATCATCAATAATAAGGTGTATGCTGTGCCGATGGTTATCGAGGAAAGTTCAGTCGTGGCGGCGGCAGCAAGTGGTGCAAAATATTGGGGAGAACGGGGCGGCTTTCATGCCGAGGTGTTGGGAACGGTAAAAGTCGGACAAGTACACTTTATGTGGTCAGGAAACGGCGATATACTGAGGGGGTGTTTTCAAGAAGCTAAAAGCAGATTAATACTTGAAGCTGAACCGCTTACAGCCAATATGACGCAGCGAGGCGGCGGCATTTTGGGCATCGAACTCATAGATTTTACGGCGGAAGAAGTCGATTACTATCAACTCCGTTGCACTTTTGAGACCTGCAACTCTATGGGTGCGAATTTCATTAACTCGGTTTTAGAACAATTTGGGCGAACTCTTGAATGGTTTTTGGCAGAACGGACAGGCATTGAACCTATCATAGTCATGTGTATTTTGTCCAATTTTACGCCAAATTGCCTTGTACGGGCTTGGGTAGAATGCGATATTGCCGATTTTCACCACGAAGAAGCAGCTTTTTATGCTGAAAAGTTTCGTCGCGCTGTCCGCATTGCCCGTATTGACCCCTATCGTGCCGTGACGCATAACAAAGGCATTATGAATGGCATTGACTCCGTGGTGTTGGCAACGGCTAATGATTTTCGGGCCATCGAAGCCTGCGCTCATGCTTTTGCAGCCCGCGATGGACAATACCGCAGCCTGTCTGATTGTACGATTGAAAACGGTCGTTTTCGGTTTTGGATAGATATGCCTTTGGCATTGGGTACAGTCGGTGGTTTGACTTCGCTGCATCCGTTGGCTCGTTTAAGCCTTGATATTCTGGGACAACCTTCGGCAGCAGAATTGATGCAAGTGATAGCTGTCGTCGGTTTAGCGCAAAACTTTGCGGCTGTGCGCTCACTGGTGACGACAGGCATTCAGCGTGGACACATGAAAATGCACATGACAAATATCCTCAACCACCTTGCCGCAACAGAAGCTGAAATGGCTTCCGCACAGTTGTATTTTATCAATAAAACAGTATCTTTTATGGCTGTTAGAGCGTTTTTGGAGACTTTCAGAGGGTAACATTTTTTTATTTTTGTCTTAAATTTAATTGGTTTCGTTTGAAATCAAAGATTTTACTGAGGGGAGTTTAAATAAATTATTTATCCTAAAAAACAATATATTTTTAAATATTTGGTTGTTTATCATTTTGATTTGATATTTGTATCCAAAAGTAAAGAGTAGGCAAAAGATGAGAAAACAACGCACACGCGAGCATATTATCGAAGACTTAGGCATGAACCATGTTGAAAGACAAGTTTTTTATGCAGGTTATACCTTCTATCGCTACACAAATAGTGACTATGGCTATGATGCGTCAATGACTACTTTCAACGAAAATGGGGAAATTGAAAACTTGCAAATGAATATTCAGTTGAAATCTACTGACCATATAAAGCAGACTTCTGATAAGCAATCGTTTGTTTTTGATATATCAAAACGAGATTTAGAACTTTGGTGTAACAGTGATATACCTGTCGTTCTTATCCTTTATGATGCACAAAAAGAAGTGGCTTACTATATAGACATCCTTTATTATTTTCAAAAAGACGGTATCAATTTGAATAAAATCCGTAAATTTGTACGTCTTAGGTTTTCTCAAAAAGACATTTGGACTCCTCAAATTGTCATAAAATTACGTCACATTAAAACAAATTTACGTAATGCCGTCATTTAGCATCTATAAAGAAATACAGCCCACTTATGGTGAGTGGTTACCTATTTTAGAAAAATTAGGCTTCCAAAAACAAGTTGTAGATATAGAAAGACCTATAAGTAAGCAATTTACTAAACAATACAAATTAGTAAATCAAGCAGAAAAGTCCATCATCATTCTCCCTTATCTGCCCGACGATGCGCCCGTTTTAAAAGCCTATTTTGCCAATTATTCTATTCAATTGTACTATCAAGGTATTATTGAAGATATGCAAGACATGGCTAAAATGATTGATCAAAATAGGCTGTTAGCTCAACAACAAATGACGTGATTTATGGTGTCTCTTACTCCTCTTGGTCAAAAAAGATTTTATAAAACGTTTGTCCTTTTTCTTCATCAAAGCCCCGTTCAATCAACTCACGGCGACCATGCACGTAGATGTGAAAATTGTCATCCAACTTGATGACTTTTTTGAACACTTTGCTTGATTTTCGCATGGCTTGTTTACTAATATCGAATTGGTCAGCCAAAGGCACTTCTGATATTTGTGTGTATTCTTCTTTAAATTCCTTGAAAACATCTTGTTGTTCTGCTTCTGGGAAAAGGGTTTTGGTAAAATCCTCAATTTCAAAACTTTCATTTTCTTTGAAATAAAGAGCCGAGCGATTGAGTAAATCGACTGTATCTGTTTTGTCCAAACCGAACTTGGCAGGGGCTTTTTCAGTGATAAATTCACTCGCCAAATTCATATAATGACGTGTATTAAAGTAATTGTCTTCAATGGGCTTTGTGACCAAAAAACGAGATAACCATACTGAGGGAGTGTCTTTTTTCGACACATGATCCGTTGCCATGATGCGGTAGCCTTCTGCTTCGTCAATGCCAAAAATCAAGGCAGCCATTGCCAATTTGCCTGTTCCGATGCCTTCTCCAATAGTCAAAGCAAAGGTTTCTGTTGTTTTTTCAACTTTTAAATAAGGGTCTTTTTGAACGATTTTGAAGATGCCAATAGCGGGCATGGTCTCGCCTTCCAAAACAACGCTATCGAATAAAGCGATGAAAAACTCACCCCCTTTCATCTTCGCATCGGTTGACAGTTCATAAAGCCGTTGTGTCAAAACACCTGCTTCTTCAGCGAGAACCTCAGGATTTTCAAAAATCTTTAAACACGACTGATAAGCGACGTTGTGGCTCACATCTTCCTCATCGGTAAAATAAAAAAACTCTTCATTTTTTTCAAACGGCTTGAAAAATGTCGTCGTTAATATTTGATGCACATAGTCATTGACCGTTACTAAAGTGGATTTTGGAATAACGACACCTTCATTGAGCGACTTATTGCCCGACCACGTAATGGCAAGACGGACGATATTGGTTTGTGAAAAATCTAACATATTTTTTTTAATGGTGTAGGGTGAATATTTTAATGGTGAATATGGACGGCAAAAGTAGTGAAAATACTGAGGGGGGTAGAATTTTTATTTTATACCCACCTTAAAACACTTAATTTTTAAATCAGATAAATCTGTTAAACTCACTATACCCTTCCATACTTTATTTATACCGCTTCGTGACGGACACGGCTTTGTCTTATAAACGGGTTTTAATGCCAAAAAATAGTTGACTTTTGGCATATACCTGTTTAGTGATTGGTCGGTTACTAATCCTGTGTTTTATAGGCGAGGGTGTTTTTAAGACGTAAACGGACATTTAAATCTTTTCTTAGCGGTTTTACTGTACAACAGACTTCGGTTATTGGTTTTATCAAATAGTATACCCCCTCAGTATTTCTATTAGAAAACCGCATAATTCAGGTATTTACACGACGATTTCAAGATGTTTGTCTTCTTCCTCAAATAATCGCTCGAAAACGCTAATTTTGCGCCGCAAAAAATAATAGCAATTCAATTATGTCATTCATAGAAGAACTTAAACGCCGCCGTACTTTCGGCATCATCAGTCACCCCGATGCGGGTAAAACGACTTTGACCGAAAAATTACTCCTTTTTGGTGGTGCGATACAGATTGCGGGCGCTGTCAAATCGAATAAAATCAAAAAACATGCGACTTCTGACTTTATGGAAATCGAAAAACAACGGGGTATTTCGGTCGCTACGTCTGTCATGGCTTTTGATTACAATGATTTGAAAATCAATATTTTAGATACACCTGGTCACCAAGACTTTGCAGAAGATACTTATCGTACATTGACGGCTGTGGACTCTGTTATCGTTGTCGTGGATGTGGCAAAAGGCGTTGAATCTCAAACTGAAAAACTCGTTGCCGTTTCGCGGATGCGCAATACCCCTATTATTGTTTTTATCAATAAACTCGACCGTGAAGGACAAGATGCGTTTGACTTGTTAGATGAAATTGAACAGAAACTTGGCTTGCGGGTGCGGCCCCTCAGTTGGCCCATCGGTATGGGTGGTGATTTTCAAGGTGTTTACAATTTGTATGAAAAAACGCTCAATCTTTTTCGGCCTCATGGCAAACAGGATGATGAAGTCATTATTTTTGATGACCTCCACGACCCTGAATTAGACCTTATCATCAATCCGAGGGCGGCTGCAAAATTGCGAGAAGAGGTTGAAATGGTGGAATCTGTTTATGATGAATTTGATGCACAAGCCTATCGTGATGGTAAAATTCAACCTGTCTTTTTCGGCTCTGCCGTTAATAATTTTGGTGTCAAAGAATTGTTGGATTGCTTTTGTGAAATTGCACCGTCGCCACTGCCCCGTTTCACGGAGGAACGTGAAATTCAACCCGATGAACAGAAATTTACGGGTTTTGTCTTTAAAATTCACGCCAATATGGATCCGAAGCACCGCGACCGTATCGCCTTTGTGCGTGTTTGCAGTGGTACATTTGAACGTGGCACAAAATATTTGCATGTCCGAAACAATAAAATGATGCAGTTTTCAAATCCCACATCGTTTATGGCAGCAAAAAAAGAAGTCGTTGACGAGGCATTTCCAGGCGACATTGTAGGCTTGTATGACAGTGGGAATTTCAAAATTGGGGATACACTTACTGAGGGGGAGGTCTTGCATTTCAAAGGCATTCCAAGTTTTTCTCCAGAGCAATTCCGCTATGTCAACAATACAGACCCGCTGAAAACCAAGCAATTTCAAAAGGGTTTAGACCAATTGATGGACGAAGGCGTGGCGCAAATGTTTACCCGCGACATCAATCAACGTAAAATTGTGGGTACGGTTGGTGCGCTGCAATTTGAGGTCATTCAATACCGTATGAAAGGTGAATATGGTGCCAGTTGCGATTATGAACCTGTTAATTTGCATAAAGCCCTTTGGGTAACGTGCGACGACAAAAAGGCTTACGAAGAATTTTATGACCGCCGCCGCCGCGATATGGCAATGGACAAACACGGCAATCCCGTTTTTCTGGCGGAATCTGCTTGGGCGTTACAAATGGCACAGGAACAGCATCCAAAAATACAGTTTCATATTAAGTCAGATTTTTAGAAGCGTTTGCACCTTACCGCAAGCTTGGAACTTGCGGTAAGGCGTCTTATCGCATGGCCATTTCCAAATAGTAAAATCCAAGCCAAGCTACAAAAGCCATAAGAGCCATCAAAATCCATAATGTCGTGAAGCCATAAGCCGCGATGACTTGCGTACCAAGCATCGGAGAAGTAATGTTTGTTAAGGAATACGCCATGCCATAAAGTGCCATGTACTCGCCTTGTCGCGCATCACCCGACCGCATCGTTGCCCAAGTGGTGCTGAAAGGCATGACTAAAATTTCGCCAAACGAAATGGCTATCATAAAAAAAATGGCAATGCCCAATGCCCATGAGTGAGGCAGAATAAACGCCACATACGACAGACCATACAGCACAATGCCTAAGCGGACAAACCACATCATCGGGCGTTTTTTTTCTATCTTAAAAATAAGGGGCATCTCTATGAGCATGACGACGGCGGCATTGATAGCCGTCACGGCACCGATTTTGGCTTCCGACCACCCATAAACTTCTTTGAAAAATAAGGGTACAGTCCACATTATTTGCATAAAGACCGTCGCCCCAAGGAGTGTTAAAAATGTAAAAAAGAGGTAATCACGGTCTTTATAAGCTGATTTTTGAGGCATAATGGACGTTTTAGGCTCGGATACTGAGGGGGGGACTTGAAGATTTGCAGTCCTTTTAAGTTGCTCTTTTTTAGTAGGTTGTCGGGTTTCTTTCAAAGAAAAATACAACAGGAAAGCTGCTGCAAAACAAGTCAATCCATCTACCCAAAACAACCAATACCAACCCAAAGACACCAAAAGTCCGCCAATAGACAAGGCTAAACCTATCGCTAAATTAACCGATACACGCATCAAAGAGAAAGCGCGGGTGCGCGTTGCCTCGTCGCTGTGCGTCCTGATAGCCACTTGATTGGCAGGACGGAAAGCTTCGGAAGCGATGCTTAATAGGAACATAATGGCACATATAAATACAAAAGATTCTATATAAACAGCTATAAACAATATTAAACCATTGAATAACAGTGTCAATATTTGGACGCGATAGAAACCGATGCGGTCAGTCAAATGCCCACCGACGTACTGTCCAAGTATAGAACCCAGTCCGTAAAAAGCTGTTACATAGCCCGCTTCACGTATTCCAAAATGCAGGTGTTGCGTCAAGTAAAGGGTCATAAAGCAAATGACCATCGCCCCGCTTCGATTGATGAGACTGACAAATGATAAGAGCCAAATGATACGCGGAATGCCTCGAAAAGACTGAAAAAAATGAGCAAATGCTTTAGAAATCATGGTCGCATTGATTTTGAGGTGTAAAAGTAAAGAAATGATGTATGTGGGATATTTAATTTTGGGGATGCTTTTCAATGATTGTAAAGAAAAGTTTAAAAAATATAAAACAAATTTGTTTAAATCATGTTTAAACCGACTTTTAAAGACGAAATAAAAAAGCCTTGAAAATCAACTCTAAAAGATTGACTAACAAGGCTTTATATTTGTGCTCCCGCCTGGGCTCGAACCAGGGACCCCCTGATTATGAGTCAGGTGCTACTAACCAACTGAGCTACAGGAGCTAAAACTGGCGCAAATGTAAAAACTACTTTCTTCATTTGCAACAGTTTTTGAAAAAAGACTTAGTGATGATGTCCTCCTTCACCGTGTACGTGTTGATGTGCCAGTTCTTCAGGTGAAGCATCCCGCACACCTGCTACTTCACCTATGAAGTACAAATCAACACCAGCCATTGGGTGATTGAAGTCAACAACAATCGTTGTTTCTTTTACTTCGACAACGATGCCTTGCATCATATTGCCGTTTTCGTCTTGTAAAGGTAACACTTCACCTTCAACGAAAACATCGTCGGGGTTCATGTCGCCCAAATTGAAAGCTTCTTTGGGGATTTCCGCCACCGATTCAGCATCGTATTCGCCGTAAGCATCGCCTGCAGGGATACCAAATTCGAAAGCGTCACCCAATTTTTTACCTTCTAAATTTTGTTCAAACATCGGAATCATAGCACCGCTGCCGTGGATATAGCCAAGAGGTTCGCCCCCCTCAGTACTTTCTATTAATTGACCGCTTGCCGTGCCTTCACGGAGCGTATAGTGGCATAAAACCACCTTATTTTGTTCAATAACCATCAGAATATGGAGAATTAAAGAGATGAAAAGATTTTTTGAAGGCGCAAAGTTACGGTTTTTGGTGGCGGCAAAAAGTTTATGTCCATTATTTTATCAATTTATTTTCTAAATCACAGATTTTTCTGCTACTTTCGCCGTCGCATTTGGTAATTAGTAATTGATAAATTGGTTATTCGTTTTAACAAATAACCAATTTATCAATTACTAAAATGGGGGATTAGCTCAGTTGGTAGAGCGCTTGCATGGCATGCAAGAGGTCATCGGTTCGAACCCGTTATCCTCCACTTTTTAAGTTGTAACTGATATTCATAATTCTGAATTTACACCAAAGTATATTCGTTATCCTCAAATTCTAATTCCTACTGAGGGGTCAATTTCCAAACCGTTTCGACCTCAATTCCTGTAAAAATCGTTGCAATTCTACCTCATCATGAAACAAAACCTCTCTTGGTTTTGAACCTTCATTGGGGCCAACAATCCCTAAGTGTTCCAATTGATCCATAATCCGTCCTGCTCTATTATAGCCCAGTTTTAAGCGGCGTTGAATCATAGACGTTGAACCGTGTTGATTTTGGACAACCAGACGTGCGGCATCTTCAAGCATATCATCCAAGTCATTGATGTCAACAGCACCGACTTCATTTATAGCTGCATCTGTACCTGTGAATTCGGGTAGAAAATAAGGCTGTGGATAACCTGGTTGTTCATGGATAAAATTAATCACTCGTTCCACCTCTGGTGTATCCACAAAAGCACATTGCAAACGAATAATATCTGAACCAGCGGTTAACAACATATCACCACGCCCGATGAGTTGGTCTGCGCCGTTTGTATCCAAAATAGTCCTTGAATCCACTTTTGAAGCCACTTTGAAAGCAACCCGTGCAGGGAAATTCGCTTTGATAACGCCTGTAATGATGTTTACTGAGGGGCGTTGTGTGGCTATAATCAAGTGAATACCAACTGCCCGCGCCAACTGAGCCAAGCGACCAATGGGTAATTCAATTTCTTTACCCGCCGTCATAATCAAATCTGCAAATTCATCAATAACTAAGACAATGAACGGCAAATAGCGGTGTCCTTTTTCTGGGTTCAACCGACGACCGATAAATTTATCGTTGTATTCTTTGATATTCCGCGCTTGTGCTTTTTTCAACAAATCGTAACGACCCTCCATCTCAATAACGAGTGAATTGAGCGTTTTGATGACCTGCGCAGTGTCTGTAATAATTGGTTCAAGCTGATCGGGCAAGTAAGCGAGGAAGTGATTGTCAATTTTCGCATACGGCGATAACTCCACTTTTTTAGGGTCAATCAACACCAATTTGAGTTGCGACGGATGTTTTTTATATAAAAGAGAACATAAAATCGTATTGATACCGACCGATTTACCTTGACCCGTCGCCCCGGCAATCAACAAATGCGGCATTTTCGCCAAATCCACTACAATCGGTTCATTAGAAATAGACTTGCCTAAAGCAATCGGCAAATCCATATCACTTTTACGGAAACGGTCGCTCGACAACATTTCGCGCAGTGAAACCATCTGCTTATTTTTATTCGGCACTTCAATACCAATCGTACCACGACCTGGAATCGGTGCGATGATACGAATACCCAAGGCTGCAAGGCTCAAAGCAATATCGTCTTCCAAGTTTTTAATTCTCGAAATCCGCACACCTGGCGCAGGAACGATTTCATAAAGCGTTACCGTTGGGCCTATCGTCGCCCGTATTTTAACGATTTCAATTTTGTAATTCAAAAGCGTCTCAATAATTTGATCCTTGTTCGATTCGAGTTCTGAACGGTCAATTTCTACTTTATTATCTTCATAGCTGTCCAAAAGTGGCAACACAGGATATTCATAACCCGATAAATCAAGCGTCGGGTCATAAGGTGTGGATATGTCGCCGTAAGGTTTTTCATTGAATAAGTCCCCTTGAACGGGTTTTATAGGTGTTGCTGGCGGCAAAATATCTGCTAATTCGTTTGAGGATGCTATAGGGTCTGTCTCTATTTCCAATTCCGTTTCACCTACTTTCAAGCTCGGTGCACGTATTGCGGTGTTTTTTGAAGTCAAATCAAAGGCACCGTTTTCATCTTCTATAGTTTCAACTTCGGGCGCAGCTACTACAACAGGCGACATATCGAGGGCTTCTTCAAGTACAGAACGCTCGCCTGCCTTAATCGGAGCAAGCGATACTGAGGGGATAGCTTCGGGCTTTTCACTCGGCATATTCGTGAAACGCTTTGTGGTTTGACGTACATCAAATGTTTTGTTTTTGTAGCGGTCATCCCAAAGCGCATAAATAGCCGTTTTGAGCTGTTCAAGGAAATTAGCAAGCGTTAAACCCTTTAATTCAGGATTGTAAGACCATATAATAAGGAAGGAAATAATCAACAAAATAAGCAAAAAAGTGCCAATCGCTCCTACAAAGTTCATTAGCCATTCGCTTATGGAACGCCCAAAATTACCGCCCCACGGAAAGTTCGATTTATAAAAAAAGAAACCAAACAGTATGGATAATCCTATCATCCAAGCCAAAGCATTGCGTAAACGACCGCCAAACCGACTTAACGGAATGTCATTAATGATACCTAAACCATATTGCAATAAGATATAAATCAAGAAAAAGGAAGGTAACCCAAAGAGCCAAAACATCAAAAAATGCGACACAATCGCACCCAACCGACCTAACCAATTGGACACTTCGATGTCTTGAAATATCAAATCCAACTCAAAATGGTTAACTTTATCTTGATCAACTTGCCAAGTAAAAACATAAGAAAAACACGCAACAAATAGGTAAGTTGCTAAAAACAAAAGCAGCACACCCATCAGTTTCGGGGTGCGCGGGTCATCGCCCAATATATTATTTTTGGATTTCGCCATATCGAATTATCTCCTTTTAAAATTATAGTGTTCGGTTCGTCAATGATTATATGTTTTTTAAAAAACGAATATCCATTTTTAAAAATGGACAGCTAATCACAAAAGTAGCATTTCCAATAGCTTCTTACTAAAAAATGCTGTTTTTTTCCATTTTTACTTGAAATAACTATACCATTTTTAGGTTTTTAGTAAAATAATTATAGGTATTTTAGGCTTAAAATAGAGAGGGGTATTGTGCTTACTCCACAACACCCCTCAGTATTTAATCTATTTTTGTTCTAATAAACCGCTTCCACGATGCGCTTAATCGTCTTCACATCGCCCATGGTATAATAATGTAAACACGGTACACCCGCCGCTTTCAGTTCTTTTGACTGTGCAATGCACCATTCAATACCGATTTCACGGACGGCATCATCGTCTTTAGCTTTCAAAACTTCACTCACAAACGCATCGGGTAAATTGATGAAAAAGAGGCGCGGAATCCCCACCAACTGCGATTTTTTAGTTATCGGCTTCAACCCTGGCACTATTGGAACCGTGATGCCTGCTTCCCGACAGGCTTTCACGTATTCAAAATATTTAGAATTATCAAAAAACATTTGTGTCACTATATAATTGGCTTCCGCATCCACTTTTTCTTTTGTAAAAATCAAATCTGTTGTCAAATTTGGCGATTCAAAATGTTTTTCAGGATAACCCGCGATGCCAATACAAAAATTGGTTTTAGTGCCTTTTGAGATATCAGGATCAAGGTATTTACCATTATTCATATCACTCATTTGCCTCACGAGGTCTAATGCGTAGGCATGACCCTCGGGGTGGGGTGCAAAATGTGATTCAAATTTGGCAGCATCACCTCGTAAGGCAAGTACATTGTTAATATCTAAAAAATTAAGATCAATCAACGCATTTTCTGTTTCTTCCTTAGAGAAACCGCCACAAATCAAATGCGGTACAGCATCAACGCCATAACGGTGCATGATAGCCGCACAAATACCGACCGTCCCAGGGCGTTTGCGAATAGCCGTTTTTTCGTAGTAGCCACTCGGTCTTTTGCGATAAATAAACTCCTCGCGATGGTAAGTGACATCAATAAACGGCGGCTTAAACTCCATCAAAGGGTCAAGCGTAGTGAAAATAGATTGCATAGAACCGCCTTTTATCGGGGGTAATACTTCAAATGAAATCAGCGTTTTACCTTCTGCTGCCTCAAAATAATCCGTAACTTTCATAAATCTGTTTGATAATGGTTTATGTTAATGAGCCGCAAAGCTACAAAATGACTAAGATTGAATCCGATTTAATCTTCATAAGAATAAAATTCTTCTAAAAATGTTTATTTTTAAACAAAAAATTTCCAATTATTGATATTTGTTTTAAAATTATTATCAAAAACCATTTAAGCATCGTTAAATTTGCGCCTTAGAGAATACCAAAAATTAAAAAAAGAAATGATTCAGCGACTCTTAATAAAAAACTACGCCATAATTGAAAAACTCGACATCGAGTTTGCCAAAGGTTTGACCATCATTACGGGTGAAACGGGCGCGGGAAAATCCATTTTACTCGGTGCTTTGGGCATGATTCTGGGCAATCGGGCCGATACAAAGGTGCTGTACAATGCCTCTGAAAAATGTATTATTGAAGGCTATTTTGACATTTCTGCCTACGATTTACAAGCATTTTTTGATGAAAATGAAATTGATTTCGACCATAACACCGTTGTTCGTCGTGAGCTGTCCCCTTCTGGCAAAACACGCTCTTTTATCAATGATACGCCTGTCAATTTGACACAACTGCGAGCCTTTTCAGGCAAATTAGTGGATTTACATCAGCAATTTGATACACTCGATATTCATGACGCCTCCTTTCAATTGCAAATGATTGACGCTTTGGCAGGCAATAAAGCCCCCCTCAGTATTTATAGAGAAAAGTATCGTTTGTTTCAAACTGATAAAAAACGATTGGCGCAACTGATTGAAAAAAATGAGCGTTCAGCCAGAGAAGTAGATTTCTTGAATTTTCAAATTGACGAATTTAATAAATCAGAACTCATTGATGGCGAACAAGATACGCTTGAAAGTGACCAAGAGCGCTTGCAAAATGCCGAAACCATCAAACGCAACCTTTCTGCCGCTTATCAAGCGATTAGCGAAGATGAAAATGCCATAGTCGGACAAATGCGCTCGATAAGTGCCAGTATCAGTCAAGTAAAAAAATACACCCCCTCAGTATCCAAGCTATATGAACGCTTTGAAAGCCTCCTGTTTGAACTTGAAGACATCGGCGGCGAACTTGAATCCATCGCTGAACAAACAGAGTACGACCCTGAACGCATCATTGACATTCAAACACGTCTTGATGTCATCTATAAATTGCAAAAAAAACATGGCGTCGCCACCGTCGAGCAACTGTTAGCCATTCAAGACGATTTGCAAAACCAACTCGATGCCTTTGGCGATTTATCAGAAGAAATTGAAAACCTACAAAAAGACATAGCACAACAAGAAGAAATATTAAAAAAATTAGCAGGAGAACTATCCGCAAAACGCAAATTTGTTATTCCTCAATTTGAGCAAAAAGTAGAAGCCATGCTCCACCAATTGAGCATGGAAAATGCCCGACTTAAAGTGCAAACTCTTGATTTAGAGGAACTTACAGCAACAGGCTCGGACGACATTCAGTTCCTTTTTGCTGCCAATAGAGGAGCGCGTATGATGTCTATCAAAGACGTGGCTTCAGGCGGCGAGTTGAGCCGTTTGGCACTGTGTACCAAGTCACTTGTGGCTTCCGCTATACCTTTACCAACCTTAATTTTTGATGAAATTGACGCGGGTGTCTCTGGCGATGTGGCGTTGAAAATGGGTAATATTTTGCAACAATTGGCTTCACATCATCAAGTTGTAGTTATCACACATTCACCACAAGTTGCCGCCAAAGCGGAAAAGCATTACTTTGTTTATAAAACACATAGAGAAGACCGCACTTTGACGGATGTACGACCCCTCAGTAAAGACGAGCGCATCAAGGCTATTGCGGTTATGTTGAGTCAAAATCCGCCTTCAACGTCGGCTTTGGCAAATGCGAGGGAGTTATTGACTGCTGTTTGATTATTCATTTTTAAGAACAATAAAATGGGGATTCGCCATGTCGACCCCCTCAGTATCAAACCGTTTTTTAATGCTTTCAAGCAAATCTGCTTGCATTTCAGTCACATTTGCATTGTTATTTGCCCAAGCAGCCCCTCGTAGTACCATACCAAAATCGGTAAAACGAATGAGCCGCACCTCGACTAAGGCCTTACCTTGTGCTTTGGCAGCTTGATTTCGTGGGTCAATGTAATAAGGATGCTTTTCTATTTCTTCATAAATGATGCGTTTTGCTTTGTCAATATCGGTATTCATGCTGACCCCAAACTCTACATATTTACAGATTTTGCCATCGTTATAATCTGAGTTGACAATCACCTCTGTAGCAATCACAGAGTTCGGAATAATAATACGTCTGTTTTCAATATCTCTGATGACCGTATGTCGCATGGTTATATCTTCAACAACACCCACATATATATCCTTAACTCTCAATCTATCATTAACTCTAAAAGGTTTAAAAATCACAAGGAAAATACCTGAAATGATATTACTAAACGCATGTTGTGAAGCAAAACCAATGGCAACAGCGAAAATCCCCGCACCCGCTAACAAGGAGCCTGCAACCGACCTAAGGGGTGGATATTCTCTAATTGCCAACATGATGCCTATGCTGTAAATAATAGCGCGTAAGGCGTTTGCCAAAAATTTATAGTTTGTCGGGTCGCTATTTATGTCTTGGCTATTAAGGCGAATAAAACGATTCATCGCTCGGCGGCTCAGCGCTTCGACAAATATGGTGAGAATGAGGACAAGGATAAAAATGCCCAGACTTTCATATCCATCTGGGATAAATTGTTTGAAAAAATCCATTTTTCAAGATTTAAAATGTTTAATAATACAAAACAGCCCCTACCGTAAATAGGTATGATAATATCTGCTAAAAAAAAAATAATTTAAAGTGTTACAATTGATAATCAACATTTTACGCAAAACGATAATTTTTCAGAAATAACAATCTTATTGTCACAAAATAACAAAAAATATTTAGAAAAGAGGGCATAAACGGCATTGTTTTAGTCTGTTGGATATGAATCACTACAAAAACATAAGATATGATATTTATCAAAAAGGAGTTTATTTTTCTCTTAGGTTTGGTTGCTTTAGCAACAATAACAAAAGCACAAACTTCTGCCATAAAGGTCAATAATACTTCTAATTCAACAAAATCCAACGTTCCGACTTCTATTGACCGCCAATTTCGGCGCGATGCCGCGCGACTTGCGCTCCGACTTGAGGCTGAAAAAGACGATGTACGTTACTTGCCTGTTGGCATCAACCGCGACAATTTGATGGGTTTGTACCGGGCGTTATGCAATATCTATATCCAAGACGAGACAGGTAAATCTATTGCGCGCTGTAATGTCCATACATTTCCAAATCCATCCATCGATCACCTTGTCATTATCTATCGCCGAAATGTGGATTGGGCAGCGCCCCTCAGTAAAGGCATTACAGAAACGACAAATCGCGACCTCAATAAACTGCTCGATCAGTATGACTTGGCTATTGAACGACATGTCCAGTGGAATGATACGCAAGACGCCATTACACTGCGCTCAAAAGAGCCTCTGAATATGGCTGCTATATCTGAACGTTTCCGCGACATTCCGGGTGTCATGCAAATTGACTTGGGGCAAGCCAAATTTAGCGGTAACGATATTCGTGCAAAACGCATCGGCGGCGGATGGGAAATTGATTTTATTCTCGCTATCGGTGTCAATCAACAGCATTCTTGGAGCTTCAAAGCCTTGGATAACAACCAAGTCTATCTTCTCAAAGAGTCGGGTAGTCCTATGCCCTCGTGGATGAAATGTAATATTGAGGATAAAAACCTCGTTGCCAAGTTTTGATAAGTAGGAGATATTCATATTCATACTTATTTAGCATTAACAATCATTTTCATCCAAAAAACAGGATTCAATACCTTTTTACGGACATCAATATTGTTAAACATGGAGTACACCAGTTCCGAAATTTGGACATTGCGCGAAGCCACCCACAAAACGAAGTTAAATACTGAGGGGTACTTGCCGATACGTTGCAACCTGTAGCTCAAATTCAATTCCGTTCCCATCACACGCCAAACACGGATGTCGTAATCTGCCATAAATGTTTTTGAAAAATCCTGTGCTTTCAAGCATTTTTCTGCTTGGTCGGCAGCGATATAAC
The DNA here is from genome assembly GCA_031411275.1 of Saprospiraceae bacterium. Classification (GTDB taxonomy): domain Bacteria; phylum Bacteroidota; class Bacteroidia; order Chitinophagales; family Saprospiraceae; genus JAAFJT01. The sequence goes on along the minus strand of JANOAU010000015.1, from coordinate 37,703 downwards.
CTGAATAAACGGCGTTGCCAATGCCCTCACCTGTCAAAGGGTCTACCAAACTGGCAGCATCCCCCACAAGCATGTAACCGTCACCTGACAATTGATGTCGTTTTGAACCTAATGGCAAAGGAAAACCAACGATTTTGCCATCTAATTCAGCATTTTCAAAGCGTTCCTTGATGCCTGGACGCGTTTGTACAATTTCCAACAGTGATTTTTCGAGATTAACTTTTCTTTTAGAAATCGTTTCCGTCAACATACCAAAGCCCACATTTGCTTCGCCATTGGGCAATGGAAAAATCCAAAAATAGCCCGGCAGATAGTCTTTCAAAAAGTGTAATTCGATGAAATTATCTTTGTGACAACCGCCTACATTTTTATAATATGCTCTGACGGCACCTGCATTATGTTTAGGGTCAACCTTAATATTGGCAACATGCCGCATAAAAGGCGATAAAGGGCCATTCGCAACAATAAGAATTTTTGCACGGACTTGAAATTCTCCTTTTTTATCAGAGACCGTCCAACCCACCCCCTCAGTAAATTCATGTTTTTCGATGCTTTTATCTTCAAAAAACTGAACAAGTGGCTTTTTTTTAACCATTTCAATCAAATGATTGTCAAAATGCAGCCGTTTTGCGACATAACAAGGTGTACTGTCTTCACCTTTTTTATAGTTTTTACGAAAAGGTACGGGGAAATTACGCTTGTTGTCCATGGAAAAAGTAACCCCCCACGAGTCCGTTTGAATCGGTGTTTTTTCTAAGGTATTGATAATTTCAGGGTCAATGCGGTTCAAAATAGCGACTGTTCTGCCTGTCATACCGTCACCACAAACTTTGTCGCGTGGAAAAGTGGCTTTGTCAATCAATACTGAGGGGATGCCTAATTGCGCTAATCGAAGGGCTGTTGCCGCCCCGCCTGGACCAGCACCAATAATACATACGTCGGTTTCAATCATTATAAGCGTTTGAATTTTATAGAAAAATGAGCGGCGAAGGTACAAAGCCTTGACACATTAAAAAAACTTCTTCAAAAGAGCATACAATACTTTTTTGTCGTCGTCGGTCAAAAAGGGGCTTTTATCCTGTTGTAAATATTTTCTTTTGAAAACAGTGATAGCAGCTGTGGTGTCTCGAACGTCATAACCCACAATTTTTAAGGCTTGCAGGACATTAAAATCTGATGGCACAACCATATTTGTGGTATCCCCATACCACACGCCAAAACCTTTTGCTGCTAATCCTTTCCAATCAAAGGTCACATTTGGGTCGTTTTTGCGGGTCGGTGCGAGATCGGCATGACCAATAAAATTAGAGACAGGGATATTATATGCCCTTTTCAATCGGTCAAGCAAAATGTATAAAGATTGCATTTGAGGCTCTTTAAAAGGTTCAAAACCATCGTTGTCTAACTCAATACCGATGCTGGATGAATTGAGGTCGGTATCGTTGCCCCAACGTCCAAGCCCTGCATGATGCGCCCGAAGGTAGTCATTGAGCATGTGGTGCACCGTTCCGTCTTCGCAAATAACATAGTGTGCGCTGACTTGTGTACGCGGTAAAGTGAACGTTTTCAAGGTTTGTTCACAACTATTTTGTGCTGTATGGTGAATAACAACAAAATTAGGTTTACGCATACCAAAATTTGTTGTGCCGACGAAATAGAGAGGGGGTGTCAAACCTACTGAATCTTTAAGTGGATATTGACTCAATATCTCTGCAAAATGTTTTGATTGTTTTCGATAATCGCGATTCGTTTTGTAATAAGGCTGTCTTGCACAGGTGACAAAAATAACTACTGCCCATAGGACATATAAGTATCGAGACATAGATTAAAGGATTTATATTTATGAATCATAAGTGCATTTTTCGTTTCGCTGTTTTCAAAGCCGAAATTTAGGAAAAAATAAATCTCCGTATGGAATCCATATTGAAAATAGATACATCTTTGTTACAAAAACCTAATTTTACCCTTCAAAACGGTTCAAAATATCTTACAATACATGGAAAACCCAAAACGGTTTGGTTTCTTTTTTGTCATTTCGTTGACGGCTGCCTTATATTGGTATGGCTCGATGATGTGGAATTATGACCATCATCTCAAATATATGTTTTCTGATGAGGAAGGGTATTACATGTATTTACCCGCCGTTTTCATTCATGGTGGCTTTGAAGATATACCTGTGCGCTGTACTTTTGAGTATAAGCCCTACCCGGGAACGAACAAAATTCTGACACGTTTTACCTATGGCGTTGCGCTTTTAGAAACGCCTTTTTTTTTGGCGGCACATCTCTCACGTTATATTCAAGGTTTCCCACTCAATGACCCTTTCGCCAATGATTATTCAGTTGCTATATTGTTGGCAGCAAGTTTTTATACCAGTTTGGGCTTGTATTTCTTGTTTTTAATACTGAAAAGGTATTTTAAAAACAAGTATGCCATATGGCTTACGGTTGCAATAATTCTATTTGGTACAAATTTGCCGTATTTAGCGACACGTCAATCGGGTATGTCGCATCACTATACGTTTTGTTTAGTCAGTATTTTGTTTTACTATTTACCCAGTTTTTATGAAAGAAAGCCCCCCTCAGTAAAAACAGTCCTTTTGGTGGGATTTTTATGTAGTTTGATTGTTTTGATTAGACCAACCAATCTATTAATCGTTCTCATTACTTTGCTTTTTGATGTGCGTAATGTTGAGCAATTACGTACACGTAGTTTGTGGTTTTTATCAAATTGGAAACTGCTTTTATGGGGTCTAAGCATTGCTATCGTTGTTTGGATTCCACAGTTCGTTTATTGGCACTATTTATCGGGGAGTTGGTTTTTTTATTCCTACACCGAAGCCACATTTTTATATTTTAGAGATCCCTATTTATGGCAAATATTTTTCCACCCTTGTAATGGCTTTTTGGTTTATTCTCCTGTTATGTTACTGTCTCTCATCGGTTTAGGTATAACAGCATGGCGTAATGAGTTGAATGGACGATGGATAACATTCAGTTTTATCGTTTTATCGTATTTATGTGCCTCTTGGTCGTGCTGGTGGTTTGGTGGCGGCTATGGATATCGGAGTTTTATTGATTTTTATCCCCTATTGGCATTTGGGTTAGCATTTTTGTTGGAGAAAATATTGACGAAAACACACATCAGCGTCAAGTCATTGACGCTCATTTTCATCAGTTTGTGCATCTTCATCAATGTCAGAATGATTACAACTTTCTATTTTTTCCAAGTTGATTTTAGAGGAGAAAACACCAATAAATTGATAGAAGCATGGTATTTCTGCTTTTCCTATTGGCAATGATTGTTTTAGCCTTAAAAAGCTTCTAAAAACGTTATTTTTTGAATATTTAACCCTTTTTTTTCAAACCATTTTACAGGTGCTTGTGTTTTATCACCAGTCCGCGTATCGCATCTAAAAAATATGTAGTACAGTTGCAAACAGTGACCAATACGCTCCAAAAGTGCTTGAAAACGCGCTGCTGCTTGCTCAGGTTCATCTTCCAAAACGTCGAGTCGCCAGCAGTAATAGGCTTCATCGTGGAGTTCAATAATATCTAAAACCGTTTGGTCTGTAATAAATGCTTCGCTAAATTGCCGTGCCAGAATGCTGTGGTGTTTTGACCAATCGCGTGGACAGCCTTTGTCTTCGATGTATTTGAAAGCATCGTGTAGTATGGCAATGAGACGAAGCTGCTCACGCTCTTTTGTACTGAGGGGGGGAGATAAGCGGTTAAGATTGACAAAAATTTCAGGGATATGGTATAAAACCTTACCTTCTGGATGCCCATAACGCGGTTCACCCCAACCTAAGCCAGCCTTAACAGCAGGGTGTAGAGCCAACTGAAACTCTAAATCCGTTTCAGGTTTGAGCCAATCGAGTATTTCTTTGTCAGTCAAAAAAGATTTATTCATCGAAGATTTTGTTCTAAAGGTCGAATCCCCCCCTCAGTATAAGTATACAAAATGAAAGCGTGAAAATATTTTAAAACTTTGGTCGTCTATATGTTTAAGTGCTTAAAAAAGTTTTTCGCTAATAGAAATAAACGTTTTGCTTGTTAAAACGTTGAATAAAGTAAGTAACCCATTCAAAGTTAAAATTTGGTTAAAGTAGGACTAAATATTAAGCATTAGAAAACTGAAGTCGTTTATTTTGCGTATTCTTTTTAAAGAATGATTCAAAACAAACCAATTTTTTAAACCACAAAATTATAAAAACATTATGAAAAATATATTTTCGTTGATTGGTGCGGGTCTCATAGGCGGTTTAATCGTCGTTGGTGCTATGAATCTTTCGAAGCCCAATGTAAATGTTTCACCACGCAATAATTTTGCAAAGTTAGCAAGCGAAATGACAGTTGTAGGTGGTGTTGTTGACCTTTCACAAGCCGCACAAACGGCTACACCTTCGGTTGTGTATATCGAATCGTCAGAGTCACCACAAAACGCCAATCGGCGTTCACAACAAGATCCTTTTTCAAGTTTTTTTGGTTTCCGTATGGGACCTAAAAAAGGAACAGGTTCAGGCGTTATTATTACGCAAGATGGTTACATCGTAACGAACAATCATGTCGTTGATTTTGCTGATGAGGTGAAAGTGACTTTGCCAGCACCTGACAATCGTGTATTCTCGGCAAAAGTCGTTGGCACAGATGCTTCTTCAGATTTGGCTGTTTTGAAAATCAGCGGTTCAGATTTACCAGCCATTCAAAAAGGTAATTCTGACAATTTAAAAATCGGTGAATGGGTATTAGCCATTGGCAATCCTTATGACATCGGCACTACTGTAACTGCGGGCATTATCAGTGCTAAAGATCGGAAATTGAGCGAAAACAATCCGCTACAAGACTTTCTTCAAACTGATGCAGTTGTTAACCCAGGCAACTCTGGCGGTGCATTAGTGGATGCTCAAGGTCGCTTAGTAGGTATCAACACAGCGATTCAAACACATACAGGTAGCTACGAAGGTTATTCTTTTGCGATTCCTATTTCGGTCATGAATAAAGTGACAGAAACCATTATCAAAACAGGTAAATCAATTCCGTCACAAGCACAAAGTCAGAATAGAAACAATTTTGCACCTAACGGTAATCGCCCACGTTTAGGTATTGAAATGATACCAGATCAATATTTCCAAGAGGAAGCAAAAAATAAAGATTTGAATGTCAGTGCAGGTGTGATCGTTGCAAACGTTCTTGACGGCGGGGCAGCACAGTATGCGGGTATTTTGCCTAATGACGTAATAGTTAAAATAAACGGTTCAGCAATTCGTTCTACTGAAGAGTTAAAGAATGTCGTGTCAAGTGCAAAAGTCGGCGAAGTGTTGAAAATAACCGTTTTCAGAGATGGGCGTACAAAAGAAATTTCAGTGGCATTAAAGGCATAAAAATAGTCATTTTCTTTATGACGTATTTATGACTATTTTACTTTGATGTTAGTGAACTTAAAGAATATAAAAACTGTTATACAGTATAAAGAGACTTGTTTAAAGTTGGTTTTTCGTTTTGTTTTGATGCGTCTGATCCTTGCGGTCGGACGCTTTTTTTATGTCAAAAAACTAAATACGAGTTGAATCAAACGAATTACCAAACCCATTGCAAATATGCCCGCTACCATAATCACTAAAATCCTACCCGCGGAGAGGTGAGGTTCATCATAGATTTCCTGCTTTGCTGCCCCTTCTTTCAAAACGTTTTCAGCCATTTCTACTTGACTTTTAGCTACAAAAAGACGCACATTGCCATAAGCAAAGGGGGTTAATTGACCCGTCGAGGCGGATACAACATGAGCGTCAATACCAGATGAGCGCAAAGTAGCTGCCGCAAGGTGCGCCTGTTCCTCTGTATTGAAAGTGCGCAGCATCACCACAGACTGACGATCTGCCGAATCGTTGACATCCTCATTTATATTGTCCCATTCAAAATCATCGTCGAGCAAATTTTTACTCATAATTCATTGATTATTAATGTTTTAAAAATGCACTGCTGAACCCCCTCAGTATTTTTATCAAAAATTCTCCTCTTGTTGACTCAAACAGAAGTTAAGGTATGTAAATTTGTGCAAAGAAATACCTTTATCACTTATGCCAGAATTTATTATTTCAACAAAAAATGACTTATCAGAGGCGGTTAATTGGCTTTTAACACAAGCCAATGGGCGACGAAAAATAATGCTTTATGGTGATATGGGCGTAGGTAAAACCACATTTACCAAAGTATTTTGTCAACATTTTGGTGTTAATAATGCAACAAGCAGTCCAACTTTTTCATTAGTGAATGAATATTATTATTCAGACAATGAAGGACTCATCAATGCCCATACGCTAGAAAAAGGTGCGCAACATGTTATTCATCACCTTGACTTATACCGATTGAAAAACTTAGAAGAAGCCATGGATATCGGTATCGAAGACTATTTGTACGACCATAATTATTGCCTCATCGAATGGCCTCACATCATAGAACCCATTATGCCTGATGATGTTCTGAAAATTTGTATCGAATTGGTTGAGGATTCGATACGAAAAATTGTAATTTTGTAAAATCTTATTGAGAAAACGGTTTATTTTATCATAAAAAAGAAACGTATGCCTTCTTCTTCATCTGCTGCCGCAGCTACCTCTATGTCCACAATTGCACACAGCTATGTGCAAACGCAGGAACAGCTCTTGACTGTCGAAAAAAAACGCAGTGGCGTCTATATTGGAATTCCTCGAGAAACCACTTTGCAAGAAAACCGCGTAGCACTTATTCCTTCGAGTGTCGAGACATTGACCAAAAGGGGACATCGCGTCGTCATCGAAACAGGTGCAGGTGTACATGCCAATTTCACAGACCATGAGTTTTCAGAAGCAGGTGCAGAGATTGCTTACAGTGCCGAAAAAGTCTATCAAGCAGAAGTTATTATTAAAGTAGCCCCCCTTACTTTAGATGAAATTGGGTTGTGTCATCCCAATCAAATCATTATTTCTCCTTTACAAGCACCCATTATTACGGAGGAATATATCAATAAAATGCGCCAAAAACGGGTGATTGCCTTAGCAATGGAATATATTCAAGACGAGGTGGGCTCATTTCCCATTGTCCGTATTATGGCCGAAATCGCTGGTTTGAGTGCGATGTTGACAGCGGCGGAGTTGTTGAGCGCAAGCCGAGGAGGGATTGGTGTATTGTTAGGTGGCATTGCTGGGGTTCCTCCTGCAAAGGTCGTGATTCTCGGTGCGGGTGTGGTTGCAGAGTTTGCAACCCGTGTTGCTTTAGGTTTGGGCGCAGAAGTTCGGATTTTTGACAATAATATTTACAAACTTATGCGTTTGCAAAACCAAGTTGGACGACAACTTTATACCTCTGCCATTGACCCCTCAGTAGTAACGCGAGAATTAATGACGGCTGATGCCGCCATAGGTGCTATTCACTCTGGCAGTGGTCGTTCACCTATAATTGTGACGGACGACATGGTACAAAAAATGCGCCCTGGTAGCGTCATTATTGACGTCAGTATTGACCAAGGTGGCTGTTTTGAAACCTCACGGGTGACAACACATGACAAGCCCACATTCCGCCATCACGATGTTATTCATTATTGCGTACCCAATATAGCCAGCCGTGTGCCACGTACAGCCTCAAACGCTGTGAGCCATATTATGACACCTATTTTGTTACGCAGCGAACAATTCAACGGCATTTACAATCTATTAACCCAAAGCCATGGCTTACTTCATGGAATTTATGTTTATAAAGGCTCACTTACCAATCGTTACTTGAGTGAGCGATTTAATATGCGTTTTACCAGTATTGAGTTATTGATTCCTGGGAATATTTAATTTTTGGTGAGGTTTTTGCAAAACCTCAACTAATAAAAAATGCACGTTCAGATTTCAAATCCCCAAGCACAAAAATTTGATTACCAAGGAATTACATGGTGAAATCTGAAATCTACTAAAGTCCTATGTACATCTTGCAATTTAAAAATTACTGAGGGATTAAAATTATGAGTGTTAAAAATAAAAAAGTTATTCTGGTCGAAGACAACCTTGCCGATGTCGAACTCGTCCGTATTTCCATTCGTGAATTGGATAATCCTGTTGAACTTGTCCATGTAGGCGATGGTCAGGAACTTCTCAATTTCCTAAAAACCGCCGTTCTTAGCGAAATCGCTGTCATTATGCTGGATTTGAATATGCCCCGTGTCAGTGGCATTGATGTGCTGCGTTTTATGCACGACGATCCGTTGCTGAAAAAAGTACCCGTTGTCATGTTCACCACATCGAACAGCAAAACGGATATTTTGAAATGCTATGAGCTTGGCGCAAAGGCTTTTGTATGTAAGCCGCTTGATATTTTTGAGTTCAATCACGCCATTCGCTCCATCGTTGAGTTTTGGACGGGTATCAATATGTTGCCTGCTTTTGGGTGAGATTTTTAAGTAAAAATAATTAGGGGTCTAAAGTGTCCATCATGGGCATTTTAGACCCCTTAGTATTTTTAACATTTTTATCAAAAATACAAACTAAATTTGACCAAACAATGCTTCGTTCATTAAAAATCGGTATCAAATATGTCAGAATTTGAAAATTTCATTAAACCAAACAAGGCGTGGTCGTCTCTTCAAAAACTCTATTTCCGATTTGCCTTAGTCTTTTTCGCCTTACATATTTTTCCTTTTCCAATTTCAGAAATACCGTTTTTAGGAGAATATGTCTATAAATGGACTGAAAATGGGTACAATGCTGTCGTAAATTGGGGCGGCAAACTCTTTTTCAATATACCCGAACTTTCCTTCGCTCCAAATGGCAGTGGAGATACAACATCAAATTGGGTATTAGAATTTTTAATTCTTTTATTTTCAATGCTCATTTCATTCGTATGGCAAATTGCAGACCGTCAAAAAAGGGACTATAGCGCCTTAAATTATTGGACACACGTTTGGGTGCGCTATTATTTAGGCTTTACTATGCTTGTTTATGGCTTTGTAAAAGTCTTTCCATTACAGTTTGGTACAATAACTTCCTATCGTTTACATCAATCATTAGGCGATATGAGTCCGATGGGTTTGTTGTGGACTTTTATGGCGTATTCTACTGATTATCAATTGTTTAGTGGCTTAGCAGAGGCATTGGGAGGAACTTTATTGTTTTTTAAGAGAACCCAATTATTGGGTGCATTGATTGCATGTGGTGTGATGCTCAATATTTTTGCCTTGAATATGTGCTACGATGTACCTGTCAAACTGTATTCTTTTTTATTGCTGTTGATGGCACTTTACATCGCTTCTTATGATGTGAAACGTTTGTTTAAATTTTTTATTCAAAACACAACCACCGAAGCACGTAACTGGTTTATACCTTTTTCGGATAAAAAATGGTATAAAATAGGGCGAATTGCTCTAAAAACGGCACTATTCGGTTTGTTGATTTACTCAAATATCTATAAAAACCTTAATGATAATGCCAAAATAGATGCGCCATTAACAGCTTTTTATGGCGCATATTCTGTCTCAAAATTCATTAAAAATGGCATTGAATCACCTGAAAGTGATACACTCCGTTGGGAAAAAATGTTTATTGACCGTCGCGGTGCTTACGATATGATTTATGTATCGAATGTCATGAATTTAAGGCAGAGAATCTTTTTTGAAAAAAATGATACCTTACATACCGTTTCTTTTGAGCTTCCTCCTGATACCAACAAATATGTATTAAATTATTTTCAACCAGACTCTAATCTATTGAAAATCAAGGGAAAACTGCAAAATGATTCAGTTGAAATCGAGTTGAAAAAAATGAAAAAGAAAGAGTTTTTATTAACCACAAGAGGATTTCATTGGATAAATGAAATGCCGTTTAATAAATGATTGGTTTACTATCTTTTGTCCAAAAAATAATTGCCATGCCAAATCTGCTTTCTCAAATTCACTCCCCTCAGTATTTTTACTTAAAATCTAATTATTGGCGTAATTTTGCGCCTCGATTTTAAAATAAAATCAGGAAAAAACTATTTGCCGTAGCATATTGTTTGTAAAAGTAAAAATTACTGAGGGGTATGTCCTCAAAAATATAGAAAGAAAATGTTTCCAAAATACGATGTTATAGTAGTAGGTGCGGGTCATGCGGGTTGTGAAGCGGCTGTGGCGGCTGCCAATATGGGTTCAAAAGTTCTCCTTGCCACTATGAATATGCAGACGATTGCCCAAATGTCGTGCAACCCTGCCATGGGGGGCGTTGCCAAAGGGCAGATAGTTCGTGAAGTAGATGCTTTGGGCGGTTATTCAGGTATCGTAACCGACCATACGATGATACAATTCCGTATGTTGAACCGTTCAAAAGGCCCTGCGATGTGGTCGCCGCGCGCGCAAAGCGACCGCCATCTCTTTGCTCGAAAATGGCGGATAATGATGGAACAGCACCCCAATATTGATTTTTGGCAAGAAATGGTGTCGGGTCTTATCGTTAAAAATGGCCGTGTCGGCGGCATTCGCACGCCTTTGGGCTTGGAAATAGAGTCAAATGCCGTTGTTTTGACCAATGGTACGTTTCTAAACGGTATTATACATATAGGTGAAAAACAATTCGGTGGTGGCCGTATGGGCGAATCGGCTGCTCGTGGTATTACTGAGCAATTGGTTGAATTGGGCTTTGAATCAGGGCGCATGAAAACAGGTACGCCGCCGCGTGTGGATGGACGCAGCTTACACTTTGACCGCATGGAAGTACAAGACGGCGACGAGCATCCGGCTAAATTCAGTTATACCGATACGCCCCCCCTCAGTAATCAACGCCCTTGTCATATCACTTATACGAATGATAAAGTGCATGAGATACTGAAAACAGGTTTTGAAAAATCGCCGATGTTTACAGGGCGTATTCAAGGATTAGGACCTCGTTATTGCCCTTCGATTGAAGATAAAATCAATCGTTTTGCTGATAAAGAACGCCATCAACTGTTCATAGAGCCAGAAGGTTGGGATACTTGTGAAATTTACATCAACGGGTTTTCGTCATCGTTGCCCGAAGATGTGCAGATGAAAGCTTTGCGAAGTATCGTCGGTTTTGAAGATGTAAAAATGTTCCGTCCAGGCTATGCGATTGAGTACGATTACTTTCCACCCACGCAATTGGCGTTGACTTTGGAGACAAAATTAGTCAAAAATCTCTTTTTTGCAGGTCAAATAAACGGCACAACGGGCTACGAAGAGGCCGCTTGTCAAGGCTTAATGGCGGGTATCAATGCTCATTTAGCCATCAATGAGGAAGCTCCTTTTATCCTCAAACGCAGTGATGCCTATATCGGCGTTTTGATTGACGATTTGATTACGAAGGGTACGGAGGAGCCATACCGTATGTTTACAAGCCGCGCCGAATATCGCATTTTGTTGCGCCAAGACAATGCTGACGTGCGGCTTTCACCCATTGCTGAAAAATTAGGTATGCGAAATATGGGCGAGCGTATGAATCGTGTTACCGAAAAAATAGCTGGAGAACAAGCAATTATAGATTTTATGAAAGAATTGAGCGTTTCGCCTGATTTAATCAATGGCTATTTGGAAAGCATCGGCACAGCGTCTATTGATCAAAGAATGAAATTGCATAAAATACTGTTGCGTCCACAGGTAGATACTGAGGGGTTGCGTAAGGTCATTCCGCAGCTCGATGACTTCTTGAAACTCTACGATGCTGAAATTACTGAGGGAGCTGAAATCACGATGAAATATGAAAGTTATATTGAAAAAGAACGTGAAATGGCACATAAAATGAAGAAATTTGAAGAATTGCATCTTTCTGACAGCATGGATTATCATGCTTTCCCTGCCCTTTCGATGGAAGCCCGCTTGAAATTGACTAAAATTAAGCCGCGCACATTGGGGCAAGCGAGCCGTATTTCAGGCATTTCACCGTCCGATATTTCTGTTTTATTGATACACGCGGGTCGTTAAAAAACTGCTAACGTGCTGAAAAGATATTGTTGAAAACGTTAAATAATAAATATATTTTATTATTTAACGTTTTCAACAATATCTCTTCACCTCAATAACCGGTTTTTTGAAATGAAAAAAACACTGTTTGCCCTTGCAGCCTTGCTGCTTACGAATGCTTTACTACTTGCCCAAAATGATATAAAACCGCTGGATGTTAAGTTTGGTAAACTCTCTAATGAAGAAATTAGAATGACACAATACGACAAAGACCCTGCTGCAGGAGCTGTCGTTTTATTCGACAAAGGTAACTGTACTATTAGCAAAAACAGTTTGTTTACACAACATGTACGCATCAAAATTTTCAAAAAAACAGCTTTAGAACAAGGCAATTTTATAATTGAATTGCCAGATTGGGCATCCATTACGGGTGTCAGAGGTATCACTTATAATCTTGAAAATGGAAAAATGGTTGAGACCAAATTAACTAAAGAAAATATGTTTGATGAAAAAATCACAAAGTTTTGGAATCTTAGAAAAATAACAATGCCTAACGTCCATGAAGGAAGTATAATAGAATTAGAATACAATATTTCAGGCGGCTATTTGGGCGATTGGAATTTTCAACATATCATTCCAACAATATGGAGTGAATATAAAATGAGTGTGCCAAAAGTTTTGAAGTTTTCCCAAATCGGTCAAGGTACTACGCCTTATATGGTCAGTACGCAATACAACGATAGAAAAACTTATTCTGTTGTTACACAAGAGAGTTCAGGAAGAGGATTTATAGCAGATGTTTCATCAAAGAGAGCGATAAATAATAATTACTACTATGATACGAGTGAAAGTTTTTGGATTCAAAAAGATATTCCTGCTTTTCAACCTGAAAAATTTATTACTTCGGCGGCGGATTATCTCACTAAGTTGAATTTTTATCTTGAAGAATATACCCCTGAACCAGGGTTTGGCGCGCCTAAAAAATATGTTAAATCGTGGGCAGAAGAAGCCAAACAACTGCTCTATGACAACGACTTTTACGGCATTCTTGAGAAAAAAAGTGTACTGAAGGACGAATTAGCAACAGTTGTCAATGATGGCATGAAACCCAAAGAAAAAGTACAAGCCATTTTCAATTATATTGGTAAAACCTTTGAGCAAAATAAAGGGCGTTCTTTGTTTCTTTCTGGTACTGTATCGGAATTGCAAAAAAAAGGGAAACTAACCCCTTCAGAAATGAATATCCTTATGATGAATATGATGCGGACAGCAGGTATAGAAGTCCATCCAGTCCTCATTAGTACCCGACAACATGGTAAAATTGGTACGCCTTATGCTGTTTATAATCGTTTTGATCGTACTATTGGGCGCGTTTTAATCGAAAATGATACTTTTTTTATTGACGTAGCTTCTTTTCCCCATCCAGTTGACTTATTACCTTTTGAAGACTTGAATGGTGGCGGCTACGAGTTTTGGGGTAAAGAGAATTTTGCAGTGGTTATCCCTTCAAACAAAATAGGCACACGCCGCATGTCTCAGGCAACTATGGTTCTCAATACTGAGGGGGTGCTTTCAGGTACGATTGTCACAACTACTTCGGGCCATGAAGCGGTTGAAAATCGCCAAAAGATTAAAGATATGGGGGCAGATAAATTTGTAGAGTCTATGTTAAGCGGCGTACTTATCGGTGGAAAATTGGAAGAGCAAAAATTTGAGAACCCAGAAGCTTTTTATGATGCCACTTTGAAAGGCAATTTTAAAATTAAAACGACGGATTATGTTTCTAAAATAAGCGATAAAATGTATATCAATCCTTTACTCTGTTTTGCTGAAAAAAACAACCCTTTTGCCAACCCTGAACGTAAATTCACGATAGACTATGGTTCACCGAAGGACGAAATTGCCAATCTTATTTTAACCATTCCCAATGGCTATGAGGTAGAAGAATTGCCTAAAATGGTACGTATTCAACTGTTTGAAGGGGCGATGCGATACGATTATTTAATAGAAACAGTAGGTAATCAAATCAAATTGAATACTAAATTGACTATCAAAAAAACAACTTTTGAAGTTGACCAATACACGGATTTACGCGCTTTTTATAGTAAAATTATTGCAAAGATGGGTGAGCAAATCGTTTTGGCGAAAGCAACAAAATAATGGATAGTTGATAATGGATAATTTTGAACGTTCAAAATTATCCATTATCCATTATTAACTATCGATTATCTAAAACCGACATTGATGACTATGCTTCTTTAACCACCTCTCCTTCTCGGCATAGTTAGGCATGGCATCAGACACCAATTTCCAAAAACGGTCTGAATGATTCAACTCTATCAAGTGCGCCAATTCATGTATAATCACATAATCCTGCACATCGTCAGGCGCAAAAAGCAAGCGGCTCGAAAAATTGAGGTTTGTATCCCTTGAATAACTGCCCCAATTGGAATGATTGTACTTGAAATTGACGCTTTTTATCGATTTTTTAAAAAATTGAAAATTCAATTCATTGACACGGCGTATAAATTCAGCCGCATTATCGTTGGCAATAGTGCGGCTTAAAAGCGTTGACATCGCTTTTTGTTGCCCCCCCTCAGTATCCGCTGCTGCTAATTTCAATTCTATCCAACCATTTTTTAACAATTTAGCTGCATGAGTTTTGCGGTCTTCCAGAGTGATTTTCATGGTGTAAATGCGTTTATTAACTTGCAATGTATCGCCATCGCGATAGGTTTTGGTATCAAAAAACTGGAACATTTCAGGTTTTTTCATAGCCCGTTCTATTAAGGCATTTTTGACATCAGCAATGATTTTTGCATCCGTCGCTTTATCCACTTTAGGCAGACGCACAATCAATTTCCCACCTTTTGCGAAAGCATAACGCCACGACTGCCGCCGTTCGCGATGAATTTCTACGGGAATGGGTTGGTTATTGACTGTCCAAATGGAGTTTTCAGGCAACGGTTTAGGGCGAGGACGAGGCTTTTGACCCCCCTCAATATTTTTTCGTTTTTTAGGCTTCTCCTTGCCAAATAGTTCATTTAAAAAATTGAGCATACCGTTTTTCTTTAAATGCAAAGTTGAGAAAAGATTTACGAAATTTTAAAAATTTCGTAAATATCTGTAAGTAATTGAAAATCAAACAACTATAAAAATTATCCATTATCAACTATCCATTATCCATTAGTTGTAACGTATTTTTAAGTTAAAAAACTATGAAAATAGTTGCACGTTTAAAAACTATGACGTAGTTTTACGTTATGAAAATTAACAAGTCATAAATATCAATAAAATGATGGATAAAAAATTAACGAAAACCGAAGAGGATATTATGCAAATTCTTTGGCGATTGGAACGCGGTACGGTCAGTGACATCTTAGATGTCATCAAACAGGAATCGGAAGATGGTAAACGCCCGCCGCATAGTTCTGTTTCGACGATCGTTCGGATTTTGGAAGACAAAGGTTTTGTCTCTTATAAGGCTTATGGCAGAACGCATGAGTATTTTCCAATTGTCTCAAAAGAGGATTATGGCAAACGCTCGCTCTCAAAATTGGTCAGTGACTATTTTGATGGTTCAGCGCAAACCCTCGTTTCTTTTTTAGTTAAAGAAGAAAATATGGATACAGATGAGTTGAAAAAACTATTGGATAAACTTGATGGAAAATTCTAATTCCTAATTTTTAATTCCTAATTCAAATGCTTACTTACTTCCTCCAAGTCAACGTGTGTTGGCTATTGTTTTATAGCGTTTATTATGCGCTATTGAGCAAAGAAACATTCTTTAAACTCAATCGTATCTGGTTGATTGCCAGTTTATTGTGCGGTTTATTGTTACCTTTTGTGGCAGATTATTTTGCTGTAAAAGTAGAAGCGGCACATCTATTGACCTTGACTTTGGATACGTTTGTGGTGTCAGCAACAGCATTGAAACATAATTTAGCGGCAGATACTGAGGGGGTGGTTTTGAAAGGGATTGCCGTGGTATATGGCTTAGGTTGTGCTATTTTGACAGCTCGATTTATAGCGGGTTTGTTTTTGATTTTTAAAATATTAAGACAAGCCAAACGGGAGAAAAAAAATACCTATACGCTCATTTTTACTGAGGGGGTGTATCACCGTTTTCTTTTTTCAATTATATTTTTATAAACCCTAATGAGTTTGAAAACTATGATTTTCAACAGATTATGCAGCATGAAAAAGCACATGTGCGGCAACGGCACTCTTATGATGTGGTGTTTTTGGAAATCTTAAACATCGTTTTTTGGTGCAGTCCATTCATTTATCTTTATAAAACATCGCTGCGCAATGTGCATGAATACTTAGCAGATGAGGCGGTTTTGCGGGATAATGCTACCCCTCAGTATGGTCGGCTTTTACTACGGCAACGACAGTCCGGAATGGCGTTGTCCTTGACAAGCAATATATCTAATCATTTTTTTTCACAGTTAAAAAAACGCATTCTGATGATGACTCGGAACAAATCGAAGCGCCCTGCGCTCATAAAATACGCCTCGGCTGCGCCTATTTTTTTGATTTTAACAGCCGCTTTGGCTTCGCCTGAAACACCTATTTTGGCGAAAACGGAAGCATTGAGTGATAATGTCGTTAAAACCATTGTTGATAAAACATTTGATAATCAACAAGTTAAATCTTTAAATACTTCTGATTTAACTCAAAAAGAGACCCCTCAGTATATTAATACTTCTATTGATACGACAGTTAAGCCATTGAAAGATTTGAAAACAGTAGATGAGAGTAAAATCAAGAGTATGGATGTTGACTCAAAAGAAGGAATAACCATAACATTTAAAGATGGTCATGTTGAGCAGTACAAAGGTACAAAAGCAGAAATAGAAAAGGCTTTCTCGAATGATGCCGCCAAGTTGGAGGCTGAACAAAAAGCAACGAATCAATATAAAGAAAAATTGGATGATGAACAAAAGGCAACGAATCAACAAGGGCAAAAACTTGATGAAATGGTTGTTGTGGGTCGAGGGCCACAAAAGGGTGTCGTCGAACAAAAATCGCAAAAATTGGAAGATGAAAAAACCGCTTTTAAGCAGCAATTGGATAAGGTGGCAACAGAAAAGAATGGGAAAGAGCCTGTTTTTTCTATTGTTGATGAACAACCAGAATTTCCACAAGGGATGCCTGCTTTATTCAAATTTCTTGGACAAAACATCAAATATCCTAAAAGTGCCAGAGATGCTGGTGGGCAAGGAACGGTTTATGTCGGATTTATAGTGGAAACAGATGGCTCTATTACAAATGTGAATATCAAAAAAAATGTGCCTGTTACTGTCCGCGATACGATTACATTGATTGAAACGAATGGCGTTAAAGGCAATAAAATCGTTGAAAAAATGGATTATTCCTTAGGGAAAGAAGCGGTGCGGGTCATTTCGATGATGCCAAAATGGAAACCTGGAAAGAAAGATGGTAAAGAGGTACGTGTCGTTTATACATTGCCGATAAAATTCAAATTGGATTAATTTTTATGGTACTGTTAGAATTTAATCGAATTTTGAGAAGGAATTCTATTACATTCTAACAGTACCTCATCTTCTTAAGTAGAAAATCGAATGGTTTATTTAAGTTTGCAGAAAATATCTAAACCATTAATAACTACTACATGAAAAAATTAATCATTCTCTCTTTTTTGTTTTTGACGACTTGTGCTTTTAGCCAAAAGTTAGAAAAACTACCTGAATCTATAATTTCTGCTATCGAGACCGAAGTACATCTTCGTTTCCTCGCTTCCGATGAACTTTTAGGACGCAAAACAGGCGAACAAGGCAATTTAGTGGCTTCGCGCTACATCGCTGAACAGTTCCATCTAAACGGTTTGAAATCAGCAACAGCTGATAATTCATATCTACAACCTGTTCCTTTCAAAAATACGAAGCCTGTTACTGAGGGGTCTGTTTTGGTTGGTGATTCGATACTTAAAATCATTGATGATTTTGTTGTCGTGAGTGGTAAAAGTGCTGATATAAGCAATATACCTGTCGTTTTCGCCAATTATGGTTGGGCTGACGATAAAGGATATGATGATTACAAGAACCTCGATGTAAAAGGTAAAATCGTTGTTATTCAACTTGGAACACCGACCCCAACAAAGCCTTTTGAAGCCATTCAAGCCTCTGACAAAAAAGCCCTCATCGCTCAAGAGCATGGTGCAGTGGGTATTGTTGAAATTTTCGCAGGTCAAATTCCTTGGAAAAACCTCTTGCGCTTTTTTGCTTCTGAACGTTTACAGTTAGACATGAAAAAGGGCGATGAAAAGGAGGCTCAAATACCGCATTTATGGATAAATGCTGCCAAAGGAGGGCTTTTTGCTAAGGAAAAACTGCAAAAGCTAAGCATCAAAACAGGGGACAAGATGACGACTAACATTATTTCTTACAATGTTGCGGGCATTATAGAAGGCACTGACCCTAAGCTCAAAAACGAGTACATCGTGTTGTCGGCACATTTTGACCACATTGGCATCAATCACACCAATAAAACAGACTCTATTTCCAACGGCGCACGCGACAATGCGTTTGGTGTAACAGCGATGTTGTTGGCTGCCAAAGCATTTAGTCAAGTCCGTACAAAACGCTCCATTTTGTTTATCGGTTACACAGGTGAGGAAATAGGACTGTTAGGCAGTAAATATTACGTTGAAAATCCACTTGTGCCACTGAAACAATGCGTTTTTAACCTTAATTGCGATGGGGCGGGTTATGACGATACCACTTTATTAACAACAATTGGCTTTAGCCGAACTGATGCGAAAACGGAATTAGAAACATCTGCAAAGGCTTTTGGCTTGAAAATTATTGATGACCCCGCACCGGAACAAAACCTTTTCGACCGTTCCGACAACGTGAGTTTTGCAGCTAAAGGCATTCCCGCCCCTAATTTTGCGCCCGGTATGAAGACTTTTGGCGGTGAAATTATGAAATATTATCATCAGACGGCGGACAATCCAGAAACGGTTAGTTTTCCCTATTTGCATAAATATTGTCAGGCTTATGTGTATGCTGCAAGGCTAATTGCCAACAGATCTGTTGCGCCAAGATGGATAGCAGGTGACAAGTATGAAAAGGCTTGGAATGAGTTGTTTGGAAGCAAATAGTTGATAAATCTTATAAAAAAAGCGTTGCAATACTGAGGGGTATAGCAATGCTTTTTTTATATAAATACTTAAAAATCAACCTTGTACGAGCGTACCGACGTGTTCGCCTTTCACCAAATTAAGTAAATTATCCTTCTTATTGATATCAAAAACGATGATAGGCATATCGTTTTCTTGGCAAAGCGTAAAAGCCGTTGTATCCATGACTTTAAGCTGCTTGTTTAAGGCTTCTTGAAATGTGATGGTGTCATAACGTGTTGCTGTCGGGTCACGTTCAGGGTCAGCAGTGTAAATGCCATCAACCCGTGTGCCTTTCAAAATGACATCGGCATTGATTTCACTGGCGCGGAGTGCTGCTGCTGAATCGGTCGTAAAAAACGGATTGCCTGTGCCGCCTGCAAAAATAACAATACGTTTTTTTTCTAAATGCCTTATTGCACGGCGGCGGATATAGGTTTCAGCTACTTGTTCAACCTTGATGGCTGACATCAAACGGGTATATAAACCGACACTTTCTAAGCCACTTTGTAAAGCCATGCCGTTGATAATGGTCGCCATCATGCCCATATAGTCGCCTTGAGCACGTTCTATACCTGATTTTTCGGCTTGAATACCACGAAAGATATTGCCGCCACCAATGACAATGGCGACTTCAACACCTAATTCCCAGACTTGTTTGACCTGCAAAGCATAGTGTTGGAGCATATCGGCAGTGATGCCGTATTTTTGATCACCCATGAGTGATTCGCCGCTGAGTTTTAGTAAAATCCGTTTGTATTTAATATTGGACATTTTTGTCTAGTTATACTTAATGGATAATATAGTTGATAATGCATAGTGGGTAATAGAGAAGTCAAAGCGTTGAAAATCAAAATTTTACAAATTAATCGTTCATCATTCCCTTAAAATACTGAGGGGGGTAAAATTAGGCGTAAAAAAAGCGAATTCGTTTCGGAACTCGCTTTTTTTATCAAAAAAAATATTAACCTAACTTCACATGTTTAAATTCAGTAACTGTCAAGCCTTTTGAAACGCTTTCAAGATATGCGCCAACGTTTTTAGAACCGTCTTTAACATAGTCTTGTTTCAAAAGCGTAAAGTCTTTGTAGAAACGTGCCAATTTACCTTGTGCAATTTTTTCAATCATCGCTTCAGGTTTACCTTCAGTACGCGCTTGTTCTTTGCCGATTTCGATTTCACGAGCCACTGTATCCGCAGATACTCCTGATTCGTTGACCGCAACAGGTTTCATCGCTGCCACTTGCATCGCAACGTTTTTACCTGCTTCGATGAGGTCTGAACTTTCTTGGTTCAAAGCAATGATAACCGCTGCACGGTTTCCAGCATGAACATAGGGCAATACTTGTCCTTCACCGGCTGCTGTTTTAATGAAACCGTAGTCAGAAATCTCTAATTTTTCACCAACGATACCTGTTTGCTCAATCACTTTTTCACCCACAGTGATACCTTCTTCCGTAGGCAAAGCTAAAAATGCTTCGCGGCTTTCAGGCATGTTTTTGAGTGCGATTTGAGCAAAAGATTCAGCTAAAGCGATAAATTTTTCATTTTTCGCTACGAAATCTGTTTCACAAGACAAACGCATAACGATACCGTGTTGACGGTTTTGCGATGTCAATGCCAAACAAACACCTTCTTTTGCTTCACGGTCTTCGCGTTTAACTGAAAGTTTTTGACCTAATTTGCGCAGGAAGTCAATCGCACCTTCTATGTCACCGCCTGAGTTTTCAAGGGCTTGTTTACAATCACCCATTCCCGCGCCTGTCATGTCGCGGAGTTTTTTTATATCTGCTATGCTAATAGCCATTATATTATCAATTAAAAATTAGGAATTAGGAATTATAAATATGAATAATGAAAATACTGAGGGGTATATTTATCATTCATATTTCATCATTCATACTTGACTATTCTTTGTTAGAGGCTTTGTTGCGATCTTCCAAACCTTGACGAATCGCTTCGACCAAGTAATTAGTCACAACAGAAATTGATTTTGACGCATCGTCGTTTGAGGGAATCGCAAAATCAACTGTATTGGGGTCACAGTTTGTGTCCACCATTGCGAAAGTACGCAAACCGAGTTTTTTTGATTCTTGCAAAGCCAAATGCTCGTGTCCGATATCAACAAGGAAAACAGCCGCAGGCAAACGATTGAGGTTTGCGATACCACCGAGGATTTTCTCGATACGGTCTCGCTCACGACCCATCATTTGACGCTCTTTTTTAGTGATGCTTGTATTGGTTGGGTCGTTCAAACGCGAATCAATAGTTTGCATTTTTTTCACTGATTTACGAACCGTAGAGAAGTTCGTCATCATACCACCCAACCAACGCTCTGTTACGAAGGGCATACCGACAGACAAAGCCGCTTTCTGTACGATGTCACGTGCTTGTTTTTTAGTCGCGACAAACATGATTTTACGACCGCTTTTAGCAATCTGACGCATCGCATTGGCTGAACGCTCTAAACTTTCTGTTGTACGATTAAGGTCAATGATATGAATACCTTTATGTTCCGTAAAGATGTACGGTTGCATTTTGGGATTCCACTTGCGCTTGAGATGTCCGAAATGTACACCTGCATCAAGCAACTCTTTATATGTGAGCTTTTCCATTATTTTTATAACGATGTTAAGATTTTTAGATAAAATTGAGTTTTGAGTTTCGGGTTTCGGGTTTCCAGTTTTAGGTTTTGAGTTACTTAAAACTCGAAGCCTAAAACTGGAAACCTGAAACTCAAAACTCGAAAAATTAACGTTTCGAGAATTGGAAACGAGCGCGTGCTTTTGGACGACCATATTTTTTACGTTCAACGGCACGTGGGTCACGCATAAGCATTTTCTTAACTTTAAGGGGCTTGCGGAATTCTTCGTTCAACTTAACTAAAGCGCGCGCAATACCCATACGGACAGCTTCTGCTTGTCCTTTATAACCACCACCTGACACATTCACGAGGACATCGTAAGCAGTAGCAACATCAACTGTCGTCATAGCTTCCATCGGAATACCTGTAATGTGTGAAGCCGTGAAATATTCGCGGTAATCCTTGCCGTTCACCGTAATTTTACCTTCACCTTTGCGGAGATAAATACGAGCGACAGCGGCTTTTCTTCTACCAACGGCATTAATTTGTTCCATTTTTTATATCAGAAATTGAATTATCAATAATTTTTAAAATAAAATGAACTTGAATTAATAAATATGAATAATAAATAGTCCTAAAACATTCATAATTCATAATTCATAATTCATAACTTCATTAAGCCAAAGGTTCTGGCTTTTGCGCGCCGTGTGGATGTTCCGTACCGGCGTAAAGGAACGCTTTTTTGTACATCGCACGACCTAATTTTGTTTTAGGTAACATACCTTTAATGGCTTCTTCAAGGATGAAAGTGGGTTTTTTAACCATTACATCTTTAGCAACCACTGATTTTTGGCCACCTGGATAAAGAGAATAGCTCAAATATACTTTTTGATTCATCTTTTTGCCCGTAAAGCGAACTTTATCAGCATTGATGACGATGACGAAATCACCAGTATCCGTGTGCGGTGTGTATGAAGGCTTATGTTTACCCCTCAGTACTGTAGCGATTTTTGAGCAAATGCGACCCACCGTTTCGCCTTCTGCGTCCACGATATACCATTTACGCATCGCTGGAGCGTCTTGCGCACGAATGGAATCCGTTTTATAGCTTAACTTCAACATTGTTGTATGAATTAAATTTTTCTAATAAATCTTATGAATTTCGATGAAGCGTCGTCAATTCGGAACTATTGATTCGGCTATTTTTCGCTCTTGCAATCGGGCAAATCTCAAAAGCGGTGCAAAAGTAGAACTTCGACATTGAATAGACAAGAGTTTTCCAAAAATATTTTCAATAAAAAATGATAAAGCATTGATAATCAGTCTTTTTTTGGCACAAATATTTTAGACCAAACGAATTATATAGCTAAAAGTGGCATATAGGGAGCGAACTCACCTTGCTTTCATTGTGTTTTAATTATAGAGACTCTTTTCAACCCTTATACTGAGGGGTATTTTTTAACACGGTTGTTAACCTTAAAAAAGTTACTTTATATGAACACTTCTGTCTATATTTTTCATAATAGCTTTACATCCTTGCTATATCAAATGATTATTCTCCTTTATTTTTATAATAACCCTTTTAACTGAATACATAATTATTTTTAATAAAACTTCTTAATTTTGTACTAAATTAAGAAATACAAATACTTGCCCACAATGAAAAACTTATTGTCAAAATATGGCTTTACGGAAGAAGAAATAAATGAATTTATGTCACATGCTTTGGTCATTCAATGCCCAAAACGTACAATTTTACTACGCGAAGGCGACGTTCCACGCTTTTTTTATTGGGCAACGAAAGGGGTTTTTCGGGGAGGTTTTACAGATTGTAAAGGGGTACAATACACGCGAGCATTTTTCACACCGGATACAATTCCTTTTGTCATGTCTTATGGTAGTTTTATGTTGCAACTTCCTTCGCTTAGTTTTTTAGAAGCCATAGAAGATGGTGAATTGTTATCATGGCATTATGATTTCGTTAAAAATCTGGAAGATACAAGTTACAAATGGCTTAAATTTTTTAAAAACCAAGTGGATATTGTATTTTCTTTAAGAGAAATAAAAGATATGCAAACCTATACACTTTCACCAAAAGAACAATATTTAGCCTTTTTAGAATCTGGTTCCGATTTTGCCTATCGGATACCGCAACATTACATTGCCAGCTATATTGGTATAACACCTGAAGCGTTATCACGGATTAGAAAGCAACTTAAAACCGATAAGTGTGTAAATATATAAACCAATAATATGAATGCTTTATTAAAACAATTCGGTTTTTCTGCTCTTGAAATAGAGGAATTTTGGGCCAATGCCCAATGCATTGCCATTCGTAAAAGATACCGTTTGCTTGAAGAAAACCAAATAAATCGTTATCTTTATTTGGTCAAAGAAGGGGTTGTTCGGGGTTTTGTGACCGATAATGCAGGAAAAACATATACTAAAAGTTTTTTTTATGGCATCAACCAAGATTTTGCCTTGTCTTATCCCAGTTTTATGCTCCAAGAACCGTCTCTGCTTTCCTTAGAAGCAGTTGTTGACAGCGAAGTATGGGCGTGGCACCGCCGATATATTCAAGAGAAACTAAATAATGACGACCGTTTTTTTCGTTTTTTTAGACATTGTACCGATCTGCTGTGCTTTGCATTTGAACTCAAAGAAATCCGTATGTTACGCTCAACACCTGAAGAACACTATCTATTATTTCGAGAAGAACATCCGGAACTGATTAATACGGTCCCTCTTCATTATATCGCTACCTATCTTGGCATTGCTGCCGAAACTTTATCACGTATTCGTAAACGTATTAATAAAATAGAAGTAGATGCTTGATTAAAGTCAAGATAAACAACACAAAAAGTTGCAATTAATACAACAAAATACAGCAGTTTAGCGCATTTATGTCAATAAAATAAACCTTATTTTTTAACCTGGGTCAACGCAGTAACCCCTAATCAATTATTACCTTTGCAAAAGATATTAAACTGAAATAAGCAAAAAAATTAATGGTTGATTTTCTAAAAACACAAAGACTAACTGATTCTCAAATTGCTGAATTATTGATAAACGCCCAAACTTTTCACGCAAAAAAAAATACAATTTTACTTAAAGAAAAAGAAAAGAGTAACAGTATCTATTTTGTTCAAAGTGGTATTTTACGTGCGGGTATTCACGACGACGAAGGAAAAAATTGGACATATTGTTTCTATTCCCCTGAAGGATTAAGGTTTGCAGGTCTTTCTTCAAATAGCTTGTTACAAAAGCCTTCTGATTACTTTATTGAAGTCTTAGAAGATGCTCATCTTACTATTTTCAATTTGGATTATTTTCGGACACTCAGTCATTCTGGTATGGAATGGACTTCTTTTTTTCAATGTCAACTGTTGACAACCTTTAGTTATTTAGAACAAAAAAATGTCAAACATCTGAAACTTACGCCTGAAAAACGGTATTTAGCTTTTATTGAAGCTAATCCAACCATTGTGAAAAGCATTCCACTACATTATATCGCCAGTTACATCGGTATTGTGCCAGAATCTTTATCACGTATCAGAAGAAGACTTAATTAAAAATATTAATAGATTTTCATGTTAACCAAATTTCTTAACTTAAGTCAACGCTAATTTCAACTTCGACCTTTTACATTTGCTTGTTATTTTGCCAAGGCTTCTATCTTCCAACAAATAAATACAAATTTTCATTTTATCCAATCGTGTTGGACACTACTAAACTTACTACTTACAATCAACTAAATAAACCGATATGATTTTTCGAAATCGTATCGGTTTTCTTTTGTTATTAAGTAGTGGAGCGTAACTGAGCAGAGAGATGGATAAAATATTGAAAACTAAAACTCTATCTATAGCGCATCTGCCCTATTACTTTCTACTCTCTATTAAACTTTTGCCTTGTGTTTTTGTGGTCAGACCCCTTGTATGGTCGAAATACTGCGGGGGGTAACGTACAGGATATTTCAAAAGACCCGTATACGTTACCCCCCTCAGTACAAACAACCTATTCAAATGCTTTCGCAACCAATTTGTCTTGCTCTTTAGTATGTACCTTCGAGTAGCCCGTAGCAGGTGATGCGGAAGCGGGGCGACCGACATACTTTAAGCCCAAATCGCTGTGGAAGACCGCAATATGAGACCAAGCGCCATTGTTCATCGGCTCTTCTTGAACCCATAAGTGTGTTGCATTTTTATATTTTTCTAAAATCGCTTTGACTTGCTTTTCTGGGAATGGATATAGTTGCTCGACGCGCACTAACGCCACA
This sequence comes from Saprospiraceae bacterium, assembly GCA_031411275.1. Taxonomy (GTDB): domain Bacteria; phylum Bacteroidota; class Bacteroidia; order Chitinophagales; family Saprospiraceae; genus JAAFJT01. The sequence goes on along the minus strand of JANOAU010000015.1, from coordinate 11,786 downwards.
TCTTCACGGTTATCTGTCCGTTTTTTTACCAATAAATCATAATAGACTTTACCCGAACAAAAAAGCACTTTTTGAACGTCTTTTACTGAGGGGTCGTCAATAACCTCTTGGAAACGACTGCCCAATTCAAAATCGGCTATTGAGGACACACATTCGGGATGACGCAACAAGGATTTTGGTGAAATATGAATCAAAGGCTTGCGGAACGGGCGGACTAACTGACGGCGCATGAGGTGGAAAAAATTGGCGGGTGTGGTACAATTCGCCACCGTTATATTGTTTTCAGCACATAATTGCAAAAATCTTTCAATACGTGCCGATGAATGTTCAGGACCTTGCCCTTCAAAACCATGTGGTAAAAGCATCACAAGACCATTCTGACGACTCCATTTTGACTCGCCTGAAGCGATGAATTGGTCAATAATGGTTTGTGCGCCATTGTTGAAATCGCCAAACTGCGCTTCCCAAATCACTAAATTTTCAGGATAAGCCAACCCATAGCCGTATTCAAATCCTAAAACAGCATATTCTGAAAGCAGTGAATTATAGATATAAAATTCGCCTTGTGTTTCAGCAATTGTACTCAAACGGTTAAATTCACCATTGGTGTCTGCATCAAAAAAGCAAGCATGACGGTGACTGAACGTGCCACGTTTAACATCTTCACCACTCAAACGGACGTTTCTGCCTTCTAACAAGATAGAAGCATATGCCATCAACTCCCCATAACCCCAATCCACTTTATCCTCTGCCAACAGTTTCTGTTTGCCACTGAGGTAGCGCAAAACGTCTTTTAAGGGCGAAAAACCTTTTGGTATGGTATTGAGATGATTGATAATTTTATCAATTTTTTCAGAGGCAATGCCTGTTTCAGGTGAAGTTTCGTACATATCGTCGGTCACTTCCTTGCCGCGTTTGAGATTCCGCCAAGCGAGGTCTGGCTCTTGATATTTATAAGGAGCGTGTTTTTGTTTTACTTCATCAAGGCGATCTTGCAATTTTTCGTAATATTCATTCGCCATTTTTTCAGCCAATTCGCGGCTGACATCGTTGCGGTTTGATAATTGCTCGACGTATATTTCCCTTGGATTTTTGTGTTTTTCAATCAATTTCCACATCAAAGGCTGTGTGAAAGCAGGATTATCACTTTCGTTGTGACCCCAACGACGATAACAAACCATATCAATAAATACATCTGTATTAAATTCTTGACGATAGGCAACCGCCAATTCGCAGACAAAAACCACTGCTTCAGGGTCGTCACCGTTGACATGGAAGGTGGGCGCTTGTATCGTGTTACCAACACTTGTGGAATAAGTTGAAGTCCGTGCGTCTTCAAAATTAGTCGTAAAACCAATTTGATTATTGATAACAAAGTGAATTGAACCGCCTGCATCATAACCCCGCAAATTGCTCATTTGCAACACTTCATACACAATACCTTGTCCAGCCACGGCAGCATCGCCATGAATCATAATCGGTAGAATACGGTCATAATCGTGTCCGTACAAAATATCGGCTTTGGCTCGGGCATAGCCTACCATAACAGGATCCACGGCTTCGAGGTGCGACGGATTGGGCAGTAATTTCAAGTAAACAGACTTGCCTGTAAGCGTTTCTACTTGTGACGAGTAGCCCAAATGGTATTTTACATCACCGCTACCGTAGCTCAATTCACCCACGTTTTCATCGAACTCGTTGAAAATGCTATCATACGTTTTACGCATCGTATTCGCCAATACGTTCAAACGACCTCTATGTGCCATCCCGATAACGACCTCTTCTACACGATCGTCGGCTCCTGTATTTATCATGGCATCGAGTGCCGCAATGGTCGTTTCAGCACCTTCTATTGAAAAACGTTTTTTTCCGACAAATTTTTTACCTAAAAATTCATCAAAACCCACCGCTTCGTTGAGCTTTTCGAGGATACGTCGCTTTTTATCATGGCTTAAACCATACCCCTCAGTATGAGAATTCTTTTCGATGCGGTCACGCAACCAAAGACGTTGCTCATGCTTGTCAATGTGGCTGTATTCGTAACCAATATTGCCGCAATAAATAGCGTGTAAACGGTCAAAAATCTGACGTAAAGTGGCGTTTTTCATGCCCAAAGTATCACCTGCAATAAAGGTTTTGTCCCAATCACTGTCTTCTAAGCCATAATCGCTCAATTCGAGATGTGGGGCGCGGTCTAAACGTGGTTTTATCGGGTTCGTCGTCGAAAGCAAATGACCCCGATGCCGATAGCCATCAATGACCATCATCACAGCCAATTCTTTTTCTGGAATTGTACCCAAAGGAGCTGTAGTTGTTTTGCTTGTTGATGAACCGTTTCCATTACCGTTTCCATTATTATCGGAATAATAATCAAAACCTCTAAAAAACAACGACCATGATGGGTCAACAGAGTTGGGGTCTTTCAAATATTCATTATAAAGACCCTCGATATATTGCGGATGTGCATTGGCTACGTAAGAAAAATCACTCATTTTATTATCGAAATTTAACGAATTGAATTTAATTATTTTTTTTAAAAACTTGATTTTCAAGTATTTGTGAAAATATATAACTTTCTATATGTAAAGATAAAAATTTTTATCTTTTGCATTATTAAAAAAGTTAGAAAAAAAATGTCATCAAATATTACATCTTTTTTAAGCCTTTGCATCGTCATTTCGCCCTCAAATCTTTTTGATTAATGACGTAGCGCCACTTATTTTTACCATCAACATCATACGTTTCTAAAGTCAATTGTCGGTCACCTTTGTTGCCAGTGACTGATATTTTTCCAAAATTATTGGCAATTAACAGCGAGCTGTCAATGCGGTTAGGGTTCTTAAAGGCGGGCGTTTTACTTATGTCTTTTATGCCCGATGTAACAGGCGAACAGGTAAAATCATAGAACGGATAAAAATTAGGCGTAAGTTGCCGCTTTATTAATTCGCTATAATGCTGGTCTCCTGAAATAAAAACAATACCTTCAATTTTATTATCTATGATAAAATTCATCAATTCCTGCCATTCCGAAGGATAAAACATAAAACATTCTCTATCCGATAAAGGGTTTAAAACTTGACCACCTGTCACAATAAACTTAAACGATGCTTCTGAAACAATCAAGCCATTTTTCAACCAATCTAATTGTTTTTTACCATAAAACTGCTTGTTTGGGTTGGGTTTACCATCAATAGAGTCTGACAAAGAGTTGGCAGAGCGATAAAAACGGTCGTCCATGCAAAAGAAATCGCAGTCACTCCACTTGAATTTGTGGTAAGTACCCGCATTGTCTGGTTCGCCAAAAGTCTTGTTTGCCCAATAACTTTTGAAATGAGCGAGTGACACTTCTTTGAGTTCAAACTTGCCGTCCGAATCGTTAGGGCCATAATCATGGTCGTCCCAAATAGCGTAATTAGCGCGCGTACCCCTCAGTTTTTGCATTGTTTTATCACTAAAATTGGTCGAATAACGGTAAGCGATGCCTGAAGCAGAGGAATAATCTGCTTCACGCAGATACAAATTATCGCCTAACCACAACATAAAATCGGACGGCATATTGCCCATTGTTTCCAAAATACGCGGATTCTGACCATAGGGTTTACCAGGTCGGTCATATGGGAGGTCATTCAGATAGTAACAAGAGCCGAGCAAAAAAGTGAAATCAGGTGCTGGTTCGCGCCATTCCCACAACTTTCGTGTGTGAAAAGTCAATGGAAAATCGAGTTTTTGCTTTTCACCATCTAACAAAATTTGATATTCATACACTTTATCCATTGCCAAACCTTCCAATGTTACCTTGATGGGATTGTAACGATGACCTAAATTGTTCGATGCTACTTGTACACTGGAGAAAGTGACTTTACCGACTTTATGGTATCGAATCTCTACTTTTTGGACGGCTTTGGCTACCTCAAGCCAAATTTGTACTTCACGATGCTCAACATAACCGAGCATAGGACCTGAAATAAGTTTCGTAATGCCTTGATTTTGCGAAAATACTGAGGGGGCCACTTTTAAAATACATAAAGCGACAAGGAGAAAGTAAAGTGATGTTTTTTTCATTGTCTGATTTTTTAAGCAAAACTATAGGTTTTTTTGGAAAAACGAACGGCGAGCCACGTTTCCATGACTCGCCATTTCTATTCAAGCGCGATGTTTGTTGTGTCAGATTTGAGATTAGCGTCCCCAACGGCTGCCGCCACCATCGTCACGACGTGGGCGATCTCCGCCGCCACCGCCGCCGTAGCCACCACCGCCGCCGCGATTACCACCGCCGCCGCCGTAACCGCCACCGCCACCACGATTGCCGCCGCCACCGCGACTGCCACCACCGCCGCCGCCACGTGATTCGCGTGGTTCAGCTTTCTTAACTACAATTGTGTTGCCATCAATATCGCTACCGTCAAGGGCTTTGATAGCAGAGTCACCTTCACTATCATCAAGCATTTCGACAAAGCCGTAGCCTTTCGAACGACCTGTTTCGCGGTCAGTGATTACGTTAGCAGATTCGACTTGGCCGAATTGCTCAAATGCTTCACGCAACGCCTCGCTGTCGGTGCTGAAGTTTAGTTTTGCAACAAAAATATTCATCGAAAAAAATTAAAAAATGATAAAATTAAAAATTAAAAATACACAGTTGAAAATGAGTGGAATGAAAAAGAAAGGAAGGAAAGCTGAAGGGATAAACTCGAAGACAAATAGAACCACAAAACTTCAAGGCTTCCGACTATGCCTTTATACTCATAAGTGATTACAAAGGTAATTGCACCCTTTCAATATTCCAAATAATTTATCTTTACCCACTATTTTATTGGTAGTTTTCGCCTTCAAAAAATTAATATCGTAATGTCTCTATTTTACTGAGGGGTGTGTTTAAGTCTCCCTATTATTAACTTAATTTGTGCACCCTATTCAAAAAAACTCAAGTCTATATTGTTTATATAAAATTTAATTGTGTAAATAACTTACTATAAATAATTGATTGTCAATACGTTAAAATGTAAAAAAAAAATGCAACCATGCCTATAAATCGAGAAAATGTTCAAGGATATTTGTCTGGAGAAACGTCCTTTATCACCCATCTTTTACCAACCGAAGCCCTCAATTTACCAGGCTACCAAAGCGTTTTTTTATTTGAAAAAAAATTGGGTGCAACGTATTATGAAGCTATAAATCCAGAAAATACAATCAAAAGCCCTATTTTTATATCAGACAATACAGATAAGCCCCAAAGTGAATGGCTCAAGAAAACAAATATTGTAGGCATAAATGTCCGCACAATTGGCTCATTTTGGCATGTTGTGAAGTACGCTTTGACGTTGCCAAAGGCGCAAAATAGTATTCATTTGCTACCCATTTGGGAGCCTGGTGTGGTCGCCAGTTTGTACGGCATATCGAGTTGGGAAATCAATCCTAAGTTTTTTAGCTCTGAAATGCACCGTGTTTTACAACATTTAGATACCGTTGAGAAGCAGTTAAAAGTTGTGATTAACCTCCTTCATGCCTTAGGATTTTCAGTGGGTATGGATGTTATACCGCATACTGACCGTTACTCAGAACCCGTTTTGGCAAACCCGCAACATTTTGAATGGTTACAACGCATTGGTAATGAAATAGTTAGACATGATAATAACTTACATGAAATTGTACAAGACTTAATTCTTGATTTTTTGAAAAAAGAAGACCCCTCAGTAAAATTGCCTTCAAAAAACGATTTTTTTTATAAAATGCCCGAAAGTGAGCGGCTCGAAATCATGTTTGGCAAACCTAACGAATATGGCGAACGGTTGGAACGTCGCCAAGGTTTGATTCAGTTTTTATACGAGCATCATTTTGAAACAGTGCCAGCAACGATGGGGCCACCTTATCGCGATTTAGCTGTGGATACTGAGGGGGTCGCAACGATTGATGACAAAGGACGTGCATGGAAAGATTATCGCATCACACAACCTGAAGCATTCAGCCGGGTTTTTGGTCCTCTAACAAGATTTAAACTCTACGAAAATTACGATAACAATACACATTGGAAAATAGATTTTTCAAAACCCCGTACGGAAACATGGGCGTATGTGGCGCAACATTATTCAGATATTGCGACCGAGTACAATATAGATTTCATGCGTGGCGATATGGCACATGTTCAGATGCGCCCCGAAGGCGTACCGATTGAAGCCGATGCATACTACGATATACTGGGTTTTATCAAAAAAAGAGTTGCTGAAAAAATCCCTCATTTTGGTTCTTTCGCAGAAACGTTCCTTGCGCCGCCCAATGTTATGGCTTATGGCGATGAAGTAGCGCATCTAGAAATGTCAGATTCTGATACAACTTTAGGCGATTTGCAAAGTATGGTCGTTGGCTCACAACGGTTTATGGATGAATTTAATCGTTATTTAGAGATTTTGCATACTCGGACGGTTGCACCTTGCTTTACAGTAATGACAGGCGACAAAGACGACCCCCGTTTCGACGAATTTTATTTACGTGGTAATGAAGCCCGTTTTTTTATTGCCTTGTTTTTGACAGAAATGCCGAGTTATATGGGTTTAGGTTTTGAACTACGTGACCCGCATCCCATACCTGCACCCAATGAGCATTACACAAAACTGTATGTTTTTCATTTGGATGAAGGTAAAAACGCTACGTCTGGCGACTATGTTTTGGGTAAAAATCGTTCGCTTTTTAATCGCATTGACAGCATACGTTACGTCTCGGATTGGCTTTTACCTTTGATAAAAAATGAAAAGGTAACTTGGTGGCAATTACCTTCTTCTGCAAATCCAAACAAAATTATTGCTTGGTCTGTTGGGATTTGGGTGTTCGTTGTTAATTTAGATACAGAAAATGAAGCCACACATATTCCTTTGCCGACCCCTCAGTATACAAACGGTATAAACTTGTTTTTGGAATTTACAACATTAGATAGGATTACAAAAACAGATAATTTTTTGACAATCACTAATTTGACAATTCATTTTGAAAAAATACAAGCAGGTGAAGGACGAATTTATAGGGAAGGGGTGTAAAAGTTATCAAAAGCAATTGAATTATACGAAAAAAGGGTGATATTTACAACTCCCATTTTTTACAAAAGAAAAAAATGAATTAACAACCCATTTTGACAAATGGTGTTACTTTTTAAACCATTTAGAAGATTTTGACTCAATTCCTAACATTTTAAATGAACCTATATTCATGAAAGCCTTTGATGTAGCCAAGATAGATAATATGAGTGCCAATGATTACATTCTGTATCAACTCAGTAAAAGTAAAAAGTATGATATGGAGTTAGTAGAAGAACATGCCCAAACAGTAGGAAGAGAAGAAGGTAGAGTGGAAGGTAGAGTGGAAGGTAAAGTGGAAGGTAAAGAAGAAACTGAAATCGGTCATGTTTTGTCCATTCACAAAAAGGGTTACTCCTTATCGCAAATAAGTGATTTATTGAATATTTCACTTGAAAAAGTAGTAGAAATCATAGAAAAATATGGGAATAAAGAGGTGACTTGACAGCTTTTTGCCTTTTTTAAATTAAAAACAAGCCGGTACTAAGACCCCTCAGTATCGGCTTGTTTTTTTCTAAAAAAATATTAATCCTCATTAAATCGGATATTAAAATTACCATTCGCACGTGAACCAGATTTTTCTTGATACAGTTTCACATACTTCTCGTGCATCGCTTTAGACTGGTCTTTCCCATTAATTTTCAATATTTTATCATTTAATTCAAACTCGTACTTCATATCGTTATCTTTCAGAAAACCGTCTTTTTTCAATTCACTTTCAAAGGCTTTTCTCAAGCTGCTTAATTCCATTCTCCTTTCTTGTCGTTGTTCATCTCGATACTGATATTGGTATTCTCTTTGTTTTTCACGCATCAATTCTTGTTTTTCTCGTGTCATTTTTTGGGCATCACGTTGCAGCCTTTGAGCATCTTTTCGGTATCTTTCGGCATAGACTCTTCCTTCTTCTGCCATCCGTTTAGCATCTTCTTTTATGCGCTGAACATCTTCATCTGACCATTTAAAATCATATTTTATTTTATCTTTTAATTTATAAACCCTTGTACTGTCATTCCATTCACCCATTTTGACGCTGTCACCATCCATAAAATAAAAACTATGAGGTCGGCGAAACAAATCCCCTTCTAAGCCTTTCATTTTAATTTTTGGCATGACTAAATCGAAATGATTGCCAAAATTAAATTTCTCAAAGCCTTCAAAACCTTTCGTCCAATTATTATCAAAATTGAAATGATAAAACTCATTATCACCCAAATTGAGTTTCATATCCTTACCTTCTTCCATTTTTTTACCGTCAATAAACACCTCTTTATCAGGCGTTATTTTGATTTCAGAATATGAGCCATCGCTTTTTTTCATCTTTAAAATAGTGTTACCTTCACCATCTTTTTCCTTTTTTAAGGTTGTTTTTGGAAAAGCAGGCGGTGTTGGGGGCATCGGTGCAGTAGGCGGCATCGGAGGCATAGGCGAACTGAAAAGAGTCGGTGGCATCGGTGCAGTAGGCGGCGTAGGCGGCACTGGTGGAGTTGGCATACCGTACAATAGACCGTCGGTCACGTCTTCATATTTATCAAAATCTTCTTTTGGAATGTCTTTTCCATCAATTTTAAGTTGCGTGATGTTGCCATCTTCGACTTTCATTTCCACCTTTTTATTATCATTTTCTTTGATAATAGTCAATTTACCTTTGGGTGGTAAAGTATCGGCTGAAAGAGGTGACAATACTGAGGGGGGTGTCTTTTCTGATTGAGAACGGGTGATTGTCTTGTTGTTTCCAAAAGACAGTGCCGTAACGACAGCTAAAAGTAATGCAGTTGCAGTGAGCTTTTCCATGATGTTGGAGCGATTTTGTGGTTGATTTAAAATACGTTTAATTCTTTTTAATAAAAAATGCTTGTTTTTACCCGCAAGGGTCAAGGCAAGTCCATAAGTTTGGACATTGTGGAGTTGCATTTCCTGCAACGACAGCAAGGCTTTGGCATAAGTGAGGGAATTACCACACAACAAAACTGCCACATCGTCACACCGATTTTCGCGCTCGGCACGTATATTTGCCGAAATCCACCAAGCGGCGGGGTGGTAGTAAAACAAAATTTCTATGACAGATTGTGCTATATTCAACAGATAATCACGATGGGCAATATGCGCCAATTCATGCGCTAAAATGGCTTCAACTTGCGCTGTTGACATACTATTCACTGTGCCTATAGGCATGAGAATCAATGGTTTAAGCCAACCAACAACCATCGGTACGCTGACCATAGCCGATTCTGCGAGTGAAACAGCATAACGCACGCCGAGTTTGTTTTTGAAAAAATTCATACGACTTTGCCATTCGGCAGACAAAGAGACCAAATGTTTTGTGCGTAATTGTTGCACATACATCAATCCACCCATTAAGCGGAGCGTAAAAAAGGCAACACCCATAAGCCAAATGGTGACAATCAAGTACAAGTTTTCATTGAAAAACAAGCTGATACGCTGCATAAACGATTGATTGTCAACGGATGCCTCAAAAATGAGACCCCTCAGTATCAGCGCCTCATAGAAGTTGTCGGGTTCGGTATAAGTCACTTTTTCAAGTAAAAAAATAAATGTACCGATTGCCGAAAGGAACATCGTAAACAGGGCGCCAAAAGCCACTTGATAGCGCAAAGCAGCCGATTTGCGCTGCAAACCCATCATGATAAAAGCCATGACGGAGGCTATAAGTAACCCTTGCCAAAGTGAGTGAACAACTGTCCAACCAAGCGCGTAAGTCCAATTAGGCGGTAATATGTTTTGTAACCAATTCATTTTTAGTAATTTATGAATGATAGATTATTTTTTTTCGATTTGCTCAATCAATGCTTTGATTTCTGCTAATTCGTCAATCGAAGCATTGTGACTGCCCAATGCTTCCATGACGAGTTGCATCGCAGATCCTTTGAAGGCGGACTCGACAAAGTGATTGACCAAATTGCGTTGTGTTTCAGTTTGTGGCAGCGCGGCGGCGTATATATGTGAACGTGCCGAATCATCGCGGATGAGCAGCCCTTTATCGTTCATCACTTGCATGGTTTTTAGTGTTGTCGTGTATCCGATTGAAGGGTCGCGGTGTTCATTCAGCTTGTCGTTGACGAACCGGACAGATTGCGAACCGTTTGACCATAAAATGTGCAGTATTTCTAGTTCTGCTTCTGTGGGTTTTACAAATTGATTTGCCATAAAATCAAAATTTTATTTTTTAATAAAAAGACATCTTGTATGCGTTACTTTGTCCTTAATTTTCAACTACGGCAAATATAGTACGATGGATATCGTAGTTCCAAATTTTACTACGTTTTTTTTCGTACTTGGGCAAAAAATTAACATTTAATCATGAAAAACGCTTTTAGTCTCAGCCTATTAAAGGCAATCATTTTGTTTCTTTTTTCAATCTGTTTTATTAAATCACAAGCACAAAATACTGATTATCAAATACTTAAAAATATCTCAAAACACCGCAGCCCTGCCGATGATGGTTTTAACCATTTTATCTCCAATACAGCGGGATATCTCAGCATTGGGACTCCTATAATAATGTATAGCATTGGTCTGATTGAGCATGACAATGTTTTACAAAACAAATCGCTTGTGATCGGTGCATCAGTGGCGGCTACGATTGTGGAGGCTTATGCCTTGAAATACATCGTCAAACGTCCACGTCCATACATTACTTATCCTGATTTAAGTCACTTAGCTACTGAGGGGACTCCTTCTTTTCCGAGCGGACATACATCAGTGGCTTTTGGATTAGCGACTTCATTGAGTTTGCATTATCCAAAATGGTATGTGGTTGTGCCTTCGTTTGCTTGGGCCGGTTTGACAGGCTATTCGCGGATGTATTTGGGCGTGCATTATCCAACAGATGTTTTGGCAGGTGCCGCTTTGGGTGCAGGAACAGCTTGGTTGGCTTGGAAAGTCAATAAAGATTGGCAAAAAAGATTGAATAAAAAGAAGGCATCAAAAACTGGATAACTTAAATATTTTTTGTAAAAAATTGACTGTCAATATTTTGCGAAAGCGTATTAAATCGAAATCATTTGTTTAAAAAGTTGTATTTTTGAAGTTATAAAATATAAATATTCTCGATTTTAAAATACCCTATTAATTTGAAAACGCATTCCTATATCTCATCCTAAAACTAATAACGAAAATGAAATCACTGTTTTTTAATCCAAAATTTCGCCAAATCCTCTTTTTTTGCTTAGAGGTATTTATCTCATCTGCTTGTTTTGATATAAACACAAAGTCTAATGAAATGGGGACATTAGGCGAAAAAAATACTCCCAAAGAAGTGAAAGAAGTCATTTTGGTTGACAATGGCGCTGTTGTTCCTGTACCAACGATTCGTCGCTTTGTGATGACCCTCCAAAATCCAGACAATATTTTGTTCTCCTATATGGAAAAAACAGGTACATATATCACTGAAAATCAAACCAATATGATTATCGGTGCTGAGAACCGCGAAGCCATGCGAGATGAAATTGATAAAATTGCCGAACTTGCCGAAGATGGATTGGATGTCAATCCAGGGAAAATACCCTGCGTGGGTATGAACAGCTTTAATATCGAGGTGGTTTTCAATACAGGTGACACCTCTCGCTTTGAGGTATCCCCTGCCGCCCGATGCGACCCTTCTCTTTACCCCTCAGTATGGGCATTGGATTCGATGGCTATGCTGGTTTTTCGCACCTATAAAAGTAGACTTTGAATGGTTATTGGTTGATTAGTTATTGGGGATTG
>JANOAU010000014.1:0-2977 GCA_031411275.1 Saprospiraceae bacterium | reverse complement strand
GCTATTAACATCCTGCACACCGCGCGAAGAGACGCACAAGTGCTTGGCATCTATCACCACTGCAATATCATCGGTGCCAAGTGCCGTGCGCAATTCCTTAGCGATTTGCATCGTCAAACGCTCCTGCACTTGCGGGCGTTTAGCGAAAAATTGCACGAGCCGATTCAGTTTGGATAAGCCAATCACTTTGCCACTCGACATATAAGCCACGTGGGCTTTGCCAATAATCGGTACAAAATGGTGTTCGCAATTGGAGAAAAAGGTAATGTCTTTTTCAACGAGCATATCGTTGTACTGATATTTGTTGTCGAATAAAGCCACTTTGGGTTTGTTGGCTGGATTCAAGCCGCTGAATATTTCTTTCACGTACATTTTAGCCACTCGATTGGGCGTTCCTTTCAAGCTGTCATCTGTCAAGTCAAGTCCTAAAGTGTGCATAATTTCCTTGAAATGGTAAGCGATTTTATGCATTTTTTCATCATCAGTCAGTTTGAAAGCCTCGGCGTGCATGGGTGTTTCTACTGAGGTCATGATATGATCGTCGCCGATTTCATCATCCGTCAAAGTCAAAATATCATCATCAATCAGCATCGAATCTAACAAAATTGTGTTTGGTGTCATATAACCTGTTTTTTTTAAAAATTTGAAAGTGTTATAAAATTGTCAATTACAAGGGATTTTTAATGCAGCTTCTCAAAATTTGATAACCGAGTATATAAACAGCCGCATGAGCATTTGGTTCTGATTTTGTTTAATCTTTTAATAATTTAATTAAACAAAATTACAAATACCGCAACCAAGTCTTCTCTTTATGCGCCATTTTATAATTACTATACCAATTACAAAAAGGGTATAAAAACGCCACAATACCTAACCAAGCTACATAAATACCGAGCAAATTCAAGCCGCCGACATCTTTCGGGCGACCAAATCCAAAGCCATCAAATTGAAAATCCGACCAGTGGTAGCCTTGTATAGAAAATACAGAAAATGCTACCGCATGAATCACAAACCAATGCAAAATATAATAAAACAACGGCACTTTGCCATAGACTGAGACTATGTCAGTGGCTTTATTTTGAATTGAATCGAAGGCAGATAACAGTAAAAATGAAATGCCCAATGTCGCAAGCGTATAGAGCAATGAAGGCGGGTATTTGCTGACATTGATGAAGGAAAAGAAGCTAAAAAGCCCATTTTTTTGGAATGACCAGTGAGAAATATCGCCGTAAATATTAAAAGTCCGTAGAGCCACGAACAAAGCCAAAGCTCCCAAACCGATTTGAAAAAACAGCTTTTTTCTATTTTCAGAAGGCCTATTAAATAGTTCGCCACAACTATAGCCAGCCAACAATATGCCCAACCACGGGATGTATGGATAGGTGACTAACAAAGCCAAATGGGGTGATATTTGGTAAAAATTGCTACCCATCAGAAACGACCACAGCACGTCTAAAACAGTCCCTCTTGCAAAAGAAACGCCATTGAAAAGGTCATGCCCCAAAATAATAATTAAGCCTAAAATGCCTAATTGACGAGCCGATAGCTTTAATAAAAGGGCTAAACCGATAAATCCAAATCCAATTGCAGCTATGACTTGAGAAAAAAGAACGCTGAATTTAATGTCAAAGAAAATTCCGAAATTGACTAATGTAAAATTTAAAAATACCAACCAAAGTCCTCGTTTGAAGAGAAAGTGGCGATTTTTATTAAAATCTGCTTGGTTTTTCATAGATAAATATGCCGAAGTGCCTGATAAAAACACAAATGTGGGTGCGCACAAATGTGTAATCCACCGCGTCATAAACAAAGCTGGTGTTGTAGTTTCTAAATTTGTTGGATCTTGACTGGTAGCTGAAATGTGGATAATGTCACGTATATGGTCTAAAGCCATAATAATCATCACTAAACCTCTGACAAAATCAATGGAGGAAATGCGTTTCATGTTGTTGATTTTTCTTAAAATTTTGACAAAATAAGCTTGAATACTGAGGGGTGCATATTAATTGTAACATCATTCAAAGGAGTTTTTTCAACAAAACAATTTGCCCCAAATGATAATGAGTATGCTCAACGATACCGTGTAAATTTTTATAAAAACTGTTGTGGTTGGGCGGTATAACTTGAAAAAAATCATCATCAACGGGCAGTTTTTCAACCGTTTGAGCAAAGGCTTCAGCATCGTCCCACGTTTTTTGTAGCAAGGCTTGCCAATCAGATTCCGATTGAATGAGGGGTGCTTTGAAACTGTCTTCATGCTCAAAGATGTACTTTATCCCTTGGATATGCTTGTGTACGTAATTTAAATAAAAATTTATATGAAAAACAAGCACCGCTATACTGTTGGCAGTGGGAATAGGTGTAGCAACAGCCTGTTGCCAAGTAACATCTTTGAGCACCATTTTCATATCGACGTCTGACCAGTTGTTGCCAAAGTGAATTTCACGAATATGGCGGGCTAATTCGTTGGTTATTTTATTCATGTTTTTAATTTTTTATCGATAATAAATAGCAAAATACTGAGGGGTTCAACTAAATGAGTGCTTCACAATCATACCCATATGAATTTAGAAGTCTCATTACTTTTTCAATAGGAATACAATCTCCTTCTACTCTCAAAATATTATCACAATCCTCTAAGTCAAAATTTATTCTCCAACAAGGATATTCAAAATGCAGTTTTTGAAGAAGCAATTCTGATTGCTCTTCTTTATAAACAGTGGTTTTAAAAACTTCTACCATGATTTATTTCAGGCTATATTTGGGAGGTTTAGATTTCGTTCTTTCGATAATATGCCTCGCTTCCAAATCGAGTTTTACAGTCTCCGTGTACCAGTGTACATTTCCATCAAAACTGTCTTTTAATTTTTCATAAACCAGATTAACAAGTTCAGTATGCGTGAGGTTTTCATTTTGCAAAGCCTCCATTAAAGCTTGTTTAATGGTATCATACTTTTTTTTACTGATGCTTTTCCCA
>JANOAU010000013.1:0-2709 GCA_031411275.1 Saprospiraceae bacterium | reverse complement strand
CTGGTCGGTGGCATTTTTCATACGATCTAAAATCTCTGCAACTTCCGGCGCATTTTTACCCAAGCGTTTTTGGATGGTTCGGATAGAAATACCGATGCTACTCAAAGTTGCACCGACTTCATCGTGCAAATCAGCGGCAATGTGGTTGCGAATAGTTTGCACTTTCAACTTTTGACGCAAGTTGTAAATATTCCAAAAATACGTAATCGCTCCCGCTATCAACAAACCATAAAGCAATAACGAGGGATAAAACCACCATTCTTCATCAAGCGACCGTTCGACATGAATTTTACTGACCGCTTTTGTTGAATCGTTATTGACTTTTACCCAAAAATTATAATCTCCACCTTTCAATCGCGTATAACGTGTTATGGGATGTTTTGTCTTTTTTGGGACATTATCGAATTTTTCCAAGAAGTAAGTATAAATGGTGGACTCATTTTGTGCAGCAGGGGTCGAAAACTCAAAAACAAGGTCTTCTTCCAACGCTTTAACTTTCAGAAACTTGACATCCGCAGCGGGTTTGTCATTGATTAATACTTGTTTAATCATAATTGTGCCTGTATCCTGCGAGTTGGCAAGCATGGACAGGGGGAATGCAAGCGAAAGTAGCAATACAATGGGTATTTTCATGATGTAGGTTAACCGTTTTTTGCATGGTTTGTAAGTTCTAAAGTTAAAAAACAATTGTTACATCCGCAAATTTATAAGTTAAAATCTACATAAGTTTTTTGTTTTTATATGAAAATACTGAGGGGTGTGCTTTGCAAGAGACATGTTTTGGAATACCTCAAAAAATACCCCCTCAGTATTTTGACTATTTCAAAGAATGTTCTGACCTTCACGCCGTTTTAAATAGATGTTAGACAAATAGACGTTATGCCAAAGGCATCTTCTCGAGAGACGTTAGACCATTAATCAATCATACAATTTAATAACATGAAAATTATGAAAGAAGCCAGTAATGAAAAAGTATTTGACCGCATAGAAAAAAAAGTAACAGACGCCGGTTTTAAGATTGTCAAACAAGACCGTTCGCGCCCGTGGGGTGGCTTTTTTGTGATTGATGAATCGCAAGCACCCTTGTTTGTCGAGACCTATTTTCCTCAGTTTTCGATGAAAGATTTTGAGGGATTTAACAAATTAAGCCCAAAATTTCTAATCGTTGCTCCGCATAAAAGGCTGTCATGGCAATACCATTTTCGCCGTGCTGAAATATGGAAAGTGATAGATGGTGTGGCAGGTGTGGTCGTGAGTGATACGGACGAGCAAACGCCTTTGCAAAAACTACCTTTGGATACGACTATTCAACTCAAACAAGGGGAACGCCATCGCCTGGTCGGGCTCGATGATTGGGGCATTATTGCTGAAATTTGGCAACATACCGACCCCAATAATCCATCCGATGAAGACGACATTGTGCGCTTGCAGGATGATTTTGGGCGTTGATTTTATGGATGGGTTTAGTAACCGTAAATTTGTTTATATTTTAAAAATGAAAAAAATAGACTCTAATAACCCATTAGAAGGTAAAACCTTAGAAGCGATATTGACTGAATTGGTTGAAAAAATAGGTTGGGAAAAGATGGGGCAAGCGGTGAGAATTAAATGCTTTACTGAAGACCCCAGCATCAAATCCAGCTTGACTTTTTTACGCAAAACGCCTTGGGCACGGGCTAAAGTAGAGGAGTTGTATCTTAGGAAAGTTTTTAAAAATTAATATAGCTACATCCTAAACTTGCAGCAAGTTTGAAACTTGCTGCAAGTTAAATACTATCAAATCGCTTGAAAAAGCAAAGTCAAAATACGCGGCACTGACGTTTTATCGTCCTCATCAAACCATTCTTCTAATCGAATTAAAGTCAAGCCATAGGTTTTAGCCAGTCCTAAAAATTCGGAGATATTGTGGGTGTAGCAATCTAATTCCACTCGTCCTCCGTCAGTATCGAACCTCGCCAAACTGCCTTGATATTGCTTAAAAGGGTGGAGCTCACCTATATATACGTGTCCACTTGAGCGCAATTTGATTTGTATTTGACTGAAAATAAAATCAAGGTCTTGGATATGCTCAAGCACCAAACTGAAACTAATCAGGTCGAACATATGATCAGTAAATGACCACCCCTCAGTAATATCCGCTTTTTGGAATTGAATTTTAGGAGATTTGACTTTCTCCTTTGCTTTATTCAGCATTTCATCCGAAAAATCCACTGCTACTACCCTCTCCGCTTGAGTAATCAACCACTCAGAATTTTTACCCGTGCCGCAGCCTATTTCAAGGACATTTTCAAAAGAAACTTGGCTCAGCACTTGCCTCAAAGCCATACCTTCCAAATCCCTTGTTTTATTTTTATTGGTATCGTATTGGTCAGCCCAAATATTATAGGCTTGTTGATTGTTGTCCATCATTAAAGCATTTTAATTGAATAATTTGACTGCAATGCTATTGATATTTTTTGGAATAAACAAGGGTTAATTATTTTCTAAAAGCTTTGATTTTAATTTTTTTATAAGGTTAAAATGAACCTCAAATACTGAGGGGGTAACTTGTAGGAAATAAATTACATCTCAACAACACCATATTTTTTTGACACAATAGATAACATAGGACACATAGCTATCTACATCCAGACTATGTGTCCTATGTTATCTATTGTGTCAAAAAAATGTGGTGTCAATTATAAGTGTACAACAACTTACGTCTAAATT
>JANOAU010000012.1:0-13972 GCA_031411275.1 Saprospiraceae bacterium | reverse complement strand
CGGGAAAATCGCAAATTTTCACGATTGAAATACACGATTGATAAGGTAGGACTGGACGTTTTCAAAGCTGAATTGGAAAAGCGTTTAGGTTACAAATTACAAGCCACAAAGCCTTATAAATTTGAGAGCAATGGCGATGCTTATGGTTGGTCAACTAACTATAATGGCAACTTGAATTTGACGCTCTTTATTGAAGGCGGGCGGGTGAAAGATACCCCTCAGTATAAACTCAAAACGGCGTTGCACAAAGTCGCTATGCTCGGTGTAGGTGATTTCCGCTTGACGGGCAATCAAAATTTGATGATTTGCAACATTCCAGCCAGCAAAAAAGCGAAAGTTCAAGATATTTTGAGCGAATACGGTGTGATGCGTGAAACTTATAAGCACACTGCTTTGCGCCTGAGTTCAATGGCGTGTGTGGCTTTGAATACGTGTTCATTAGCGTTTGCGGAAGCGGAACGTTACTTGCCACATTTGATTGATAAATTAGATACTTTAGTGCGTGTCAATGGTTTAGATAATAAAGAAATTGTGATACGTATGACAGGTTGTCCAAACGGTTGTGGTCGTCCGTATCTCGGTGAAATTGGTTTGATTGGTAAAGCTGTGGGTCGCTACAATCTTTATTTAGGGGCATCGCACAGTGGCGAGCGTTTGAATAAACTGTACAAAGAGATGCTCAATGAAGAAGAAATTATAGCAGAATTGAAGCCAATAATTGAAGATTATGCTAAAAATCGTACAGTAGGTGAACATTTTGGCGATTTTACAATTCGTAAAAATTATGTGAAAGCGACTGTACAAGGGCTTGATTTTCATGATTGATTTGGGTTAAATAATAAACAAAAAGAGGTAATAACGGTTTGTTATTGCCTCTTTTTGATTTTATACTGAGGGATTTTTTTACATAAAAAAACAGGAAAAAGAAACCCTAAATCCTTACATTTACCCACCAAAAACCAACAAAATACTATGTTAAAACAGCATTATGTCATTCAAACCTACTTAACGCCATGTCTTTTACCATCCAAAATTTTGATAAATATGTCAACAAAACCATTGTTGAACGGGAACTTTATTGCTTTTTTATTGTAAGATTGAGTTATATAAATCATTTTAATTTTTGTCCACAATAAAACCTAAAACAATGTTCATTCGTCCACGTATTCTCCGCCGCAGCGATGCGGTGCGCCGCTTAGTTCAAGAAATATGGCTTACGCCTGATGATTTTATCGTCCCGCTATTCATTGATGAAGGCGAAAATTTTCAAGAAGAAATTGCTTCAATGCCCAATTATTACCGCCGTTCCCTTGATTTGACGGTCAAAGAGGTGAAAGA
Organism: Saprospiraceae bacterium; assembly: GCA_031411275.1. Taxonomy (GTDB): domain Bacteria; phylum Bacteroidota; class Bacteroidia; order Chitinophagales; family Saprospiraceae; genus JAAFJT01. The sequence continues at coordinate 12,634 of JANOAU010000012.1, read as the reverse complement.
ACTCTGGTCAATGGGCTTACGAACTGTCCTCCTTTTTGTGAAAGTGCCCGATGCTTTAAAAGACAATATGGGTAAAGAAGCCCTCAATAAGGATGGGTTGATGCAGCGTTCAATACGTGCTATTAAAGACGCTGTGCCAGATATGTGCGTGATGACAGATGTGGCTCTTGACCCATATTCAAGCTACGGACACGATGGTATTGTCGAAAATTTTGAAATCGTCAATGACAAAAGTGTTGAAGTTTTGGCTCAAATGTCCGTTTCTCATGCTTTAGCGGGTGCCGATTTTGTTGCACCCAGCGATATGATGGATGGACGCATTGGCGCAATCCGCCAAGCGTTAGAGGCAGAAAACTTGCACAAAACAGGCATTTTGGCGTATTCTGCTAAGTATGCGTCTTGTTTTTATGGGCCCTTCCGCGATGCGCTCGATTCTGCACCCGGTTTTGGTGACAAAAAATCGTATCAAATGAATCCTGCCAATCGCATTGAAGCCTTGCGTGAAGTGCAATTAGATATTACTGAGGGGGCAGATATCGTGATGGTAAAACCTGCTTTGTCATACCTCGATATTATTAGAGAAGTCAAAAACAATGTGCATGTACCTGTCGCTGCCTATCAAGTGTCGGGCGAATATGCCATGGTGAAAGCCGCTGCCAAAATGGGTTGGCTCGACGAAGACCGTGCGAAAATGGAAATATTGACCTCTATAAAAAGGGCAGGAGCGGATATGATAGCGACTTATTTTGCAAAAGATGCGGTGCGGCTGTTGGGTTGACCCCCTCAGTAAAAATCATTAAATTGTCCTACACTTACAAAATTGTAAAGATTTTACCACATTTTATAGATATTTGTCCCTATTTTAGGGCAAATCCAAGCAAAATATGAAAAATACGCTCCACGTTAAAGGGTCAGATATTGGCATTTTTAATCAAAATGATGAAGATTATGTTTCTTTGACGGACATAGCCAAAGGTTTTGTTGAAACTGAAGAAGATACCCGCAATTCCGATTATTTCATTTTAAACTGGCTGCGTTTGGGCAGTACTGTTGAATTTTTGGGTGCTTGGGAACAGTTGCACAACCCTCATTTTAATCCTGTCGGATATGACAGGATTAAAATAAACTTGACGAGCAATACTTTTCGATTGTCTGCTAAAAAATGGCTTGAAGAAACAAATGCGATAGGCATCATTTCCAAAGCAGGGCGCTATGGTGGTACATATGCACATCGGGACGTGGCTATTCAGTTTTGTTATTGGCTCAGTCCGACTTTTCAAATATATTTGATAAAAGAATTTCAGCGTTTGCAAGAAGAAAAACATAAGACTTTGCAGTGGGATATTCGACGTGTATTGTCAAAAGTCAATTACCATATACATGCTGATTCTGTTCGTCAAAATATTGTTCCTATTATCAATTGGAACACAAAATTGGAAGGCTATTATTTTTCAAGTGAAGCAGATGTACTCAATTTAGCGGTTTTTGGTATGACTGCCGCAGAATGGCGTTTGGCGAATCCTGAATTCAAAGGCAATCAACGGGATTATGCGTCGCATCAACAACTCATCATTTTAGCCAATTTGGAAGCTATCAATGCTGAACTGATTCGAGATAGGTTATCGCAGAAAGAACGCGCCACTAAATTAAACGAAATAGCTGTTTATCAAATGAATATACTTGAAAATTTACCTACATTGAAACAGATACCGCAGAAATAGTTTTGTTAAAAAGCCCCCCCTCAGTATTTTACCTTAAAACAAGCCGTTAACCTTTGAAAAAATCTAAATCCGCATGAAAAATCTACGTTTTCACCTCATCTATCTCGTTATCATTAGCTTTTTAACTTATCAATATTGGATAAAAGCACAGGCTTTGGAGGAAGCGGTGCGGTCTATTGAGGGGTTTGATAAACTGATTAGAAATAACAATGAGGTTGTTAATAAATCTTCAATTATGATAAAAAATGAAATTGAGAAAAATGTTCATGCTTACGCAAGTCCACCCAATATGTTATTTTTAAAAAGAGCTGAAAACATCATGTTGGCTTCAAACCAAATCTATAATTGGCTCGATAAGCAAAAATTAGAATTTTCAAATTTTACTGGAGGTTACAATAAAGAAGCCCCCTCAGTATTAGCAAATAGATTGTCATCAAAAGCAAGTGATTTGTTTTTTTCTGAACAAAAAATTCGAGAAATAAACGATTCTTTGACGCGATTTCAAACTTATTTAGACGATATATCAGACACAGTAAATCTGCATCAATTACAGAAACTATATGTTAGTCGGAATCTTACAAACAATAATGTTTTTTGGAAAAGCTTAAGAAATAAAACAAATGCTGATGCACTTGCTCAATTATCGTCAATTCAAAATCAAATAGAATTGGATAAAATACCTTATTTGAATTATTTATATAATATAGTTGGCTGGGGAGGTTGGGGTTTTAACCAATTTAAAGTGGCTATTGCCCCGAAGAAAGCGGTTTTGATTGATGGTGAAAAGTTTGAGATGGATGCGTATTTGACACATTATTCATCAAATCCAGGACCATACGTAACATTTTGGGTAAATGACAAAGAAATATCCCCAAAAGAAGGTTTTGCTCATTTTGAAAAATTAGAAACTACTGTTGGAAAGAAAACAGTAAAAGCTGAAGTACGGATAAAAAACCCGCTTTCAGGACAAATAACGACTACAATTGGAGTATTCGAATACGAAGTCCTGCCAAAATGCGCCAAAAACTGCCAATAAAATAAAACTATGTGTTCTATGAATCTATGTGTTAAAACAAAACTACCTTTACCTTCGAAATGAAGCAAATCATCGTCATATTACTCACTTTCCAAATCCTTTCTGGCAATGCCCTATTGCCCGAATTGGCTAAGGTGCCGCAATTGATACATCATTTCAATGAGCATCAGCGTGAAAATAAGACGCTCGATTTCTTTTCTTTTCTCAAAATGCACTATGCCGACCCTGAACATCAACGTAATGATGCGTCTCGACACGGGTCTTTACCGCTTAAAACAGTGACAGCGGCTCATGCAGAAGTGATTGTTTTGTCTGAAACAGCCCCCTCAGTATTTGTTACTGAAAAGACGATTATTTTTGAAAATCCTATCTTACCATCGACTGAAAACTTGTTTTTCGATTCCAAGATTCAATTCTCTATTTTCCAACCACCGCGTGTTTAGTTTTTAGTTACTCGTTACTCGTTACTCGTGTATTAGTTATTAGTTTATCACAATGAACCAATGAATAACTAATAGACGAGTAACGATTAACCAATTTAACAATAACCAATAAACCAATTACGAATAACTAAAAACAAAAAAAGATGATACAAAACATCATCCGTTTTAGCCTAAACAATAAGGTTATTATCGGTGCATTGATTGTTGCCCTCATCGGTTGGGGCGCGATTTCGTTGCAAAAATTACCACTTGATGCCATTCCCGATGTGACGAGCAATCAAGTTAATGTCGTTACCATTGCGCCCAATCTCGCGCCTGTCGAGATGGAGCAATTTGTCACCTATCCTGTCGAAATGGCTTTGGCAAACATTCAAGGATTGACAGAAATTCGGTCTGTATCGCAGTTCGGTTTGAGTTTGATTACACTTGAATTTAAGGAGCATATTGACCTTTATTGGGCGCGCAACCAAATCAATGAACGACTTCAAACCGTCAAAGAGGACATTCCAAAAGGCTTTGGTTCGCCGCAACTAATGCCTGTAACAACAGGTTTGGGCGAGGTTTTCCAATATTCTATTCAACCAACCAATAAAAATGATACAACTTGGTCGCTTTCGACATTACGTGAAATTCAGGATTGGATTGTCAAAAAACAACTGCTCGGTACTGAGGGGGTCGCCGAAGTATCGAGTTTTGGCGGTCATTTGAAGCAGTATCAAGTGCGTGTCAAACCCGAAATGTTGAAGGCAACTGGCGTTACACTGCAAAATGTTTTTACTGCAATTGAGTCTGGCAATGCGAATACAGGGGCAGCATACATCGAAAAAAACAATCAATCGTACTACATTCGTGGCATCGGTTTAGCGACGTCGAAAGTGGATTTAGAGAACACTTTTATCAAATCGAATGGTGGCGTACCTGTCTCTGTGCGCGATGTGGCGACGATTGAAGAAGGTTATGCCGTTCGTTTTGGGGCATTGACAAACGACAAAACGGAAACTGTTGGTGGCATTGTTTTGATGTTAAAAGGTGAAAACAGTCGTCAAGTGGTCCTCAATGTCAAGGAAAGATTGAGGCAAATTGAGAAAAATTTGCCGAAAGGCTTAGAAATCAAAGCTTTTATTGACCGTGAAAGCCTTATTGAAAGGACGATTGAAACAGTTGCCAAAAACCTCATCGAAGGCGGTATCATCGTTATTTTGGTTTTGCTGTTGTTGCTCGGACACTTGCGGGCGGGATTGATTATCGCTTCTGTCATTCCGTTGGCGATGCTTTTCACGGTGGGTTGCATGGTCGCTTTTAATGTGTCGGGCAACCTCATGTCGCTCGGTGCGATTGACTTTGGGCTGATTGTGGACGGTGCGGTTATCATTGTCGAAAATGTGATTCGACGGCTGAATCAAAAGTCAATGGTCAATGGTCATTTAGACGAAAATACTGAGGGGGGGACAAAAGATGCCACAATTTTCAAAGCCACAAAAGAAATCATGCAAAGTGCTGTTTTTGGCTCAATCATCATTATGTTGGTTTACGTGCCTTTGCTGTTATTGGAAGGAATCGAAGGCAAAATGTTCAAACCGATGGCTCTGACAGTCATTTTTGCCCTTGTAGGTGCTTTGATTTTGTCATTGACTTACGTACCTGTGATGGCTTCTATTTTTATGAAAAAAGAGATAATATATAAAGAAACATTTGCCGATAGGCTTATGAATTTCTTTATAAAAGCATATAAACCAATACTGATTAATGCTTTACGGTTTAAAAAAATAGTTATTGCTATGAGTATCGGTCTTTTAGCTCTTGCTTTTTTATTATTTCAAAAAATGGGTGGCGAGTTTATTCCACAGTTAGATGAAGGCGATTTTGTTGTACAATTAACGATGATGCCAGGGACTTCGCTAACGCAAATGGTAGAGATGAGTAAAAGCGTTGGGGCATTGGTTAAAAAAGAATTTCCAAACGAAATCCTTGAAACAACTGGTAAAATTGGTACTGCTGAAGTACCAACCGACCCCATGAGTGTCGAGGAAATGGACATGATTTTGACGATGAATGACCGCGATAAATGGCAGCGTTGTCATGGACGCGCTGATTTTGAAGCACAATTAGACACTGTTTTGAAAACAGCAGTTGGCGTAACAACAAGTATTCAGCAGCCAATTTCAATGCGATTCAATGAGTTGATGACAGGCGCAAAGACCGATGTTATTGTAAAAGTGTTGGGTCCAGACCTCGACAAATTGGCAGATATTGCCAACGATATTTTGAAAAAAATCCAATATACTGAGGGGATAGCTGACCTATATGTGGCGAAGGCGGAAGGTATGCCACAGCTATTTGTGACCTATAAACGTGATGCTTTGGTGCGTTTTGGCGTTTCGATTGATGAAGCGGGTCGAGTTTTGCGTATGGCTTTGGCAGGTGAAAAGGCAGGTGTTATGTATGAAGAAAGTCGTCGTTTCGATATTATTGTTAAACTACAAACCCTTGATAATCAAAAACTTGATGACATTGGAAGTCTCTTAGTAACCACTGAAAATGGTACGCAGATACCTTTACAAATGCTGGCAGATATTGAAATAAAAATGGCACCGATGGCGGTCAACCGTGAAAATGGTGAACGTTCGGTCAATGTCAATCTTAATATCCGAGGGCGCGACGTGGCGACAACGGTAGCGGATATTCAACATATTGTAGATACAAAAATTAAGCTGCCACAAGGCTATCGCATCGCCTATGGTGGTCAATTTGAAAACCTTGAAAATGCGCGAAATCGACTTCTTTTAGTTGTTCCAGCCGCTTTATTGATGATTTTATTGCTGCTTTACTTGTCTTTTGGCACTTTGAAAGAAAGCCTTTTGATTTTTACAGCCATACCTTTTGCGGCTGTCGGGGGCGTTTTTGCTTTGGTACTGAGGAGTATGCCGTTTAGTATTTCGGCGGGCGTGGGTTTCATCGCCCTGTTTGGCGTAGCCGTTTTGAATGGCATGGTGCTGATTGGCTACTTCAAACAGTTGCATTTGGAAGGGCGCACCAACCTCAACAGCCGCATACTGAGGGGGGCAGTGGGACGTTTTCGACCTGTGATTATGACCGCAACAGTGGCTTCTTTGGGCTTTTTGCCAATGGCTTTGGCGGCAGGTGCGGGTGCTGAAGTGCAGAAACCTTTGGCAACGGTTGTGATTGGTGGTTTGTTGACTTCAACGTTGTTGACATTGATTGTTTTACCTGTTTTGTATGCGATTTTTGCAAGGAAAATGGTATTGCCTACATTACAAAATAAGACCTTTTTGATGCTTTTTTTGAGCTTATTCTTAGCAAAACCTGCATTTTCTCAAATTATAACCGAGCAAGAAGCCATCAATTTAGCCCTTAAAAATCACCCTTTAATTCAAAAAAATCAGACCCAAATTGCTCATGCCAAACAGCTTGTTCCAACCGCTAAAACCATTACTCCGACTGAATTTTCTGCCGAAACCCCACAGTTTTTGATGGGACCTGATAATGTACCGATTTGGACAGTTTTAGGTGTACAACAATCGTTTTTGTCACCAAAAGTGTATAAACAAAACGAAAAAACCTTGCAACAACAAGTCAAATTGAGTGAATCGGAATTGGCTGTGAGCATACATGACATTGAACATCAAGCAAGGGTTTTGTATCAAAATTGCTTGTTTTTGAAGGGAAAAATGGCTTATGCACGTGAACAAGACAGCATTTTCAAGGAGTTCAATAGGGTAGCGGAGGTAGAGTTTCGGGTAGGCAAAATAACGCCTTTGGAAAAAACGACAGCAGAGGGTTTTTATAAAAATATTCAACAATTACTGAGGGGGTCTGAAATCGAATATCAAAATGCTTTGTCGGAGTTGAGTCAATATCTAAAAACGCCACAACTTGCTGTAAATCAACCTTTTGAAAAATTGCCTATCGGTAAAATAGAGCGTTCTGAATTGCCGATTCAACGCTTTTATGCCGAGAGTGAACGCTTGCAAATGGAGAAATTGGCGCAGCAAAAATTGGCGACAATACCGAGTTATACTGTTGGTATCAGTCAATATGTGTTCAATCGTTTTGTGCCGCCTGTTGTGCGTGTCGGTGTCAATGTGCCGCTTTGGACAAAAGGTTGGAAGGCAGCAGAACAAGCGGCGGAAATCGACATAAAAATTGCTCAAAATGAACGCGAAGTCATTGATTTTCAATTGAATACAGCGTTTCAAAAAGCGGTGAATGAGGTACAATTGTCTTCTCAAAATTTGGAATATTATGAAAAAATAGGTTTGTCCCAAGCGGCGGATATCTTGAAAGCAACGGATAAAATGAAGCAATTGGGTTCAGTCACAACCTTTGAATATTTGCAAAGTATTCGTCAAGCTTTTGATTTGAAAATGGCGTATTTGGCGGCTTTGCGAGCTTATAATCAAGCGGTTTTGCAATTAAATTACTTTAATAACTAATTCTTTTTTGTCATTTTGAATGAAGTGAAAGATGCTGAATGATATTTTATACAGGTTCTTTCACTTCGTTCAGAATGACAAAAAAGGGTGAAATATCATAAAAAATGAAAAATATTCTCATTCTCATTATCATAGTGATTTCATTCGTTGCCTGTGGCAAAAAGGCAACGCTAAAAGAAGACAATAATCAATCAACAATAACCAATAATCAATCTGGACTTGACAGCCTTTCATTGACGATGGAACAACTTAAATTGATGAATATTGAGTTGGGTAGTCCTGAAAAACGGTCATTTGTGGGTAGTATTATTGCTAATGGGATAGTGACGGTTTTGGCAAACGATATGGCAGATATTTCTTCGCCTTTGCGAGGAACGGTGGTGAAAATTAATGTTCATGAAGGACAATTTGTTAAAAAAGGAACGGTGTTAATGGAAATGACTTCTTCGGATGTCATCAGTTTGCAACGCGACTATTTGGTGGCGCAAAGCGAGTTGTTTTTCCTTGAAAAGGAGTTGGAACGGCAGCAAATCATGGCAAAAGAAAACATTGGGGCATCGCGTAACGAGCAAGAAGTACGCTCAAAAGTGATGATGCAAAAAGCGATATTGACAACAACGGCGGCGAAGTTACGGCTTGTTGGCATTGCCTCCCCTCAGTATGACGGCAATATTGTAGAGAAAATAAGGATTTATGCACCTCTTTCGGGCTATATTGACCATTTCCCTGTCTCAATCGGCACAACAGCGATGGAAGGTACGAAACTCGCACACATCGAGAGCTTCGACGACCCCCATGCCGATATTATGATTTATGAACGTGATTTGCAAAAAATAAAAGCAGGGCAGTCCGTGCGCTTGCGGTTTAGTGACCCCTCAGTACCGGAGGTGATTGGACATATAGAATTTATAGGACGGGACATTAATCCTGACACAAAGACGCTTACTTTGCACGTTCCTTTTGCCCCGCCCGTAGGTAAAACGATAGTAACAGATATGCTTTTGACAGCCTTTATCGAAACATCGGGTACACAACCCATGACAGCCGTTCCTGAAAGTGCTGTGGTACAAGACGAAGGCAAATATTATTGTTTTGTCGTCGAAAAAAATGATGGTAAAATATTGATTTTCAAGAAATTAGCATTTGTGCCAACGGGTATGAGCAATGGTTGGGTCGGTATTTCAAGCATTGAAGGCAAACAAATTGTAGTTCGTGGAGCGAATGTTATGTTGAGTGAAAGTAAGAAAAGCGAGGGGACAGAGTGATGTAACTATCAAGGATTTATAACCTTTTCAATCCGCTTGTCGGGTATCAACCACATTATCGCTACGCTGACAAAAAGCATACACGAAACCATTGGATAGAAACAAGCAAAACCAATGGCGGCTAAATATAATACAACTGAAATAATACCTTTAAAGTCTGTACCAATCGCTTTTGCCAAAGGAGAGTCTTTGCCATGTAGTTTAATCAATTGAAGGGATAAAATGTAGTAAGCAACACCTGCCATAAAGGCGACAATACCATAAAACAAGACTGGTAACGAGGCAAAATTGTTTTGTCCCATCCATCCCGATACAAAGGGTAGGAGGGATAGCCAAAACAATAAATGCCCGTTTGCCCACAAGACTTTGCCGTTCACATGTTTAACCGATTGGAACAAATGATGATGATTGTTCCAATATATCAGTACAAAGACAAAACTCAAAATATAGCTTAAAAAAACAGGAAAAATGGGTTTAATGTCTTCAAATTCAGCACTGTGCGGTACTTTCATTTCTAAAACCATTATGGTAACGATGATAGCCAATACGCCATCACTGAAGGCTTCTAATCTGTTTTTAGTCATTTTTTAATGAATTGTTATTGTTTTGCCGCTTTTGTTTTGTCGCTTTTGTCATTCAGAGGAATCTCTTGAATCGTTACAAATACAAAAAGATTCGTCTGAATGACAAAAGCGGCAAAAATATACTGAATCCTAATCTTTTAACTTACTGAAACGCCCTAACTTTAAATCCAACAGATTTAGGCAAATCACTATTATTCAAACTAAGAACCTTCCCTTTTTTAGCAACCGACAGAACCCTCAGTATATTGTCGTTTGGTAAGCAGAACGAGCCTTTTGCTTCGTTACCAGTTGTATAAGCGACCAAATCTATACTCGACCAATCCAAGTCTTTTGTGGACTGTGCTAATTTGATATGCGGAATAATTGCGCCATCACGCACCAAAATAATGGCTTCAATTTTATCCGCATCAATCGTTTGCCAACCACTGCTGTATGTCTTATTTGTCTGATAATCAATCCATTGTCCTTGTGGTAAATAAACGCTGCGTTGTTTAGAGTCGCCTTCAAAAAGCGGTGCAACAAGGATGTCTGAACCGAACATATATTCATTGTCAACTGTCCAAGCCCCCTTGTCGTTTGGAAATTCCACGAACAAAGCACGTACCATCGGCAAACCTTTTTCAGAAGCTAATTTCGATTGTGCATAGATATAAGGCATGAGTTTATAGCGCATGTTGACGACATCGCGGAAGTAATTTTGGAAATCATCACCATAATCCCACGGCTCTTTTGGCGGTTGACCATGACAACGCGTATGCGAAGACAAGACCCCAAAAGGCAACCAACGGCGGTATAGATTTTCAGGTGTGCGCTTCGTAAAACCACCAATATCATGGCTCCAAAATGTAAAACCCGACAGACCCAACGACAAACCACCCCTCAGTTCTGCTTGCATACCCATATCAGAAGACTCGGCATCGCCGCCCCAATGCAAGGGATAGCGTTGACTGCCTGCCCATGTACTACGCGCCCAGATGATGCTTTCGCCATTGATTTCTTTTGTTAAATCCGACACAGTTTTGTTGTAGCGCAAAGGATAGAGGTTGTGTTCATAAAAACCTGTGCGTCCATTGGCATAAAGACCATTGAAAGGAGCGGCTTCACCAAAATCTACCTTTATGACACTGACACCCATTTTCAAGAGATTACCGATTTTGCCGCGATACCAGTCAACGGTTTTAGGGTTTGTAAAATCCAAAACAGCGTCTTCAAAAGGGATATTGCCTTTTGGGTTTTTGACGTGAAGACCCCCCTCAGTAATTTCCTTAAAAAGTTTGTTTTTAGGAACGAAATAAGGCAATTGCCAAAGGCAGGTGCGGAAACCGTCTGATTTTAAATCAGAAATCATCTTTACAGGGTCTGGGAAACGGCTTTTGGCAAATTCATAATCGCATTGCCAATCGGTTTCAAACCAACCTGTATCGAAGTGCAAAACATCTGTTGGTATGCTGTTTTTGCGCAATTTAGCCGCAATATTGCGCCCATCAGCTTCTGAAAAATAGGTAATACGGCTCATCCACAAACCGAATGACCACAATGGCGGCATGGGCGGCTTGCCTGTCAAATTCGTGTACTCATCCAATATTTCCTTTGGTTCTCCTAAGAAAATAAATAAATCTAACGACTCATCGCCAATCAATAGAGCGTTTGATGCGCCATAGGTTTGTCCAAAATCACAAGTAATCGGCGTAGAAGTGTGCATAAACATGCCGTAGCCACGACTGCTCATAAAAAACGGTATTGGCTTGTACATGCCATTTGTTTCCACGCCATTTGGATCGCAAGTGTAGAGGTTTATTTTTTGACCATATTTATTGAAAGGTGCAAAGGATTCGCCGCAACCAAATATTTTTTCATCGGGCGAAATTTCAAAAACGGCTCCTACGCTGCGCGAATAATCGGCTGCACGGCGGACAAAACAGAACGGCATATTGGCGCAAAAACCTTTGTTATCGCTTGAATGATGTGTTTTTGTCAACAATTTGCCTTTAGCGTCTCGAAATTCAATCGCCCAAGGATTTTCCATAACAGTGACTGTACCGTAATTACTTTTGTATTGATGCCCGTTTTTAACCTTTGTATATTGCCAATCGCTGATTTTACTGAGGGGGTCTTTCACAAGCATCAAAGACGGTTCAAGCTTCTGCACAACCGTTCCTGTTTGCATCTTCAAGCGCACTGTTTTGGCAGAAACAAATTCTAAAGTGAAAGGCAAAACGGGATCACGAGCATATTCTGCTGCTGGAAATTCGTTTTGTGGCACTCGCTGCAATGCCTGTTGCGTATAATCAAAAGCATGGGCAGGATGGTATTGCGCTCGTCGCCACAAAACGCTTCCTGTGCCTGTTTGCGGATTGAAGGCTGCTAAACTGTCGGCTAAAAAGTAGGTATTTACATAGTCTTTAAAATCTTTGCTCAAGTCAATCGGCTCATTCATGAGCGTTTGAGTGGATTGGGCAACCGTTTTTAAAGAAATGAGGACAAAAAGGCCTAAAGTGATGCTAAATAAGGATGTATTTTTCATTTTCTGATAATATTGATTAAAGATTGATTCTATCGCCGTGCGCTTTTGGTTCTGAAATGACGATAAAAGAAAGGTCTATTTCGCCGTTATTAGCTATTTTATGAATGGTATTTGGCTTAATATGAAGGCTTTCTTGGGCATGAACGAGGACAATTTCATCAGCTACTTCAAAAGTTGCGGTACCGTTTAAAATATAAAAGACTTGTTGGGATTTGGCGTGATAATGCCTTAGTTCAGCCGTATGCGGCGGCATACGTTCTTGAATAACGCTCAAAGAATCTGTTTTCAATAAGTGCCAACCGTCGCATTTGTTTCCCCAAGTATAATGTTCAGCGTTATCAGTTGAGATTTTCATAATTCAAAATATGACGTTTATTAATAAAAACACGAAAATAGAAAATTATTTGGAATAACAAATTTTATAAAAATAGCTTGATTCTAATGTCTGAAAGATTCGGAAATTGCTTTGTATAGTCCTAAAAATGGTTGACCATTTTTTTGAAAAAATTATTCACTATTAGCTGTCTTACCAGCCATTTTTTTTCGCCAAGTGACGACTTTTAGTTTTTGTTGTTCGTGCATTTGATTGGGCGTTAATAAGTGACAA
>JANOAU010000011.1:0-1538 GCA_031411275.1 Saprospiraceae bacterium | reverse complement strand
TTTTGTAATTAAGCCGATTTGTACCAATTAACTTTGACAGCGATTATCTCAATAGAACTACTTAAAATGAAAAAATTAATTCTTGTTTTATCATTTTTTTTATATGTTTTGACTGTTTATAGCCAAAACAAAGATATTATTATAGTACAAGGAGATACAGTAAATCTAAAGAAAGACACAGCATTACGTAATATGTTGATGAAAGTAAATCTAAAAAAATATATAGGGAAAACAGTGGAGGAGTTATTACAAAATTCAACAATAAAAAGATACAAAAGTTATTGGTGGTCTGATGAGCCACCTGGAAAACTAAGGTCACTTAATTTGACGTACGCAAGGGGATTGTATCTTGAAATTTACCCAGCTGAGAAGGAGGGGCGAGCCGTTCAGTTTTCAAAGATAAAGAAATTCGACTTTGAAGCCTTCAAAAAAATGGAAATTCAAGACCTAATAATTGATAAAGATTACTTTGAAAAGAATGTTGTGAAACGATTTTCAAAGAAAAATAAGAAAGTGTGATAAAAAGAATGACAAATACCACCGACAATACCGTCATCCAAACAAACCCATCAGACAACGTCGGCATCGTCTGCAATGCCTTTGGTTTAAAAAAAGGAACAACCGTTTTAGACAATATCGTTTTAATTGAAGACATTCCGATGGGGCATAAAGTCGCTTTATCGGCTATTGATAGAGACGATGCGGTGATTCGGTATGGGCAAATCATTGGTTATGCCAATAAAAATATTCAAAAAGGAGAATGGATTAATGAGGATAAAATAGACTTGCCCGAGCCGCCCGATTTAGCCAATATGCCTTTACCCGAAGCAAAAGGCGTGGAGATTGAACCTTTAACGGGCTATATTTTTCAAGGTTATAAAAATGCGGATGGTAGTGTTGGCACTAAAAATATACTGGGTATTACGACGAGTGTGCAATGTGTAGCGGGCATTACAGACTATATTGAAAATAAAATTAGAAAGGAATTATTGCCCAAATACCCGAATGTAGATGATGTTTTTGCTTTCAATCACAACTATGGTTGCGGCATTGCGATTAATGCTCCTGCTGCTATCATTCCAATTAGAACCATTCAGAATATAGCTCAAAATCCTAATTTTGGCGGTGAAATAATGATCATAGGTTTAGGGTGTGAAAAGTTGAGACCTGAACGTCTTTTGCCTAATGGTCAAAATACTGAGGGGTCTATTCTTTACCTTCAAGATGAGGCTTTTTCAGGTTTTCAAGAAATGGTCGGCGGTATCATGGACATGGCTGAAAAACATTTGATCAAATTAAATGCTCGAAAGCGTGAAACTTGCCCCGCATCTGATTTGGTCGTGGGGATGCAATGCGGCGGGAGTGATGCTTTTTCAGGCATAACAGGCAATCCTGCGTCGGGTTTTGCTTCAGATTTAATTGTGAGAGCAGGAGGAACGGTGTTTTTTTCGGAAGTGACAGAGGTACGCGATGCCGTACATTTATTAGTGCCGCGTGCGACGACCCCCTCAGTAGCAAAGGCACTTTTGGACGAAATG
>JANOAU010000010.1:0-66451 GCA_031411275.1 Saprospiraceae bacterium | reverse complement strand
ACCATTCACCATTAAATCATTCACCATTCACCATTATATGTGTGATAAACCCTTTGTCTTTTTTAATGTGATGCCTAACGGCAACGATTTTATAAGTACCGTTTTGGGCATCGGATGGCATACTCGATACCATGACGAATTTGCCAATTTCTAAATCTGCCTTGCCTAAGAGCGTCAAATAGCCTTTTTTCTTAGGTTTTAAACCTTGCCACAAGCCATTTGCCATCAATGCGGCGGTTTCTTGAGCGCGGGCGGCGGGTTCATAAATGCGTAAAACCTTGTCGCTGCCACCCGCACTGCCTTTCACTTCTTTTTTTGTGAACCACGACGACGATTGCGGCCCTTGACCCAAACTCGCAGGGCTTTCGCCAAACACTTCTACACCTTTTATGGACGGCAAAACCGTTTCGATGCGGCATGAGAGTAGGTTGACACCAAATTGTAACATCGTCGGTAAACCCGTGGGTATGGGCAGCGCAAAGATCAATTTGTCGTCTTTATCCGCAAAAAAAGCAAAGCCACACTTGAGTGACAAATCATAGATGTATTGCCAAGCAGTGCAGTTGTTGCCGACAGCAAAAAATGCGAAACGTGCGCCCGACTGCACCGTGCCAACGCTGACATCAGTTTCAGAAGCCAAGCCCTTTACGATGTCGCCAACAAAGGCATTTTCAAAATACGCATTCATCCGCAAAGCAGCTAATTGTTGAAAAACACTGTGCGCCTCGATTGTCACCGAAGTGATGTCCCACTCAATCGCGCGCACAATGCCAGTAAATATTTTTGTTAAGTCATCTTTATAGCCAATTTTTACAGTCACATCGTCCCCCTCAGTAAACGACAGGTCAGATGGCACTGTAAAGGTCATACGGCAACTGTTGACAGGTACGCCTATCGCCGCCTCGCTTTGCAAAGCAATCAATCGGCTGTTGCTCCCCGATTTGAATTGGGTCGAGCCGATGGTTATGTCGTGTTGAACGTTTAACATATAGGTAATGGGTAATTTTTGTTATGCTAAATCTTTTTCTAATCTGTACTTATATATTGTCATTACTTTTACTATTTCTCCAATTTCTTTTTGAATACTCGTAATTGTTTCTGCTTTTATTAAATCACTTTCAACCAAGAGTTCAAGCCAAAACTGTGTTTCATCTGCTTCTTCAACAACAATACACAATTTTGAATATCGCTTATGTACAGAACGTACTCTACAAACGGCACGATAGTTAGCGGCTACTGATGTACTACTTCTTAATAACTGTTTTCAAATTATATAAACTTCATCTTATTTCTTCCAACTACTATATGTTTTGATAATAGCAATAGCTGATTTTTTAGTTCTGTCGCGGAATTGTTCATTCCAAGAAGTTTCATTCATCATGTATGTTTTTATTAAATTTTGAAAAATTAAATTCTTATCGCCTATTACGCATTACTTATTACCCATTACCTATTATACAATAGTTTGAATGTATTTTTTCATAATCACAATCCCTTTACCGCCTTTGCCACCCGTTCCTGCGCTGTTGCCACCTTCGGCGACGAGGTTGGCGGTAGCCCCCTCAGTAATCGGGTTGATGATGTCGCCAGCAATTAAGATGATGAGACCGCCGCCGCCGCCGCCCGCATTGCCCGCACCGAGTCCGCCAGACACATCAATTTTGGCGGTGCCAGTTATTTCAATTTTGGGCGCGCAAAGGATGACAATGCCGCCACCGATGCCGCCTTTGTTCGCACCATCGTCGCCTCCTGCCGCACCACCTTTGGCGAAAGGCAGCATGAGCAAGGCGCGAGAAGCCCATGAGGCATCTAAGTCCGTACCTACCTTTGAACCACCTGTGCCACCACCGGCGGCTATCGTTACCGATGCTCTGCGGGGCATTTTACTGGCTTTACCAGCGTTGGTTGCGCTGCCTCCGCCACTGCCTCCGAAATCACCATCGCCTGATGTTGTACTTTTACCTAAACCAATGATATTGTTGTTGATGATAATTTTTTCTCGAGCCATCCAAATCAAGGGAACGCCTTCGCGGAGCGTAATATCCGCCGTTGTTTCGATGGTATTTGCCAAATAAAAATGGTCGGCATTGGGGTTTCCTGCTGGCTCATCGGTGCCGCGATTAGAAATAGGCTGCGCCAAACGCGACATCAATAGTTGATTTAAAACATCGTCATTTACCCTAAAAGACATGCCTAAGAAAGCATCATATGGGGCTTCGGGCAATGTCGCTGTATCAGGTACACGCACGAATCCTGCAAGCGGCGGTATACTGAGGGGTGCTGCAACGGATGGAAACGCTGCATGTTGAACGACTTTAATGCGCTTAAACATGGCTTTGCGCTCGTCGGAAAGTATCACATTATTGGCGGATACTGAGGGGTCTATTTTAACATCATCAGAAGCGAATGTATCGGACGGATGATGCAGCAATGCGACCAGAACAAAGTTTTTACCCCCACCACCAACTGCTGCATGGGCAGGTAAAAGACTTGAAGACAAGTCAAATTGAATAATTTTGGACGACCCCGCTGCGATGTCGTGTACTAAACGAATACCAATGGTTTTCCAACCATCGGCTTCAATTGGGATGGCATTTTGTAGTTTCTCCTTGTAATTAGGTGGCAAATCGGGCAATGTACCACTCGTTATTTCTTTCATTAAAAGAAAAACATGGACATTATTTGCCGATACAATGCCTCTGCTGTGTATTTGAACATAGACACGACTGACGGCTTCACCTGTGGCGGGAACAGGCACTTGTTGTGCTTTATCCTCGAAAGTCAGTTGGAATTGACCCGATGATAAGGTTTCATTATGTCTGAAAGCATACAGTCCACTGTTGTTTGGCACATCAATTTTGATGTCTGGGGTATCAATTTGATTGATGGTTACTGAGGGGTCACGCGGGTCTTTTTTAGTTAAACTGATACGGTTACGTCCACCATCAAGGATATGTCCGCGAACAAAGAGTTTGACATCGGGTGTCGTTGCTTCCGAAAGATTACATTCAAACACACCGCGGCCATGCGTTGAGGCACGTAAAAGCAGCAATTCCCCAAGCGGGTCGGTGGCTTTGCGATAAAAGAACTTCAAATCTATGATAGGTGTTTCGGGCAAGCCAAAGGAGAAGGTTGTCCAAGCCGTACCACCATTATCCGATTTCCAAATACCCACATCCGAACCCGCAAAGAGTTGAGTAGGGTCTTTCGGATTAATGGCAATGGTATTAAAATGCACATCAATCAGCCCGCCGCTTTTGTCCGCCCATTTGGGTGCAGCCGCAGGGTCATACAACCAAACACGTTGCGTTCCTGCACTCGCACCACCGAGCGTGACATAAAACTTGGTGGCATCAGTTGGATGAACGGCAATGCAAGTGATTGATTTTCCAAGCGTTAGGAAGGGATTTCCTACTGCTGGTTCATTATCAAGGCGTGTGATAACGATGGCATTGGGCGCATTTGTCCAATCATTGCCTGCACTTTTGTCTTCATATTTAAAAACCCTACCATTGCCAAGACCGACTAAAAGTATATCAGAAGCCGCAAAAGTCATTGTCAAAATGGTGCTGCCGCCTAAAATCGTTCTGTCCGCAATGAATTGCGCTTGATTATTTGCCGTTTGGCTTGGAATAGGTTTCCAATTATCGCCAAAATCAAGGCTAATCCAAGGGCGTTGCGTACCAAAAGCCAGTATTTTGGCTTGACGAACGGGCAAAGCTTCTTTGAAAGGAACGCCTGTTAAAGGGGCATAAAACAACACTTGTTCAATCGTTGTACCCGCCGCATTAGTTGTCAAAGGCACTGACCAAGACGTTGTATTGTATGCCACTCCTGTAGGGGCGCGGTTGCCTGCATGATTGGCTTTCTCGCCTGTATTATTGGTATAAGTGCTGATAAATTGGTCGGGGTCATGCCAATTGACGACACAATAACCCGCATCTCCAGCCGTCACATGTAGCCAAACGTCTTCACCCAGATAACGGATATTGCCATTGTCTTGAGCGCAAGCGTAGAGGTTTTCCTCATCAAAAGGGTTGTTAGCCAAATAGTTATGCGTGAGCGTTTGCAAACCCGCATTGCGTGAATCGAAGATATTGCCCGTACCCGCCTTTGCTTGATTGGTTGAAAAAACACCACCATCGCAAGCCACCCAAAGCCTTTGTGCGTCATTGGGTACAAAACAGAAATTGTGAATATCGGCATGACATGAGCCACCGAGGTCTGTCACGTGTGCCTTGATTTGAGTCGTTGCCGCCGAACCTTGAACCGTCAAATCACAACGGCAAACACTACCCGACCATGCGCCGCCGATATACCGCGTCGAGCCACCGATATAAATACGGTTGATATTGTCCGGTGCAACGATGAGGCAGATGTCATACCAACCTTGTCCGCCATCCGTTGCAGGGGTACTGCCAAAAATGGTTTGCATAAGATTGGTATCGGCAGCCGTTTGACCCGTAACAGGATACCATGTTTGGTCTGTCAACATATTCAGCCGAAAGATGCCGAGTAAATTGCCGTTTTTAGGATTGGCATTGGACAACGAAGCGGCAGGCGGTTCGGGGTCTGTCGCCGCAATGAGGGCATAAACGATATTCGGATTGTGTGGATGTACCGCTAAAGCTGTTCTACCCACCCTTGATGTTGGAAAACCATTGGTCAAAGGTGTCCACGAAACACCTAAATCGGAGGTATAAACAGCTTGACTTGTCTGCGAAGCGGCAAAAAACCGCTTTGTGCCGCCACTTTTTGACCCTACAACACTACTGATTGTTTCGGCTGATAATTGTAGTTTTTGATTCCAAATATAATTACCACCGACAAGCTCACGTATATATATGCCATCATTTGTTGCGGCTACGACCCGTTCAGGATTGTCGGGGTCAACGACCATCTCATAAAAACTTTTACCAACTAAGGCGGCTGAACCATCCACATTTAACGGCAGCGACCCCTCAGTATTCCAAGACGCACCACCATCTCGAGAGACCATCGGACCTACCCCAAAATAGCGGTCAATGGCACTGCCGCCTTCACCTGAACCAATAAAAATAACATCATCACTTTGTCCTTTTCCAGCTACAATGGCAATAGCACCGCACGACAAAGAGTCTGCGGATACGGATTTATTCAAGGTTGTTGGGAAAATATCCACCATATTCATAAGCGGCACCCACGTTTTGCCCGCATCACGACTGTACCATGCACCGCCATTAGCAGATGCTATATACACCCGATTGCCACCCGGCGCAATAGCGATACCCGTCACACGACCACTGATAACAGGTGAAGTCGCCCCCTGCCCTCGATCAACTCCCGCAGGACCAATGGGCTGCCAGTTGAGTTTACCAGACTGTGCGAGGTCGCGCGCCCGCAAGCCTCCAACTTCTAAAAAAGCCAATTCGTCTTCTTGTTGCTTTTGACGGAACAGTTGCAGCTGTTGTAACCTTGCACTTGCCATTGAAGACGGCGGCACTTCCGCTAAGCCGATGTCACGGGTTCGCCGCTCACTAACTATAGTTGTTAATGAGTCTTCGTCGCTGCTGACGCGCCGCCGCAAGAAGTCCAACGCCCGCAATTCTGGATTGCTCAAATTGCCTTCTGCCAAGCGTATTTCTATATCTTCTTTGGTCATATTCGTTATTGGTTACTGGTTACTCGTTACTGGGGATTCGTTATTAGAAGTCACTTGATTTAGTAAATTTTAAAAGGTCTGTTACTCCTTTACGTCTTTCTCTTATTAAATCGAAGCCATCAATAATATCCTACTTCTAAAAATCAACGGAATTCATGCGGTATGTATCGTCCACTACCGCCTGCCCGACCTGTACCACCTGCCGCAAGACCGCCAGTGACTTTGATATTGGTGCCTTCATTTGCACCAATTATTTGTCGGGCAATCAGATAGACCAAGCCGCCACCGCCGCCTCCTTTGTTATTGGTTATCGCAGGTTTTCCTGCAGCATTGATAAGTCCACCTGTTCGGAATTCAATGACAGGCGCACACAAACACACAACGCCACCGCCTTCGCCACCCCCATCAGACCCTGCCGCGCCGCCTACGAGGAAAGGCAAAAAAAGCAATGCCCGACTCAATTTCCAAGCATCTGCTGTGCTTAGGTTGATTCCCACAGCGCCGGCTGCACCACCTACCAGTATTTGTTCTTCTGGTTTTACGGTGGCCGTTGGTACAAAAGGCATCAAGCATCTGAACCCTGCCGTTGCGCCGCCGCCACCTGAACCACCAAAATCACCTTCTTCAGCTTGAGCACCTTTGCCCGATGCGTCAATTTCAGCCCCAATGATGATGCGCTCGCGGGCAATCCAAATCAAGGGTACGCGTGCCGTTAAGGTGCATTTTGCGGTGACATTGATGTTTTTGGCATTGATAAATTCTCTTGCAAAGCTGTCAGCAGAAGCCACCACGTCGCCACTGCCCACGCCAATCGCTGATGTGGGCATGAAAGGCGAACACATCAAGGACTGTATCACTTGTTCGAATAAAATATCGTTGCGCCGAAACGCATCGGCTTGAAACGCATCTATGGGTGCGCCACCAACGGTTGCGGCTTCTGGAACGGCGGTAAAACCTGTAAGTGTTGCCATGTTTTAAATAAGTAATAGATAATGAGTAATAAGTAATGGGTAATAAGTAATGGGTAATAAGTAATGGGTAATAAGTAATGGGTAATATAACTCATTACCTATTACTTATTACCCATTACCTATGTCAAACGCTGTACGTGTAGGGTGCTTTTTTATCAAAAAATGGTTGTGGATGATATGCCTCTTTTGGCGTATCAGGTGCTAAAAACGCTTGGTTATAAGGTGTATTCGACAAATAATAAGGTCTTGCGCCAATCATATAAGTATCGGCTGAACCGATGCCTGTTTGCAAAGCGATGTCCCAATTGCCTTCAATGAGCAGTTTATGAACGCCGCTTTCTGTTGTAATACTTTGAATCAATCTGTATTGAATCGGCAAACCATCCCTCAGTATAATAATGTGTCGGCGATAAAGTGACGCTTCTGCAATCTCTGCTTTTATGGGAATATGCACTTCTCGACTACCTAAAATGCCCCCACCGAGAATCGTTCCTGTCAACAATGGGTCAAAAAAGAGGCGGTTGCTTGCCATCAATTTGAACGGCGGTCTGCCGCTTGCCAAATCTGTTGTGCCATTCGATAAAAAGACATTTGATTTATCTAAAACACCTGCTTGTGAGAAGGGTCTTGCGCCAATTTGACACGTTGCACCCTTTGGCGGCGGCTCGTTATGCGACCATGATGAACCTGTGATAAAGGCTTTTCTGTTGCCCGATTCGTAGCTTGTAATTTTCTTAAATTCGTAAGTTGTTCCACCGTCTTCCAACAAAGGATATGAAATCAAAAGATGTGTACCTACATAAGCCGCCTCACTATCCGCCGCACGGTTGTCCAAAACAACAAAGTCAACACCGCTTGATTCTATCAAACCCACATAGTAGTCAGGTTGATAAACACTCTGCTCCGCAGGTATTTTCAGCGTGTTTTGAGAGACATAATATTTCGCTTTTTCGGGAATGCCTTTGTCATTAATGTCTTTAAAAACAAATGGAATGGACGATAGTACCCCCTCAGTAATTGCCGCACTCACATGCACTTGAAGGTGGTCAAACTCAAAGAATCCTGACCTTTTACTCAATATCATCAAAGGCGAACCTTGCTGAATGCGTCTGCCAATAATATTGTCTGATGATACGCCCATTGCTGCAAAAGCACGCCGAATACTGAATGTTTCGCCATTTTCGTAGTGAGCATACGTTGTTACACGCTGTCCAGCGATACCTATGTCATGATTTGGCTGATCGTCGTCGTGTTGAATAATGATAAAATTGCGTGAGTCACTGCCGTTTGGATATTCATCATTAAAATCAACAACCACGCCGCCACGCATCGCCAAAACGATATTACCCCGATTGAGAATAAAATCAACAGCATAAATCAAACCCGTATAATTGTTGTGCGATGAGCGACCACGATGCGTTTGACTGCAAAAAACGACCCCCTCAGTATTTGCAAAGGGCAGTAGATAAGGCGACGTACTTTGGCTCGGATAACCCGCAAATTCAGCTTTCACAAACTGCGGTTCGCCATTGGCTTGGACGATTTGTTTCAAACCATATTTGCCCTCGTCCGTTTCGCCTTCTAAATCAAACGCACTGTGAAAATCTTTGAAGGCATAGAGAAAGGCACCATAAGCATTTTCACCTGACAAAATGCGCCCAACCACTTCCGTCCATTCCCGACTTTTTCCTGCCTCCCAATAATCAACCGAAATACGCCGTGAAAACGCCCCGCCAATGAGCCAACCCACCAATTTTGACCCAAAAAGAATGCCGCCACCTATCAAATACGTCACCGTTGTTCGACCAAAATTGTCTGTCAAAGCATGATACCGTTCCCCTTCGCCCAATTTAGGAACGATGATAACTTCTGTTATTTTGCCAAAAAGTTCTGTCAAACCTTCAAATTTGTCTTGGTTTTCAGTTTCTGCTTCATTATCTGCATTAATCAAAGTCATAATGCTCAAAACAGCTTCGTTAATCGTTTCTGCCCATTCCAATATCTCATTTCCGCCATTCGCTTCTGCCCTATCCGCTTGCCAAAATGCCCACAGCCACGTCCAAAAACCGTTGATATTTTCAAAAGAACCCGCCAAAGTCAACCCCTCAGTAAAACCTGTTTGAAACAAGCTGTTTTCCTTAACTTTCATAAAACCTGCCCAACTTTGGTTGTCGACAAAAGCCGAAATAAAGCTCATAATACCCATTGCGCCCTTGTTTATCAAGTTCAACAATGGACTAACACGATTGCCTTCCGACATATTGACCCCATGAAAAATAGCCGTCACAACTTCCGACAATACCTTCGTGATATGTACCCAATGTTCCAAAAGTTCTATTGGAAAAACATTGAATTTGATTTGCGTCGCTTCAGGCGAACCTGCGTAAGAAAACCGATTAGCAGCCCGCGTCGGTTCGCCTGTAAACCAACTGGCGTACCAAGCATATTGCCCTGGATTTTCGCCAATATCTCGCGCCATCATGTTGCGGGTACTGACATTGAATTGGAAAACATCGCTTAACGTTGGCAATAAATCCGTTATTTTATGCTCAATATCGGTCAATTGCGTCTTGGCTTCATCCAATTTTGCATTCCAACCTTCCCGTTCTAACCGCAACTGAACGTCTCGAATAAGCTCTCGCAAGTTCAATTCAGGCATCGGAAATCTATTCATCAATTGTCGAACACGCCTACGGGCAGACCGAATTTGGACACTCAATAAAAAATTATTGATACTCACATCGCTCTGGCTACCATTCAAAAAATCGGTTGACAGCTTCGTTTCAATATTGTCTAAAATGCTCAAAAATAAGTTTTCAAAACCTTCGCGGGTCAAGCCAAAATCATTTTCCACGATGTCCGCCAAGCCATTCAACCGCCCTACTAACGGCTCGGTATGCACATCATCAAGGACTTTATGCGCCAAACGAAAAACAAACTCTGACGTACTCGTAAACCCTGCCACCGAAGCAGCAGGTGTCGGTGCAGCTTTGATGATGTCCAAATACGGCTTTACCCAATTCTCCAATTTGCCACCAGCCGCCACCAAACGGGGTTCAACACTTGCCACAAAACCCGTGATACTCTGTTTGCAAGCCGCCACAATCTTTTCCGTAGCTGGTCCCCCCCTCAGTAAATCCTCAATCAAACGACTCGACAAGGCGGTCAATAAATCCACGACCTGTGCGTCGCTGTCCAAAGGACGGCGGTCAAGAAGTTGTGGTCTTATGAGTACGTTGCCGAGAGACATTTTTTTAAATTTAGATAATGGGTAATGAGTAATAGGTAATGGGTGATTTTTAGTTATGGTAAATCTTTTTCTAATCTGTACTTGTATGTTGTCATCACTTTTACTATTTCTCCAATTTCTTTTTGAATACTCGTAATGGTTTCTGCTTTGATTAAATCGCTTTCAACTAAAAGTTCAAGCCAAAACTGCGTTTCATCAGCCTCCTCTACCACGATGCACAATTTTGAATACCGTTCACGAATAGAACGTGCTCGGCAAACAGCGCGATAATTAGCCGCCACTGATGTACTGCTTCGTAATAACTGTTTACCAATAATATAGATTTCATTCGTTTTTTTCCAACTACTATATGTTTTGATAATAACGATTGCTAACTTTTTAGTTCGGTCTCGGAATTGTTCATTCCATGAAGCTTCATTCATAATGTATGTTTATATTTAAATTGTGAAAAATTAAATTCTATCTGCACCACCTGTTATCACCCAATACCCATTACTTATTACCCATCACTTATTACCCATTACTTATTACCCATTACCTATGGTTGCCGAAACCCCAATTTCTCCTTGAAAATCGCTCGGAATGGCATGAATCATATCTTCATAAGCCGTTGCCGTTCTATCAAGTTCGGTGGTCAGTTCCGTCCGCAAGCGTTCAATAACTTCTAAAAATGTATTGATAATATCTGCTATTTCAAACTTCTTTAAAAAGCCTAAAACCTTATCGTATTCGGGTTGAACCGCATTTGTCAAGAGCTTCTGCGGGTCATTTTTATGAATAATATCTATCAATTTTTTATGTTCAGCATCCAAAGCCACTAAACCCAACAGCGTATTTGGGTCAATCGCATTTAAAATGCCATCAAAAGTCGTCTTCAAGGCTTGACCAATCTCCTGTGGATTCAAAGCATTGAGTTGCGTTTCAACAGCTTCGAAAATATCTTTAATTTCTGTGGCAATAAACGTGATGTCCAAGCCATTCAGTTGGTCAACTAAGCTGTGAATAGAGCTTTGTATCTCTTGCAAGGCGGTGTTTATGTGCAACAAACCTTCTATTTGCGTTTCTAATTGTTGAATTAAATCCGTAATTTCTGTCAATAAAGCCGCCAAAAGTGCTTGAAAACGTTTGACCAAAACAAAAATCGGTATAAGTGTATCCGTCAACTGTTCGCGCACCGTTGTTTTCAACATCGTTTTCAATTCTGCCAAAGGCATATTTTTTTTTCGATAACGACTCAATGCTCCATTTGCCGCATGATAACGGGTTTGCCACAACGGAAAAAAGGCAGTGAGTTTCGTTTTCGCCGCTTTCAAATCCGTTAAAACATCTTGTAAACTGCTGATTGGATTCGTAAAAGTTGTATTCATAGGCACAAAATCGTCCAATAAAGCAACCAAAGCCGTTTTTTGGTCAGAATCAGGCAAGGCATTCAAAGCCGTTCTCGGAAACGTCTGCTTGGCGCGAACGAGGGCAACTAAGCGATTTTGCGGATCTAAATTCTGTATTTGCGTTATCGCATCGTCCAAAACAGGCGTGATAAAACCCTGCAACGCAGCCGCCGTTAAACCATCAATTTCATGCTCCAAAGCCGTCAAAGCGGTCACTATCGGCGTATAATCTGTCAATGCATCCAATTTTGCAGCGACTTCATCACCCAATTGCCTCACCTGTGTATCAGCATTTTGTAAACCTGAAAAACGGGTATTGACCGCTTCCATGGCATTGCGAAAAGACGTGGCAGAATCCACAGCGTTTTGGATTTCAGTCGCCACTTGATTCACTTGCTCTAAAACAGCATCCGCCGCGTCAATCGGTAGGCGTGACGTAATCGCATGAACCCCCTCAGTCAATTTGTCTTGCAAAGGCTGTATCAAAGCCATAGGATTCAAACTATCAATGGCTTGAATGAGCGAATTAAAAGGGGCTTGCAAGGGTCTAAAAATGGCTACGGGGTCTATCTCCTGCTTGATTTTATCCTTTAATTTTGTCAATTCAGCATTCACAGGCTGCATCAAAACGGTCGGTTTTAACTCTTCAAGTTTGTCCACAAACTCATTATAAGGTGCAAACAAAGCATCTGTCAAATATTTATCGGGCGAATATTGCTCGACGATATGCACCAATTCCGTCGGTTTGTCTTTTATCGCCACCAACACAGGTTTGCCACCTTCATCAATAATGACCGTCAACCCCTCAGTAATCGCATGGGTCACAGGCGTGATTGACTTTGGAATTAAGTTGAGTGCCTTATTCACTTCTTCACGAATCGAGTCGGGCATCGGAATATGCCCAATGATGTCAAACGCACTTTTCACAACCCCAATGCCATCAATAACGGTACTTGTGGTTGGTCTGAATGAGAAATTTCCCAACTCTGTATTGACTGCACCTAAAGCCGTTTTGACCGTTTCAATGATGTTCAAAAGAGTGGGATTGCTCAAAATATTGGTCAAAACTTGTAGTATTTTGACCACTTCCCCTATGATTTCTTCTAAATTAATGGCTGCTACGAAACCATTTATTGTTTGAAACGCTGTGAGCAGCAAGTCACGGACAGGCTTAAAAATAGTGGACAAACCCTGCACCGTTGCCGCTTCAAAATCGCTCAATATTTTTCTCAAATCGGCTATCAAACCCGCAATATTCAAATCTGTGATAAACTGTTCAACTCGATTGAGCAAGCGCGTAATCTCTATGGTCACGTCAACCAATAGGTTTTGCAGCGTTTCAATAGCAGCGTCTGCCTCCTGTATGACATCCGCAACGGTGTCTGCGATAGCCGCAATATTAAGCGTGGCAATAAAATTTTCAACTGCCCCAAACAGTTCATGCAAGCCGCCGACAAAGGCACTCACACCCGCTTCATCGAGTAAATTACTGAGGGGAGCTGTTGCTAAACCAATGACTACCAAATCTTTAGGCGGCGTGGCAAGGAACAATATTTCCGCCATACCTTCTTCCAACGATTCGTCGAGCCGTTTAAAAGCCTGCGTTCGCCCCTGCCCGTCTGCACTCAACCAATTTTGGAGAATGACGCTATTGGTGGCTCGAACAGCACTGATTCTGCCGCTCAGTTGTGCTATCGCTGCATCTGCTGTTGACAAATTACCATTGTTTACCAAAGCAGCTAAAGCTGTAAATTCAGTAGGTATCGCTTGTAAATTGGTTTGAAAACGAGCAAATTCACTCGCATTGAGCGCATTTTGCAAACTTTCTTTAAGGGGTATGAGTTTATGGTCATAAAATGTTTCGTGTATATAAGTCGCTAATTTTGTCGAACTACCTGCCAATTCGGTACTCAAAGCTGTCGCGTCTTTTTGCAACCAACCCGTTGTCGTCGCCAATTTGTCTCTCAATTCATCAAAAATGGGGATATTTTGCAACGGCACACGCTCACGCGGCACGTCATTGAGGATTTGGCTCAATGCTTCGAGCAATGTTTTGGCATTCAATGGATTGGGTAAGACATCCAAAAACGCATTCACATTATCCAATACAGGGTCAAGAGAACGCACAGCAACTAAACTTCTTTCATTAATCGCTACGGACGCAGAAGGCGTATTGGCCGCTGTTCCAGTACCCAAACCGAGGTTGCCTAAAATGGCAAAGCGGTCAAAAATACTGCCCAAACGCTCGACCAAATCAGTACCTAAATTCTCAAAAAGGTCATCAATGCCGCCCGATACCCCCCTCAGTAAATCATCGCCATTTTGTGGCAAAACACCTTTTATTTGGTCAAAACCACGTGTAATAACATTTGTTCTATCAATATTGGGCGGTAAAACTTGTGATACTGCCCGTTCTAAAAGTTGAAGTGGTCCACTCGATTGTTGATGCGAATCCGTTGCCGAATCTCCTGCCGATGTCAAACGGGTTAATTGCGCTTCAATCGCTGAAAAAATACCACCATCGTCCACATTCCCCAACTCTCCGAAAATACCGCCACCGCTACTGGCGGATAAATCCCGACTTCGTACTGAACTACTGCTGCTGCTTCCTCCGAACAAATCCGATAATTGCTGTGCAGGAGCGTCCGCATTGCCCATTGTTTTACCCAATTCATCTAAAATACCTTTCAAAGGGGGTGTTGGGTCGCCAAACCCCGGTGCGCTCAACAAATCTGGCAACTGAATCATATCCATAAAATCGAGCGCATCCAACGACAAATCCGCATCAATATCGGGCAAGGACAAACCCGCAGCCGGTTGTGGCGGTGGCACATACTCCGAAATCGTCAACTGATAGGTGAATTGCTCGGGTTCTTGTGCTGCTTGTCGCACATCCAATTGCTCAATAATGACCTGTGCAAAATAGGCTTGACCAACGATTTCTGCTAAAAAATCAACGGGTTCGCGGGCTTTATAAACATCCCTCAAGGCTTCTAAATCGTCTTTCGCCGTTGTACCATAAAAAATACCATCAATCCGCAACCTTACCGAAAACCGCCCCATGTCTTGCACAACATCGCCATCCAGCCCCGGTATACGGTGGCTGATAAAGTCTGCTTTTTCATGCGTCACGACTCGGTGAACTTTTGAAAGCTGTATGTTGGCAACTTCGATGGACATTGTTTATGAATGATGAATTATGAAATATGAATTATGAATTATGAAAAAGCGACTTAAAATACTGAGGTCACTTTTTCATATTTCATATTTCATATTTCATATTTCATATTTAAGCGTTTATGGATAAAAACGGTTGAAATCACGTCTAATACGTTCTGTCAAAGCATCTAAAAGGTCGTCAGTTGTTGTGTCAAAATGGTCGGGTGTGTTTTCTTTAGCGATTGCTAAAAAGTCATCATTTTCAGTGTCTCTTTTGATGTATGATTTTTGGTTTTCTTCTTGAAATGTGTTGACCAAAAACATATCATCAAAAGAAGGTGTAATAGGTTTTACTGTCTGTTCTTCTTCATTTTCAAAAGTATATTGCCTTTGTGGTGCTGCAATCTTATGAGATAGTGTGTTTTTCTGTTTTACGGAATCTATCCTTTTTGTATTATTCTCTTCTTTTAGTTTATCAAATGATGTTTGATTGTCTTGTAAAAAAGATAAATCTATGGGCGTAGCTGGCGTTACGCTGTTTGACAAAGCCACAAAACCACTTAAATTACCCAATGGGTTTTGCCAAATGGAATTTTGAACGTGGGCATCAACGTTGGCGAAGTTTTGAACCTCGCCAACGTTAGAGCGGTATATATTATCCTTGCTTGCGTTTCGTTCTTTTTCAAGTAAATTTGAACTATCCCCCTCAGTATATTTCGATTCTACGCTGTAATTTTCAACCTTTTGAAGTGGTTCTTTGTCCACTTTCCCCCTTTTAGAATTGTCAAAATCGTTTTCATTCTCATTGTGTGCATGAACATTGAGAGGGTTTGAAACCTTCGCAACGTTGCCCTCATCATTGTAATCCGATGGCTTAGTTTCGCTTTTTGCAATTACTCTCGTGGATGGTCTTTTATCTTCATCTTTTTGAAAATGGTCATGTGTTTGTCTTCTGTTTTCTATAAAAAATGCCTTAGATTGAGATCGTTGATGCACTCTGTTTTGATCGTTTGATTCCATTACTTCTTCATTAACGGTATCAAAATCCATTAAATCAGTTGGAATAAAAGCTTCTTCACTATTAAAAGTCCATTCAAAAAGCTTAGTCAATGTCTCAAATTCAGAAGAATGTAACCAAGCTCCCCCCTCAGTATCCAATGAAAATTGGACACTATTTGTTGAAGACCAAATAGCTACTTTGTTGCTGAAAACAGAGATTATGTCAACACCTAAATCGGATAAGGCTGTATGGTTGCTTTCCATTCTGTTTTACTTTTCGTGGTGCAATAAATCAATATATGTTGACACTTGCGCCATCGTCATTGCGCTCACTTGTGCCGGTGTCCAACCAAATGCTTTTGCTAAGGTAAAACTGGCATGTAGCAAAGGTGTATCCGCCAATTCATCTGTCAAAGGCTTTTTTTTTTAGTCAAACCGCTCACCTCGCGTATGTGTTCAATGATAAATTCAACCAAACCAATAGGCATTTTTTTGACTTGTTCCAACGTCAAAACAGGTTCAACCACCGATTCTTTTATCATAAAAAGCGGAATCAACGCCGTATCATTCTTGGCAGCCCGAGTGATGAGCGAAAATGTACCGATTGTCAACGGACGAATTTTAATGATGCGCTCTTGTGTTGCACCGTTCCCATTCATGGATTTAGGCGCAGACACTATATCATTCGGAATGACGACCTCAAAAGTCGTTTCCGCCCCTGCTAACAAATCTTCTGCACTTAAAACTATTGAATTCATCCGTTGAAATTTTTGAATAAGTAATGGGTAATAAGTAATAGGTAATATTGCCACAATCTCATTACCCATTACTTATTACCCATTACTTATTACCCATTACCTATTTTTTAAGCCGTTTCTTCGGTACTGACCCGCATCGCGCGAAAGGTAATACCTTCCATGACGAAATCATCTTCAGGCATTTGAAAACTCCATTTCTCGAATTTGACACCAAAAACAATGACTTTGGTGAAATTATCGGGCAAAGCAGGATTTTTTAAATTGATAACAATATTAAAAACAGGTTGCGCCATCGAGCCTGTTGGTGGTGGAGACTGCGCCCCATCGCCCAGCAAAAGTTTGAGCATGGCGCCGTTGATATGAGCGCGTTCAGCCGTGCCAAATACATTAATATTGCCTGGGCGCAATTCAGTAGCGAACCGCTTCCCTATTTCATGATATGGTTTGACCTCGTTGGTGACTTGTATTTCGACGTTTCTTAAACGACCTACTATATTTGAAAAATCATAAGCTGTTATCAGGTCGTTTGCCAAACCACCTTCAACACTCGCTGTATCGTCAACGGCTAAGACTAAAGTGGCATCTGACCCACGAAAAACATTCGTATTTGGCATGACGTTTTTATTAAAATGATTAGAAAATAAGGTTTAAGGAAATGATGAATGATAAATGATGAATTTTCAAATAATTGATTATCAATTGATTTTAAACTCAAATTCGATACTTTATTATTTCAACATTCCTAATGGGTCTTGTGCTGTTGCAAACAGCTCTTAACCCAAATACATCGTTACACGGATAAAGTCAATACTGAATGTCGGTCTGATGGTCAATGTCACAATCGCTTCACCTGCAATCTCTTGCGCACGATTCGCCGTCACTGCCAAGTCATAACTGACCAATGCTTCATCGTCAACCATGCGTGTTAGGAATGCATCGAGCGTGGCTTTCATTGCGCCTCGCACCCTTTCATTGTTCAATTTGCCGATATATGGGTCGCAGGAAGACCGCACGCCATAAATCGCATAATCCACGATTCGGCGTGTCGTAATCTGATGCCAAGCCGAGTTGGTCGCCGTTGTAATGCCTTTAACCACGCGGAAACCATTGCGTTTTTCAACTGCAAATACGCGGTTTGTAACCAATTTTTCGAGTTGAGAACTGGAGTATTCAGCCGCTAATCCCGGTATCGTCAAAATCTTATTCGTCGGACTTGTTTGTACAGACAATGAAGATAAAAGCCCCGCCACAGCCGCTGCTGTATAAGACCCTGGCAATGTTTCGCTGTTTGAAATCTTAACACCCGGCCCCACATATATAATACGGTCGCTGTCAAAATTATGGTTAGCTACTGCGTTTACATCAGTCGTGCCATTACTGCCAACAACGGCAATACGTTCCCTTCGAATGTCTGTCGTGATGTTAATATGTCCTGCCAAAGCTGCCATCATGCCGCTATTACTCGCATCTTGACCTGCTAACAAAACAATGTTGATGATGTCGCTTTGCAACTTCGCCAAACTGTCGCGGTAATCAGAAGCCGCTGCATTGGCTCCATTAGTACCATTTGTCGTGACGGCGACATCGGCAAGAGTTTGTTTATAAAAAGCTGTCGCCGCATTGGTGCTCACACTTTTAAGCAAAACTGACCGCTTATCCACCTGTTCTGCTAAATGCGAAGCATCCACGACGAAGTAAGATTCTTTTATGCTTTTATAAAAAATATCAATTTTTCGATTATCTGTAGGTAGTGTTTCATAGCGTGCCACAATCGAATCTTCTGCTTTGGGCGCATGAGAGGGTAAAGTCGTAAATGTTAATGCACCTGTTGTTGGGTTTATCAAAACTTCGGGTTTTGCATTATCCACAGTTCCTGTATAAATAATACTAAAAACGCGGTTGAGACCCGATGCTTTTTGTTGCAAAACAAGACTATTAACTTTGCTTTTGTCGTCTACTTTGCCGCGATTGAGTGTCGTAGCAGACCCCGTCAGTGTTTCAACAGCAGATATGTTTTGTTCTGCTTTCGATATACTGATTTGGATTTCATTGCCCCAAGTACCGGGTGTACGAGCTTGTAGAACAACCGAATCAGCGGGGACAGCTGTTTTGAAAGTGTATTGTGTAGCGGCAGGCGTTCCCGCCGCCGTCCGAACGGCATACACCGTGCGTCCGCCGTTGTTGAAGACGTGTTCGAGCGCACGCACCAATGTTAAAGCATTGGTATTTGTGGAATCATCGGCAACACCGAATAATTCTTGTGCTTCGGTAAAAGACCCTATAATTTGAACCTCGTTAACAGGCCCCTTAGAGGCAGTGCCGACGATGCCAATATTCCCCGTAACAACGCGACCTGCGGTTATCAGACCCTCATCGCGGACGGTGATATAAGTGCCAGGCAAGATGATTTCAGGCATGACGAAAGCTTTTATGAAATGAAAAAAGAAAATTTGGTTATTCTAAACAATTTCTGTATATGTAAAGGCAGCTGGTGACGACAAGTAGGATTTGGTAAACTGTATTCAACTCGGTTTTAAATATATTTTCTTGTTTACTACGTCCAAAACTACATAGTAAGTTTTAGATTTCAAAATAAATCTATATAAATGTGTATTTTTATCTAACCTTCTCATTTTCATCTTTCAATACATGAGAAATAGCATAACTTAAAAGATACCACGTACCCAAAAAGGCAAATAGCTCAAGCATAAAACTGTGGAAATGATAAAAGGATTCTGCTATAAATAGTGCGAAAAAAAAGAGAGGAGCTTCTGTTTTTAAAAGTTTTAGATTGAAAGTCTTCATTAAGGTGTACATACAGAGTGTTTGTTATATTTATGAAATGATACTGCTTTGATTCGATTTTAATGTAATTTTATTTACAATGACAATATTCAATAAAATCTCTGAAATATGCAAGAATCACATACATAAAAATTATAAAACAGTTACTTTTTAGACCAATCGCAAGAGCGATTCCTTACTTTTTGCCTTTTAATAATGTGAAAAACACATGCACTACTTGGTATCAGCATTTTCTCCTTACTTTTGTTCCTAATTAAATCAAATCATTAAATACAATGAAAGAATTGAATACAACAGACGAGCCTACTCCGAGCCCAATGGAAATGCCTCTTTGGGAAGTTTTTATTCGCAGCCGTCAAGGGCTTGATCACAAACACGTTGGTTCGCTCCACGCTACCGACGCAACAATGGCAATCGAAAATGCACGAGACGTATACACCCGACGACAAGAAGGCGTATCTATTTGGGTCGTCGAATCCAAGCACATCACCGCTTCTGACCCCGCCGACAGTGACCCTTTTTTTGAACCTGCACGAGACAAAGCGTATCGACATCCGACCTTTTATGAAATGCCAGAAGGCATAAAAAATATTTAAAATATTTAAAATCAATGTTTTATGAATAATCAACAAACGGGTTATTTAAAGCCCCTTCAAATTCTTTTCGGTGCTATGTTAATAGGGCAAACCTTAGCGACCGTTATCTTATATTTGTTTGTACCCGTTTCTAAACCTGAAGAAGGGGACAATAACTTGACAGATATTTTCCCTTTAATCATGGTAACTATGGTCGTTTCTGGCTATGTTCTTTTTAATATGCGTCGCAAAACATGGGTAGCAGAAACAGATTTGGATGCTAAAAAAAGTTTATATCGTAGTGCATCCATCCTAAAATGGGGGTTATTTGAAGGCGCAACAATGTTGGCTTTAATTGGTTACTTTTTTTTAGGTATTGATATGCTTTTATTGCCGCTTGTTGCATTGTTGGTACACTTTGCAGTGCATTTTCCTTCGCGTGAACGGGTTTCAAAAGCGTTAGAAACAGATAATATTGATTGATAATCAATTTTTTATACCCCTCAGTAGGGAATGATAAAATTTGAAATTTATGAATAACCTTTTTGAATATACCCTCCGCATCGCTGACAATGCCCTCATTTTAGGACATCGGTTATCAGAATTATGTGGACATGGTCCTGTTTTAGAGCAAGATATTGCTGTAACAAATATTGCCCTTGACCTCGTTGGGCAAGCCCGAACGCTCTATCAATACGCTGCCGAAGTGCAAAACCAAGGCAAAACGGAGGATGACATCGCCTATTTGCGAGATGTGTATGATTTCAAAAACCTACTCCTCGTCGAGCAACCAAATGGTGATTTTGCCCATACTATTGTGCGGCAGTTCTTTTTTTCAGCATTTCAATATCCTTATTTTCAAAAAATGGCGTATTCAAATGACGATATACTGAGGGGTGTCGCCGAAAAAGCGGTAAAAGAATTAGCGTATCATCTACGGTGGTCGAGTGAGTGGCTGATTCGTTTAGGCGATGGCACAGCCGAAAGTCATCAACGAGCGCAAAAGGCGGTTGACAATTTGTGGACGTATGCAGGCGAAGCATTTATAGCAGATGAGCTTGATAATTGGGCTATTACTGAGGGGGTCGGTGTAGCGTTAGAAAACATCAAAACGTCTTTTGACAAAACTGTAAATGATGTTTTAGCGGAAGCGACTTTATCAAAACCAAGCGATTTATATATGCAAAAAGGGGGCAAAAAAGGGCAACATACGGAGTATTTAGGCTATATCTTAGCAGAAATGCAGTTTATGCAACGGGCTTATCCGAATATGGCGTGGTAAATAATGATGAAATAGAAATGATAAATGATGAGTAACGAAGCGTTAAAAAAGCATATTTTAACAATTTTAGAAAACGTTAGTGACCCCGAAATGCCTGTCCTTTCGGTCTTAGATTTAGGTATTGTTAGAGACGTTTATCTTCAAGATGATGGTTTAATTGAAGTGATTATAACGCCTACTTATTCGGGTTGTCCTGCTATGAGCGTGATTGCCACCAATATAAAATTTGAACTGTTGGCGCATGGTTTTCCAAAGGTAAAAGTAACTGAAATATTAAGTCCCGCTTGGACAACAGATTGGATGACAGAATCAGGTAAACAAAAATTAAAAGATTACGGCATTGCGCCACCTCAAACCCAAGCCCGTTTAGATAAATTATTGTTTCAAGACCACCCCTTAGTATTTTGCCCGCAATGTGGCTCTAACAATACTGAATTATTGAGTGAATTTGGTTCAACAGCTTGTAAATCGCTGATGCGGTGTAAGGATTGTTTAGAGCCTTTTGATTATTTTAAATGTCATTGAATCATATGAAAATTGGCATAATCGGCAGCGGTGCAATGGGCAGTGGTATTGCACAAGTCGCAGCAATGGCAGGTTGCGAAGTCCGTATTTACGATGCAGATACTCATGCTTTGGAGCGTGGACGACAACTCATTGCTAAAAACCTGTTGCGTAGTCTTGAAAAAGGACGTTTGACAAAAGATGCCATTACCGATATTTTAAACCGTCTAAAACCCGCCGAAAGGCTGTCCAGTCTCGGCAATTCTGACCTCATTATTGAAGCCATTATTGAGGATTTAGAAATCAAAAAATCTATTTTCACGGAGTTGGAATTAGACGTTTCTGACACATGTATTTTGGCGACGAATACCTCTTCTCTATCCGTTACATCCATTGCAGCGGCTTGTCAAAAGCCAGAAAGGGTCATTGGTATTCACTTTTTTAATCCTGCCACTTTAATGCCTTTGGTTGAAATCATTCCTGCCCTTCAAACCGACCCCTCAGTAATCAGCCGTTCAAAACAGATAATAAATGAATGGGGAAAAACAACGGTTTTGGCTAAAGACACGCCAGGATTCATCGTCAATCGCATTGCACGTCCTTTTTATGGCGAAGCATTGCGGATTTTTGAAGAAGGCATAGCAGATATGCGTACAATTGACCAAAGTTTGAAGGAAATCGGCGGTTTTCGCATGGGTGCATTCGAGTTAATGGACTTTATCGGGCATGATGTCAACTATGCTGTAACCGAATCCATTTGGCGTTCTTTGTATTTTGACCCACGATATAAGCCATCTTTAAGTCAAAAACGGCTTGTTGAAGCAGGTTTTTTAGGGCGAAAATCGGGACGTGGTTTTTATGATTATGAAAATGCACCCCCTCAGTATAATACCGATTCTCTCTTGTCATTCAGCAAGGAATTAGGTCAAAAAATTGTTCACCGAATTGTCGTTATGCTCATAAATGAAGCCGCAGATGCTTTGTTTTGGCAAATTGCGAGCCGTGATGATATTGATTTAGCGATGCAAAAAGGTGTGAATTATCCAAAAGGATTGCTACAATGGGCAGATGATTTGGGTATCGAAAATGTGGTTTATTCGCTTGATGAATTGTATGATACATATCGAGAAGACCGTTACAGATGTTCGCCATTGTTGAGAAAAATGGTCATAAACAAGGAAAGTTTTTATTGAAAAATGTTTCTTTGATAGGGCAACAAATTAAGAAAAAGCAAAAAGACGTTTCAAATACATCTGTTTTTTATAAAATCAACAATTTCTGATGCTATTTGAATAGTATTTTGAACATCTGTTTTAGTAGGGTCTAATTGAACATTGGGATACCTAAATGCAACGTCTAAGCCATTCAAATCAATAGCATACAAATAAATATTATCAAAATCTGTATCTTCCGATTTACATAATTGACAAAGAGTGTCTAAATTATGTGTTCGAGGCAGAGGTAGGTTGATATAAACGATATAGGCTTTAAGTGCTTTTTCAGCGGCTTGTTGGGTATGGTAAATAGCAGTGCTATAAAAATGACCCGAAAACAAGAGTTGTGCAGCACCTAAATCTTCTTCAGCTTTGTAGAGCCATTGTTCGTGAAGTGTCATAGACTATTTTACCGTCTTTTTTAATTTTATATTCTAAACTCGAGAGATGTTCAGCTCTTTCTTTGAAAGTTGTCGGTGTATTGAACAGGAAATCAACCGAAAAACCAATACCTGCCAAAGCACGATTACCTTTGCGTCTTAATTCAAAAGTAAAAGGTGTATTTTCAGCGACAATGAGCATAAAATCTAAATCACTCTCGCCATGCGGTTCACCCCAAGCATAAGAGCCAAAAAGGTAAATAACGGAAGGTTGATAAGTATCCACCAAACGTTTTATAGCCTCTTCAATTGTAGTTTCAGAAATTTTTTTCACAATAGTCAATTTTTATTTTCTTTGACAAAAATAGGTTTTTATTTGAAAAACAATTAAAAAAATGACCATTCCGCAACAAGTTTTAGCAAAAATGCTTGAAAACGACGCTTTTAGTCGTTGGCTCGGCTTAGTCGTTGATGAGATTACTGAGGGGGGCTGCCGCTTACATTATACCGTCAAACCCGATATGTTGAATGGTTTTGGCATCGTTCATGGTGGCGTGGTGTTTGCGGCAGCCGATTCAGCCTTTGCTTTTGCGTGCAATTCGCATGGTCGTTTGGCATTGGCATTAAATGTTTCTATAACATTTACAAAAGCCGCAAGAGAAGGTGAATTATTGACTGTTGAAGCCAAAGAAGTGTATTTGGGCAACAAAACAAGCGTTTATAACATTATTACAACGAATGAAAAAGGAGAAATTGTGGCGATTTTTAAAGGAACGGCTTATCGGACGAGTAAGGATATTTGACATTATAACTCAAAATTATGTTAGAAGCATTTTTAGAATTTATCGCTTATATCGTTTTCGATATTATTGCTTATACAATAATCCGACCTATTTTAAAACAGCTTTTTAAACTTATATCTACACCGATTATAGATGATTTTTTCAATGGATTTGCTAAAACCTTAGCAATATTTTCAGTATGTTTGGTTATCTGGGTATTCTATCACTTTATCAATATTCAATGATTCTAAATCTTATTGTCATCAGAACAGCCGATATGCTGCCTTTGGTTAATTTCTATAAAACGTTAGGTTTAGAATTTGACTACCACAAACATGAGCAAGGCGTTTATCATTATGCGACAAAAATCGGCGAAACTATTTTTGAAATATATCCTTTGTTGAAAAGTCAAACAGAAGCGGATACTTCTACACGTTTAGGTTTTAAAATAGACAATTTTGAAGAAAAAATAGGACTTTTGAATGATTTTATTATTTCAAAACCGATAGAAACGGAATTTGGACTTTGTGCAATTTTAAAAGACCCTGATGGACGAAAAGTTGAAATTTATAAAATATGACTCTCCCTCAGTATCTTACACTAAATTAATGACAAGTTATGAAAACCCTTTTTTATACAAGTATATTCGTATGCTTTTTGGCTTCTTGCACTATTGTAAATAAAAATGTAATAAATAACAAGCCTAATCAAAGTTCACTCATTGATTACAAACGGCTTACTTACAAGCTTTTTATTGGAGAATCAAAAGATTCTATAGAAAAAGTGCTTGAACTTAGGCACGCTTATTTGGCTGATGATGGTGTGATAGACACAAATGGCATTACACACTATATGAATATTTCTGAAGACTTGGTAAATAAAAATAAACTCGGTCTGCCTGCTTTATTTTTTACGATAGACAAACAAATCTTGACAGAATTTAGCTGTTATTTAGATGTCAATACACGTAAATTTCAAAAAGATAATATTCTAAAAACATTATCAGAGATTAGTCAATTATTTACTCTTTTGAATTCATCGGCAAGTAAAAAGACCTTAGCAAAAACTTTAAAATTGAATCTTGATACAGAAGAATTTAAGGAGCAATTTTATTTAGATACTGTTAGAAGGGTATTTGTTTACCAAAAGAAAAGAAGTAAATAATAAATGGTTACGCATAAAATTTAGGATAATACTTTAGATATGACCAAATTACAAAATTTCGCCCTCGGCAAATGGCATCTCCCAACAGGCAGCGAGACCCCTCAGTATAATGCCCTCAACAGCAACTTGGTGAGTGTAGCAGGTGACTTTTCGGATTATGAAGCGATGTGCGATTATGCCCGCAATGTTGGCGGTAAAGCCTTACGCAAACTGACATTTTTTGAACGCGGTATGATGCTTAAAAAACTCGCTTTGTATTTGACGGAACGCAAGACACAATATTATAAAGTGTCTGCCCTCACAGGCGCAACAAAAACGGATTCTTGGATTGATATTGACGGCGGCATCGGCAATTTATTCGCTTATGCCAGTTTGCGGCGGCAGTTGGGCAATGAAATATTTTATGTGGATGGTGCTGCCGCTAAATTGGGTAAAAACGGTACGTTTATAGGTCAACACGTTTGCGTACCAAAACAAGGCGTGGCGATTCACATCAATGCTTTCAATTTTCCTGTGTGGGGTATGTTGGAAAAATGTGCTGTTAATTGGCTCGCAGGTGTTCCTGCCATTGTAAAGGCGTCTGAAATCACCTCTTTTGTAACGGAGTCTGTTGTTAGAGACATTATTTCAAGCCATATTTTACCCGATGGTGCACTGCAATTCATCGGCGGACGTGGACATGGCATCTTGGATTTTGTTACGATGCAAGACGTTGTCACCTTCACAGGCTCGGCTTCAACGGGCAAATTACTGAGAGGTCTGCCGCGCATCAATGATCTTTCTGTACCGTTTACATTGGAAGCCGATTCGCTCAATGCCATGATTTTAGGAGAAGATATTACGCCTGATATGCCTGAATTTGATATTTTTATAAAAAATGTTCGTAATGAAATGGTCATCAAAACTGGGCAAAAGTGTACGGCAGTGCGGCGTATTATTGTTCCGTCCAAACTATTAGAAGATGTGCAAATTGCTTTAGGCATTGAATTAAAAAAAGTAACTTTAGGTGACCCCTCAGTACAAGGCGTAAAAATGGGTGCTTTGGTCAATCAAACGCAACGGCAACGAGTGCATGATAACATTAAAAAATTGCTGCAAGTATCGTCGATCGTCGTGGGTGATTTAGAAAAATTTGACGTTGTTGGGGCGGATAAAATAGATGGTGCATTTTTGCCACCTATTCTTTTACTCAATGAAAAGCCTTTTAACAATACAGAAACACATGAAATCGAAGCATTTGGACCTGTCGCAACGCTCATGCCGTATGAAAACATGGACGAAGCAGTAGCATTAGCAAATAAAGGTAAAGGCTCATTAGTCTCTACAATTTGCAGTTACACCCCCTCAGTATGTCGCGATTATTTGATAAATGCAGGGGCTTTTCACGGCAGAATTTTGTTTTTAAACCGTGAATCTTCTCCTGAAAGTACGGGGCATGGCGCACCGATGCCCTTGATGACACATGGCGGTCCTGGTCGTGCAGGGGGTAGCGAGGAAATGGGCGGCTTACGGGGTGTAATGCATTATTTACAGCGTGTGGCGGTGCAAGGACACCCAACCATGATTTCGCAAGTGACGCAAAACTATCAAGTGGGCGGTACTTATACTTTCAAAGACAAACACCCTTTTTTGCATTATTTTGAAGAATTAGCCATTGGTGAAACGCTGATTACGGAAAAACATAGGGTCACAGAAGCTGATATTGCAGCATTTGCGGAACTAACAGGTGATAAATTTTATGCCCACACCGACCCGACAGCTTTGGAAGGCACGCCTTTTACAGGTATTGTGGCGCATGGTTATTTCATTTTATCACGTGCCGCAGGATTATTTGTTGAACCTAAAAAAGGACCTGTTTTGCTGAATTATGGTCTTGAAGATTGTCGTTTTACAAAACCCGTTTATCCCAATTCAACAATTGGTGTACGCTTAACTTGCAAGGAAAAAGTAGATGTTGAACAGAAAGAAAATGATACCTTGCCGCCGCGAGGCATCGTCAAATGGCTCGTTGATGTGTATGATGAGACAGGTGAAACAGTAGCTTTGGCGACGATAATGACGATGGTTAGAAAACGGGGGGAATGAAAAATATCGATTAACGAATGTAAAATGTAAATGTATAAAGCGTACATGCCGCACTTTTTATATTTCTTATTTAATATTTTACATTTCCCATATTTTTAGATTTTAAATTTCTTATTTGATATTTTATATTAACAATGGATAACACACAATTAGGTCACGTCAAAACGACGATAAACGGTGGTATCGCCACCATCTCATTTTTTCATCCTGCACATAACTCCTTGCCAGCCAATCTTTTATCGGCTTTAACAGAACAAATTACGACTACAGGAAATGACCCCTCAGTATTGGTCATCATTTTACGCAGTGAAGGCGATAAAACGTTTTGCGCGGGTGCGAGTTTCGATGAATTAAAAGCCATTCAAGATTTAGAAAGTGGCAAACAGTTCTTTTTAGGCTTTGCTAATGTCATCAACGCCATGCGGACATGTCCAAAATTCATCATTGGTCGCATACATGGCAAGGCAGTAGGTGGCGGTGTCGGTTTGGCAGCAGCAGCAGATTACAGTTTGGCAACAGTGAATGCGACGATAAAATTGAGCGAATTGGCGATTGGCATCGGTCCTTTTGTCATTGGCCCTGCCGTTGAGCGCAAAATGGGTTTGTCTGCTTTTTCTCAAATGGCGATTAATGCAACAGAATGGTGTACGGCAGATTGGGCAAAACAGAAAGGGCTTTTTACAGAAGTTTTTGAAACAACAGAACGTTTGGACGCTTATATCGCCTATTTTGTAGAGACATTGGTGCATTCAAGCCCCGAAGCGATGCGGCAACTGAAGTCGGTTTTATGGCAAGGTACAGAACATTGGGACGCCCTTTTAGCAGAACGAGCAGCGATAAGTGGTGAGTTGGTTTTGTCTGATTTTACAAAAAAGGTACTTGCAAAATGAGAATTGCACAAATTTTACGAATTCACTAATCAAGATGTATATTAATCGTAATTCGTAAAATTAGTGTAATTCGTAGCTCATTTTTTCACCAAGCATACCGCAACGCATACCCCTCAGTACCATCCTCATTTTTATGCAATGCCCTTTCCACATTTACGCCGCCCATGGCTTCATAAAAACGTCTTGAAGCGACATTGTCTTCAAAAACCCATAAATACACGCCTTTTTGCGGATAATTTTTATAAGCCCAAGCGAAGGCGTTTTGGATTAATTGTTTACCGATACCCTGCCCTTTTAAGTCAGGACGGACATGTAAATTGTCAATTAAACTGCCCCATTTCGCATCATCGACACCATAAACGCAAACAAAACCGGCTAATTGACCTTCATTTTCAGCTACTAAAACATATTGATTTTCTGGGGGCGATTCAAATCGTTTTTGCCAATGGGCTTGTCTTTCAGCATGAACAGTGCCATCGAGATAGGCATCACTTAACATACCTCGGTATGTATTGCGCCAACTTTCGGCGTGAAGGTGGGCGATGGGGCCAACATCGTTTATGTGTGCTTTTCGTAAAATCATTTTGATAATCAATGAGTTATAAAATAAAAAAACTTGCGTAAAGTTAAAAACTCTACGCAAGTTGTGCTTTATACTGAGGGGTATAAAAAATTACTGAACCAATTCAAATTTGACAGGCAAAGTATATTGTACGGCAACACTTTTATTGTTTTGTTTTCCAGCCGCCCATTTTGGCATTGAAGAAACAACGCGCATAGCCTCTACATCAAGCAATGGATCCACGCCTTTAGATACTTCTACGTCTCCAACTGAACCATCCTTTTCGACTACAAAGCTCATGAAAACAGTTCCTTTGATGCCTTGGTCTTTAGCTTTAACTGGATATTTGATATTCTTTTTCAAAAATTTCATCATCTCTTTCTCGCCACCGGGGTAAAGCGGTTGGACTTCTGAAATAACAAAAACGTCGTCTTTACCCATCCGTTTCTTGATATTTCCACCTTTTGGAGTTGGATTTGAAACAACGTCTTTAGCATTTTTATTTGGCAGGGTAGCCGTTGTGGTGCTTTTATTTCCAGTTTGAGCCGTCGTTTGAGATGAAGCCGCTGATTGAGCATCCATCTGTGAAGGCGTTTTAGCAGACGATTGTGCCATTGTTATTGAATCAGCTGTTACCTCCAAACTCGTTGTTGGAGTCGATGATGCCGCTGTGCTTGCTGTTTCATTAGAAGCCGCTGTTTTGTTTTCATTTTTGCAAGAAAATAAAAAAACTACTAAACAAGCTGCCATTACAGGCAAATAATTTTTAATCTTTTTCATAAGAATAAGTTTGCGAAATTTTGAAAATAAATATGAAAATAAAATATCAGAAAATGATATAATAGTTTAAACCCCATTAAAAGGTAATAGTTTTGATTTCTTTAATTTTTTGTATAAAAAATTAAAAACTTCACTAATTTACTGAGGGGTATCTTTCAAAAAA
This sequence comes from Saprospiraceae bacterium, assembly GCA_031411275.1. GTDB lineage: Bacteria > Bacteroidota > Bacteroidia > Chitinophagales > Saprospiraceae > JAAFJT01. The sequence continues at coordinate 37,099 of JANOAU010000010.1, read as the reverse complement.
AAACCTATTTTTGTAAAAATTTAAGACTAAAATGCTCGATTACGCTCAAAAAATACTCGATTCGCCTGATGCACCACGCCAAATTGAGGCGTTGTATCAAATCATGCAAGACGAAAAACAGCGTCGCCACGATTTTCGGGAGTGGATAACACCGAGTATCAAAGCGGAGTTTATCAACGGTGAAGTGGTGCTTCATTCACCTGTCAAAAGGCGGCATTGGAAGGTTACTGACTTGCTTTCACGTATAGTGAGCATATTCGCTGGCATCAAAAAATTAGGAAGTGTCGGTACTGAAAAAGTCTTGGTTGCCCTCACACGCAATGACTACGAACCCGATTTGGTTTTTTATTCAAAAGAAAAAGCGGATAGTTTTATAGACGACCAATTACTTTTTCCTGCACCTGATTTTATTGTTGAAATACTGTCAAAAGGCACAGCTTCAAACGATAAAGGCATTAAAAAGAAAGATTACGCTGCGCACGGTGTCCGTGAATATTGGATTGTTGACCCCGTACGTCAACGTATTGAACAATACATCTTATTAACACCCAATGATAAACAGTACACCCCCGCAAAGACTTTTGCTGTTGGGGAGGACATTGAAAGTTATGTCATTCAAGGTTTTACGATACCTGTTGAAGCTGTTTTTGATGAACAAGCGAATATTGAAGCGTTGAAAAACTTGATTGCTAATCCATAAATTACTCGCTCAACAACCCTGCCCATAATACGCCCCCGCCCCATGTTTTCTAAAATAATGCTTATCCATCAAAGCCTGTTTGATAGGTGGTGTGAGTGGGTTTATTTGAAGTGTTAGAAAAGCCATTTTTGCTAATTCCTCTAAAACACCTGCGTTATAAACTGCTTTCATAGCTGTTTTTCCCCATGTAAAAGGGCCATGACAGGCGACTAAAACCATTTCCACTTCTTCAGGCGATAGATTTTCACTCTTGAAAATATCGAGGATTTGATTGCCTGTTTCGTGTTCATAATCACCTTTTATCATCTCGTCGGTCATCACATCAGTTACGGGTATTGAGGCGATAAGATGATCGGCATGAGTCGTTCCGAGGTTTGGAATAGGGCGCATCGCTTGCGCCCAAGCCACGGCATAAGTCGAATGTGTATGGCAAATACCACCAATTTTATCAAAATTACGATACAAAAGGACGTGCGTTTTGGTATCTGATGAAGGACGTTTTGCGGCAGCTTCCACTACCCTATTGTCCAAATCCACCAGTACAATATCGTCCACTTTTAGGTCAGTATAAAGAATTCCGCTTGGTTTTATGGCAATAATGCCCTCATTTCGGTCAATTGCTGATACATTGCCAAAGGTATAAATCGCCAATTTTTGTTTTGGAATTTCCATATTGGCTTCGTAAACGGCTTCTTTTAAATATTTTAAATTCATGTGTGTTAAGGGTGAATTATTTTTAAATGAATTTGTTTTAAAACAATTATTTTTACACAAAACTTTTGAACATTATGGAACGAAATAAAGCAATAGTCCTTTTTCAAGAAAAACAAGTGCGCCGTGTGTGGCATCATGACAAATGGTTTTTTTCAGTAATAGATGTCATTGAAGTTTTGACAGACAGTACACAACCGCAAACCTATTGGGGTATGCTGAAAAAGCGCGAAAATCAACTTATCACAATTTGTGAAAAGTTGAAATTCCTTGCACCCGATGGCAAAATGCGCCCAACTGATTGCGCTAATACTGAGGGGTTGCTACGCATTATTATGTCTATTCCTTCTCCCAAAGCAGAACCTTTTAAATTGTGGTTGGCGCAAGTCGGTGAAGAACGCATACAGGAAATCGAAAATCCAGAATTGGGCATTGAACGTATCCGTGAACTGTATAAAGCCAAAGGCTATACCGATGAATGGATAGCAAGCCGTCTCAAAAGCATCGATATCCGCAAAGAATTGACTAAAGAATGGCAACAACGTGGTGTCAAAGAGGGTCAGGAATACGCTATTTTGACCGCCGAAATCGCTAAAGCCACTTTTGGTTTAACGCCTTCGGAACATAAAGAACTCAAACAACTCGACAGCCAAAACCTCCGCGACCACATGACAAACCTTGAACTTATCTTTTCGATGCTTGGCGAAGAGGCGACCCGTAGCGTGACTATCAAAGACGATGCACAAGGCTTTTATGAAAATCAAGATGCCGCACAACGCGGTGGCAAAATGGCGGGTAATGCACGCCGTAGTTTTGAAGAAACTGAAAATGTCAAGGTTGTTTCAGCTGAAAATTTTTTGAATCGCGTTAATAATGACGATGATGAATTGAAACATTTAGAGTAGATTTAGTAAATTTTTAAAATGCACTAAATCTGGAACACTAACTATTTTGTTCAATAAACCCGCCCAATTTCACATACTTTTCATACAAAACCGCATAAATCGCTGCCTTGTCCGCTTGCGGATAATATTCTGCATCATAACCCGATGACATAGCGGCTTGCGCTTCTTCCATCGTCAAATAAATACCGGCGGCAACGGCGGCACACATCGCTGCACCGAGCGCACAAGCCTGTTCCGATTTCACTACTTTTATGGGCATATTTAAGACATCGGCAAGGGTTTGCATGACAAAAGGTGACTTTTTGGCAACGCCACCAATCGCCACAACTTGTTGAATACCAACGCCTTCTGTAATAAAACGGTCAACGATGGCTTTTGAACCAAAAGCAGTAGCTTCGACTAAGGCTTTGAAAATGATGGGGGCATCGCTGCCTAAATTTAAGCCTGTTATCGCACCTTTCAAGGTGTGATTAGCATCGGGTGTACGTCGTCCATTGAACCAATCGAGGGCAATCGGGTCGTTTTTACTGAGGGGTAGCGCAGCAGCTTTTTCAGAGAGTTTTGGAATGATTTCAGCAGTGATTTCAGCCGCTTGTTGTTCACTCAAAAATTCGCGGAGTGGAAAAGCTAAGAGATTTTGAAACCACGCATAGACATCGCCAAAAGCCGATTGACCCGCTTCCATGCCCAACATATTAGGCAAAATAGAGCCGTCCACCTGTCCACAAATGCCTTTTATGAGCAAATGACCGACTTCATCGGTAGGCGCAATCAGCATATCACACGTCGAAGTACCCATGACACGGACGAAGGTATAAGGCTCGATGTGCGCCCCAACGCCGCCCATGTGGGCATCGAAAGCACCAACTCCGATGACGACATTTTCTGATAGACCCAATTTCGCTGCCCATTCCTTTGAAATGTTGCCCATTGGCACATCACTCGTATAAGTATGACGGTAAAGACGCTCGCGCAAACCTGCCAAAAGAGGGTCAAGTTTTGTCAAAAACGCTTCGCTCGGCAAGCCTTCAAAGGCTTCGTGCCACATTGCTTTATGCCCTGCGGCACAACGAGACCGTCGCATACTGAGGGGGTCGGTTTCGCCTGTTAGAACAGCAGAAATCCAATCGCAATGTTCAACCCATGAAAAAGCGGTTTTTCGGACTTCTTCATCAACCCGCAAGGTGCGTAATATTTTAGCCCAAAACCATTCGGAGGAATAAATGCCACCCACGTATTTTGTAAAATCAACTGCGTAATTATGGGCTAAGTCATTGATTTCCAAGGCTTCTTGATTAGCTGTATGGTCTTTCCAAAGGATAAACATACCGTTTGGATTGTGTTCAAATGCGGGCAACATACTGAGGGGGGTACCTTGACGGTCAACAGCAACGGGTGTTGAGCCTGTGGTATCAACTGAAATGCCAACGATGTTTTGAGCAACTTCTGCGCCTGCTTTTGCCAAAGCCTCTGTTATCGCCGTTTCCAAACCTTCGAGATAATCCAAAGGATGTTGACGGTATTGCGACAGGGAGGGGTCGCAATACATGCCTTTTTTCCAACGGGGATAATAAAAAACATGGGTCGCAACTTCAGCTCCATTTTCTGCATTAACAATTAATGCACGGACAGAATCAGAGCCGTAATCTAAGCCTATGACATATTTCATAACTTTATGAGTTATGAGTTATGAGTTATGAGTTATGAGTTTTAGGGACAATACTTGGAATTCATCCTTTACAACTCATAATTCATAACTCATAACTCATCATTAAAAAATCTATTTTTTGACAGAAAACCGATAAACAGTCGTCGTTTTATACGTCTCTGTCGGTTTTAAAGTCGTTGTTGGAAACTTCGGCTGGTTTGGCGAATCGGGATAATGCTCTGTTTCAAGGCATAAACCAGAACGTTTTTTGTAAATAACACCACCTTTTCCTGTGATTGTACCATTTAAAAAATTGCCTGTATAAAACTGAACAGCAGGTTCTGTTGTCAAAACTTCCATTGTACGGCCGCTTGTCGGTTCATAAACTATAGCCGCAAGACGCATTTTATTGACATCATTGTTTATAACCCAAGCATGGTCGTAACCGCCACCGAATTTGATTTGTTCATTCAATGTATCATTGATACGGGCGCCAATTTTTGTAGAAGTCATAAAATCAAAAGGTGTTCCTTTAACGGATTTCAGCTCGCCTGTTGGAATCAAAGTTTTGTCAACCGGAAGGAATTTATCACAATTTAAAGCGATTTCATGGTCTAAAATGGTGTTATTCATATCACCCGTTAAGTTAAAATAGGCGTGATTGGTCAAGTTGACCACCGTTGTTTTGTCGGTTGTGGCGGTATATTCTATCTTTAAAGCATTGTCTTTTTGAAGCGTATAAACTACTTCAACAGACAAATTTCCAGGATAGCCTTCTTCCATATCCTTGCTGGTGTAGGTCAATTTTAAGGCAACATCAGGTCCTTCAATGGGCGTTGCTGTCCACACTACTTTATCAAAACCTTTGATGCCCCCGTGTAAATGGTTGACCCCATTATTGGCTGCCAAAGTATAGGTTTTGCCCTCCAAACTGAATTTTGCCTTAGCAATACGGTTGCCATATCGCCCGACAAGCGCACCAAAAAAAGGTACGCCTTTTTCGTAACCACTAATAGAATCACAGCCCAATGTAATGTCTTCATACTTACCGTTTTTGTCGGGCGCTGTCCACGAAACGATGATTCCGCCGTAATTTGTAATTTTGACAGTCATACCCGCTTCGTTTTTGAGGGTATAGAGGTCAAGGGCAATACCGTCTTTAGTTTTGCCAAAAGATGATTTTTCGATGCTTGCTTTTTGCGCCATATCAATGACTTGAGCTGGTTTCTTTTGTTCCGCATTTTGGTTGCATGAAACCAAAAACAGAACATTTAAGGTTAAGAATAGATTTATATTTTTCATTTTAAAACATTGATTTTTAATAAATTATGTTAAAATAATCAGGTGCAAGTTTAAAACTTGCGTCCAATTGCGCTTTATACTGAGGGGGGTAAATTTACCCTCTAAAACTAAACATGACATAAGCCACAATGCCCAAAACGATGAGCGAGACGACAATATCACCTACGCTGTAACTGCCGCGATTAGCATCTTTTTGCTCTTGCGACAGGGTACTGAATGTCAAACCTCTCACTTGTTCAGGATTAGGCGCAGGCGTTAATAAACTGGCAACGACACAAACGATAATCGAAAATAGAAAGAACCAAGCTGCAAAAGTTAAGAAATTCATGTTGCCAAAGGCAAACAAAAAACCATTTGGATCAAGTGAATTTTTACCTAATTCTAAACCCAAACGAATAATAGCTACACCGAGACCTGCAATTAAAGTTGCCATTGCTCCTTGCGAATTGATACGATTGAAGAAAATACCCAAAAGGAAAACGGCTGTAATCGGTGGCGCAATATATGACTGAACCGACTGCAAATACTCGTATAATACACCTGAAATATTTTGCATAATAGGTATCCAAAAAATGCCCAAAACGACGACAATAGCTGTCGCAATACGACCCACGCTTAGGAGTTTTTTCTGCGGTGCATCTGGATATAATTTTTGATAAACGTCAACCGTAAACAAGGTTGAACAGGAATTAAAAACCGAAGCCAACGAACTCATCAAAGCTGCCAAGAGTCCTGCGCCCACAAGCCCCCTCAGTCCTGAAGGCATTTTTTGCATCAAAAGTGTTGCAAAAGCTTGGTCAGCTGTATCATATTGCAATTCACCTTTGTTTTTTAATGCCAAAGCAATGATACCGGGTATGAGGAAAAGGAAAACGGGCATCAATTTGAGAAAAGCACCGAAAATAGTACCGCGCCGACCTTGCGTAATATTGCGCGCCGCCAAAGCTCTTTGCACGATGTATTGGTCGGTACACCAATACCAAGTACCCACAATCGTACTCGTAATGACCAACGGCAACCACGGGAAATTCGGATCACTGTTGGGTCGCCACATATTGAGGTAGCCTTCGGGCAAATTTGCCTTGACACCACTCCAACCACCTGCGGCGTTTAAACCCACATAAGTCAATGTTCCTGCGCCTAAAACAATCAAAATGGTTTGCACCGCTTCGGTATAGACTACGGCACGCATACCACCCAAAATGGTATAAGCACCTGTCAGTACAACCGTAATCAATGCGCCAAACCAAAAATCAATATGCAAAAGCGACGAAATGACGATACCCCCCGCATATATAGTTACCGAAACTTTGGTCATGATGTACGCCAATAATGAAAACGTGGTGAGAAACCAACGTGCCTTTGAATTGAACCGCCGTTCCAAAAATTCGGGCATCGTAAAAACACCACTTCGGAGGTAAAAAGGCAGGAAAATCCAACCCAACGCCAATACCAACCAAGCATGTAGCTCATAAATCAACATCGGAATTTTACCGCCTGCACCCGCACCCGCCAAGCCGACAACGTGTTCAGAACCGATATTTGACGCAAAAATAGACGCACCGACGACAAACCAACCAATGCTACGTCCTGCCAAAAAATAGTCTTCTGTATTCTTATTTTCTTGTTTAATAACCCAAAAAGCAATGCCTAAAAGCAGGATAAAATACCCAATAATGACCGACCAATCTAATGTGTCAAAACTTTGTTGCATGATAGAAGCGTTTTTAATTGTTATGAATTTAGTTTCTCTTTCGCTTATGATGCGACTATTTTCTTATTGTTTTTCTATAAAAAGAGCGTTTTTTACTGAGGGGGGTCTTTTGAATTCCTAATTATTTATAATAGACTTCATTCCAGCGCAATTCATTTTTCAAGGAACGCAAGTCAGTTTTGGCATCAATGACCACTGTTTCGAGGTTGAACATGTCCGCAAAGTCTTCAAAATATTCTGTTGTTAAATTCTGACTATAAACGGTGTGGTGTGCGCCACCTGCGTAAATCCATGCGGCACAAGCCGTTGCCATATCTGGTAATGGTTTCCATAAAACCCTTGCAACAGGCAGTTTGGGCAGTTTTTCAAATGGTTCAATGGCTTCCACTTCATTGACCAGTAAGCGGAAACGGTTGCCCAGATCCATCAACGACACGTTTAAAGCTGTGCCGCCTGATACGTCAAAAACCAAGCGCACAGGATCGGCTTTGCCACCGATACCCAATGGATAAATTTCGCAAGACGGTTGGCCTTTGGCTATAGATGGGCAAATTTCAAGCATGTGGGAGCCTAAAACGAGGCTGTTCTGAGGGTCAAAATGGTAGGTATAGTCTTCCATAAAGGAGTTGCCACCCGCCATGCCGCTTGCCATAACTTTCGCTGCGCGAACAATTGTGGACGTTTTCCAATCCCCTTCACCGCCAAAACCATAGCCCAAAGCCATGAGGCGTTGCGACGCAATACCAGGGAGTTGCACCAAACCATGTAAGTCCTCAAAGGTATCAGTAAAACCTTTGAAATTGCCTTCTTCAAGGAAATAGCGCATACCAATTTCGATTTTTGCGGCATCACGCAGCGAACTGTGTTGTGTGCCACCTTTGCGTAAAGTAGCCGACAAAACGTAACTTTCATCATATTCTGCTACGAGTTTGTCAATTTCGGCATCGCTGACATCGTTCACAACTTTCACCAAATCGCCTACGCCATAGCCGTTGATGGAGTAGCCAAATGTCATTTCAGCTTCCACTTTATCCCCCTCAGTAACAGCTACTTGGCGCATATTGTCGCCAAAACGACAGAATTTACCGCCTTGCCAGTCAAAACGAGCTGCAGCTGCCCGCATCCACACGTTCAAACGCTCGTGTACTGAGGGGTCTGCCCAATGACCGACAACGACTTTACGATTCAAACGCATACGGGTCATCATAAAACCGAACTCACGGTCGCCGTGTGCCGATTGATTGAGGTTCATAAAATCCATATCTATATCGCCCCACGGAATGTCGCGGTTGAATTGTGTATGAAAATGACACATCGGTTTTTGCAACGCTTGCAAGCCACGAATCCACATTTTGGCAGGTGAAAACGTGTGCATCCAAGCCACGATACCAATACAATTCGGGTCTGTATTAGCCGCTTGACAGATTTTGTAAATCTCATCAGGCGTTGTCACAACAGATTGAAAAGTGACTTGTACGGGTATTTTTTCCGATACATTCAAGGCATTTGCAATCGTTTTCGCATGTTCTGCTACGGTTTTCAGCGTTTCTTCGCCGTATAAATGTTGGCTGCCTGTGACAAACCAAACTTCGAGTTTTTTTAAATCAAGCATAAATTTAATAATGGAATTTATTTAACACATAGTCACATAAGGTACATAGTTTTATGATTTACAATTATTTATAAAATGAATCTATGTACCCTATATGGCTATGTGTTCAGTAAAAAAATACTATATTTTCAAACGAGAATACACCACAGAATCCAAAAACTGCCCATTCCAAAAGCAATTTTCCTTAAAATGGGCTTCTTTCACAAAGCCACATTTTTCGAGCAAACGAGCAGAAGCCACATTGTCAGGATCAATAATCGCTTCTATCGAATGACAATTCATATCCTTAAAACCAAATTCCAAAACTGCTTGTAACGCCTCGTACATAATGCCTTTATGCCAAAAATCACGATGCAAGAGATAACCCACTTCTGCCCTGTAATGCTCTGGTTTCAAACGCCAATAACCGATTGTACCCAACAGTTTTGTAGCGTTTTTGTACGATATTGCCCAAAGTAAACTTTCACCTTTGTCACCACCGTCGTGCATAGACTGAATCAAAGCCGTGGCATCATCTATCGTTTTGGCTAAGGGTCTTGGAATATGCGCCATTATTTCTGGGTCAGACCGCATATCAAACATCATTTCTGCATCGTCAAAAGTGATTTGTCGCAGCACTAAACGGTCTGTTGTTAAAGTTGGGAATGGGTCAAAATATACATTGAGCATCCGTCTGCTTTGTTTTAAAGTCTTTTATCTTAATATCTTTTGTCTGTGTACTAAAAATGCCCCCCTCAGTATCACATCACTGGGTCAGGCATAAAATGCCAAAAAGAGTGAAATTTATCGGCATATCGTACCTTATCCAATTTATAGAGAATCGCCTTTTTAGTTGCCGATTGCTGATTTTTTTCACCTGTGTCTATCAATAATTTGGTGGACAAAATTTTACGACTAAAATTCCGCCTGTCCAATTTCATATCATAAATCGCTTCATACAGCTTTTGTAATTGCGGGATTGAGAACTTTTCAGGTAATAATTCAAAGCCCAAAGGATGCAAAGCCGCTTTATAAAGCAAGTGTTCCAAAGCCTTGTCCACCATTTTGTCGTGGTCAAATATCAGTTGTGGTTTGTGTTTTAGGCTTATCCAATGGGCATTGTGCGCTTTAACGGCTGCTTCGTCGTGGTCATTAATATTGATAAGCGCAAAAAATGCTACTGAAATGGTACGCTCCACTGGATCCCGTTTGACCTCTCCAAAAGTATTTAATTGTTCGACATAGATATTTGTCAAACCTGTTAAATCGTACAAAATACGCTCTGCACCATCAGTCAGGTCTTCATTATCATTGACAAAACCACCCATCAAAGACCATTTCCCTTTTTCGGGTTCAAAATTTCTTTTAACAAGTAGGAGTTTTAACTCCTCACCATCGAAGCCGAGGATGATACAGTCTGTTGCCACCAAGAGGCGTGTAGAGTGTTCGTATCGGGTCATAAACTATCTAATTATTAGCTTTTAAAAATAAATAATCTATTGTTTATTCTAAGAATTACGATTTTTGCGTAATTTTAGAACTTTAAACAAAGGTAATAACCGATTTTAATTCTTGTGTCTTTTTGACACATTTTTTTCAAAAAAAATACCCCCTCCGTATTTATACAGGTTTTGAGTTTTATGTTTTGAGTTTTGAGCGTACTTTCGCATCTTATTTCAAACTTTAAAACAAAAAATCATGGATTCAGAAAGAAATGCAATTTTCGATAAGACTATAAAAGAAGTTGAAAATTTAGGTTTTCACATTGATAAACAAGACCGTCTGCGCCCGTGGGGTGGATTTTTGGTGATTGATGAATCGCAAGCCACACAATTTATCGAGGCTTATTTCCCTCATTTATCTTTAGAAGATTTTGCAGATTTTGAAAAACTAAGTCCAAAAATATTGTTGATTGCACCACACAAGCGTTTGTCATGGCAATACCACTTTCGGCGTGCTGAAATTTGGAAAGTTATTGGTGGCAAAGCAGGCGTAGTTGTCAGCGATACAGATGAAGAAACAGAGCTGCAAACATTACCGTTGGGCGCAATCATTAACTTGAAGCAAGGTGAACGTCATCGGCTTGTTGGGCTTGACGAATGGGGCATTATCGCTGAAATTTGGCAACATACCGACCCGGAAAATCCTTCTGATGAGGACGATATTGTAAGGGTGCAGGATGATTTTGGACGATAAATGGCTAAATTGCTGTATAGTTGAATTGTTCTACTAAAAACAATTCAACCATACAGCCCTGCAACAATTCATTTTTTCATCTCCTTCCAAGTATTTATCAATCCGTTTGTCGAGCTGTCAAATTTTTCAACGGCTTCATCCCCCCTCAGTACAGGCAGGATATTGTTTGCTAATTGCTTACCTAATTCAACGCCCCATTGATCAAAACTGAAAATATTCCAAATCACGCCTTGCACAAATATTTTATGTTCGTACATCGCCACCAAACTGCCTAAGGTATGCGGGTCAAGCGTTTTGAATAAAATAGAATTGGTCGGGCGATTGCCTTGAAAAACTTTAAAAGGCACAAGTTTTTCGTATTCTGCTGGCTTCTTGCCTGCTTTATCAAACTCTGCCGTCACTTGTTCTGCTGTTTTACCCATCATTAAAGCCTGCGTTTGAGCAAAAAAATTGGATAATAACAACGTGTGGTGTTCACCAATCGGATTATGGCTAACTGCTGGCGCAAGGAAATCGCAAGGAATCAAGCGGGTCCCTTGATGAATGAGTTGATAAAAGGCGTGTTGTCCATTGGTGCCAGGCTCACCCCAAATGATGGGTCCTGTTTGGTAAGTCACCTGTGCGCCGTTTCTATCTACACATTTGCCATTACTCTCCATATTGCCTTGTTGAAAATAAGCCGCAAAACGGTGCATATATTGGTCATACGGCAAAATCGCTTCCGATTCAGCATCAAAAAAATTGACATACCAAATACCTATCAAAGCCAACAAAACAGGCATATTTTTCTCAAAAGGCGTGGTTTGGAAGTGTTTATCCATCGCATAAAAACCTTCTAAGAGTTTTTTGAAATTGTCAAAACCAATAGTCAAAGCAATGGACAAACCAATAGCCGAAGTCAACGAATAACGTCCACCCACCCAATCCCAAAAACCAAACATATTTTGAGCATCTATACCAAACTGAACGACTGATTTTTCATTGGTCGAAAGGGCGGCAAAGTGCTTTTTGATGTGTGCTTCGTCTTTTGCCTCTGCCAAAAAGAATTGACGGGCAGAATGAGCGTTTGCCATCGTCTCCTGCGTGGTAAAAGTCTTAGAAGCGATGAGAAAAAGCGTTGTTTCAAAGTTAATTACCTTCAAAACCTCTGCTAAATGCGTCGCATCAACATTCGAAACAAAGTGAATTTTGAGGTGATTGCTGTACGATTTTAACCCCTCAGTAATCATGACGGGACCCAAATCCGAGCCGCCTATACCAATATTCACGACATCAGTTATCGCTTTACCTGTGAAGCCTTTCCATTTCCCAGAAATAATACGGTCGCAAAACGCCTCCATTTTCTTTAACACGGCTTTCACTTCAGGCATTACGTCTTTACCGTCCACCATAATAGGTTTATTTGAACGATTGCGTAAAGCAGTATGCAAAACGGCTCTGTTTTCCGTTTCATTTATCGTTTCACCTTTAAACATAGCCTCAATAGCGGCTTTTAAACCACATTCCTTAGCGAGTTTGATGAGTAAGGACAGCGTTTCGTCGGTTATCCTATTTTTTGAATAATCAAGCAAAACGTCTTCAAAACGAAGGGAAAACTGCTCAAAACGGTTCGGATTTTCTGTAAAAAGCGTTTTCATGTCAACCTCCTTGACGGCTTTATGATGTTTTGTCAGCTTACGCCAAGATTTGGTTGTGGTTGGATTTATTTTTGGTAACATGATTTTTAATAATGAGTGATAAATAATGAAAAATAAATAAAGGGCGTGGATAGGGCGCAAAAGTAGGAAAAAGTAGGCTTTTCTAATGGTTGAACACCTATTAATTTAATAGATTAAAAAAAACAAATCAAAGAATTGCAATTGTTTTAACAATATTTATCATCTTTGATGTATAGACATTAAATGTCTATACAAAACTTATCGTCAACCAATATTTAATCAATTTTTCAATTAATCAATTTTAACAAGATGAATAAAAACAAAATCATTTACTGGGTTACAACGGGCATTATTTCCTTTATGATGCTGTTCAGTGCCTACGGTTATTTCACAAGTCCCGATATGAAAGCGGCTTTTGTGCATTTAGGCTTTCCTGATTATTTCAGAATAGAATTAGGCGTTTTCAAAATTTTGGGTGTCGCTGCTTTATTGCTGCCGATGATACCGCGCACTGTTAAAGAATGGGCATATGCAGGCTTTGGACTTGTGTTCATTTCTGCGGCTATCGCGCATTATTCAAGCGGCGATCCTGCGAGCAGATTCCTCACGCCTTTGGTTATGCTGGGCATTTTGGCGGTTTCTTATACGTATTCAAGTAAGGTAACCACTTCAAGCAGTTTTGCAACAATGTAATGAGCATTTATGTATCGGATACCTCGATTTAAGGTATCCGATACTGCTTAATACTGAGGGGTCAACAATCTCCGATGATAATTAATTTGCCCCAAATGATAGTTCAAATGCCCGCTCAAATGCACCAAAAAATAATGAATGGTCATCTCATATCCCAACACATTTTCAGGGTATTTGTCTTCTAATTGCTCATTTTTCATTTCTGCTAAAGCCCTTTCCACTACCTTTTGAGTGCCATGTATCAATAATAACAACTCTTTTTGGCTCACGCCTATCGTTGAAAATTCAAGCGGACGATTTCTGTTATAAAAAATATCGCCTATCTGCCGACCTATGTATTCATTCAAATTGCCAACTAAATGCAAGCATAAATTGCCCGCAGAGTTTGCAATGCCTTCTGCTTTTTGCCATATTATAGCCTCATCGGTGTAGGCTTCTATTTCTTTATACAAGCGATTCAAGTCACGATTGAATAAAGTGATAAAGGTATTTTTCATTGTTTTTTTATTTCAGATTAAAAAATACTGAGGGGTGTCTATTTTTTATAAACCCATTCCCACACATCGCCGTCTTCTTCATCCCAAATTAAACCCGCTAATTGGAATCCATTTTTGCGTAAAATCTTAGTAGAATGACTCTCTTCCGGCAACGTCCGTGCTGTAATATGCACTGTCGGATCGGTTTTCAAAGCTAAAAGCACTAATTGTTGGCATATTTCACTACCAATGCCTTGACTTTTATATTGCGGAAAAGTGCCATAAGCCACCTCAACAACATTGTCTTTTGAGATACCTTTAAAGGCTGCACTACCTACCATAAGCCCATCTTTTTCTACAAAATAGCCAATCCATGGCGGATTGTAACCTATTTTATTAAAATATTGAATGGTCATTAATAGGATTTCTTGATAATCGGGGATGTTTGTGAAGTGTTGATTCTCTTCTAAGGTTTGGTGAATAGGCAATAAAGTCATTTGTTATACATTTTTTCAAATTCCTGCATCAAATCTACTAAAACTTTCACACTTTCCAAGGGCATGGCATTGTACATAGAAGCGCGAAAACCGCCTACGGTTGGAAAACCTTTTATGCCAACAACGCCATTTTGGGCTGCAAAATCCAAAAAAGGCTGCTCCAAGGCGGGTTTGTTAATACGAAAACAAGCATTCATCACCGACCTGTCTTCTGGTACAACACTGCCTGTAAAAAGCGGATTCCTATCGATTTCTGTGTACAAAAGAGCGGCTTTTTGCTTATTTCGCTTGTGCATTTCACTTAAACCGCCTTGTGCAAGTGTCCATCGCAACGTCAACATAGAGACATATATCGGAAAAGTAGGTGCTGTATGATACAGCGATTGCGCTAAAATATGGGTTTTATAATCAAAAATTGTTGGAATAATCCGTTTCACTTTTCTTCCCAATATATCTTTTCTGATGACAACGCAGGTCACGCCTGCCATACCAAAGTTTTTTTGTGCGGAAGCGAATATAACCCCAAACTTGTCCATCGGTAAAGGTTTTGTTAACAAATCGGAAGTCATATCAGCTACCAAAGGCACTTTTACTGAGGGGTATTCATGGACTTGCGTGCCATCAATCGTTTCATTGGAAACTACGTACATATATTGTGTATTTCGTGGCAGCGTCCAATTTTTAGGTATTCTATCGTAATTTGTCTCTTTTGAAGATGCTAAAACATGTACTTTGCAGACTTGTGAAGCCGCTTTAATAGCTCTATCTGCCCAAAAACCTGTATCAACAATAGCTATGGATTGGCGTGGATTGACCAAATTCATAGGCGCAATAGCCAATTGCGCTGATGCTCCGCCCGGCATCCAAATCACCTCAAAATCGTCTGTCAAACCAAGCAATTGTTTCATCAAAGCGGTTGCTTCTTCAATAACCGCCATAATTTTGGGGCTGCGGTGACTCATTTCGGCTAAAGACATGCCTGTATGGTCAAATTCTATTAAACTTTCTGCCGACTGCGCCAATACTGAGGGGGGTATGACGGCAGGACCAGGACTAAAATTATGTATCACTGATGCAATTTTTGATGTTTTATATTTTTTATTAGGCACATTATGAACGCTGATAGAGTTATTCTATACATTATCTAAAACAAAACAAACTGATGCTTGTTTCAAATAATAAATAAGTGTCTATACACTCAATTCATAAATTATTCATTTTGTTTAATTAAAGAATCATGACAGTAGAAATTTGGTCGGACGTAATGTGTCCTTTTTGTTATATCGGTAAACGAAAATTTGAAAATGCCCTCGCGCAATTTCCGCACAAAGACGATGTAGAAGTCATTTGGAAAAGTTTTCAATTGCAACCTGATATGAAAACGGATGCCACTAAGAATACAACCCAACATTTGGCAGAAGTCAAAGGGTGGACGCTCGAACACGCTAAAGGCATGACTGACCACGTAACACAACTGGCAAAACAAGTCGGTTTGACCTATAATATGGACAAAGCCGTTGTTGCCAATTCCTTTGACGCACATCGGTTTTTGCATTTTGCAAAAGTACATGGCGTACAAAATGAAGCCAAAGAGGCGTTGTTAAAAGCCTATTTTACTGAGGGGTTGAACACCGCTGACCATGCCGTTTTAGTGCAATTAGGCACTAAAATCGGTTTAAATGCCGATGAATTAAAACACGTTTTAGCCAGTAATCAATTTGCTGATGCCGTTCATCACGATATTTATGAAGCGCATCAAGTCGGCGTGCGCGGCGTACCGTTCTTCGTTTTGGGCGGAAAATATGCTGTTTCAGGGGCGCAAGAGACCGCTTTATTTTTGCAGGCTCTGACTCAAACATGGTCAGAAACCAGTGAAAAAGAGGCAGTTATAGATGGCGAAACGTGTGATATAGATGGTAATTGTTGAGCTACTATTTATAAGAACGACCAAGGACGCTTATTGACAAATGACTATTTATAATGAATCGAAAAGACTTTTTAAAAACAATGATAACAGCTACTGCCACTATGTCGCTTGGCACTTCGCTCAAGGCTTTGTCTGACAATTTGACGGAGCAAGACGAAAAAATGCCCGTTTTGTTCATCGGTCATGGTAGTCCGATGAATGCCATTGAGCAAAACGAATTTACCCGAACTTGGCAATCGTTGGGTAAAGAACTACCAAAGCCCAAAGCGATTTTATGCATTTCGGCGCATTGGCTCACACGCGGCACGCACGTGACAGCGATGCCCAAACCTAAGACCATCCACGATTTTGGCGGTTTTCCAAAAGCCCTTTTTGATGTCGAATACCCTGCTTCAGGCAATCCTGAATTAGCAAAAGAAGTGGCAGAGGGTATAAAATCAACTACTGTTGGCTTGGACACAAACGACTGGGGATTTGACCACGGCAGTTGGTCGGTCGTGAAACCGATGTATCCCGATGCTGATATTCCTTTGTTGCAATTGAGTATTGATTACCACAAGCCCCCTCAGTATCACTACGATTTGGCTAAAGAATTGGCATTTTTACGCAAAAAAGGCGTATTAATCGTCGGTAGCGGTAATATGGTACACAATTTACGGATGGCAACCTTTAACAACATCAATGGACCAGGCTTCGATTGGGCAATTGAAATGAACGATATTTTTAAGAAAAACATCAACGATGGCAACCACAAACCCTTGATTGATTATCGTTCCTTGGGTAAAATCGCCGATTTAGCGATTCCAACACCCGACCATTACTACCCTCTTTTGTACAGTTTGGCATTGCAAGAAAAGGATGAAAAAGTGAGCATTTTTAATGATAAAGCAGTGGCAGGGTCTTTGACGATGACTTCCGTTAAAATAGGTTAAAACAGATTTAGGAAATTTTTAAAAATTTCCTAAATATTACTATTCCGCAACCCAAAAGTTCTTTTTTACGTGTTTGGAAGTAATATTTAAACAAAAAAAATGACTATATGCAACGAAAAGAATTTTTGAAACAAGGCTTCCACCTATTAGGATTTGCAACCATCGCCCCATTTATCGCTTCATGCAGCAAAGACACGGGTAGTAGTTCCCTCGCTTGTGGTTCAACGACGCCAAGCGAAACAGAAGGCCCTTATCCAACCAAAAGTCCTGCTTCCTTTGCCATTAAAGATATTCGTTCTGACAGAACAGGTACGCCCTTGACGACTAAAATCAAGATTCAAAGCAAAGGCGCGGCTTTGGCAGGCGCATTTGTGGATATTTGGCATTGTGACAAGGATGGCAATTACTCAGAATATGGCAGTTTGACAGCCGTTCACTTTTTAAGAGGTCGTCAAACAACAAATACTGAGGGGGTTGCTGAATTTCTAACGATTTACCCAGGTTGGTATCCTGGCAGAGCACCGCATATCCACGTTCATGTCTATGATTCAAGTGGAAAATCTTTGTTGGTGACGCAAATCGCTTTCCCAACTGATGTCAACGATACCGTTTACACCACAACGACCAATTTTTATACAAAAGGCAAACAAGATACCTCAAATGCCAAAGATGGTATTTTTTCTGACTCCCTTACTTGCGAATTGGCGACCCTAACGGGTAGTGTTTCGGCAGGTTACGCATTGACACATACTATCATTGTTGCTGCGTAAATATATGTAAATCAACACCTTACCGAAAGTTAAGAATTTTCGGTAAGGTGTATTTTTTTATTAAAATGATACAACAAACAAACGCCACCATCTACTTATCCGATCAACGCAGCTGCACTCAAACGGAGGCTTTTCGCAGTTTCCACACCTTCAATTTTGGGTCTTTTTTTGACGAAAACAAAAAACCATTAGGCATTTTGAAGGCTTTTAATGAAGATACATTAGTGCCTACTGCTTCAGTTGAACAAAAAATAGAAGCACAAACGACGGTTCTCATTTTACCTATTTTCGGTACGATTGAAGTAAAAAATGACTTTCATACTGAGGGGTCATTTGTGACGGCAGGTGAAGCCTATTTTTTTGCAACTGTTGATGCAGAAACGCTTATAATTACCAATCCTTATGATGAGGGTATAGTGAGTTATCTTGAAATTCATTTACAAAACGATGTAAATCAACCTTTTAACAGTGTAAAAGAAACAACATTTGATTTTACGAATGCTAAAAATCAACTCCTACCCTTCTTTCCCGATGAGGTTAAAAATCAAAACATTTATGGTTTTATTGGTCAATATGATGGTCGAAATGAAAGCAATTACACGGTTAAAAATCCACAAAATGGCATTTTTGTTTTCGTTATTGAAGGCGTTTTTGAAGTGCAAAATCGGCTGCTTCATGCACGAGACGGTCTGTCTTTATGCGACGTTGACGCGGTAGAATTAGAGGCGTTGTCTAATGATGCAGTGATTTTGTTACTTGAACTGCCTTTTGAAAAGGAAATGACTGAATAAGAACCATTTTGAACCATTTTGACTACAAACGGCACTTTTTTAGGTATAGTTTTATTCTAATAATGTTATCATGTACCCCTCAGTATTTCAACTAAAAAACAAATTTTAAATTTTAAAAAACAAATTGTTGCCTATTGCTTGGGTGTTTCAATTTTAATCGTACATTTGTAACCATTGTATAAGGTTAAAGTATTTGGTTATGAATGAATATATAACATTATCGGAAGCGTCCGAAATGGTTGGTAAAAGTAAAGAAACGCTAAGACGTTGGGATAGAGAAGGCAAATTGTCTGCTGTTCGTGAGCCAATGAGCAACTATAGAGTCTATAAACGAGATGATTTAGAAACATTATTTTCCAATTTTTTAGGTCAAGATGTCCATCAAAATATATCAAATTTCTTAGAACCCATCCATGATTATACCGTTTTAGAGCTGTTTGCAGGGGCTGGCGGCTTGGCGGTTGGAATGGAAAAAGCAGGTCTCAAATGTGTCGCTTTGAATGAAGTTGACAAATGGGCTTGCCAAACTTTACGCAAAAACCGTCCAAACTGGAAAGTTTTGGAAGGAGATATAAAAACATTCGATTTTTCGGAATATCATAATAAAGTGGATGTCGTAACAGGCGGTTTTCCCTGTCAAGCGTTTAGTTATGCGGGTAAAAAATTAGGTTTAGCAGATGCCAGAGGAACGCTTTTTTATGAATTTGCACGGGTTGTGAAAGAAGTAAATCCGCTCATGTGTATTGGCGAAAATGTGCGTGGATTGTTGAGTCACGAAAATGGCAAAACCCTCGAAGGCATGATGTCGATTTTAGATGAAATCGGCTATAATGTCGTGCCTGTGCAGGTTTTAAGAGCCATAGATTATCAAGTTCCTCAGAAAAGGGAACGCATTATTTTAGTGGGTATTAGAAAAGATATTGATTTGACATATGAATATCCTAAACCTTACAAAAAAATATACAACTTAGCAGATGCTTTGAAAAAAGGTGACTTATATGATTGCGATGTGCCAAAATCTGTGGGTTCAAAATATCCCAAAAGTAAAATTGACGTCTTGGATTTAGTGCCGCCAAAAGGTTATTGGCGTGACCTGCCTTTGGATATTCAAAAGGAATTTATGGGCGGCAGTTTTCATTTGGGCGGAGGTAAAACAGGCATTGCACGTAGAATTGGTTGGGATGAGCCTTGTCTCACTTTAACCTGTAGCCCTGCCCAAAAACAGACGGAACGCTGTCACCCCGAAGAAACCCGCCCTTTTACGGTTCGGGAATATGCCCGTATTCAAACATTTCCTGATGATTGGGATTTTGAAGGCTCGGTTGCCCAACAATATAAACAGATTGGCAACGCTGTTCCTGTCAATTTGGGCAAAGAAATTGGCTATTCGATAATCGCATTTTTGAACCAATATTACAGTTTGTCAAAACCCTTATAGTAACCGAAATTGTCGAAAGTAATTTGGTCTAAAATATTCCTTTGACTTATTTTTATCTGTGCCTGAATTTCATCTAATGCTGAATTTTCTTTAACCGTTTCGCCCTGTTCAAGCGTGTTCAAATAATCTTTTATAGCACTTGGTAAAGCCTTGTACACCTGAAAAAGCGCATCTTCTTGACCCGTTAATAAAGCATAAAATTGGTCGCCTGAAATTTTATACACACGGCTGTGACTGTATTCTTTACCGTTTATTTCACCTTGCCACAGTTCGCAAAAACTGCTTTTTGCTAAGATTTGAACCCAATAACATTTTGCTTTCTTATAATTATCTGCATAATTTTTGAGTTTTTGGAATAAACTTTCGGCAGAACTGCTGTTCATTGTGTTGTGCTTATTTTTAATATCTGCAAACAAGGAATCGTCTTGTGCCTTGATATCAAAACCACTGAAAATACCCACTTCAAACCCCTCAATCCCTCCCAAAATTTGTTCGTGAAATGTACCGATGGAATTGTTGATAGACTTGTCTATTTGCCTTAAAATCTCTGCTTCAATAAGGCTTTCTTCATCAATATCGTTGAATTTAGCATCAAAAGTCAATTTGATAATATCTACTTTGTTGCTATAAAAATTCTTTTGAGTTATGTTATTTTTAGCTTTCACATAAGCCTTGTGCAGGTTACCTATACAATAAAGCAAATGTTCATCTGAAATGAAATTGACATATTTATTTTCCATAAACCTTTATTAATTCATTTGGTTGCCCAAATGAGCAATCATGATAAAGACTGCATTTTAATAATAAAACAAACTTTTTTCCCTATTTCTCTACAAAAATAGCCTTTTTTATCAAACAGTAGTTTTATAGCGTTTAGTGAAAATTAAAATCTAACAGCTACTCTTAAAAATTCATTTCTCATCATTCCTACATCATCATTTCAATTCGTACTTTTGTTAAAAATGAAAAATCCATTTTTAACAATTTTACAAATCAAAAATGATGAAAAACAAACCAATCCTTAGTCTTTTCTTCCTTTTTTTACTTTTTACAACCCTAAACGCTCAAACCATTGACCCCTCAGTATTTGGGGCAATGAAATGGCGCATGATAGGGCCACATCGTGGCGGCAGAACCGTTGGAGCCGTCGGCGTACCGCAACAGCCGAATGTCTTTTACATCGGTGTCAACAACGGTGGTGTTTGGAAAACAACCGATTATGGCAGAACGTGGATACCCATTTTTGACGATCAACCGACGGGTTCGGTAGGTGATGTTGTCGTCGCACCGTCCAATCCCAATGTGCTGTATGTGGCCAGTGGCGAAGGTTTGCAACGTCCCGATTTGTCCGTTGGCGATGGTGTTTATAAGACAACCGATGGCGGCAAAACATGGGTCAATACGGGCTTAAAAGAAGCGCAACAAATAGGCGGCTTAGCGATAGACCCCAAGGATGAAAACCGCGTTTTTGCAGCCGTTTTGGGGCATCCTTATGGTCCAAATACCGAAAGAGGCGTTTATAGAACCCTCAACGGTGGTCAAACATGGGAACGGGTTTATTATGTTGATGAAAATACAGGTGCGATACAAGTCACTATTGACCCTAAAAATCCACAAATTATCTATGCCGATATGTGGGCAGGGCGACAAGGGCCGTGGGAAAATGGCGCATGGAATGGCTCTGAAAGTGGCTTAATTAAGTCTATTGACGGCGGCAAAACGTGGAAAAAGCTCTCAAACGGGCTGCCTACTACCGCGCAAGGTCTAAGCCGCATCGGTTTTTGCATCGCACCCAGCAACCCCTATCGCTTGTACGCCACCGTAGATGCACCCCCTCAGTATGGCGGCATTTATAGAAGCGACGATGCCGGTGGAAATTGGGTGAAAATGAATGCCGACCCACGCCTTTGGGGTCGTGGAACAGACTTTGCAGAAATCAGAGCCGACCCTAAAAACGCCGATATTGTTTATTCTGCTAATGTCGTCACATGGAAATCAACCGACGGGGGCAAGTCCTGGAATGCCTTTCGAGGCGCACCAGGCGGCGATGATTACCACCGCATTTGGATAAATCCTGACAATACGGACGTTATTTTAATCGCCAGCGACCAAGGCGCGATTATTACTGTCAATGGTGGCGAAACGTTTAGCTCATGGTATAATCAACCCACAGCGCAATTTTACCATGTCAGTACCGACAATTCTTTTCCCTATAATGTCTTGGGTGGACAGCAAGAAAGCGGTTCAGTCGGCATCGCTTCGCGTGGCAATGATGGGCAAATTACGTTTCGAGAATGGCATCCCGTCGGCGTGGAAGAGTATGGTTATGTAGCTGCCGACCCGCTCAATCCCAATATTATCTATGGTGGCAAAATCACGAAATTTGACAAGCGTACAGGCCAAGTCCAGAACATAGCACCTGAAGCCGTGCGCTCTGGAAAATACCGTTTTGTCCGCACTGCGCCCGTTTTATTCTCTCCTATTGACAATAAAACCTTGTATTTCGCAGGAAATGTACTGTTTAAAACGCAAAATGGCGGTCATTCATGGGACATCATCAGCCCCGATTTGACCCGCGACAAATACGACGACATTCCAGCCAGTGTCGGTATTTATACCTCCGAAGACATGAAAAAAATGCCCCGTCGAGGCGTTATCTATACGGTTGCACCTTCATACAAAGACATCAATACGATTTGGGCAGGTACGGACGATGGTTTAATACACGTCACCCGCGACGGAGGCAAAAATTGGCGAAATGTTACACCGCCTACAATCACCCCTTGGAGCAAAATTTCCCTTATGGAGGCGAGTCATTTTGACGCAAATACGGCTTATGCTGCCGTTAATCGCATCCGTTTAGACGATATGAAGCCACATATATATCGCACTAAAGACGGTGGCAAAACATGGAAAGAAATCACTAACGGCTTACCTAATGACCCCATCAATGCCGTTAGAGAAGACCCAAAACGCAAAGGATTACTCTTTGCTGGGTCAGAACGGGCTGTTTATGTGTCTTTTGATGAGGGTGAAAATTGGCATTCGTTGCGTCTGAATATGCCCGCCACCTCTATCCGTGATTTGGTCATAAAAGACGATGATATTGTCGTTGGCACCCATGGACGCAGTTTTTGGATATTGGACGACATTACCTTGTTACGTCAAGCGACCCCCTCAGTAAAAATGGCAGATGTGACCCTTTTTGCTCCTCAAACAGCCATGCGCGTTCGGTGGAATCTATGGACAGATACGCCTTTACCGCAAGAAGAACCTGCTGGTCAAAATCCACCCGAAGGAGCCATTATCAACTACTTTTTGAAGGAAAAGGCACAAAATGAAGTTGTTTTAGAGATTTTTAACGCTGCGGGTCAATCGGTTCGTCGTTTTTCAAGCAATGATAAACCTTATCTCATTCCAGAAAACAATGTCCCTCCTTATTGGATTCGTCCGCAACAAATTTTATCGGGCGAGGCGGGCGCACATCGCTTTATGTGGGATTTGCACTATACGCCTTTGGATGTCTCACCCCGCTACCCTATTGCTGCCATTTATAAAAATACGGCACCTGACGCAACATCTCCTTGGGTTTTGCCTGGCAACTATAACGTAAAACTGACAGTCAACGGCAAAACATATAGTAAGCCAATGACTCTAAAATTTGACCCTCGTGTGAAATCATCCGCTTTAGATTTGAAAATGCAGCATGATTTGTCTATGCAATGTTATAAGGGGCAACAACAAGCACTGTCTGCCTTATCTGAAATTAACAAACTGAAACCACAGATAAAGGATTTATTACAGCAATCAAAAGCACCGCTCACAAATGCTTTAATGAATATTGAACAAAAATTGTCCTATTTTGAAAATATGACGCAACAAGGGAGTCAAGAACCGAACTTCGGTCGCTTAGAATCGGCTTTGTCAGGTGTTTTTAATATCTTGCACGACACCGATATGCCCCCAACGGCTCAAACAATTACTGCTGTCAATAATAATGTCGCTAAATTAAAAACATTGTCAACAGAATGGGCGAATTTTAAAATCACAAATTTAGACACCCTCAATGGACAATTGAAGAAAGAAAAAATGCCCATTTTAACTTGGTAATACTGAGGGGTCAATTCAGAAACGCTATAATTAAGATCGATGACAGGGCTAAAAATCTTGTCATCGATTTTATTTTAAAAACTATTTTCAGCCATTATTTCTCGCACCCTACTCACTTACTTTCATTTTCTTATTTTTTATCTTAAAACTCAAAAAATGAGCCTTCATCCCTAACCACTTCTCTATCTCTATCCTTTCAAAACTTGAAAATAGGTCAGAATATGCCCATTATTTATATAAACAGATAATTACTTAGATAAGTATTTATATAAATAAAGATTCAGCGTTTTATATATTTAGGTAATTAAATAAAAAACTAAATAAGGTTTTATTTAAATAGTTATTTATTTTTTTATTTAAACAAATATTTATGTAAATAAATAAAAATTTATTTCGCTATTTATATAAATAGTGTTTTATTTGCACCCTAAAACACGCTTAAAAACATGATTATTTCGTCTATTTCGTACAAAGGAGGTGTAGGCAAAAGCACCTTAGCCCAAAATTTGGCTGTTGCATTAGCACTCGACAACTATAAGGTCTGTATCATTGACGCAGATGAAGCGGCGGCGACTACTCGGTGGTTTGCTATTAGACAAGAAGCGAACAAAGAACCCTTTGTCAACGTCGTTCAGATGACTGAACCGAAAGCCATCATCCCCTCAGTAAAAGCCCTATACAATGACTATGATGCCATTATCATTGATGGGCCGCCGAGTTTATTTCCCATTGTCAGCAAAATTATGCTGTTGAGCCACATCATCATCATTCCTATTGTACCCAAAGGCGGGTCAGATTATTGGGTCACAGAAGACTTTTTGGTGCGTTACAACGAGGTTCAAGAAGAAAAAGAGGAAAAAACCCCCGCCTATTTCTTGTTAAATATGTTCAAAGAGTCATTCAACCTCCACAAAGCCGTTGTAGCAGGTCTCACAACATTGGGCGAGCAATATGGCGTGCGTTTTTTGAACAGTAAACTTCATGAACGGGTGGCTTACGGTGAATCCAATGTCAGCGGCATATCGGTTATGGAATACTCGGACTCAAAAGCACAAACTGAAATCAAAAATCTGATGCAAGAAATCATCGAAATTGCTCAAAAATAGACACGAATGGCACGAATTACACTAAAAAACATTCGTGCAATTTATGTAATTAATTGGTGTGAACAGTATAAATCATAAAAAACAGGAGGTCAATATGTCAAAAGTCACTGATTTAGGTCTCAACTTAGTACCCACACGGTTGCCTAAAAAAAACATCCTCGCGGAGGACAAGGCAGAAGAAATCACTTCTAAAATCCACGCATTCGCTCCAGAAGAGGTGGTTGGTGAGGCAATCATAGAAAATCCAGTCCTGACGTCACCGGAAACCCCGACGAAAGAGGTTAAAAAGAAGGTGTCTAAAACTTCCTCTACGCCTTCCGCGAAAAGTCGGGATGTCATTAGTGTAAAAAAGCGCACCGCACGGACGATTATTGAAGATCCTGACGCAGTGAGGAAAACGAGTTTTGATTTCCCCGTGGCTTTGTATCGCTCTATGAAAATTCGCTTGGCAGAAGAGGGCGTTTCTATGCGTGACTATGTAATCGGATTGATTGAAGACGATTTGAATAATCGTTAAATAAAACGCTATTTAAAGATTTATATAAATCTTCAAATAACTATTTATATAAACAGCTATTTACTTATCTACTTATATAGCTGTTTACCGTTTTATATAAATACATTTGTAGTGCGGGTGTGATTCCAAATCACCCTCTACTTATACTTATACTTTTAGAAATCTGCGCCGCGCCTAATTTTCAACAAAAAAAACCAAAAAAAATAAAGAAAAACACACAAATCCCTTTTGTTGTTTTTTAATACTTTTTTTAGAAAGTTTTTTAATACTTTTTAGCACCTACCTAACTTATTGAATATCAATTATTTATAAAGGTATTATACAAGCGCAATGGGGTGATTATACAAGTATTTTGGGGTGATTATACAAGCGTAGTGGGGTTTTATACAAGCGTACTGGGGTGATTATACAAGCGTAGTGGGGTAACCTGTAAATTATACAAGTTTGTAATTAACAGCTTGTATAAGACTATAAACACCCTATTTGGATGCTTTTAAAGACTCTTTTTTAAATAATAGAAGCGATTGGTAAAACCATATACAAGCGTATTGGGGTCGTTTAAAAAATATAAATCCTTGTTTATCAGTCATTTAAAAAAATATCGCTTAATATTTTTATAAAAAAATCATTTATATAAAAGAAAGATTATAGATTCTTGTATAAATTTTCAGATATTGTCCCCAAAATTTGGAAAATGGCGAAAAAAACACCTGAAAACATCATAGATGACTTGCAAAACAACCCCGATTATGTTGTTTTGAATAATCCTTTGGCGGTGCCGAAGTTTATTCGCAAAATCAGTCGGGGCAAAGAACGCACCTTAAGTGAAGTCTATACACCGAAGATTTTTTTTGAAATCGTTTCGCGTTTGACCCCAATACACTTAGATACTGAGGGGGGCGATTATGTGAAATTAGACTTTTCTATTAGTGAGTTTCTCACGGCATCTGGCGCAAAAAATTCTAAAAACTTTTATCGGCACATATTAGATTGTATTGACTTATTGCAAACAACACAGGTCAAATGGGAGGACACGGAGCATAATTATGGTATGTCTGTCATCCCATTTTACAAGCACGAAAAGAACAGTGGGATAGTGGAAATACACGTCAATAAAGAATTGGTGCGGACAGTTTTGGCAGTGACACAACACGAGCATTTTAGTTTTTTGAAAAAATATTTGTTCCGTTTGGACAATGCCCAAGCGATAAAAATATTTCCTTTTCTGCTGAGTTGGCGTAATCGAGGCATGGTTGAGATGAAATTGGATGCTTTTAAGAAGAAATTTGGCTACGATACTGAGGGGTATAAAATTTTCAGCAATCTCGAAAAATACGTCATTTTACCTGCTGTCAACGAAATCAATGAGAAAACAGATTTGACTGTTTCGTATGAAAAATTAGGACAGAACTTAGCGGGTAAACGTCCGCGCATAACAGGTTTGCGCTTTTTTATTGTAGAACGAAAAGCACAAAAACAATTGCCCCAACAGGTCATTAATATTGAAAATCAACAACTTATCATTGATTCACCTTCCGAAGATGCGGCTTATTGGGATGATATAATGCGTGTTTTTCGCTCCTTTGAACACCATGTGAGTGAAGAAGAAGTGCGTATTTTGGTTAAAGGTTTGAGCAGTTTGGGCAGTCCATTAGCCGTTTTAGAGGCTGTTTTGTTTGCCGAAGAAGAACAGGAAAAACGCCGTAAACAAGGCAAACCCTTAATTGAAAATTTTAGAGGTTTTATCATTGCCGGTATTCCTCGCGGCTTAGGCAAAGGCATTTTGGCACTAAAAGAACTAAAAAACAAACAAGCAGAGACCCAAAAAGCCCGAGAAGCGCAACAGAGGCAATTGGCAGAGTGGAAAGTTCAAGCAGAGGCGATGATTGAACAATATCGAGCTGCCATCAATGAAGTCATCAGAACCACAGCTACCGATGCCGAAAAAGAAAATGTGGCGGAAATACTGAGGGGTCAATCCTCTATTTATCACAGCAAAACGGTGGATGATTTTCGGAATAAAATGTTTATTCATGCCTTTATTTCTAAATTTATAGACGTGTATGCAGATAGGTTTGTAGGTGTTAAATCGAAATTTGACCCTTTGTTTGAGACTATTTTAAGAGAAATTAAAACAATTGACCCGTCTTTTAAGAAAAAGTTGATGTATTGAATTACTTTAGTCATTCCTTATATCCTCTAACTTTTTTTTTTACTTTAATGACCTAACTATAAATCAGAAACAAAGTCCTATCCCGCATTAAATCCGTAAATATTTTGTATAGACGTTATCAACACATATGAAATTCATCTTCTCAATATTATTTATCTGCCTAAATATGGTGTTATCGGCTCAAATACGGTTTGAAGTCGTGAAGCATCCTGATTTTATCAATAAAGAAAAACGGTTATTTTTAGCGGCAGATTTTAATAATTGGGACCCAAGTGACCCAAAATTTGAGTTAAAAAAAGACACAAATGGCGTTTATACCATTACGTTGCCCGATACATTCCGTTATTTTGAATATAAATTTACACAAGGCTCTTGGATTTCGTCGGAAGGAGGCCCCGACGGGAAAGCCCGCCCGAATCGCATTTTTGAACAGGAATCTCCCAAAAATATTCGTGTCGTCATCGAAACGTGGGAAGCGATGCCTAACTATGAGTTTATTATTACAAGCTTACCTCCAAACACGCCGCATGACGCTCAAATTTATATTTCTGGTAATTTTAATAATTGGAATGCAGAAGACCCTGCCTTTTGCATGAAAAAATTAGGGGATGGCACTTATCATATCGTTGTTTATTCACTATTGCCTAAGTTGGAATATAAATTTACACGCGGCTCTTGGGAGTCGGTAGAAGGGCGGGGGAGTGGAAAAGCACGCCCAAACCGTGTTTTTTTTAAGACCAATTCGATGAGCAACAAAATAACGGATTTAGAGATTTTGAGTTGGGAAGACTTAACGGGAACATTTCATTTTTATTCGATTTACGATATTTTGATGCTTTTTGCCGTTTTACAAGGCATTTTATTCATCATTGCGATACCGGGCATCCAAGATTATAACCGCATTGCTAATCGGTGGTTGCTGATTTTAATCGGTTGTGTGTCCTTCGCCATCTTGATTCGGGTGATGTGGGCGCAACGAGAAATTGCTCAAGTGTCTCCCAAAATTCAATTGTTATCAGACTTTATTTTGCTTATTTATGCCCCTTTATTCTATTTTTATTTGCAAAAACTACTTTTTCAATCTGAAAAATTGGTGGTTCGGCGTCCTTTTCATTTTATCCCTGCTGCAATTCAGTTTTTGGTCTATTTACCCTATTTTTTGATGGATACCAAGATTTTTAAGCTAAAAATGGTCAACCACGATGCCGATACACAGGTGGTTTTTGGTGCTATTGGTGCATTCAGTCTCATCGTAAATGCTTATTATTGGTGGCTGTCTTACAAAGCGATAAATGTTTATAAAACGCAATATCAAACCCGCTACTCCTACGAACAGAACTTACATTATCTCAATACAGTCCTTGTCATACAAGCGATTTGTCTTGTTTTATGGTTGTTTACGGGTTTTTTATTTCTTTTCGGTGGCTATATTTTTTCAGAGAATGCACAACTTATTGAAAACAGCGTGGACATTATCTGGCTTGTTTTCTCGACCATTACTTACTTTTTAGGGTATTATGCGATTCATCAACCCGAAGTTTTCAAAGTACCACAACATGACGATGCTTTTGATGAGGGTGCTTCTGACACCGAAACGGAGTCCGAATCTGACTCTATTTCGGATAAAGCGACCCCCTCAGTATCCGCGCCAAAAGATAGTGTCCATCGCGAAAAACTGTTTGATGAACAGTTTTTACAACAAAAAGAGAAAATAAAGGAGTATTTAAAGAAAAGTCGGGCATATTCTAACCCCAATTTGTCGCTCAATGAATTGGCTGCCAAGTTAAAAATACCGCCGCATGTGCTCTCAAAAGTTATCAATGACGGCTTTGGTGTCAATTTTTTTGACTTCATCAACGGTTATCGAATAGAGGAATTTAAGAAATTGGTACGCGACCCGCGTTTCAGAAATCAAACGTTTTTGGCTGTTGCCTTTGAAGTGGGATTTAACTCTAAAACGGCTTTTAATCGGTCATTTAAAAAAATAACCAATCAAACGCCGCGCGATTATTTTGCAGGCGTAGGGGAGCGGTTGAATGAAGAGTGATTTTTAAAAACCATCTATTCCCCCCGTTAAATTCCAAAGATTATCAAACCCCAAATTCTCTAATTGAGCAATCGCTTGCGCACTTCGCGCACCACTTTTGCAATGCACGACCACTTTTTTGTCTTTTGAAATCAAAGCCGTTTTTTCAGCCAAAATACTGAGGGGGATGGAAACGCCGCCCAAATTTTCTACTTCGTATTCATAGGATTCTCTAACGTCAACCAATTGAAAATCATCGTTTTGTGCTATCATTTCTTTTAGTTCTCTAGCAGAAATTTCTTTAACACCCCCCTCAGTATTTCCCCTATTTTTAGGTTTATAACCACAAAACATATCGTAGTCAATCAGTTCAGTAATGGGTTCATAATGAGGGTTTTTATTGATTTTTAAAACCCGAGTCGTAAAACTGGCTGCGTCAAAAATGAATAAACGCCCTGCCAAAGGTTCACCTATGCCTGTCAAAACCTTAATCACTTCTGAGGCTTGCATCGAGCCAATAATACCAGGCAAAACCCCCAAAACACCACCTTCGGCACAATCGGGTACTAAGCCGGGTGGAGGAGGAGCCGGAAATAAATCGCGGTAATTAACACCTCTTTCCCCATTTTTAGAGAGATTAAAAACAGAAACCTGTCCTTCAAATCTAAAAATTGAAGCATAAACGTTGACTTTTCCTGTCAAAACACAAGCGTCATTGACGAGGTAGCGGGTTTGGAAATTATCCGTTCCATCGGCGACGATATCGTATTTTGAAATCAAATCCAGTGCATTTTCCCTTGTTAATGGCATAAAAAAAGTATCAATTTCTATGTTTGGGTTCATGGCCAACAACTTCTCACGCGCCGTTTCTGCCTTTGATTTACCAATATCGGCTACATTATAAAGGATTTGACGTTGCAAATTGGATAAATCCACTACATCAGGGTCAATCATGCCAATGCGCCCCACACCCGCCGCCGCCAAATACAGCAACAACGGACTGCCCAAACCACCCGCACCCACTACCAAAACAGAACTGTTTTTCAAGCGTTTCTGTCCTTCCATACCGAAATCGGGCAGGGCAAAATGCCGAGCGTAGCGGGCTAATTCTTGTTTTGAAAAATCCACATCTCTTATGGTTTAATGAAAATATCGTGCGTTTTTAAAGTAAAATTGGGAATAATAGACTCTGCGCTGCACATCATACTTCCGTAACATACTTGAACATCGGTAGGAGAGGTATAGACATATACCTTTTCGACGCGCGGTAAAATCAACCAAACCATCTGAACCCCAGCCTCAAAATATTCTTCAAGTTTGGCAAACATATCCTCCATTTCATTGGTTTTCGACAAAATTTCTACGGCAAATTGGGGTATTATCATTATCCCTTGCCCCATGGTTTTGCGATCATTATTTGTTACGAAACAAATATCGGGTACTCGGCTTTGGCTGCCAACTGTCCGACATTTTAGCTCTGGAACTAAACGTCCACCTGCTTGATGTGCTTTGTTTTTAAGGAAGAGTTCCGACAGATTGTCGTAGATGTGGTATTGTTCGGCAGTAAGCATTTTCTCATATTTTTTTAAGTGTCCGTTTACCCATTCATATTTAAAGCCGTCTTTTGGATTCCACTCAATGTACTCTGCAAGCGAACGTGGTAATACACGTCGAGCGCGAGGATTTTTTTGATATGCAACAGCTATTTCTCCGATTTGAGTTGCCATAATTTTTTTTTTTGACAAAAATAAGCATAAAACATTGTTTATCAAAATACCTGTTTTGATAAAGTATACAATATGGTTTCTCTTTCTTCAGCTGTATTGACATTCATCAAAGCCTCAGATAGGGTAGGGGTCAGTAATTCGATTTCAGAATTAATGAGAACCTTGCGCGGACAACTGATGCCTTGTGCCAAAAACTGCAAAAGGGTGGGGTAGGCGCGTGGTTCCCATATCGCAATTAAAGGTTCTGGAAAACCTTCTTTTGATTCAGGACTTTTGAACGACGTAGCAGTCAAATGTGGATTTCTATTTTCGATTAAAAACTGCAATGTTTCCGCATCTAAAAGCGGCAAATCGCAAGCAACGACCAGCCAAGCGGCATTTGGTTCTTCTCTAAAAGCCGATAAAATCGCACCAAAAGGACCGAGTTCTAAAAAAGTATCGGTTATAACTTTTTGATTATCAATAAATTGTGCCGCTTGTTCTTCTCGACAACTGATATAGGACTCAACGCCAAGACCCCTCAGTATATCGACGGTCACCGCGTATTGTGGCTTGCCGTGATAGTCCAAAAAGGCTTTGTCTGTACCCATACGTGTACTTTTTCCACCCACTAAAACCAAACCTTTAAGCGGTGGTGCTTGAATCTTTGAACGAAGGAAATCAGCTATCTTATTTGTTTCAGAAATATGAAAAATAGGTATAGAAGCCCAATTGGGTAAATGATTTTTCAGAAAATCAGGCATTTGCGTTTCATCAATGCTTAAAAACAAATCAACAGCCGTCAAGCGGTTTAATTTACGGCTTAAACTTTCCATTTTCTTAGGGTCAAGTACGACAATTTGCCGTTTGGCTTCAAAATGATTGCCATTGACCAAAGCCATATCTGCATCATTAAGCAAAGAACGGAATTGGAAAGGTGTCAATTTAGCATTGAAATCAAGGCGATGAAAGCCAATTTTATCGGTATATTCAAGTGCAAACGGCAAATTTTCACCATTGTCACCTGCTTTGTGGTCAGCGTCAACATATGCAACCTTATACTGAGGGGTCACTTGTTCGGTCATGTCCTTTGCTAATTTTTGAATATTACCGCAAGGCGTACCGATGATAGCCCATTCGTTTTTGGAAAAATTGCCGAACAATGGTTTGGTTAATTTGGCATGTTTTTGATGTTTTTCCATGATTTTTTTATTAATTTTTATGACTTGAAAAGTAAAAACCCAAGGCTTGCCGCAGACCAACAGGCAAAGAAGGCAACTCTGAACGGGGAATCAACAAAGTCGATAGATTGTGGAAATCGCCAAAAATCTGATGTTTTGATGCCGTAGCTGCCAAATAATCGAAGCCTGACGAGCCGCCTGTGCCTATTTTTTGACCCAACATCCGCCGCACCATTTGGGCGTGACGATAGCGCCAAGTTGTCCAGTTTTCATCAATTTCAGTCAATCTTTTAAGCATATTGAACGGCATTTGTAAAATCGGTTCGTCGTTGTATAGCGTGATAAGCAAGGCGGCTATGGTAGCTTTATAAGACAATTTCAACTTTCCAGACCCCCTCAGTATATCATGCTCTTTTTCATCAAAAACGGATTGAAAATAAGAGTCCGTTGAGCCAAGCATCTTCAACCGCATTTCTTTTTCTGTGACATTGAGATAACTACTTTCAATGATAGCCGCTTTTTCCTTTTCCAACATAGTAGAAACCGCTTTTTGGTAGTTTTCCAAAAACTTAAAACCGCTAAAATCTAAAAAAGGCGTTCGTTCCAACCATGCTTCAACCACACGTAGCAACGTTTTACCGTTTTCGATACCCCTCAGTATATCGCGTTGTTTTTCTGGAAAAACACTGTCGTAAGCGATATTATTGTAAGTCAAACGGGTCTCACTTTCTAAGCCAAGCATGGTTTCAATGAGCCGAAATTGAAAACTTTGGAATCCAGAAGCTGGGAAAAGATAATTTCTAAAATCGAGAAAATCCAACGGTGTCATCGTTTCCATGACCCTAATTTGCTCTATCAACAGTTTTTGAATTTCGATAATACGGTCAAGTCTTGAAACGGCAGTGCCGATGCTGTGTTCATCTACTTCGTCATTGGCAAACATCAAAATGACCGAATTTAACTCGTGAATAATCTGTTTGAACCACAATTCATAGACTTGATGCACGATAATAAACAGCATTTCCTCATGGGCAGGTGCGCCGACTTGTTCACTTCTAAGGTTTTGGCTCGACAATAATTTTTCGAGTTCGAGGTAGTTTTGATAGTGTATGGTGGTGTATTTCATGCCGCATTCTGTTTCTTTTTTTCGGCATAAGCCATGGCTGCTTCGCGTACCCAAGCACCGTCTGCATCCGCTTTGACACGAGCTTCCAGCCGTTGTTTGTTACATTGCCCATGCCCTTTTATGACTGCCCAAAACTCCTCCCAATCCAATTCTCCAAAGTCATAATGCCCGCGCGCTTCATTCCATACCACATTGGGTAATGTCATATTCAAAAAGGTGACTTGTTCGGCAGCCGAATCGGCAAACCGTTGGCGCAAAGCATCGTTCGACTCCCTTTTTATCTTCCATTTTGTACTCATTTCCGAGTTTGTGGATTCGGCATCGGGCGGACCAAACATCATTAAAGCAGGCATCCACCAACGATTTATGGACTCTTGCGCCATTTTTCGTTGCGTTTCCGTACCCTTTGAAAGCGTCATGAGAATTTCAAAACCTTGGCGATGATGAAAACTTTCCTCTTTGCAAATCCGCACCATCGCTCGAGCATAAGGGCCATAACTCGCACGGCACAACATGACTTGATTCATAATCGCTGCCCCGTCAACAAGCCAACCAATTGAGCCAATATCTGCCCAAGTAAGCGTCGGATAATTGAAAATAGAACTGTATTTGGCTTTGCCAATATGCAAATCGTGCAGCAATTCATCGCGGCTGATGCCCAGCGTTTCAGCCGCCGCATAGAGGTATAAACCATGTCCCGCTTCGTCTTGCACTTTGGCTAAAAGAGCCACTTTTCGGCGCAAATTGGGCGCGCGGGTAATCCAATTCCCTTCGGGCAACATACCGACGATTTCGCTGTGGGCGTGTTGCGATATTTGCCGAATGAGGGTTTTGCGATAGGCCTCGGGCATCCAATCTTTTGGTTCGATTTTTATTTCTGCATCCAATTTTGATTGGAATATGGCTTCTAAATGTGCTATTTCTGACATGATAATTTGATTTTTATTTGAAAAAATACTGAGGGGTTAAAAATTTACTTTTTCGATTTTCTTTTCATTAGTTCGTCGGATTTTACCATTGTAAAACTCTATTTCCATTTCTATATCATCTATTTTATCAAAATCCTTTTTATGAATTTTCAATTGATAAGCGCCACTATTGATGATTCCGTCTTTAAAAATTGTTTTAATATTGTAATTTTTGACAAGACTATAATCTTTTATAACAGGTACTATATCCAAAATAATGCTGTCTCTCACTTCCTTGCAATAAATCATAGCATACGGCAACGGATAATCAGCCAATTCTAACATATCCATACCTAAACCCCGAAGGGTATCGTATGAATGTTGGTCTTCTTCCCAAAAGATATGTCTTTTTCTATCTTTTTCTTTTGCCATTAAGTTGTATGAATTTGAATCTGTACCGTGTCCTTCTTCCCCAATGCCATAACACCAAAAATTGGACTCTTCAAACTTCTTTTTTATATACTGCCATTCAAATAAATTCAAATTTTTCTCACTAATATCATACATCGTATCGTGGCTTGCCCTTTGTCTCAATAGCTGAACTTTATACTGAGGGGTGTCAAGTTGTTTGTAAATGGAACAGATATAATCAAATGTACCCCAACCTCCATGACCGCGATAGCGATAAATTGTATCAAAGTCCTTCATATCAACGACTTTGTTTAAATTACCCCGTTCGTAGTAAGAACCATCAAGTCCTTGTCTCATGCTATCTTGCACATACTCGCGGCTCCCTTTTTCATATTGAGGACAAGCTGCTTCTTTGTTTTCAACTAAGTTGCGACAAGCGACAAAAACGATAAACGGGATAAACCAAAAGAGGTTTTTCATATGTCTGAAGTTGAATATTTATAAAAAATACTGAGGGGGTCAGATGATATAAAGCGTTGTTATACAATAATTTATAATGGTATTTACGTTCGGGGAACTTCAAAAGTTCCCCGAACGTGGTAATCACTTTTTAAAATAACTCTCCGCCATAAACACTTTCCCACCATCATCAGAATCCGTCACGGCATAAGTAAAACCTGTGTGAATCGAATACGCACCATACTGACCCGCTTTGTTGATAGCGATAAAACCGACCTGAAAATCTTTCGCTTTTTCGGGATTGATTTTAATCAGGCGTTCAATAGCAATTTTACAGGCTTCTAAGGGCGTTTTGCCCATCCGCATCATCTCGACGACTAAGTGCGTGCCGCAAATGCGAATCACTTCCTCGCCTTGCCCCGATGATGTCGCTGCGCCCACTTCATTGTCAACGAACAAACCTGCGCCAATAATCGGCGAATCACCCACTCTACCCCGCATTTTGAAGCCCATACCGCTTGTGGTACAAGCACCAGACAGGTTGCCCGAAGCATCCATAGCGATTGTACCCATCGTATCGTGGTTGAACGTACCATCTTCAAGGTAATTTGGGGCGAAGGGACCATGCCCTTGTTTACCCTTTTTCGCCTTGATTTGTTGTTGTTCGATATTTATAACAGGCTTATATTCTGACTTTTTGAGCCATTCTTTATAGGCTGTTTCGGCATCGTCTGAGAGTCTGCCCGATTCCTTTTTAAAACCATTGGCTAAGGCAAATTGTTGTGCTCCTTCCCCTACAAGCATTACATGAGGCGTCGTTTCCATCAATTTTCGAGCAACAGAAATAGGATTTTTTATGCGTTCCAAGAAAGCAACTGACCCGCAATTGGCTTTTTCATCCATAATCGAGGCATCGAGCGTCACTTTGCCGTCTCTGTCGGGGTTTCCGCCCAAGCCAACGCAACAATTTATGCTGTCTTCGATAGAGTTTGCACCCGCTTCGACGGCATCCAAGGCTTTGCCATTCGGTTCTCGAAGGGTTTTCCAAGCAACTTTATTGACGGGTAGACCGCTGTCCCAAGTTG
Source organism: Saprospiraceae bacterium (assembly GCA_031411275.1). Classification (GTDB taxonomy): domain Bacteria; phylum Bacteroidota; class Bacteroidia; order Chitinophagales; family Saprospiraceae; genus JAAFJT01. Next base: position 342 of record JANOAU010000010.1, on the reverse strand, counting down.
AAACGACGATGGGTTTGTTGCCCACATTTAGTTTTTTAGGGGTTGCCAAGGCTTTTACAGCGGACAATAAAGGTAAGCTAAAGGCTGACCATTGTAGAAAATGTCTTCTTGATTGCATGGATTGGATGTATTTGATGAAATAATATGTCTTTTACGATTGTTGACCTTATTGGGTAAAAGTCTAAAATATTTGCAGTTTTTGCTATTATTTTTCAAAATTTGCTTTGATTTTGTTTAAAACCGATTGGTTTTTAGACAAATACGCTATTTTTTGTCATGCTGAGCGCAGCGAAAGCATCTGAATTCACAACAGCTATTCAGATGCTTTCGCTGCGCTCAGCA
>JANOAU010000009.1:0-10382 GCA_031411275.1 Saprospiraceae bacterium | reverse complement strand
TATTAAAATTAAAAAACATGGCAGACCTGCCAAAAGTCTTTTCACTTATGGGTTAGAATGGTTAGCTCAAGCATTGCTTAACTCTTTCTACAAAGTAATAAAAAAATTGACTAAGGTATTTTTGTCATGTACTTAGAAAATATGTACAAATGCCTCTGCTTTGACCATAAACGAAGCCGTTTTGTATGGTTTTTATCAAAAATTCTTAGACCAAACACCCCGCTATTTTTACGAAGAATCGCCACACGAAAACAAGACGCTTTTATTAAAGTGAAAAGTGAAAAGTAGTACAACAGAATTTTATTTAGAAATTTATTTTCATTAAAAAATATTATTCTTAATAAATAAAAAGTATTTTTATTTATTAAGAATAATATTTGGTTTATTTTCACTTTTCACTTAACAATGTGTGAATGATGTAATTTTTTAAAGAAATCATGTAACATATCCTGCCTGTGTATGGTGCATCTTTGCATTGTTGTGAAAATTCATTCACAATTAAAAATTGAAAAATATGAATACCACCGAATTAAAAGGTAACTGGAATGAGCAAAAAGGTAAACTCAAACAAAAATTTGCTGAATTGACAGATGACGACCTCCTGTTTGCAGAAGGCAAAAAAGATGAGATGATAGGCAAACTCGAAATCAAACTCGGCAAATCAAAAGAAGAATTGCACAAGGTTATGGGCGAGCTTTAATAAATGAAAAATGAAAAATGATAAGTGATAAGCGACCCCTCAGTATCACTTTTCATTTTTCATTTTTCACTTAACCAATGTGTGAATTATGTAATTTTTATTCAAAATTATGTAACAATGAGTAGGGATAAATTATTCAACTTCGTGTTGTGAAAATTCATTCACAATCTAAATAAAAATAAAATGAGCAAGGACAAAGGCAGTAAAAACGTCAAAAAAGCACCCGTAGACAAGTCTCTAAGCAAAAAGAAAGACTCAAGTTACAAGGATGAAAATAAAAGCAAACAGTCAGATGGGACGCCTCCTAAACAAAAGTCAGATACTAAAGTAGACAAAAATCAAAAGCCTTAATCGAAGTCACCCCCTCAGTATAAAGAGTGATGACGGGTGCTTTATGGATGCGGGCGATTAAAGCTTATTTTCAAAGATAATTTATCGTCATAGAAAAACAAACTATAACATCATGCACGTCAATATTTATCAACCCAATACAGACATTAAGGCGAGGTCTGTTCAAAATAAGGCAACAACATGGGCGCAAGTTTACGATAACTATGCGCCCATGATATATGGCATAATCGTTAAAATGACGGACGATGATAAAATGGCTGGAGACATTTTATCAGAAGTATTTGTAGCGTTAAGTGCTCAAAATAAGATTTTAGAGATAAACAGTCTGATTTGCCTGCGCTGTGCTTACAAAACAACTTTAAAATACTTTCAAGATAGAGGGCTAATGCTTAGTAAAATACAGCCCTTTAATCAAAATTGCCCTTTAATCAATCTATTTTATGTCCAAGGAATGAGTTTAGAGAAAATTGTTATAGATTTAGAGGTGACAAAAGATGAAGCATTAAATAAACTACGAGCAGAATTGAATTATCTGCGAAGTCAACGTTAATAATAACCAAAACATGTGAAACTGTACATCAAATATATGTTAAGCGCACGCTGCAAAGCAGCCGTGAAACGCATTTTAAAAGAACTCGAACTGCATTTCATCATCGTTGATTTGGGAGAGGTCGAGATAATGGAAAATATAACGGGAGCAGAACGAGAGGAATTAAGAACGGCTTTATCCGATTCAGGTTTTGAATTGATGGACGATAAAAGAGCGATATTGATTGAAAAAATAAAAAACACCATTGTTCAAATGGTGCATCATACGGAGACAGACGATAACATCAAAATCAATTTTTCTAATTACCTAAGTGAAAAGTTGACCCATGATTATACTTATTTAGCCAATCTGTTTTCAGAAGTACAAGGTTCAACGATTGAACAATTCATTATTTCTCATAAAATTGAACGGATAAAGGAATTGATTATTTATGGTGAATTGAACATAACTGAAATTGCTTGGAAAATGAATTACAGCAGCGTGGCGCATTTGTCCAATCAATTTAAAAAAGTAACGGGGCTGTCGCCTTCTCAATTTAAACAATTGAAAGACAAAAAACGCAATTTGGTGGAAGATGTGGGTTCTTAAACTAAATGAAAAGTGAAAAACGAAAAGTGAAAAGTATAAAATCATTAAGGCTCGTACACCGTACATCTATATCCGTACATCTTTTTACTGAGGGGGGTACAAATTCAAATAAGATACAATGATCATGATGAAAATAGATCCTTTGGAAAGTGAACAACAGGTACAAAATGGCAACAGCGCAAATATACCCTCGCAAACGGATGCTTATCTACATCATTTGTTTATACAAGCACCCATTGCTATTATGATTTTGAAAGGTAAAGATTACCTTGTAGAATTAGCCAATGATTTTTATTTACAAATAGTGGATAAGAACAAAGACTTTATAGGCAAACCCATCTTTGAATCCTTACCTGAACTGGAAGGGCAAGGTATAAGGCAATTGCTTGATTCTGTTATGAAAAGCGGTATGCCTTATGTCGGCAATGAATGGGAGATTTATATCAATAGAAATAACAACATAGAACAAGGCTTTTATAATTTTACGTATCAACCCATTCGCGAACAAAATATCGTTACAGGTATTTTTGTCGTTGCCAACGAAGTGACGGAACAAGTGCTTACACGTAAAAAAATCGAAGAAAGTGAATCCCATTACCGGCAAATGACCGATGTGATTCCCACAAAAATAAGTAATGCTAATGCCGATGGCAGTGTTACATACTTTAACAAACACTGGTTAGACTTTACGGGCATGAGTTTTGAAGATTTAAAAGATTGGGGTTATCACAGCATTATGCACCCTGATGAGATAGCAGAATTTCAAACCCGCTTTCAAGCTGCTGCTGAAACGGGAACTGTTTTAGAAATGGAAATGCGTTTCAAAAACAAAGCAGGTGATTATATCTGGCATTTGAATCATGCCTCACCTATAAAAGATGCAAATGGGAAAATTAAAATGTGGATAGGTTGTACTACGGAAATTCAAAAAATAAAAGAAAGTGAATCTTTTTTTCGCTTTATCGCCGAACTTATGCCGCAGAAAATAACCAATGCCACACCAGATGGCAGCATCATTTATTACAACAAAAGTTGGCAGGAGTATACAGGCGCGAGTAATGAGGATTTAATTAATAATGGATGGGGAAAATGGATACACCCTGATGAATTGGTGGAAACAACACAACGCTGGTTACACTCTGTTGAAACGGGTAATGATTTTGATATGGATGTGCAAATGCTCAATCACCAAGGGGCGTATCGTTGGCATTCAAGTAGTGCGAGAGCGGTAAAAGACGAAACGGGCAAGACAAAACTTTGGATTGGCTTCAATAATGATATTCACGAACAGAGAAAACAAAGAGAGGATTTGCAAGCCGAAGTTGAAACAAGAACTTATGAGTTAAAACAAGCGAATAATGCGCTTGTGCAAAAAAATAAAGAATTAGAAGATACCAAAAAGAAATTGTTCTCAGAGTATGCCCGCAGTCTGATTGAAGCCAGTCTTGACCCTTTAATTACCATAAATACTGAGGGGGTCATTACAGACATGAATGAAGCCTTCGCAAACATTACAGGCGAAACTCGGGAACAACTATTGGGTTCTGATTTCACTAATCATTTTACAGACCCCGAAAAGGCACGTGAAATTTATAAAGAAGTATTCGCAAAAGGTTTTGTCACCAATTACCCACTCACTGTCATAGATGGTCATGCCATAGATGTCTTATTTAATGGCTCGGTTTATAAAGATGATAAAGGCAATGTATTAGGTGCGGTCGTTGTAGCAAGGGTCATTACGGAACAGAAACGCATTGAAAAAGAATTGATTGAAGCCAGAGTGTTTGCTGAAATGGCAACTTTAATAGCTCAAGAAGCTAAAACTAAAGCAGAAGATGCCACTAAAATAGCGGAAGATGCAGTGAAATCGAAACAACAATTTCTCTCAAACATGAGTCATGAGATTCGGACACCCATGAATGCGATAATTGGATTTACAAAAGTGATTTTGAAAACAGAGTTATCGGCAAAACAAAAAGAATATCTGACGGCTATAAAAATGAGTGGCGACGCTTTGATTGTTTTGATAAATGACATACTCGATTTGGCAAAAGTGGATGCTGGAAAGATGACTTTTGAAAAAACACCCTTCAAATTGTCGCTATCTATATCCGCCATGCTGCATTTGTTTGAAACAAAAATTCAGGAAAAGAATTTAAAGTTAATTAAAATATACGATCCTAAAATCCCTGACGTATTGGTCGGCGACCCTGTCCGTTTGCACCAAATTATATTGAATTTGTTGAGTAATGCCGTGAAATTTACCTTAAAAGGCAGTATTACGGTCAGTGTTGCGTTACTCCATGAAGACAAAGAACAAGTAACGATTGAGTTTGCTGTGACCGACACAGGTATTGGTATTGAAGCAGATAAATTGGATGAGATTTTTGAAAATTTTCATCAAGCCTCGAGCGATACATCGCGGTTGTTTGGCGGCACAGGATTGGGTTTGGCAATTGTCAAACAATTAGTCGAACCACAGGGCGGAACGATTCATGTGAAAAGTGCTGTCAACGAAGGCACAACTTTTAGTTTCACATTGCCTTTTCAAAAAACGGATGAAATAGCGGAATTACAAACGGAAATAATATCAATAGATGAAGACATTAAAAACATAAAGGTATTGGTGGTTGAAGACATGGCACTCAATCAGTTGCTCATGAAAACCGTTTTAGATGATTTTGGTTTTGAACGTGATATTGCAGACAATGGCAAAATAGCGATTGAAAAACTGACCCAAAAAGACGAACATGGCGCGACCAAAGATTATGATATTATTTTAATGGATTTGCAAATGCCTGAAATGAATGGTTTTGAAGCGACAGAATATATCCGCAAAACCTTGAAATCTAAAATTCCCATCATTGCCTTAACAGCAGATGTCACGACCGTTGATTTAGCCAAATGCAAAGCCGTCGGGATGAACGATTATATCGCAAAACCCGTTGATGAACGCGTATTATACAGCAAAATAGTGAGTTTCGTAAAGAAATCGGTATCGAAAAATGAGATTAATGGAAAGGAAATGAGTCCAATGGTCAGACAAAGGTGTACAAACCTTAACTATTTGATGCAACGGACAAAATCAAATCCCCTATTAATGACAGAAATGATTGCTGCCTATTTGGAACAAACACCACCTTTAATCAATGCGATGAAACAAAGCTTTGAAGTAAGGGATTGGACTTTATTACATTCGGCAGTGCATAAAATGATTCCTTCCTTTTCAATTATGGGTATCAGTACAGATTTTGAAAGTATGGCAAAAAAGGTGGTGGAATACGCCCGCACACAAGAGGAAGAAGACAGTATATCGGAATTTGTTTCACAACTTGAAAACATATGTACTCAAGCCTGTGCAGAATTAGCAGAAGAACTTAAAAACCTTCAAAATACAAAGTGATGAAGAATATCAACAAGATAAAACTATTTTTAGTGGATGACGATGCGTTATTCTTAAAATTATCGGAAATCGAACTGCTCGAACATGCCGATTTTGACATTGAAACATACCCAACAGGAGAAGCCTGTTTGCAGAACTTAGGACATAACCCTGATGTTATCATTCTGGATTATCATTTGGATGGCATTGATAAGAATGCGATGAATGGTTTAGAGACTTTGGATAAAATCAAAAGCTATAATTCAGATATTCCTGTTATTATGTTGTCTTCGCAAGACAAAATCGAAGTGGCTGTCAATTGTATGCACCATCGGGCTTATGATTATGTGGTGAAAAGCGAAACCGCTTTCATTCGTTTGCAAAAAACCATTACCAATATTTTTAGTTATAAAAAAATGGAAAAGGAATTGAATTGGTATATGTCGAAGATGTGATACCCCCCTCAGTATAAACGGCATTATCATCATCAATTTTCGATACGATAAGGTAAAACGCTACTGTGATAGAATAAAACCCAAGCGCATTGCGTGTTAGGCGAATGACAAAAGCGGCATGTCATTATTTAGTATGTGAATAATGGGTTAAAAAATGCCTTTAGGCATGGTCTATCGGTAGAAAATCCATAAAAACGGCTTTAAATCCCAGAGGGATGGCATATTCTGATTTCGATATGTCGGGACTATGCCACTTTTGAATATCTGTTTACCATTTTCTACCAATAGGGCATGCCTAACGGCATTTTTTAACCCATTATGCGCATTTAGTGTAAAAAACGACAGCGAGGTTGCGTATTTCGCTGTCGTTTGCTGTTTAAAAACAACCCATGTGTGAATTGTGTAACTTTTTTTAATAATTGTATAACTTTTCAAACTGCAAATACGTCCACCTTTGTCCAATCCGACAAAAAAACGCATGTATACTGAGGGGGGCAAATCTCTGCCTATTCAAAGGAATATAAGTTTCACAATACGATAAAAGGACAATAGAAATGGATGTGTACAGTATTATGATGCAATCACCTGTGGCAATAGTTATTTTTAAAGGGGCGGATTACACCGTAGCGTTTGCCAATGATTTTTACCTACAAATACTTGGAAAAGGAAAGGATATTGTAGGCAAACCGCTTTTTGAATCTTTTCCAGAACTGATAAATCAAGGCATTGACACACTCATTGACAATGTTATGGTAAGCGGTATGCCTCATGTTATCAATGAACATGAAGCACAGCTTATGAAGGACGGACAAGTGGAGCAACATTTTTTTAATTGTACTTATCAACCTTTTCGGGAACAAAATGAGGGTATTACAGGTGTCATCGTCGTATTTACAGAAGTAACAGAACTGGTGATTGCCAAAAATGCGAACAGATTAAATGAAGAAAAACTCTCCATTGCGTTAAGTATTGCAAATATAGAATTGGCTTTTCAAGACGACGAGAAAGAAAAACGCGCAGAAGAATTAATCATTGCAAACAAAGAATTGGCTTTTCAAGACGACGAGAAAGAAAAACGCGCAGAAGAATTAATCATCGCAAACAAAGAATTAGCATTTCAAGATAAAGAGAAAGGAAAACGCGCAGAAGAATTAGTGATTGCGAACAAAGAATTGGTCTTTCAAAACGAAGAGAAAGGGAAACGGGCAGAAGAATTAGTGATTGCGAACAAAGAATTGGTCTTTCAAAACAAAGAGAAGGGAAAACGGGCAGAAGAATTAGTGATTGCCAACAAAGAATTGGTCTTTCAAAACAAAGAGAAGGGGAAACGGGCAGAAGAATTAGTGATTGCGAACAAAGAATTGGTCTTTCAAAACAATGAGAAATGGAAACGGGCGGAAGAGTTAGACATTGCGAACAAAGAGAAATGGCAACAGGAAATTGCCAATAAAAAACTGGAAGCATTCAGTTCTTCTGTAAAATTAGTGTCGCAATATTCTCGCAGTTTAATTGAAGCCAGTTTAGACCCCTTAGTGACCATTTCTGCGGATGGAAAAATAACGGACGTGAACGAGGCATCTATAAAAGTGACGGGTATTGGGCGAGACAAGTTGATTGGCACCGATTTTTCAAATTATTTTACAGAACCACAAAAAGCACAGGAAGGTTATAGGCAAGTTTTTGAAAAAGGTTTTGTGGCTGATTATCCCCTGACGATTACGCATAAAAATGGGAAGTTAACGGATGTATTATACAATGCATCGGTCTATAAAGATGATAAAGGCAATGTATTAGGTGTCTTTGCAGCTGCAAGAGATATTACAGAGCAAAAACGGATTGCTACAGAATTGATAGAAGCAAAGGTATTTGCGGAGTCAGCTACAAAAACCGCAGAAGAAGCCAAAACAGAAGCTGAAAATGCGACTGAAATAGCAAAAGATGCTGTAAAAGCCAAACAGCAATTTCTGTCAAACATGAGTCATGAGATTCGGACACCGATGAATGCGATTATTGGCTTTACGAAAGTAGTATTAAAAACAGATTTGTCGGTAAAACAAAAGGAATATCTAACGGCTATAAAAACGAGTGGCGATGCGTTGATTGTTTTGATAAATGACATCCTTGATTTGGCAAAAGTAGATGCGGGAAAGATGACATTTGAGAAGACACCGTTTAAGTTGAAGTTGTCCATAGCGGCAATGCTGCATTTGTTTGAAACAAAAATTCAAGAAAAGAATTTACAATTAGTCAAAAAGTACGACAATAACATTCCTGAAGTATTGATAGGCGACCCTGTGCGTTTGCACCAAATAATCTTAAACTTGGTGAGCAATGCTGTCAAATTTACAGCTGTAGGTCATATAACCGTCAATGTTTCTCTCCTAAGTGAAGACGCAGAACAAGTGACTATTGAATTTGCCGTGACAGATACGGGTATCGGCATATCGGAAGAAAAAATGCCTAATGTTTTTGATAATTTTCAACAAGCATCGAGCAATACAGCGCGGTTGTTTGGCGGAACAGGATTGGGATTGGCGATTGTTAAACAATTAGTAGAGCCGCAAGGCGGAACAATTAACGTCAAAAGCACGCTGGGTGAAGGAACGACTTTTAGTTTCACATTAAGTTTTCAAAAAACAGATGCGACAGCTGAAATGCAAACTGAAATAACTGAATTAGATGAAGACATCAAAAGCATAAAAATATTGGTGGTTGAAGACATCCTACTCAATCAATTATTGATGAAAACACTATTGGATGATTTTGGATTTGAACGCGATATAGCTGAAAATGGCAGAGTTGCCATTGATATGCTCACAAAAAAAGATGCTTATGGGGCAACAAAAGTCTATGATATTATTTTGATGGATTTGCAAATGCCCGAAATGAATGGATTTGAAGCCACTGAATACATTCGGAACACACTAAAATCTAATATTCCTATAATTGCATTAACTGCAGACGTAACGACCGTTGATGTCGCCAAATGCAAGGCAGTGGGTATGAATGATTATATTGCAAAGCCCATTGATGAACGTGTATTGTACAATAAAATAGTAGGTTTAGTCAAAAAAAACGTTGTGAAACAGAGCGATAAAGTGGTTGAAACAGAGGAAAAGGTACGTTATACGAATCTGACTTATCTGAAGAAACTGACAAAATCGAATTCTACATTAATGATAGACATGATTTTGGCTTATTTAGCACAAACGCCCCCTTTAATTCAGGCGATGCGACAAAGCTTTCATGAGGAAGATTGGCAATTATTACATTCTGCGGTGCATAAAATGATTCCTTCATTTTTAATTATAGGTATGCATACAGATTTCGAAACGATGGCAAAGAAAGTCGTAGAGTATGCACGAATGTCCCAAAAGGAGGACAATATATCCGATTTTGTTTTTCAACTCGAAAATGTTTGTTTACGGGCTTGTGCCGAATTAGAAGAAGAACTCACGACACTTAGGAAAATATGAATGATAAATGATGACAGCAATTTCCACTTTGGCTTGTTACAAAATTAATCATTTAGAAAAGATACGAGTTTTCAAATAGATACACATAAGTTTTCGGAAAATTCTATGTCTCTCTATGTGAACCCTCCTATGTTTCTATGTGATTAAATCCCAAAGCTTAAATTTCTGAAATGGTAACATTATAAAACGTTGATTTTTAACAACATTGTAAAGTGAAGTTTGGCATTTATACTCATTTGAAAATGGTTTGCCTAAAATTATATACTTAAATTACTCATAACCAATGTTTTATATTTTTCGTTTTTCACTTTTCATTTAGTATACTTATCCCACCCTTCCTTAAATACACAAAAACATGAACCATACGCCTAAAATAAAACTGTTTTTAGTAGATGACGATCCCATATTTTTAAAACTATTAGAGATTGACCTCCGTGAACAAGCTGATTTCGATATTGAAACCTACCCAACAGGTGAGTTGTGCCTAAAACACCTATCGAACAACCCCGATGTCATCATTTTAGATTATCATCTCAACGGGATTGATAAAAACACGATGAATGGCATCGAAACATTGGACAAAATAAAGGCTATCAAGCCCCATATCCCTGTTGTTATGTTGTCGTCACAAGATGAAATTGAAGTGGCGATAAACTGCATGAATCACAAAGCATTCGATTATGTTATAAAAAGCGACACGACGATTCTGCGCTTGAAAAAGACGATAATTCCATTTTTAGTAGTAAGGAAATAGATAATGTTATTATTGACGCGTTACGAAAAATCAACCATTTAGACCCCCCTCAGTATTTTTCTGTTTAGTAACGAGTAAATAATAACATGGTTAAAAAAGGTAGGGGCAACCTTTACGGTTGCCCTT
>JANOAU010000008.1:0-14625 GCA_031411275.1 Saprospiraceae bacterium | reverse complement strand
ATTTTCGTTTTTTTTTGAAAGTATAAAAAAAATAATTGGCAACAATTTTTAACAATAAAACGTTTTACCGTATATAATTTGTAACAATTAACTTTTGACCATTTATTATATCAATATAATACATATTTTAAGAATTATATTTTTATTATTTCATAACTTTAAAACAAAACACTTATGAAGACTCACAAACTTTTCCTCAGCACTTTGCTATGCGCAAGCACCACATTTTTCTCAAGCCTTTTCGCGCAAAACTTAGGTGATTTCCGTACTAAATCAGACGGAAATTGGTCAAATCCCGCTATTTGGGAGACTTTTAATGGCACAAACTGGGTAAATACACCTGTTGCGCCACAAGGAGGTGCTATTTTAATGATTTCCGTGCGCCATCAAACAGTTATCACGGATAGTACCACTTTTTCAAATAACACTGTTGTTTTCATCAACACTTTAGGTCGTCTTGACATTTACAAAACGATTATAAACAATGGTACCATTCAAAATGAGGGTTTAATAGATTGGTTTACAGGCGACATTATTACATCTGATAGCCTCAACTCTGGCAATCTTTTGAATCGGCAAAACGGTGTGTTCCGTATTGAAGTATTTACAGATGCCCGTATGTCCAATCAACGCTTTAGAAATGCTGGCAGCATCGTAAAGTATGGACCTAAAACAATGACAATCAATGAAATGCGTGACTCTATTGGCTTTTTCGATTCAGACAGTACGGCCTCCTTGATTCATTACAATGGCTTACTCGATATTAAAACATTGAGTACTTTAGGCGGCTCTGTTGTCAATTTTGGGCTGTTACAATTGAGCAACAAAAATGGGTTGCGTTTTATGGGTCCGACTTTTCAAAACGAAAATAGGGTTTTTGGCAATTTTTTGCGTCTGGAAGCCAATGATACACAGCGACTTAAAGGCTCGGGGCAATATGAACGCCTTTTGATTAAAAATCGAAAAAATGTATCCATTTTGAGCAATCTTACCATTGAAAAAGAATTGAATATATCGTTAGGTAAGATTAATTTGTTGGGTAACTCGATCACACTTGGCACCTCCACTACTAACCTTGCTGCACTTATCGGCGGCAGTGATTCCGCCTATTTTTATAATGGCACTATTCGCCGGTGGGTCAACAATCCTGATACGGTTAGCTTTCCTGTTGGCACAGCATCCGCATTTCTGGAAGCGCGTATTATTGCTGAGCAGAAGAGTGATGGGGGGCTTTTGTCCTTAACATACAGGATTACAAACCCACTTACGTGGGGGCTACCTATCATAGATAACGATGGTTTCAATATAACAACAGCCTGTGCTACTTGCGGCGTTTGGGTGGTTGAGTCATCCAGCAAATTTATATCGAGTTATCGGTTAGAATTGAAGCTCAATAACTATCCTGGTATCAATCGTCCCTCGGATTTGCGGATAATATATCGACCATTACCATCCGAAAAATGGCGCACGATAGGTATACACAGCAATGGTAGTGCCTTGGCATCTGGTTATGTTGCACGCCGCACAAACATTACTGCTTATGGCGAATTTGCGATTGGCGGTGGTGGTGAAAATTCACTGTTACCTGTCGAATTGACCAAATTTACCGCTACTCGACAAGATAATGCTGCATTTTTGCTATGGCAAACGGCAACAGAATTGAATGCAAGCTACTATGAAATAGAACGCAGTAACGATAGTCGAATCTTCAAAACCATAGGTCAAATCAAAGCACATGGCACTACTTCAGAGCCAAAACAATATCAATTCACAGATGCAAAACCTGGAAATGACATTCAATATTACCGTCTAAAAATAGTGGATAATGACAATACGTATGGTTATTCGCCTATTAGAAGTGTCTTGTTTGATAAGACCGTAAAAATATGGGTATATCCGAATCCATTTACCGAAAAATTGATTGTCGAGACTGATATTACTGAGGGGATTAAGTCTTACAATATGGATGTGATAGACCTAACTGGGAAAGTCTGTTTTTCAAAAAAAGATATTGATAATCAACAATTTAGCCTTGATTTGGCGCATTTACCACAGGGTATTTATTTTGCTAAATGGACAAAAGGCAATAATGTTTCTGTCTTTAAAATTGTGAAACAAAGATAGAAGGATGGTTGTGTTGTTGTATTGTTGTAAAACAATACAACAATACAGCAATACAACCATTTAACTTTTTTTATTCACCCAAAACGCATTAAAATCTTTAAACGGATAGAACAAAGCACTGCACGGTTCATGTTCTGTTGGGAAATGTTTACCAATCAAAAAAGTCAACTCCTCCCCTGCCCTATCGTTGTCAAAATAGGTATAAATCGTTGAAAATGAGCGTTTTTTTAAGTAATCAATCACGGTATTTTGGAAAGCCACAGAGTGCATGATGATGACTTCGCCGTCCGTTAAAGTGCTGCCATAATATTTTACGGCACTCAAAAAGTCGAACATACCTTCAAAAATAGACACTTTATTCTCTTTTTCTTCCCCCCTCAGTATTGTGATGTCTTTATCAACAATTGAACCTTTGAAGTACTTGTTGCGAATTTCAAAACCGCCCGCTCGATTGACAATGCCCAATGCGTAATAATCCTTGTTTGTTTCTATTTGGGTGTAAATAACCTCGACGAGATATTTTTGCGCTGTTTTAATGTCAATATTTCGGTCTTCTGTTAAATATGTAATGAGATGCGGGTTGATGATGATTTGGGCTTTTTTGAGGCTCAATGTATCTGGTTTTTCAAATCGTTTTTTTGGCGGTTCGCTTTGGCTGTGTTCAGGAAATATAACGTCTAAAAAAACAAGCGCATCGGCGACATCGCAATTATTGAATAACTGAACAAATTTCAGCACATCGCCGCCAGTACCTGAACCGAAGTCGTACCAAACATTCTCTCTAACGTTGATATGAAAACTGGCATCCCGTTCATACGGACGGAATGGCGATTTGTACCACACATCGTTGCCACTGTGTTTGGTACGACTTGCCGAAAAACCCATTTTTTCGAGCAAGATACTGAGGGGTATATTGTTTACTTGTTGTGTTTTCACTTCGTATTTCCTTTTTTGAATAAAAATAAAAACCTACCAAACTACACGTTGATTTTGTCGCTTCTGCCGCCGCTCGTCTCTGCCCCCTTTTTTTTCTTTTCATCCATAAAAAAATTCATTTTCGACGCATGATATAGGAATAAAAAGATAAAGGATATTATATAGGTTTACATACCAAACTTCACGTTGTTTGCCTACCAAAGTTCACGCTAATAAGTCTTTTTTGCCTACCAAAGTTCACGTTAATAACTTTTAATAAAGGCTATTTATTTTGAATTATACCAAAGTTCACGTTGATAACTTTTTTACACCTAAACCCTATCTAATCTATACTAAACTGCACGTCATTGTCTTGATGAATTATACCAAACTGCACGTTGATAAAGTATAAATTAGACTAAATTGAACCATATTGTTTCAATTTCATACCAAACTTCACGTTAGTTTTGTAAACAAATCGGGTATTAAGATAGATTTTGACGGTATAGGCGACGGCGAATGGAACATAGTCAATCCTCTATTCGGGTCTTCTTCGATACGTGCATCTGGGTATTGCGATTTCACAGAGAGCAACGTTTTGCGAAATACCTGTTTGAACTTAAACATTTGATCATAACCATAACCAAATTGTTCTTTCAAAACCTGCCAAGCGATAAATACAGGCTTATTCGGATCAATGCGGTGTAGCCGTTGTGCCAGCCATGCATATATATCGAGTGCCATCGCATTGTGCGACAAAGCAGCCAACGCCCTTTCATCGAGTGGAATCGCATGATTCGATAAGCTATTGAAGTAATCTTCAGACAGCAAAATCTTGGATGTCCACATCACTTTATTTTTTTCATCCTTCGGAAACCACAAATTGAAAGCCTTGACGATTTGCATATTGACTTGCAAACTTTCCTCGCCATTGAAGTAACTGATGCTGATAATGGATGATGTGAGGCGGCGCAATTGCTCTTTTACCTCTTTAATTGTGCGGCCATCTGTGCCTAAACCTATTTTTTTGATGAAGGCTGTCATACTTTCTTCAACATCAACGACACGACTTTGCGATTTGATAGCTTCACTATTGATATGTGCCAATATCAATCGCGCTTTTGTACCGTAGGGGAGACCCACAAACTCATAATCGCCTGTTGATGGATTAGCAGCATGGTTTGCTTGAACGGCAAGGCTCACATTCCCTTGCTTTTGTTGCCAAATCACCGTTTCGTCGCCGGGGTTTCGGTAAGGCAAAAACGTTTGACACAAAGCCGAATGTTGAAAAATCGCATCTTCAATACCTGCCCTGTCAATGCGAATCGTCATAGAGCTGTCAACTAAGCGACTGAGAATACGGCTCGTTGTAGCACCTCCTGTATTGTCTTTTTTTATTGCCATTTATATTTTGATTGTACTATTCCCTTCAATACGGCAAAAGAAGTGGAATTTTTATTTAATTAAATAAAAATTATTTGCTTTTTTATATCAATAATATTTATGCAAATAATCTTTATGAGTTCTCTTTCCTTTTACTGCGTCATGGTTTAGAATATTTATTTATTTGAATAAATATTATTTCTATTTTTATATAAATAATATTTATTCAAATAATCTACTCATGCTCTGTTTTGGCACATGTTTTTTTAAAATAGTCATCCCAGAAAAATGGAGATATAAATTGATTTTAAGCAAAAGCATTTTCTGACAAAAGGACTTTCAGTAAAACACCTCGAAAGGCTTGACAGAGCAAAAAATCCCCTTTTTTACTGAGGAGGTGATTTGAAATCAAGTTTGTTTTTTACAACGCTAAATTATCTTTAGAATATCTATATTTTTAAATAAAAATTATTTACTTTTTTATATCAATAATATTTATGCTCAAAATCTTTCAATGCTGTTTTAATCTTAGAGATTGCGTTGTATAGAATATTTGTATTTTTGAATAAATATTATTTGAGTATTTATGTTTTTATGGAAATAATATTTATGCTTACAAAATGTGGCTCTTGTAATATTTATACTTCTATATTTTTATTTAAAAACATAAATAATATTTATTTAGAAATATAAAATTATATAGCTCCCCGTCGCCGCATATCTTCATAAATGAGTTCGAGCATATATTCACGCATTGTTATGGTGCGTGTGAAAGTGTGCATTTTGACATGCTTATACACCTCAACGGGTAAATCCAAACTGATTTTTTTGACATCATTTGTCAACACTTCGGGTTCAGCAACCCATGTTTGAGTTTCAACTGAAGGGGTAGGAGAGGAGGAAGCGGCATGAATCGTTTGAATTGCTTTTTCCACCATATTTTCTGAATCGTCCTTTTTGACGATTATCGGCTTGCCTGGCAAAGCCAATTTGCCGAAGTCTATTTCTTTTTTTGCCATGATTATTTTTAATTTAACATATTAGTTACATAGCTTACATAGCTTTTTAGTTCCTTAAAGGATGACAAAAAACTCTGTTAAGTAGATGAACAGAAATAAACGGGAAATTGATTTTGTGGAGATATTTGATAATCAACGTTTTACGCTATTCATCGTTCATCATTTATTATTCACCATTACTTAGCTATCAGTCTATGTGTTTTTTTAAAATTTATTTGATTAATCCTAATTCAGTAGCTTTATCTAAAATTTCGCGGGTCAACTCTATCATTTCGTTCTTCGCTTTGTTATCGGCGCTTTCATAAACGCCGCGCCCGTCTAAAGCCGTTTCGACATAAGCAGCGCGTTTGTTGACATTCGATTTTAATACTTCAAGCCCAAAACCAGCAATTGCCTCGCGCATACCTTTATAAATATTCCCTGTATGCGAAAACTGATTGATAAGGAAATAGGCGGGAATATCTGGACGGAACTCCCTTGCTTGTTCATATCGTTCAAAAAACGGTGTCATAGCCCTAAAATCGTGAGCACTTGGTAGAATGGGGATGAGGAGAAGGTCGCAGGACAATATAATCCGTGTCGTCATTTCAGACAAAGACGGTGTACCATCAATGATAACAACTTCGTAATCGCGGTGCATATTCTCTACAGTTTTGCCCACAGCTTTTGGGTCAGTTGCCCCAACAACGGTAATATTTGCCAAACTTTCATCGCGTACACCGCACCAAGCGAGTGAATTTTGGTTAGTATCTGTGTCCACGATACAGGTTTTGAAACCCATATTGGCGAAGCAAACCGCTAAATTCTGTGAAATGGTCGTTTTGCCCACACCGCCTTTGAGGTTCGTAATGCCTATTTTCATAATTTTGTAAAAAAGTAAAAGATTTATGTAAGATAGAATTATTTTACAAAATACAGATAATCAGCCTTTTAGCATATCGTACATTGCATATCAAGTGCAATAATAAATAATCTTTCCATAAAAAAATAGTTATGGAAATATTATTTATGGAATTATTCAAATTTCCCTGTAAAATTATTTTGTTTACTGAGCGGGCATAGTTTGTATAATATCACAAAAAGGGTATTTTTGTAGTGTATCTTTTAAAATTAACAATAATGACAAAAAGTATTATTATCACCTATGATGAATCTGATGAAAGTTTCTTAATGACCTTATTCAACAGGTTTAAAATCAAAACGAAACCTGCTGAAAATGTTACAACGCATATTGATGAAGATTTACCTCTATCAAAAGAAGAATTTATGAACGATTTGCGTCAGTCGGTTTTGGAAATGAAAGCGCATATTCGAGGCGAAATCAGTCTGCCTACTTTTGAAGACTCTATGAAACGTATAGAGCAAGAATTGGCTCAAGAAGAAATAACGACATTATGATAGCTATAACAACTCCAATTTTTGATCGACAACTAAAACGTTTGGCTAAAAAACATAGATCTATATTAGCTGATGTGACTGAAAAAGTGAGAGAACTACTTGAAAACCCACATGAAGGCGAGTCGCTTGGGCAAAGTTGTTATAAGGTTCGCATGGCAATTACTTCAAAAGGCAAAGGTAAAAGCGGGGGTTCGCGTTTGGTTAGTTGTGTCAAGATAGAAAAAGATACGATTTTTATGCTTTCCATTTACGATAAATCAGAACGCGAAGACCTTGAAGATGGTGAACTGGATTTATTACTTAAACAAATTGACGCTTAAGATTTAAAAAACAATTTACTGTGCTTTCCTCGATAGAGGGTTAATTTTCAGTTTTGTTAAAAATAAAGGTGTCAACATGACACATTATCCGAATTCTCATTAGTTTTGCTTTGTCAACTAAATTTCTAATTTTAAAACAAGATTCAATTATGAAAGCACGTACATCACTCGGCATTCTGCTGGGTCTCCACACCTTTATTTTTGCTCAAAACAAAGTCGTTATCAATGCCGATTTGGGTAAAGATGTCATCAGCCGTCATATTTATGGTCATTTTGCAGAGCATCTAGGAAGGTGCATCTACGATGGCTTTTATGTTGGTGAAAAAAACACTAAAATTCCCAACAAAGAGGGTGTCCGCTTGGATATTGTAGATGCCCTCAAAAAACTAAAAATTCCTAACTTACGTTGGCCTGGGGGTTGTTTTGCGGACACTTATCATTGGAAAGACGGTATTGGTCCAAAAGAAAAACGCCCTTCGATGCTCAATGTTTGGTGGGGCGGCGTGACGGAAGACAACAGTTTCGGCACGCACGATTTCTTGAATATGTGTGAAACATTAGGCGCAGAGCCGTATCTTTCGGGCAATGTCGGCAGTGGCACTGTTCAGGAACTGATTGACTGGACACGGTACACGACTTTTGAAAAAGGCAACCCAATGGCTGAATTACGTAAGCAAAATGGTCGTGAAAAGGCTTGGAAAGTCAAGTTTTGGGGCATTGGCAACGAAGCATGGGGCTGCGGCGGCAATATGAAACCCGAATATTACGCCAATATTTATCGTCAATTCACAACATTTTTGACGAGTTGGAACAACGACAACAAAATCATGCGTATCGCTTCAGGTGCCAGTGACGATGATTACAATTGGACTGAGGTTTTGATGCGCGATATCAACCATAACTTGCTTGAAGGCTTGGCGGTGCATCACTATTCGGTGATTGACTGGCGCAAAAAAGGCTCGGATGTGGACTTTTCAGAACAAGAATATTTCACAACCATGAAACGAGCATTGCAAATGGACGAAATACTGAGGGGCCATACAACGATTATGGACAAATACGACCCTAAAAAGAAAGTTGCCATGGTTGTTGACGAATGGGGCGGTTGGTACGAAGTCGAAAAAGGCACAAATGGTGCGTTTTTGTATCAGCAAAATACCATGCGCGATGCGATGATTGCTGGAACGACTTTAAATATTTTTCATAAATACTGTGACCGTTTGAAAATTGCTAATTTAGCGCAAGCTGTCAATGTGTTGCAAGCTGTCATTTTGACAAAAGAGGAAAAAATGATTCTCACACCGACTTATCACGTCATGGAAATGTATAATGTGCATCAAGACGCAACGATGCTACCCCTCAGTATAAAATCGGAAAATTATATGGTTGGTAAGGACAGTTTGCAAGCTGTTTCCGCATCGGCATCAAGGGACAAAGACGGTATAGTGCATATTTCGTTGGTTAATATTAACCCAAACAAAGGTCAAGAGGTGACGGTCAGTATAAGAGGTATGTCTGCTTCAAGCGTCAGTGGACGTATATTATCGTCTCCAAAAATGCAAGACCACAATGATTTTGACAATCCAAACAAGGTAAAGCCTGTTGATTTTAAAGGCACCACCTTGAAAGGTGAGGATTTGAAATTAACTTTACCACCTGTGTCTGTCGTGGTTTTGACCTTGAAATAGTTTGCAGTCTTAGGAAGCCTTGAAGGCTTCCTAAGACTTAATCGGCACTTAATGCAAGTTTATGTTTGATAATCAATAATTTATACAATAATTTTCATACAAATGAAAAAAAATACTATCCTATCTATTCTTTTAGTTGCTTTAGTTTTAGTTGCCCAATCCATTTCGGCACAACGCAATGAAACGAAAGCGAACGACTCAAACACGCCGCTACATTTACTGCAACCCGATTATCCAGTCCCTTATGGCAAAGTAGATATTCCGAATGTGACTATGGTTTTGAATCGCATACATGGTTATCTCGATACCGTGACGCCACCACATTTTGTAAACAGCAAAACGGGGGAAGTATTGACAGATTTGTCTAAAATTGATGAAAACACGATTTTGCAAAAAAGCGATTTCCGTCTCGTCAGCTACGAGTGGGGCGTAACGTATGGCGCCATGTTGTTGGCAACAGAAGCCACAGGTGATGCTCGGTATAAAAACTATGCGGATACAAGGCTTAAATTCCTGGCTGATGCCGCGCCATATTTCAAAAAATCGGCTGCTCAACATGAAGATTGGGGTTCAAAAACACCTTTACGCAACCTCATTCTGCCACGTGCTTTGGACGATTGTGGTGCGATGTGTGCGGCGATGATTAAGGCAACGCGGGCGGGGTCAAAAGGTGATTTTCGGCCGTTGATAGATATTCATATCAACTACATTATGAATAAGGAGCATCGTTTGAAAGACGGCACATTGGCACGTATGCGGCCACAACCGAATACCATTTGGCTCGACGATTTGTTCATGGCGTTACCCGCTTTGGCGCAAATGGGCAAATTGACAGGCGAGATGAAATACTATAACGAAGCGACAAAACAGTTCTTAGCCTACTCAAAACGTATGTTTAACAAGCAAAAAGGCGTTTTTATGCACGGTTGGGTCGAAGGTATGACCGAACATCCGCAATTTCATTGGGCAAGAGCAAACGGCTGGGCAGTGATGACGATGGTTGAGTTGCTGGAAGTATTGCCCAAAACGCATCCACAACGGGCTGAAATCCTTGCATTACTGAGGGCTCATGTAAAAGGATTGACGGCTTATCAATCGGGTTCTGGTTTTTGGCACCAGTTGTTAGACCGTTCCGATTCTTACCTCGAAACTTCGGCAACGGCTATCTATACTTTTGCTTTTGCAAGGGCGATTAATCGGGGTTGGATTGATGGTTTGGCGTATGCACCAGCCACTTTGTTGGCGTGGAATGCGGTTTCGACAAAAGTGAATGATAAAGGGCATGTCGAAGGCACTTGCGTTGGCACAGGTATGGGTTTCGACCCTGCGTTTTATTATCATCGCCCCATCAGCCCTTTTGCGGCACATGGTTATGGGCCTGTGATTTTGGCGGGTGCGGAATTGATTCAACTATTGAAAAACAAGCAGTTTGAGATAAATGACAGTTCGTTACAGTTGTTGCAGAAGAAATAGTGTTATATTTTTTAAACGAATGTCTTAACAAATCGAAAAAAGAAGATTTGATTTGTTAAGACATTCGTTTTTATTTTTTAGGTTTGTTTTTTCTTTTACTAATGCAAGTGATTGATTATCAATAAAATAAAAACATATTTGAGAAAATGGAAACACCTGTAAGCCAAGCCGATTTATTGTGGAAAGACCTTTTCACAGAGTTTCATTCAGAGGCTATATTGTTTTTTTTAGGTAGAAAATTGTATAATGCAATTGATTTTTCAGTGCCACCAGAATACCTTGAACAGGAATTCAATATAACTTTTTCTGAGAAAGAGCCAACCAAAAAGATAGCAGATAAAGTCATTCGTTATCGGCTCAAAAATGGACAATCGAAGTATATCATTTTTCATGTCGAGTTTCAAGGCAAATGGGAAGACGATTTTGCATTTCGGATGTACTTATATTTCGTCTATATTTTTATCAAATATGGACATACAGACGTAACAGCATTAGCGATTTACACAGGCGCATCGCGCCCAAAAGAGTATAATTGCTACAAAATTTCTAATTTTGGCACAACAATGACGTATAAGTTCAATACGTACATTGTTAGATTACAAAATGAAGAGCGATTAAAGAAATCGAGAAATCCATTTTCGATAGCAGTATTAGCGAGTTTGTATATTATAAAAGCAGAACAGGACGACTATCAAAAGCTGGAATATAAGAAAAAACTTGTCGAAATTGCTGGCATTAAGAAATTTGACCGTGCAAAATTAGTTAGATTGCTTAACTTTGTTGAAAAGTTGGTGACGTTGCCACCTAATCTTCAAAGCTTGTTTAAAAACTTTATTTCTAAACCACAAATTCAAGGAGATATGAAATTAGATAAAGGTTTTTTGGATACATATCGCCCTCTTTTTGAAGAGGCATTGAAAGAGGAGACCAAAGAAGCACGTGAGAAAGGTCTTGAACAAGGCATTGAACAAGGCATTGAACAAGGCATTGAACAAGGCATTGAACAAGGCATTGAACAAGGCATTGAACAAGGCATTGAACGAGGCATTGAACAAACAATCTTAGCCATTCATCACAAAATGGGCTTTAATGCCGAACAAATAGCCAGTATCACAACCTATAAAGAGGAGTATATTCAATTAGTTTTGGATAAATTTTACAAGAATAATTCAAAGTGAAAATTTGGACTAAGATAACTCAAAAGCCACTTCGTACTCAATCGAAGTGGCTTTTGCTTTTTAAATACACCGTTTAGCGTAAAAACCATAAAAGACAAAACATTAGCCAAAACCGATAAGAGGTTACGCCTTTTTAAGCTCTATCATTGTAGTTGAAACGGAAATTGCTCCGCGAATATTAAATTCAACTAAACAATGAAAAGAATACTGCCTTTACTCATCTTCTTTTTCCTATTAAAAATATGCCTTTTAGTTGCTCAAAAACAGCCGATTGTATTGAATTGGTTGTCTAAAACACCCCCCTCAGTAAAAACAGGTATCAGTTGGGGCGTTCCGTTTAAAAGAGGTGAAGTACAGCCCAAAGAATCTTTCATTTTAAAAGACAATAGTGGTAAAACGCTGCCTTTGCAGACGTGGACAAACGCCTATTGGGATGATGGCTCTTTGAAATGGCTGGGTTTGGCAACGGTTGCCGAAGGTGGAGAAAAGGCTTTTGAATTAAGTGTGGGAAAAGCCGACAACCCCAAACGGGAAAGTATTGAAGTGAAAGAGACACCCCTCCGTATAACTATCAAAAATGGTAGAATGGGGTGCAAAATCCCTAAAAATGGCTCTGTTTTACTTGATTCATTGACCATGAATGATAAAATCATTGGTAAGGGGGGGCATTTGACTTGTCTTTGGCAAAATGCGCCTGATGATGATTTCTTAACAGAAATGAAGAAAGAGACTTTTAAAAGTCAGATTCAACAAGTAACGATTGAACAAAAAGGCGATGTCAAAACAGTTGTCCGTATTGAAGGTAAATTGTCGAATAGACAGCGAGAATGGCTGCCCTTCATTGTCCGATTGTATTTTTATGCAGGTGTTGAGAATGTGCGGATTGTTCAAACATTAATATATGATGGCAAAGCGGAAACGGATTTCATAAAAGGTTTTGGTTGGCAGTTCGATGTGCCTATGCGCGAGGAGGTTTTGAATCGGCATGTGCGCTTTGGCGGCGAGACAGCGGGCGAAGGTGGCATTTGGTCTGAACCGATTCAGCCGTTAACAGGGCGAAGGCAGTTGCTTTTGGATAAAAAGAATGTGTATGAAGACCAAATCTTAGGGAAACGAGTGTCCAACACCGATAAATACGACCAAAAGGGAAAAGACCTCATCAAAGACTGGGCGGTGTGGCGTGACTTCCGCTTAACACAAAACACAGCGGATGGTTTTTCTATTCAAAAAAGGACACACGACAAGGGGGCTTGGATTGATGTCAATGGTGGCAAACGGTCTTTGGGCTTAGCGTTTGTGGGTGATGTGTCGGGCGGCTTGTCTTTGAGCATTAGGGATTTCTGGCAAGCCTTCCCTGCGGCTTTGGAGGTCAAAAATGCGGCTTCGGAGGCGTCTATACTGAGGGGGTGGTTGTGGTCGCCTTTTGGCGAAGCGATGGATATGCGGAACTACGATACTTTGGCTTTTGGGCATGGCTTAGAAGCAGCTTATGAGGATGTGCAGCCTGGTTTTGCAACACCAAAAGGCGTAGCACGGACAAGTGAATTGACGCTCGGTTTTTATGCCGAGGTACCATCGAATGAACAACTGAATCAAGCAGCACAAGTGTCTAATAATCCGCCGTTGCTTGTAGCGACCCCTCAGTATTTGCACGATGCAGGAGCGTTTGGGGTGTGGAGTTTGCCCAATCGGACAACCAAAGGGCGGGAATGGATTGAAAATCAATTGGATTCAGCGTTTTCTTTTTATCAAAATGAAGTGGAACAACAGCATTGGTACGGCTTCTGGAACTATGGCGATGTAATGCACACATATGACAATATGCGTCATGCGTGGCGTTACGATATTGGCGGCTTTGCATGGGCAAATACGGAGTTAATGCCCGATATGTGGTTGTGGTACAGCTTTTTGAGGACAGGTCGTGCCGATATTTTTCGGATGGCGGAGGCGATGACACGGCATACGAGCGAGGTGGATGTCTATCATTTGGGTCGGTTTGCGGGTTTGGGGTCTCGGCACAATGTACGGCATTGGGGCGATGGTGCGAAAGAGATTCGGATAGCACAAGCGGCTTTGAAGCGGTTTCTTTATTATTTGACAACAGATGAAAGGACAGGGGAATTGATGAAAGAAGTCGTAAATGCCGATGAAGCTTTGTTGAAAACAGACCCTTTGCGTTTGATTTTACCAAAATCTGCTTACCCCACTCATGCGCGCGTGGGTCCTGATTGGTTTGCGATGGTCGGGAACTGGATGACGGAGTGGGAGCGGACAGGAAATCCTGTTTGGAAGGACAAAATACTGAGGGGGGTCAAAAGTTTTGCAAAAATGCCTTATGGTTTCTTTTCGGGCAAAGAAGGGGCATTTGGGTATGACCCTAAAACGGGGGAGATGTTTCAACTAAACCCCAAAGACATTGGGCAATCGCATTTGAGTGTGTTGATGGGCGGTCCAGAAGTGGCGTTTGAATTGAGTCGTTACCTCAAAGATGCCGATTGGACACGTTTATATATACAGTTTTGTAAACTCTATGGTGCGCCGAAGGAGGAAACGGAAAAGGTTTTCCAGCAATCTGTACAGTTGGGCGATTTGTCGCAGCATTTTACCCGCTTACCTGCGTATTATGCACAGCAAACGAATGATGTAACGGCAGCAAAAAAAGCGTGGGACATCTTTCTGTCGCCTAAATTCTATCGTGACGGTGCGCCTTTTGCCTCAAAACAAGTGCAAACACCTACGGTTTTGCGCCCGTTGCGTGAAATTCCCAATGTTTCAACCAATAGTACGGCGCAGTGGTGTCTCAATGCCATTGAGTTATTGGAATTGATTGGGGCGTATATGCCAACGGAGAGTGTTTTATGGGATAAATAACGAGTAAATAATAACATGGTCGAAATGGTAGGGGCAACCTTTACGGTTGCCCTTGGTGAATGATGATTTTTTATTGAAAAACAATCTTTTACATACGAGGGCAACCGTAAAGGTTGCCCCCAGGGTTGATTAGTTCTAAAAAAAAGACGTTCTTTGACAAAAAAATGGTAAAAGATGCCATACAATCTGTTTGAATTTTTAAGAGAAATAGCTGACTCTCGTCGGCTTCAAGGACAACGTTATTCACACGAATCCG
>JANOAU010000007.1:0-1687 GCA_031411275.1 Saprospiraceae bacterium | reverse complement strand
CGCTGCTATAAAATCCGAATCCACATTCACTTTTTTATCTGGCGAAAAAAGATTCAGCGTTTGGCGATTGGTGCTGTCTATAAAATTCATTTTGAGTTTATGTTTACCCTTGTGTTTTTTACAAAGGTCATCCAAATTGTTAATCATCGCGTTTGAGATTTCTTCAATCGGAATCATCAATGTAATGCTTTCAGTCAAGCTTTCTCCTATACTCGCTAACTGCTTTACCTCTTTGATTTTAAGTTCAAAATCTTCTGTTGAATTCCATTTAGGTTTCATATCCCCTTCTATATAAACTGAAATGCCTGGCTGCAAAATAGGGCTAAAACGCGCATAATCTTCACTAAATAGAGCAAATTCAAGGGAACCCTTATAATCTTGAATGGTAAAAATGCCAAAACCTGTTCCTTTTTTAGAAACTCGATGATTGACTGCTGAAACAAAAGCGGCTATTTTAATGCGCTGATTTTTAAATTCATTCGCCCTATCAAGCGTCATATTCGCAAAACCTGTTTCAATTTTATAATCATCTAACGGGTGTCCTGTCAAATAAATGCCGACACAATCCTTCTCATAATTCAATTTTTGAATCAAATTCCATTCATCCACCTTTGGTACTGAGGGGGTCGTCATCATCACGCTGTCAGCCGTATCGCCGAAAAGCGACGTGCTTGCGGACGATGATTGCGATTGATAGCCCGCACCATATTTCAAGAGGTGTTCAATAAAAGTATCGTGCTTGTCAGACGGTGCAAAAAATGCTGCGCGAGTGATGCCAAAACCATCGAATCCACCCGCTTGCGCAAGACTTTCAATCACTTTTTTATTCACAGTCCGAAGATTCAAACGGCGTATAAAATCATAAATATCTTTAAATGCACCACCTTTTTTCCGTTCTTCAACAAGACTTTCTACCGCCGCTTCGCCTACGCCTTTAATAGCCGACAAAGCAAAACGAACGTCCCCTTTTTTATTCACCGTAAATTTCACATCCGATTCATTCACGTCAGGACCTTTCACTGGAATATTCGCTGAGCGACATTCTTCCATAAAAAATGTGATTTTATCAATATTCGATTGGTTGTTCGAAAGCACTGCCGCCATATATTCGCCTGGATAATGCGCCTTTAAATATGCCGTTTGATAGGCTACAAAAGCATAGCAAGTCGAGTGCGATTTATTGAAAGCATATTGTGCAAAAGCCTCCCAATCCGTCCAAACTTTTTCGCAAATACTGAGGGGGTGTCCATTTTTAGAACAGCCGTCAAAAAATTGCGCTTTCATTTTATTCAATACTGAAATCTGCTTTTTACCCATTGCTTTTCTCAAAACATCGGCATCGCCCTTTGAAAAATTGGCTAATTTTTGAGATAAAAGCATGATTTGTTCTTGATAAACGCATATTCCGTACGTTTCTTTCAAATACTCTTCCATCGCAGGGAGGTCATAAACTACCTTCTCGCGCCCATGCTTTCTATTGATAAAATTGGGAATATACTGAATCGGACCTGGACGATACAAGGCATTCATGGCTATCAAATCCGCAAATTTATCAGGTTTCAAATCCCGTAAATGCTTCTGCATACCCGGACTTTCAAACTGAAAAGTGGCATTTGTTTCCCCTTTTTGATAGAGTTCGTACGTCTTTTTATCATCCAAAGGCAGGGCATCAATATCAATCGTCAAA
>JANOAU010000006.1:0-15044 GCA_031411275.1 Saprospiraceae bacterium | reverse complement strand
CAACCTTGGGCTGCAAGACTTGTGCTGTTAATGGTCAACAAAACCAAAGTCAATATGTATAGGGCAATATGTTTCATGTACTTTTTACCAATTCTTATTTTGATAATACAAAAGTGAGGATTCATTTCTGAATCTACAATTACAGTTTTAGGCATTTCCCGAAACATTTTTTTTATTAAATCAGTGATTATCAGTTATTTACCTGTAATTTTATCGAAATTTTCATCCCTAAATCGTCTTCTACTGAGGGGGTATTTTTTTAAAATATTTTTTATAAAACAATATAAATGTATAATTCCACCCTTATTCATCTGTTCAAAAGTTTAGACCGCAACGATCGACGGCAGTTGCGTAAATTTGTGCGTTCCCCTTATTTCAATAATCGCGAAGACGTGATTACCCTTTTTGATTATATTGACAAATACCTTGATACAGGCGGCGCACCCAAAATGGCAAAAGAAAAAGCCTTTGCACACGTCTATAAAAAGCAAAAGTTTGATGTAGATATGTTTTACTACCCTATGTCTTATTTAACTCAAATTATCCAAAAGTATTTGGCTATCAATGAGTTAGAACAGGATACCCCTCAGTATAACCATTTTTTAAACAAGGCTTTGAGAAATAGAGGTGCAGAGAAAACTTATGAAAAAACATTGGCTGATGCCAAAAAATACATTGAAAATCAACCTTTGCGCAATGCAGAATATCATTTTCACAGTTATCGCATTCGTTCGGAAGAATTTGAAGCAAGGCATCGTTTGAAGCGCAGCGGTGATTTTGAATTGCAAGAAATGACAAATGATTTTCATTTCTACACCATTGCAGAAATATTAAAGTTAGCCTATGGCCTTTCAGCACATCAAAGTATTGCCAAGAAGAATTATGAACAACCTTTACTTGAATCTATTTTAAATTTAGCTGAAAATCATATTGATATTCCTGCCATAGCGGCTCATTTCTATGCTTTCAAGACCCAAAGTGGTGAAGATACTGAGGGGTTATATTTTCAGAAATTGAAAAACGAAATTACTGAAAACCAAAAATTATTTTCAGAAACTGAGTTAAGAGACCTTTTAACGGTTGCTATTAACTTTGCTATTCGTCGGCAAAATAGAGGTGAACTTAACTATACGAGAGAAGCAATCATATTATATCGTTGGGGTTTCGACAATCAAATTTTCTTTGATAACGGTATACTTTCGCCTTATGATTATAAAAACACTTTACAATTAGCTCTAAAAATAGAAGATTTCGATTGGGCAGAAAACTTTCTGAATGATTTTAAACCTTTTTTACCAGAAAAAGAACGAGATAATATTTACAAATACAATTTAGCCATTTTCCATTTTAGAAAAAAGGATTATGCAACAGCTATGACTTTATTGCAAGAAGTCAATTTAAAAGAAACACTATTTAATCTGGATGCAAGACGTTTATTAGCAAGAATTTACTTTGATTTTAATGAAATGTCGGCTTTAGAATCACACATTGAAAGCTCAAAAGTCTATATTTATCGCCAGAAAGATATTGGCTATCACAAAGAAGCGTATGCTAATTTTTTTAGGTTTTTAGAAAAGATTTATAAATCTAATTTAGCGATAAGTACTATTAAAGAAGATATGAGAGCAGAAATTACTGATACAAAACTACTTGTTGAGAAAGAATGGTTATTGTTGTTAACAAAATAAGAAAAAAAATAAAACAAAATTTTATTCACAATTTTAATTTAATAAAAAAATAATATTCTTAATCAATAAAAAACGTTTTTATTTATTAAGAATATTATTTGGTATTATCATTCCAAACAAAGTGAAAGAAGCGGTATTTTAATAATTTTTAGATTCTTTCACTTTGTTCAGAATGACACAAAAGAATGCAATTAATTCACTCCAAAATCATCTAACATACCCGACAGCAAATCGCCAAAGGAAAAAGAGGTTTCGAGCATTTCTTTATTGACCACTTGAAATTCAGCTAAACCATGCAATGCCAATTCCATAAAGGCATAGATTTCTACTTTGTCCACTTTAGAATCTTCAACGAGTCTTTTTAGACCTTGCACTTTGTCGAGGGCTTTTCGGAAATCTTTATCAGTGGCATTATTCAACAATTCGGTGACATTGCCGCCACTGAACCATGCGCGAATGGTGCCAAAAGGGTCTTTATCGCTTTTGCGTTTCAAGTCTTCTGGATTGGTAAAATATTCTAAAAAGACGGAACGAATGGCACTGCTGAACAAGTGCATGGCCACATTATAAGGACCTTCTTGCTCACCTTCATAGACTAACTCAACTTTGCCAGTAATGGCGGGAACGATGCCCCAAAAATCGGTGATGCGCGCTGTGGTGCTTTTTTCATCATTCAAAATCATACGCCTTTCAGCAGTAGAATAGAGGTTTTCAAGGGCTGTAATAGATAAACGTGCAGAAACGCCGCTTTTAGAGTCCACATATTCTGATTCACGGGCTTGAAACGAAATAGCTTCTAATAGGTCCCGCAATACTGAGGGGATATGAATCGCCGCTTTTTGTGTGTCAGTAGGCTTCGATTCTTGCTCTGTAATGGCTCTTGCTACGTCGGTATCTTCAGGATAGTGGGTCAATATTTGAGATTGTATGCGGTCTTTCAAAGGCGTGATGATAGAACCGCGATTGGTGTAGTCTTCTGGATTGGCGGTAAAAACAAACTCAACATCGAGCGGCAAACGGAGTTTAAAACCTCGAATTTGTATATCACCTTCCTGCAAAATATTGAACAGAGAGACCTGAATACGGGCTTGCAAATCAGGTAACTCATTGATAACAAAGATGCAACGATTGGCGCGCGGCACAAGACCGAAGTGGATAACCCGCTCATCGCTGTACGGTAATTTCAAATTGGCAGCCAATATAGGGTCAACGTCGCCTATCAAATCCGCAACACTGACGTCGGGCGTTGCCAATTTTTCAACATAACGATCGCTGCGGTGCATCCATGTTATAGGCGTAGCGTCACCCTTCACTGCAATCAAGTTTTTAGCAAAAATACTGAGGGGGTGCATCGGGTCATCATTCAATTCACTGCCCTCAACGATAGGCACATACGTATCAAGTAAATTGACCATTTGACGTGCCAAACGGGTTTTAGCTTGTCCTCGTAATCCCAAAAACAGTATAGAATGGCGACTCAAAATGGCTCTTTCTAAATCTGGTATAACCGTGTTTTCAAAGCCAAGAATACCTGGAAAGGTTTCATCTTTCTTTTTAAGTTTTTTGATGAGGTTGTCACGTAATTCTTGTTTGATACTTTTTGGTTGATAGCCCGAGGCTTTTAATTCGCCCAATGTTTTAATGTTCAACATATTTGTTTAATGGTGAATGATTTAATGGTGAATGGTGAATCTTTTAATGGTGAATGATCTTCACCTGTCAAAAACAGCGCAAATTTAGAAAGGTTTTACGGAGTTTTATCTTTTTTAAAATGATAAGGACAATGGCGGCAACCGTTTTGACAGCAGTAACCGCGTTCGCGTAAAAACTTTTCAGTAAAAACGTATAGTCCGTTTTCAATATAAAAATCAACCCCCTCAGTCGTCTTAGGTGGGTCGGATGGTTGAATTATCTTTTTAACCATTTTATTTTTCACAAAATTATTATTATTTTTGTTTTAAGCATTCATGGTTGAATAAAAAGATGTCGAAGTGTCTGTGCTTGAACAAGAACGTCCTTTTAAAAAAAAAGAAATTATACAAATAATATTTTGAAGTACAGATATATTGCAATATTTTGCACCGAAAATTAGAAAAGACCAATTTTTTCATCAAAACTAAAATACGCAAAGTATGAGTTCAGTTGCTACAATATTACAACAAAAACCTCGTGGCGTCATGTCCATAACGCCTAAAACAAGTGTTTTTGAAGCACTTCGGATTATGGCTTCCAAAAACATTGGCTCTGTTGTCGTCATGGAAGACGGCGTTTACCTCGGAATTTTAACCGAACGTGATTATGCCAGAAAAGTCATTCTACAAAATAAACATTCAAGCGAAACAGTAGCGGGTGATATTATGTCAACAAATATACCTCATATAAAACCAAGCGACAGCCACGAAAGTTGTATGGCATTGATGGTTGAACACAATGTGCGCTATCTACCTGTCTTTGAAAATGGCGTTTTGGTGGGTATTATTTCGCTCATTGACGTTATTCAAGCGACAGTAGAAAAGCAAAAAGCGACCATTGGAGAGCTACAAAACTTTATTTCAAGCAATTTTGGGTAGTTATTTCAAGAAAATAGTGCATCAAAAAAACAGCATTTCATTTTTCATTTTTGTCTAACAAAGTATCTTCCCATTCGTTGGTGAAGATACTTTGTTGTTTTACTTAAGCAAAACACCTGATTTATCTAAATAAAACGTTAAAGTTAACCTAACAACCCTTGATAATGCGTTTAAGGGTTACAAAATAGAGATGTTTACGTCAAAACAAGAGGTGATACAAACTGAACTTTGTTTGGAAATAGTTCTGTCACATTCCCCAAATGCACTACTGATGATTATTTCAACGGTATTTAGATAGGCAATCGAATATTTTCATACAAATATGTCTTGTTTTGAAATAAAAATTTGATTATCAATACATTAAAAAATACTTTTGTTGTTGAATTTCAAAAAAATCAAAAATAACAAACAACAGGTAACTTGTATCAGAGTTACGTATTATTTTATTTTTTATCACACTAAATTGAGACGCTATGTTATTTAAAACCATCTTGCCTGCGGCGTTTCTCGTCGTTTGCACCTCAGCATTCGGTCAAACGCTCATCGAAAAAGCTGATAAACAATATGAATTACATGCTTATCGCATGGCTGCACAGAGTTATGAAACTGTTTTAGCTCAAAATCCTGACCAATTAGCCGTTTCGCTCCGCTTGGCGGATTCTTATTTGCACCTCAACAAACTCCCCAAAGCGGCTAATCAATACGCTCAAGCTATCCGGAGTGGACGAGCAAGAGCTGAAGATTACTTGGCTTATGGTCGTGTGTTGATGATGTTAGGGCAGTATGAAGCTGCCGAGCAACAATTTAATGTATATCGGAATACCAACCCAGCCGTTGCCAATCAGTTCATTAAAGCCAGTCAATATGCGCGCAGCAATAGTGAAATCGCTTCAGATTACACTGTTGAACCCCTCTCTAAAATCAGCACAACGACAGCCAATTTCGGTGTCGCTATATGGAAAGATCAATTGATTTGGTCATCCACCCGTACTGATTTTAAGCGGAGTCAAAACAATGGACAAAAAAACGATCTTATTAATGGCGAAGCCAATCAGCTATTTATTGCTCCGATTGAAGGCGTTTCAAGAAAACCTTTTTCGATTCGTTTTTTGAAATCAGATTTAAAAAATACCTACAACGAAAGCAATCCATCCTTTACAGCCGATGGCAAAATGGTTGCTTTCATGCGTAACAATATCGCTGACGATGAACGCATTAGCTCAAATGGCGGTCTTGAAATGAGCCTCTTTTTAGCAGATGTGGATGCAGATGGAAATTGGCTCAATGCTCGTCCTTTTCCTTATAACAATGGTACAACCGGCTTTCCTTGCTTTTCACCTGATGGTAATACCATTTATTTTGCATCCAATCGAAATGGTGGATATGGTGGCTTTGACATTTACAAATGTGATAAAAGAGGCAACCTTTGGAGCGAACCTAAAAATTTAGGTGCAACTATCAATTCGCAAGGCGATGAAATAACGCCTTTTTTTGATGGCATGACCTTATTCTTCTCATCAGATTGGCATTTTGGCTTTGGTGGTTATGATATTTTTAAAGTTCAAGGCAATGATATTGTTAACTTGGGTACGGGTGTCAATTCATCTGGTGATGATTTCAATTTCATATTTGACCCCTCAGTATCAACAGGCTTTTTTGTAACAAATCGCAAAGGTAGCAAGGGCAAAACCGATATTTATAAGGTAACAACAAACGGTGAAACGGCTAATATTGTCATTTTAGACAATGGTATTCCTTTGAAAGATGCAAAAATCAGAGTTCTCCAAGGCAATGCTGCGAATGTGGCGCAACTTAAAGGCGGCAACTATTTAGCTAATTTATCAGATAGAAAATCATTAACACTTGAAATCTCAAAAGCAGGTTTTAAACCTCAAAATCTAAAAATTGACCCCTCTTTTTCTAACACTTCGCGGGTGGTTGAAGTCGCCCTGCAAAGAGATGTGCCCACTCAAATGTCCACTGTTCCAGAATATTCTGCTATGGTCACAGATGGGGCAACGGGTGAGCCACTGGAAGGTGTTGTGGTTCGATTGAACAATCAAACTAATAATTCGCAGTCAGAAACAACGACAGATGTTAAAGGTAAGTTTAAGTTTCCGATGTCCTTAAATGCTGCTATTCTGTTAACTTTTTCAAAAGAAGGGTTTGTCATTGCTCAAAAATTTGTGAAAGCCAACGAAGCGAAAGCACGTTATTTAGGGGAATTTGCTTTGAGACCGTCTGCTGTAAGCGATAAAATTGCTTTAAACAACTCTATTGCACCCTCTAATACGACTCAAACGGCATCAACTCAAAAAGATATCCTGCCTGAGTACAGTATAAGGGTCGTGCCTACTTCTGTACAGAAAAGTGAAGAAGTTAAAACGCAAAATGTTGAAATATCAAAAGTCCCAACGGTCTATTCTGTTCAAATTGCTGTGTTGAGTCTTAAAAGCGTTGTTAGTTTGAGCAAATATGATGATTTGAGAAAGGAAGGTAATATTTATACTGTACCCGAAAACAATCTCAAAAAAATACGTTTGGGCATTTTCAAAACAAGAGATGAAGCCGTTGCAGCTTCAAAAAAGGCAGCAAAATTGGGATACAAAGGCATATTCATAGTTACAGAAAAAAATGAGCAAGCCATTGCGGAGAATATATTTGTCCCCATTCCTAAAGCCATACAAACCATTGCATCGGTTGATAACGTGAAAGCTAAAAGTGGTGAACCTGCTAAACCCGTCTATGTGCCAGTGCCGCCTAAGCCAAAAGAGACAATCCCACCTCCTTATAATGTGGTTGCTCCTACTAAAAAAGCAGTGGTTGTAGAAGATAAAACGTTCAAAATACGCATTGCAGCCATGAAAAAACCTGAATGGTTTGACGATTCTAAAGTAGCTCAATTGTGGAAAATTGACAAATACAAAGACGGTGACTTTACAATTTTCATCATGGACGGTTTCCAAACGCTTAAAGAAGCAAAAGCCATGAAGCATAAAGTACAAGCAACGGGTTACAAAGATGCCAAAGTGGTTCAACGAAGCGGTTCAGATTATAAAGTTGTGGACTAACACTTTAATAAACTTCTAAAAAAAGGTTTGCAGAACGGCAAAGTTGTGCAAACCTTTTTTAATTTTGTAGGGACACAAATTTTTACTTTTTTTACCCATCATGCGATATATACTTGAAAATACGGTCAAAGCCCTTCTTTTGCTAACCTTGATGCTACCCCTCAGTAGTCTACAGGACAAACCCTCACGCCAATACCTCAACGTCAAATTGGAACGTGCGATGACAATTGACGAGTTATTGTCCAAATATTTACTCAATGAATACGATTGTAATGTTGAGCAATTTCGCAAAATAAACAATCTATCGCCCAAAATCACTGCCCTCAGTAAAAACCAAATTTATAATTTACCAATATGGATTTATAATTACAATGGCAAAAGTATCCGCTCCTCAATCGGCAATACAGATTTAGATTTGGCAAAATTAATTCAATCGTATAATGTTGATTTACAAAAGAAAGGAGTCAGACAACTAAGCTATCAACAAAGCCTATTATTGTTTGTACCCCACCACATTGAGAACTGTTTGGATAGCCGTAAAAAAAGTAAAACCGACAATGAACTTGTCTTTGTTGAAGGTTCTGAAAAAGTACGCGGTGTTGCCACACGTACCTATGCTATTTTTGGCAGAAAATATCAAGAAGTTCCACTATTGGATAAAAAGTTAAAAGGCAGAATATTTTATGTCGAAGGGGGTCATGGCGGTCCAGATCCTGGAGCGATGACAAAATTAAATGGTCGTTCCCTTTGTGAAGACGAATATGCCTACGATGTCAGTTTACGGGTAGCTTGGGAACTCATTACGCACGGCGCAACCGTCTATATTATCAATAGAGACAACAACGATGGCATTCGAGATGGTGACTTCTTGCTTTGTGATTCAGATGAACGGACTTATCCTGATCTCAAAGTGCCTGTTGCCCACAAACCAAGACTAAATCAACGCTCGGGTGCCATAAATGTCATTTATGACAAATACAGCAAACTGGGTATCGTAGACCAGCGTCTTATTGTCATTCACGTGGATTCAAGAGGTAAATCGGAGCAAACCGATACCTTTTTATATTATCAAAGCGGCAATCATACCAGTTACAGAATTGCCAAAACTATGCAACAAACACTCGAAAGTAGATACAAAAAATATAGAAACTATAAAGGCACGCTCACAACGCGTGATTTACACATGTTGAGAGAATGTAAACCGAACACCGTTTATGTCGAATTAGGCAACCTGCGCAACGAATTTGACCGCAAACGCATCATGGTTAAAAACAACCGTCAAGCCATTGCGGCTTGGTTAGCAGAAGGATTCATGAAATAATAAAAACTTACTTTTCATAAAGTGGTACATTAAGTTTTTAATTATAAATAATTGATTTTCAATATTTTAACCTAAAAATTTGTCCATTCTCCAAAAGTGGTATCCTACAACCACATCAATTTTATTATTTTTGTGTTACCCAGCATCAATGGGTGGTAATTTTTAACTTAAACAACAAGACGTATGAAAAGAAGAATCTATGGCACAGCAGTTGCCCTCGCCGCTTTTATAACTCAAATGACTGCACAAGTCTATTTCAGTCCCGTTTTTCCAACGGCAGACGAACCCGTTACAGTCACTTTTAACCCCCAAGAAGGAGACCGGGGTTTAGCCAATTGGACAGGCGACATTTATGCACATACAGGCGTAACAACAAGCGCAGGTGCTTGGCAGTATGTCAATGCCACGTGGGGCGCACAACTGCCTGCTCGCAAATTGACACGCCAAGCCGACGGCACTTATAAATTCACATTAAGCCCTTCAATCCGTCAAGCCTATGGTGTTCCCGCAGGTGAACCAATTACGGCGGTGTCTTTTGTGTTTCACAACGGTACAACGACCAATACGATATCAGGGAGAGGTGTCGGCGGTGCCGATATTTTTTATAATGATGTCATTCAACCGAACTCGCCCTTGCGAACCCGCATTGTCACCCCCTCAGTATCTTCGCAGTTTGCACAACGCAACGCCACCATTGCTTTCAACGGTGCAGCATCACAACTTTCAACGTTGACATTGACTGACAACGGCATACAAATAGCTACAGCATCTAATACAAAAGAACTCATTACAAACATCACTGCGCCCAATGCAGATGGGTCTCATAGAGTCGTGTTCAAAGCAACGGCAAATGGTATATCTGATTCCGCTATTTTTTCTTATGTGATTGTACCGACCATTACCGTTGCTAACCCACCCACAGGACTGGCATTAGGTGCGAATGTCAATGCTGCAGGTGATTCCATCACGTTTTTGTTACAAGCACCACGAAAACAAAATGTTTTTGTCATTGGCAGCTTCAATGATTACCTTATTGACACTAAATATTTGATGAATAAATCAGTAGATGGTAACACTTGGTGGGTCAAAATCGGGGGCGTGACAAAAGGTCAAACCTATACCTATCAATACATCGTGGACGGCAGTTTGCGTGTCGCCGACCCCCTCAGTATTTTGGTGCTTGACCCCAATAATGACAAAAATATTCCTGCCGAAACCTATCCAAATCCTACACCTTATCCAACTGGAAAGACCACAGGGTATGTCTCGGTCATTACACCCGGTAAAGCCGATTACAATTGGCAAGTGCCTAATTTTCAACGTCCTGCAAAAGGTAATTTAGTGATATATGAACTTCTGACACGTGATTTTGTCGCTAAACATAACTATCAAACATTAATTGATACCATTCAATATTTCAAAAATTTAGGCATCAACGCCATCGAGTTAATGCCTGTCAATGAATTCGACAACAACGAAAGTTGGGGCTACAATCCGACTTTTCACATGGCGTTAGACAAATACTATGGTACACCTGAAAAGTTCAAGCAGTTTATTGATTTATGCCATCAAAACGGTATTGCAGTCATTGTAGACGTAGTTTTTAACCACGTTTGGGGCGGCTCAACCCTTTCTGCTTTATATCTCGATGGTGGCAAACCAGCAGCAGACAATCCGTGGCTCAATACTGATGCCAAACATCCTTACAATGTCGGCTATGATATGAACCATGAAAGTGCTTTCACC
This sequence comes from Saprospiraceae bacterium, assembly GCA_031411275.1. Lineage (GTDB taxonomy): Bacteria > Bacteroidota > Bacteroidia > Chitinophagales > Saprospiraceae > JAAFJT01. The sequence continues at coordinate 4,648 of JANOAU010000006.1, read as the reverse complement.
AAGGCGTATGTTGATCGTTGTTTAGCATTTTTGTTGAAGGAATACAACCTCGACGGCTTCCGTTTTGACTTGGTAAAAGGCATGACACAAAATGCAAATTGTGGCGGCAGCCAAACCGATGAAGGCTGTATCAGTCGTTATGATGCCAGCCGTGTGGCTATTATGAAACATTATCATTCTGTCGTTCAAGCAACGACACCTGGGGCCTATTCAATCATGGAATTTTTTGGTCAAAATCAAGAAGAAACAGAAATGGCAGAAGCAGGGATGATGGTTTGGGCTAATTTTAATGATAGATATGCACAACACGCTATTGGTAACACCACTTTCACGCTTTCTTTTGCATCCGCAAGATATCGAGGTTGGACAACGCCGATGCTTCACGATGCTCACATAGCCTATATGGAAAGTCATGATGAAGAACGCCTGATGTTCCGCAATCTACAAGAAGGTAAGTCTTTGGGCAGCTATAATATCAAAACATTAAAAACTGCTTTGCGCCGTCAAGAATTGGTTTCTGCTTTCTTTTATACCATTCCCGGACCTAAAATGTTGTGGCAATTTGGCGAAGTAGGGTATGATATTTCCATCAATCAAAACGGACGCATTGGCAATAAACCCATACTTTGGAACTATTTTACTGAAGCCGATCGCCGCCGCCTCTACAATGTCACTGCCAATTTGATTTATTTAAGAACCACACAACCCGTTTTCAAAAACATCAATTACGATGAAAATGGATTGAACCCGGGGAGTACCCGTAGCTTCCAATTGCTCAACGACCCTTCGATGAAAGTCGTCGTTTTGGGTAATTTTGACTTGGCTGCTGCAACCGTCAATCCAAACTTTCCGAACACAGGCAAATGGTACGATTATTTGTCTGGCGATAGCCTCAATGTGATCAATACCCAGACTTTAATCACTATGTTGCCAGGCGAATACCACATCTATACATCCGTCAAACAACCGCGTCCACCAATGGGATATATTGCTGGAACAGTTGGTACACAGGAGTTTACAGATTTAGTTAATCAATTTAGTGTCTATCCGAACCCTTCAGTAGCGCAGCGAACTTTTATCGGTTACACCCTCCGTAAACACAGTGCCGTGATGTGGGAAGTTTATAATATGGCAGGTCAAAAGATGGCAGGTTCTACCCTCCAACAACGTGCTGCGGGAAGTTATCAAGAAGAAATCAATACCGATTTACCGAATGGGATTTACATGGTACGTTTATCGGTTGACGGCGTGACCGCAACTGAGAAAGTGACCGTGCAAAAATAATTGTAGAAAAATAGATTTTGTTAAAAAAAAGCGACCCCTCAGTATGGTGTCGCTTTTTTTGTTTGATTTTAGGGTATATTTGTACAATAATTATTCAATCATTAACAGATAAGTAATGATGAATGATAAATGATGAACGACGAATAATGTAAGAGGTTGATTATCACATACTTGGGTTAAATATATTTCCCGTTTATTGCTGTTCATCTACTTATAATATTGAATAAACCGAGGGTCTAATCTCATTACAAGTATTTAGTAAGCAGGGGTGTGTATTGAGACTCATAGATTGTTGATTATCAATCACTTATTTTAAATCTCACTACTTCATACTCACACCTACTCAAAACAATCAAAAACAAACTGTCATGTTCGAAGGAGAAAAAAATATTGAAACACTCATAGCGGAAGCCCGCTTGATGGATGCTCAAAAACGTTTTAATGATTTTTTATCATTTTGCAATGAAAAGAAAGAAGATTTGCTTCAAACTCAAGCACGAACAGCATTTTTGCAAAAAGAATATAATGCAGGCACCCTCACCCGAGATGGCGATATTGAACGCAACCGCATAACATTGAGTTTTATTGATGAAATTAGGGCGTTTAGAAGTCAACTGTCTAATTTCTTCGGCGTAGGTGACAGTAAAGAGTTTTTTGAAAAGATAAAAAGTAGAGATGATATCATTCTGAAAGCCTTAGAACCCCGAGTAACGGATAGGCAATACCTCATCCAGACTCAACTAAAAGATGGGAATTCTTCCATCATTTTTAAATTGAAAAAAGCCCATACAGGTCAAGATGCCATTGCTTTAGTCCTCAAAAACCCTGAATTATCTGCTAATACAAAAGAAGATTTTATTCGTATTACGGAATTGAGGCATCGCAATATTGTTAAACTGCTTGACCATGAATTGAACAGTTTTCCTTTTTTTGTAATAACAGAATTTGTACATGGTGAAAACTTAGCTAAAGCCTTAAATAGAACGGGGTCACGTCCCGTTGCCCAAGCCGTAGATTGGTTGTATCAATTAGCCGATGCCTTAGATTATATGCGACATAAAGGCATTTTACATACCAACGTGCGCCCATCCAAAGTATTTATTGATGAAGAATTGAATGCCATGATTTCTCCGTTCGATTTTAATAAAGTTAATAAAGAGGAAAAGACGTTTTCTCGTTACCAAGACGTGTGTTTCTATGGCAGTCCAGAACTTTTGCAAAGCGATGGCGAACCTTTTTCACTCAATGATATGTGTATTTCAGACCAATACTCCTTAGGCTTAGTTGCTTATAAAATACTGACAGGCAATGAGTTATTTGAAGGAAAATCTGTGATTGATATTATTAAAAACAGGCATAAATTTAGCTCTGATAAACACTATCGTGCGGCTAAGTTATCGGTCTTCCCGTCGGGTGCTTTGGGTCAGATTCTAAGGAAATTACTCAATGAAGATCCAGCAAAGCGATTTGCAAACTTACATGAAGTCGTTGTTGCCTTGCATTCTTATACACATCGAACAAAAAAAATGGATGTTACCAGCAGTGTTCGAGACAGTTATCGGCGGTGTTTGGCAAAAAACAGACTGTTGATTAGTGATTTTTATATTTTGTTATTTGAAAGGCTACCAAATATTCAAGCTGATTTCCAAAACCCCAAAAGGCAATTTGCTATGTTACAAATGGGGGTTGATTTATTAATTGATATCGACCAAAAACAATCTTTACTTCATGCTTTAATGACTAATAAACAGCATCAAAGTTATACACTCAATCATTTTGATGTCTTCATTGATACGCTTTTGGAAGTGATAGCAAACAATGATCCGCAGTGGACAGCCGTACAATCTGATTGGGAATTGTTGAGAGCAAAAACGGTGAAAGTCATTAAAACTGCCAGAAATGCGACAGATGGGAACGTAGTTTAACAAATACTATTCGTTCGTACCCCCTCACTTCAAATAAATAACCTTATTCACTTATTCAATAATAAAATTTATATTATATTTGTCATGAATCTATATCAACAATAATTGCATACTCATTCGGCAACGATTTTCCATACTTACGCTTATGTGAAAGCAATAATAAATCAATCGTTTTTTCATTTAAAAATTAGATTTCATGGCAAAAAGAAGAAAAAAAAGAGTCAAAAGAGAACCTAAACCGCCTACATGGTTGGTATTCAAGTCTTTTAATCAAACAAAAGAAGAAGTGTATTTTGGGGTCTCCATGACCACCCCAAAATGGCAAGGCAGTAGATACGAAATGCGAGGCATCCCAGAATTGGCGCATTGGGATTTAGATGAAGATAAAATCATGATTGTAAAAGTGTACAAACGCAAAAGATTTCACACTTTAGATTCGGCTTATGTGGAATCAAGATATTTAGAAAGAACATACGACCATTGGCGCAACTTTTGGGTCATTCGCACAGGTAGTAACGCATTGGGGCCACAACCTATCCGAAAACCTGTTAAACCGCCTCGCATACCTTATGGCTACCGCTTCGCCTCTGATTTGATGGAAGTCGAAGAAGAAATGGGCGACGATGTGGTAGATGATGTTGAAGAAGATGAGGATGATATGGAAGAAGTGGATAATTAAAAATAAGACTAAACTAAAAGAATACTGAGGGAGCATTTTATTGAAATAGGATTTAGGAAATTAGGCGCATTTAATAGGATTTTAACATGTCGTGAATAATCCTATTAATGCGCCTAATTTCCTAAATCCTATTCAAAAATATTCTCTACATTTGTTACCATTCTAATACATCAAAAAACGAATATCAATGAAAATACACCACCTCCTACTTTTCACTCTTCTCTTTTCACCCCCTCAGTAGTTTGATTGGATTATTAAGATTTACAGGATTTTCTAAAATTTATTTTCCAACTTAAAATGAAATATTACTTCCAAATAGTGCTTTTCAATAGTTTAGGTCAATTGGTTTTTTCAAAAAAAAGCATTTTTGAAAATCAGTCTATCTCACTAACCCATTTACAAAGTGGCATTTATTTTTTACGAATTCATAAGAGAGGGAGTATTTTACCAATAAAAACAAGTTCTTTAATCAAATTTTAGCGAACAGAGTTTTTAAATAACCTCCCTTTGAGGAATATCGTTTGCTTGTGAGGCTTAGAAACTGTTTTAAAAAACAAAAAACAGCATGGAAAACCAATTCAACATCCCCGAGTGGCAACGCCGCTTCCGCAACCTCACTACCGACATCAAGCAACAAAAAACGGTGCTGTTGTTGGGTCCCGAAATCGTGAACATCAAGGGTGTGACGGTGCGGCAAACCTTGCGCGACCAACTCAATGAGACAAATGCCAAGGACATCGCCCATTATTACGAGCGCGAC
>JANOAU010000005.1:0-47201 GCA_031411275.1 Saprospiraceae bacterium | reverse complement strand
TAGAACAGAAAATTTTAATATTTACTTGTTCTCCTACAAGTCCCACATTTTAGAGTGTTTAGGGAGATTTTAAATTTCCCTAAACCTTTAAATGCTTGCATTCTTCGGATTCAAATAAGTATCCTTTCACATTTAAAACTACTGATTATGAACATTTTAGCACCCGTTTCTACAATTATGACAAAAAAAGTCATAGCCATTGGTCCTGAGGACGAATTGAGTATGGTGAAAGATATTTTTCAAAAAAACAATATCCACCATTTACCTGTTGTGCGCCACGATACGCTCATCGGTATCATCAGCAAAAACGATTTTGATATTTATTATAAAGCATTGAGTCGTCATTTTGAAGACCGTTTTGTGAACGAAACCCTTCTGCGGGTGCATCGGGCTAAAGAAATTATGACTGAAAAACTCGCTAAACTTGAACCAACTGATCGCATAAATGTTGCCTTAGAAGTCTTTAAAGTCAATCGTTTTCATGCCTTACCTGTTGTTGACAATGACGAATTAGTGGGTATTCTTACAACATACGATATAATAATGGCGTTATCAAATGAAGTATTAAAAGATAAAGACTACGAAGTTGGTTAATAGCTTATTAGTTTCATTCAATAACTAAGGAGTACGCAACTCAATAAATATACTCATTTGAAAATGGTTTGCCTAAAATAATAGCATCAAATCATTCATAATCAACATTTTATATTTTTCACTTTTCGTTTTAGTATAACAAACTTACCAGCCATTAACTATTAAATTCTTAAGCTATGATAACATTTAAAAATATCGTTATCGCCACGGATTTTTCGGATGAGTCACTCATTGCTTACCACTATGCCCATCGTTTAGCAAGCCATTTCCAAGCGTCTTTAAAAGTCATTCATGCTTTTCAAATTTTTGTCAATACGGCACGTCCAGAGTTGACAGAATTAGCGACGCCCAGTATCTCAGATTTGCAAAAGCTAAATGAAGATCGGATGCTTGAGTTTATCCAACAGATGAATAATTCCCTTGATAGCGAAACACTCGTTGCCACTCAAGTAAACGTGACAACTGAAGTAAAAGTGGGTTTTGCGGCTGAATGCCTCATCGAAATCTCAAAAGACCCCTCAGTAGATTTGCTTGTTTTAGGCACTTCGGGTGAAAAAAATTGGCTCGATCGTTTGCTGGGCAGTGTTTCGGTTGAAGTGTCGCAAGGGGCGCATTGTCCTGTTTTGCTCGTCCCTCAAAAGGCTGTTTTTCGAGGTATTCGCCATATTTTGTACGGCGTTTCGCAGGAATCTGCAAAGCCAAATACTTTGCGAATAACCGTTGATTGGGCGAAGTATTTTCAATCAAAAGTGCATTTTGTTCATGTTGATACGGACTCACATGATGGATTACAAGAAACAACGCGTCATTTTTTTATTCATTATATTGATCAATATGCACCCGACCTGCCTTATTCGCTCAGTGCCATAAATGCAACATCTGTTATGAAGGGTCTTTGGGGCTATAGTGTAAAAAACGAAGTGGATTTAGTAGTGGTCGTATCTCACCACCGCGATTTTTGGGAAAGGTTTAACCACCACAGTGTCTCAAAAGAACTCTCACTTCATGCACGACTACCGATATTGTACCTATATAGCGATGAGAAACATCATCCGCCTGTGTAAGTTTTATCATTGCTAAAAGCCCCCCTCAGTATAGATTTGTATCTTAATCAGTTGAAAGTCAACTACATGATAAAGAGAAAAGCGAATAAAGTTATCGCCATATCTTAAAAGGAGTGTTTTAAATGTTGTTTGGGTGGGGTAAGCAGTCAACCTTGACTGCTTACTTTTTTATTCATCCGCTTTTTTATTCACCTAATCATTTAGCTTATGAAAAACATAAAAAATATCGTCGTTCCAACCGATTTCTCTGCCACATCGCGTAATGCTTATAGGTATGCCCAGATATTGGCAGAAGCCTTGGATGCGGAAATCACCGTCGTCCATGTTAAAGAGCGTTTTTTAACCGCTTCTGAAGTTTCTATTCCGTCCATCGCTATCTATGATGAAATGCCATTGATAGAAACAATGAACGATTTCCTTGAAAACAAAGACGAAGATGCGCCTGTGATGGTCAAAACAAAAGTACAATCTAAAATACTGACGGGGCATGCGATTGATGAAATCGTTCATTATTCGAACCGCGAAGATGTAGATTTAATCGTCATGGGTACCACAGGTTTGCAGGATTTTGTCTCCAAAATCATTGGTACAGTTTCGCTTGATGTTGCCAACAAAGCTCATTGCCCCGTTGTGCTTGTGCCACGCGATGCGACTTGGCAACCTATCAATCGAATCATGTTTGCAGCCAATTATGCTTCAACAGTGCCTAAAATAGTGCATGAAATCACCAGTTTTGCGGAATTATTAGGCTCAAATATCCATTTTGTTCATGTTAACGAAAATCTGTTAGCAGATGATAAACTCATGGAAACAATTTGGGACGAGCTATTTACTACCTCCGACCCGCGCGTAGCGTTTGAAATGCACACCATATATAATGGCGATGTAGTGGATCAATTGCAGAAATACGCCACAGACCATCATATTGACCTTGTGGCTTTTGTCAACAAAAAACGCAATTTTTGGCAGAACCTCATGCACAACAGCGTCACGCAAAATGTAGCTATCTCAATAGATAAACCTATGTTGATTATGCATTTTGACGATTGATAAAATGCTCATTATCAAATAACTATTACAGATAGACAAAATTTTTAAAATTTCGTCTATCTCATTTCCTACTAAATATAACCAAATTTTTCACTATTCACTATTTACCATGAAACTACTACTCACTTTTTCAAAAACTGTCGCAGATATTCAAGAAGCATTTATAGAACTATTTCCGCACTTGAAAATCGAGTTTTTCACCCGACCACACGAACAGGAGGCAGCCTCGTGGTCGAAATATATGATTTTTGACAGTAGCCAAACGCTTAAAGAAATCGGTATGCTCAAAGAGGGTGTGATTACCTTATCGGATGACACCATAACGGGTGAATTTGAGCAGTTTTTATCCGTTCGTTACGGTTTATTCGTTCAAGTTTTTAGAAAGTCGATGGGGACGTGGCTTCAAAGCACACAAACCGATAAATGGACATTGGGCGAACAAGAAAGGCGAGGTAAGGAGTCGGCAACCACAGTGGTTGAAATGGTTTATACCGAGCGAACAAACGATGATGCCATGCGTTAGTTCACAAATCAAGCAAACTGTTAGCTTTTTTGTGGCTTTTTGAGTATTATTGACCCCAATTGTCTTAAATACTGAGGGGTATCATTTTTTTATAAAAGTAAATAGTTTTATATTTCTGTTAAAAAATTAAATCATTCTAAACCTTATAAATCACTAATTATGAATATTGAAGCACCTGTTTCTGAAATAATGACAAAAACCCTTGTCGTAGCGACACCGAATATGACGCTTGATAAAGTTAAAGAACTCATTGATGCACATGCTTTTAACCATATTCCAGTTGTGGAAAATGGAACTTTGAAGGGCATTATCAGTCAGATAGATTTATACCGTGTGTCGCATTGTGTAGATCTTTTTCATTCAAAAAAAAATGCTGAACTTAACGACAGACTCTTCCAATCGTTGCTGGCAGAGGAAGTTATGTCATCCGATTCTGTTGTTATTTCTCCTACTGACCCCATCAGTCATGCGGCTGCATTATTGCAACACAGTAATTTTCATGCCTTGCCAGTGGTCTCCGATGGGAAACTTGTAGGGCTACTGACCACTTATGATTTGATTGCTTATGCTTATAAATGTCAACCCGTTATGGTTGATTAAATAATTTAATAAGAAAAACAAGATTATACATAATAATTTTTTGGTTGTATTCATGTAAATGCCTGCCCCTTGAGGTAGTCCTTTCTTTGTGTGTCTATTTTTCAATTCCCTTCCGATAATCCGAAGGCTTAACATTCATCTTCTTTTTAAAAATACGCGAAAAATAAAATTCAGACTCAAACCCCGCTTCAGTGGCTACTTCGGCTACTAAAAGCGTTGTTTCTTTTAGCATGTGTGCCGCTTTTTCGATTTTTAAATTCAAATGATACTGACCAGGCGAGATGCCCATGACATCCTTAAAAGCCTTTCGAAACCACACATAACTCACGTTTTGTTCCGATGCTAATTTTTCCAAATCAAGGTTGTCTGACCAATTTTGATGTATTTTGTAGCGCACTGCCCTGATGATTTGCTCTTGTCGTGTGCGCGATTTTTCAGTCATCAGTGCGGAGGCATATACCAAACCGAGCAATTGAATCACCAAACAGGATGAAATCTGCGTGAAGGCAATGCCTTCATATTTAACGGTATCAATGAGGCGTATAAATATATTCAGAAATTCGGTATTAAAACCCATATTCAAAACTGGATTTTGAGCATCGAAACAGTCTTGCCGCATCAAATATTGAGCATAATGACCCTTAAAACCCACCCAAAACTCTTCCCAGCCCGTATTGTCCAAAGGTTTGTAGCGATGCCACACATCTGGAAAAAGCAGGAAAAGCGTCCCACCTTCAACGACAATGGGTTCAACATTTTCCATTTCAAAAATGCCTTTTCCATTGGAAATATAAACCATTTGAAACTCTTTGAGCCGTCGCCCACGCTCCCAATTGAAATAATGAGAAGCGGGATGTTTTGGGTCGGGATACTTTTTGTGCGGTTCATGGACATAGTGACCAACCGTAATAACGTTTACGCCCCAACTTGGCTCCGATTCTGCTAATTCGTTTAACTCCTCGTCATTAAAGTATTTTCTATAAACATTCATATCAGAAAGTATAAAATTATTGACAAAAGCGATAAGTGCCATATACCGCAGTATTCGTTCCTTTGTGAAATAATTGACAAATATAATTTTGATTTTTTAACTTTTTAGGAAAATTTATATTTATTGGACATTTTTGGCTGAAAAAATAAAGTTTTATAACTTTACTTTTTGATAATTTAAATTGCCAAAAGTGGTGTTATACTGAGGGGGAGGATTTCTGACAATTTTTGTGACAATAGAAGTCTAAATACCTCATTCAAAAATAAAAAGAGCGTTAATTTTTCATACATTCTATAAGTTTTTATCGCCAACTTTGGTGTGGCGATTTTTTTGATTATTATTTTTATTATTTTCATAAAGAATGAATCTTGTTGAAGGCTAAAAATTCATCATTTATCATTTATCATTTCTAAATAATGACATTACCCGACATGACTGCTCAATTTAATCACGTTAGCTACCTTTGGGACGAAGTGAAAGCCGCGGAACTCGCAGGAGATGAAGTCGCTCTATTTATTTACCGTTCAAACCTTTTGGGCGCAGATTTGCGCTTGACTAACTACGGCGGCGGCAATACGTCCGTCAAAATCACCGACAAAGACCCTTTGACAGGCAAGGCTACCGATATTATGTGGATTAAAGGTTCGGGCGGCGACATTGGTACTTTGACAAAATCGGGCTGTGCTGCCTTGTATCTCGACCGTTTGCGTAGTCTTGAAAACGTGTACCATGGTGTTGCTTATGAAGATGAAATGGTCGAATTATTTAATCACTGTATTTTCGACTTGGCTTCAAAAGCCCCTTCGATTGATACGCCTTTGCATGGCTTTTTACCCTTTAAACATATTGACCACTTGCACCCTGATGCAGCTATCGCTATTTGTGCCGCCAAAGAGGGTAAAAAAATTACAGAAGAATTATTCAACGGCGAAATCGGTTGGGTCGAATGGAAACGACCGGGCTTTGAATTGGGCTTAGAGTTGCGCCGTTGTTTGGAAGCCAGTGCTGCAAAAGGCATTGCTTTGAAAGGCATTATGCTCGGTTCGCACGGCTTGTTTACTTGGGGCGATACGTCTTACGAAAGTTATATCAATACCTTAGAAGTCATTGAAAAATGCGCCCAATATCTTGAAGACAATTACGGCAAAACACGTCCTGTTTTTGGGGGCATCAAAATGGAAAGCCTTCAAAAGGATAGCCGCTTAAAAACAGCTGCTCAAATCGCACCGATACTGAGGGGGTATTGTTCATCAGAAAAGAAAATGGTGGGGCATTTTACGGACGTTGATACAGTGTTGCAATTCGTTAATTCTAATGATTTATCAAAATTAGCACCACTTGGCACATCTTGTCCAGACCATTTTTTAAGGACAAAAATTGCTCCTTTGGTTGTTGACGCATTAAAATTAAACGAAAAAGACTACTTAAACACTGTTTTTGCAGAATATCGTGACGGCTACCGCCAATATTACGAGACTTGTAAGCATCCAAATTCACCTGCCATGCGTGACCCAAATCCAGTGGTTATCTTAATTCCAACGGTGGGCATGTTTACTTTTGCGAAGGACAAAACGATGGCGCGTTTGGCGTCAGAGTATTATATCAATGCCATAAATGTGATGCGTGGGGCAGAAGCGATTTCTGAATACACGTCGTTGCCGCGTCAAGAGGCTTTCAACATTGAATACTGGTTGTTAGAAGAAGCTAAATTGCAACGTATGCCTAAGCCGAAACCGTTGTCAGGTCGTGTGGCTTTAGTTACAGGCAGTGCGGGTGGCATTGGCAAAGCAATTGCTAAAAAGCTCGCTACTGAGGGGGCATGTGTCATTTTAAATGACATCAATACAGAGCGTTTGGAAGGCGCAAAAGCGGAATTTATTAAGACTTTTAGTAGAGATGCCGTTGCAACAACGCTACTCGATGTCACCAATTCAAATTCTATTGAAGTCGCTTTGGCAAATGCTTGTTTAGCTTTTGGTGGTGTGGATATTGTGGTCAATAATGCAGGTATCAGTTTGTCAAAACCTGTGACGGAACATACGATTGAAGATTGGGATAAGGTGTATGATATATTAGTAAAAGGTCAATTCCTCGTCAGTCGTGAAGCCGTTGATGTGATGCGTAAACAAGGTTTTGGGGGCGATATTGTGAATATTGTTTCAAAAAATGCGGTGGTTTCAGGCCCAAACAACTTGGCTTATGGTTCTGCAAAGGCAGCACAAGCACACGGTACTCGTTTGTTGGCAGCAGAATTAGGGGCTGATAAAATACGTGTGAACATGGTTAATCCAGATGCTGTTATCGCTGATTCCAATATCTGGGCAGGCGGTTGGGCAGAAGGTCGCGCCAAAGCGTATGGCATTACTGTCGCAGAATTGCCCGCCTATTATGCTAAACGGACGCTTCTCAATGAAATAATATTGCCAGAAGATATTGCGAATGCCACGTTCGCTTTGGTAGGCGGCTTGCTGAATAAGTCAACAGGTAATGCTTTGAATGTGGATGGTGGTGTGGCAATGGGCTTTTTGAGATGATTTTTTTTTAACACACAGTCATATAGGACACATAGTTTTTATCTTTTTATCTCAAAAATTAAAAAAGACTATGTGTTCTGTATGATTATGTGTTAAAAAAATCCTGTTTTTACTTATCATTAAATATAAACAATATGAACCGTCTATTTTTTAGTCTATTTTTTCTGAGTGTTGTTCACCAAATGTCAGCACAAGACTTTTTCCAAAAAGAGCGCAAAATATGGGCGACAAAAGCAGAGGCGTTTAAACCTAAACTCATCGAAACTACTAAAAAGCCGCTTCAGGCTGTCAATATGGTGAAAGACGACAAGGCTTTTCAAGGCTGGAAAGTAGATAAAACGTATTCTATTGATACTGTTTTTTCAAAATCGTTTAAAAAACAATCGGGTCTTATTCTCGATTTTGGCGAGCATCTAACAGGTTATTTTAGCTTTAAATTGGCAGAAATTAGAGGGGTATCAGATGCACCGACACGATTTAAGTTGACATTTGGCGAAGTACCTGCTGAAATCAACACGCCTTTTGACCCTTATAATCAGACAATGAGTCGGGCGTGGTTACAAGATGAAATCGTAACTATTTCAGAAATGCCTGCGGTGGTGACGATTCCACGGCGTTTGGCATTTCGATATGTCAAAATAGAATTGTTAGGTTCATCAGCTTATTTTGATTTTAAAATTGCCGATGCGTATTGCAAAGCGACGACTTCGGTGACAACGAAATTGCCTAATTTATCGCCAAAAACGTCTGAAATTGTATCAAAAATAGATAAAATTGCTGCAAATACGCTCAAAGAATGTATGCAAACCGTCTTTGAAGATGGACCCAAACGCGACCGCCGCTTGTGGATTGGCGATTTGTATTTGCAATCCATGGCGAATAATTATTCTTTTAAGAATTACAACCTCACAAAACGCTGTTTGTATCTTTTAGCGTCGTTGTGTACTGAGGGGGGGTATTTGCCATCCAATGTTTTTGAACGACCAAAACCGCATAATCAAAAAGGTGCGCCTTTTTTGTTTGAGTATTCGTTGCTTTATAATCCATTACTTTTAGATTATGTAAAAGCCACAAACGATAAGGCAACAGCCACAGAACTATGGGTGGTCGCTAAAAAGCAATTGGACAATCCTAAAAAGTTTCTCTTAGAAAATGGGCTTTTTGACAATACGGCAGCAGCCAAAAGTGGTTGGTGGATATTCGTGGATTGGAAAGAGGATTTGGATAAACAAGCGGCACTACAAGGTATTATTATTATGTCGTTACGGAAAACATTGGAACTGGCTAAACTTTTAGGCAAAGAAAAAGAAGTTGCTGAATTGCCCGCTTTGATTGAAAAAATGACAGAAGGCGCAAAAAAGCAGCTTTTTGATGCCCAAAAAGGCGTTTTTGTAAGTGGAAATGACAAACAGATTTCTTTTGCTTCACAAGCATGGATGGTTTTAGCGAATGTTGTGGACAAAGAAACAGGTAAAAAAGCCTTGATAAATGCCTTAAAACAAGCGAATGTTGTCAAGCCTGGCGGTCCGTATTTGATGCATTATTATATCGAAGCGATGATACAAGTCGGTATGCAGCAAGAGGCGAAGGACGAATTGGTGCGTTATTGGGGCAATATGGTCGAAAAAGGAGCGGATACATTTTGGGAGGTTTTTGACACCAAAAATGATTTTATTTCACCTTATGGCTTTTATCCAATGAATAGTTATTGCCATGCGTGGAGTTGTACGCCTTTGTATTTTATTCGGAAATATCCTGAAATTTTTCAAAAATAGCGTTTTTACTGAGGAGGTATCATTCTTCTTTTTCGCCCTCAATTTCTTTTGTTTTTTCTTTATTTGCCAAAAGATGTAGATAATTTTCTTTCGATACGACAATCGTATTTTGAACCGTTTCAAATCGTTTACGGGCTTCACCTGCGGCACTGCCTCCTTTTAAAGCTGCATCGTGGTTTTCTGTAAAACCTTGAGCATCAAGGCTTATGGCGTTTAGGCGGGTCGCTTCTTCGCCCAATGCACTGAAAATGAGTTCAAGTGGTGTCATGTGGTCTCGAAGGTTTTCTTTTGCTAATGACTTGTATTGACTGTGTTGAGAAGGTGTTAAGCCAAAAGTGGCATTGGCAATTTCAGCCGTTAAAATGGAATACTCTTGACCTTCTTTGATACCCCGTTTTTTCCATTCATCGGTCAAGCGTTTGCGGGCTTCGATGCTTTGTTGGCGGCGTTCAATCCATTCATCAGGATAGCCTTTTGCGCGGTAGTAGTCTATGCTGCGTTGGGCTGCGAGTTCGGGGTTTTCGATTTCTTCAAGGCGTTCTTTACCGACATTGGCAAGCCACAATTTGAAAGGTTCGGCTTTGGGCGATGGTATAGACATGATGAGGCGAAGTACTCCCTCAGTATTGGCGCAATTCATTTTTTGTTTGCCGCCTTCTGTCATAATTGAAAGGGGGGTAGAGATTTTCACCCCCCCTTCAAAAAGTTCAGGGTCTCTTTTTTTCATGTCTTTCCAATACTGTTTTACATTTGTTGTACTGGTTAAGATTTGAATTATATCATTTATGACAAACCACCATTCGTTTTCATGCCATTCGCGGCGAACTTTGTTTTCTTGAAAAAGCGCAATTTTCTTATCGTCCATTTTGAAAAAAGGTTTTTATCGGTTCTAAAATTATTTTCAAAAGCAAAGATAGACAACCAAATAGTTTCAAACAAATTTCTTTTAAAGACATAACAATCAATCATCAACCTAAATTAAACAACAAGATATGCTTATTGAAAAATATCAACTCGACGCTCACAACGAGCAACACTATGCTAAGCATAAAAAACGCCTTGCCTTTTTGACCTCCGAAATTGAAGGCGAAAGAGCTATTTTACAAAAACTTATTGACTTTCAAATCGCTATTCCGTCATGGGCTTTAGGTACAGGCGGTACCCGTTTTGGTCGTTTTTCGGGCGGCGGCGAACCCCGTTCTTTGGAAGAAAAAATTGAAGATGTGGGCTTACTTCATGCTTTAAACCAGTCAAGTGGAGCGATTTCGCTCCATATTCCTTGGGATATACCTGAAAATGCGGCAGCAACACGGGCTTTGGCAGCGCAGCACAATTTGTCTTTTGATGCCGTCAATTCCAATACTTTTCAAGACCAAAAGCATCAAAAATTGAGCTATAAGTTTGGTTCGTTGCAACACACTGACCCCGCAGTACGTCGGCAAGCGGTTGAGCATAATATCGAGGTGATTCGTCACGGTGTTGAATTGGGTTCAAAATCCATAACTATTTGGTTATCAGATGGTTCTAACTTTCCGGGGCAATTAAATTTTAGAAAAGCTTTTCAAAATACCTTGGAAAGTTTGAAAGAAATCTATGCAGCAATGCCCGATGATTGGAAAATGTTCATCGAATACAAATGTGCCGAGCCGAATTTTTACTCTATGACCGTCGGGGATTGGGGGCAATCGTTGCTTTTTGCCAACAAATTAGGGGACAGAGCCTATACCTTGGTTGACTTAGGGCATCATCTACCTAATGCCAATATTGAACAAATTGTTGCATTGTTGTTGATGGAAGGTAAATTGGCAGGTTTCCACTTCAATGATTCAAAATATGGGGATGATGATTTGACGGTTGGTTGCATCAATCCGTACCAGTTATTCTTGATTTTCAATGAGTTAGTTGAAGGTATGGATGCTTTCTGTATTCCCCATTCGGGGGCAGGGGGCTTGGGCTGGATGATTGACGCATCACACAATGTCAAAGACCCTTTGGAAGACCTTTTGCAGTCCGTTGAAGCCATCATGCAATCTTATGCCAAATCGTTGTTGGTGGATAGAAAAGCATTGAATAAAGCGCAAGCGGCTAACGATGTTGTACGTTGTCAAGAGATTTTGCAAACGGCCTATCTAACCGATGTCCGCGCCCTCGTAGCCGAAGCACGATTGAAATCTGGTGGCGCATTAGACCCCCTCAGTATTTACCGTGATTTGAAGGTGCGTGAGCAGTTGATTGGTGAACGCGGTGCTGTTGCAGTGGCAACTGGTTTATAATTTCAATACCTAATATATTCAACTACAATTTATTACGTCGTTTTTGTCATTCTGAACGCAGTGAAAGAATCTATATAAAATAACATATAGATTCTTTCACTGCGTTCAGAATGACAAAAATATTATACTCACCTAATCAATCATGCAATCCGTCATAGCCATTTTCGACATCGGCAAAACCAATAAAAAACTGTTCCTTATTGACGAACAGTACCGTATTGTTTTAGAAAAAACAGAACAATTCGCTGAAACACCAGACGAAGATGGTGAGCCGTGTGAGGATTTGGCGAAATTAACAGAATGGGTTTTAACCTCATTTCAAGCCGTTTTGAATGAAAAATTGTATAACATTCAAGCGGTTAATTTTTCAGCTTATGGGGCATCGTTTATACACCTTAATACTGAGGGGGTACCTGTTACGCCACTTTACAACTACTTGAAGCCGCTTTCAGAAGTTCTAAAAAAACAATTTTATGAAGATAATGGGGGAGAGGCGGCATTTTCAAGAAAAGCGGCATCGCCTGTTTTGGGGAACCTCAATTCTGGTATGCAGATTTATCGGTTGAAATATGAAAAGCCAGAGGTGTTTGATAACATTAAATATTCGCTTCATTTGCCTCAATATTTGAGTTTTTTGTTGACAAAAAAGTGTTATTCTGATATTACGAGCATTGGTTGTCATACCAATTTATGGGATTTTGATAAAAACCAATATGCCGATTGGGTAGGGAAGGAGGGTGTTTTTGCAAAGCTATCGCCGATTTTTCCGTCTGATGCAGTTGTTGAAGTGCAGCCCCCTGCCTCAGAGGGGAGCATTGCTACTCAAAACCCGTTAAAAATCGGTGTGGGATTGCATGACAGTTCGGCGGCTTTGATACCTTATTTGAGTAGTTTTCAAGAACCTTTTTTACTCATTTCTACGGGTACGTGGTGTATCTCTATGAATCCATTCAATAACAGTCCTTTGACTGATTTTGAATTAGAAAACGACTGTTTGTGTTATATGACTTATGAGGGGAAACCAGTAAAATCAGCACGGCTTTTCGCAGGTTTTGAGCATGAGCAACAAACACAACGCATCGCTAAACACTTCAATTTGCCTACGAATTTTTATAAAACACTTCAATTTGACTCACATATCCTAGGTACACTGAGGGGTCGCAATCGAGAGATTTTGCGTGGTTTTATTGCAGCCACGGTTCACACATCGTCCGTTTTTGTGCAACGTGATTTAGATGATTTGGAGACTGTTGAGGAGGCATATCATCAACTCATTTTGGATTTGATGGCGCAACAAGTAGCTTCTACACGCTTGGTTTTGGACGAAAAAACGCCTGTTCGACGTATATTCGTGGACGGTGGGTTTTCTAAAAATCCGATTTATATGAATCTTTTGGCAAGTCAGTTTCCAGAAATTGAAGTTTTTGCAGCTTCTGTGGCACAAGCAACGGCTATCGGTGCCGCTTTGGCTATTGATCAGCATTGGAATACGCAAGGGGTACCGAGCAATTTGATTGATTTGAAATATTATGCTTCGTAATTCTGAAAATTTACTCGATTATGAATGTTCACCTACACATTTAGTTTTTATGTAATAATAATTTACATATCGGACCCTCCCCAATTATAACAAAGGTTGATGCTCAAGTACCCTGATGCTTTTTCTAAATTGAAATAAGTAGGCTGCCACCATCCCAACCAAACCGAAAAAGCGCCCATATAAACCCCCGCCTGCGGTGCTGCAAAAGCTAAAGGCGTATTATCTAAGCCGCCGCCCAGTTCAATACCAAGGCTTAACCAGTCGTTTTGCCAAAAAAATGCGCCTTGCATAGTGCCTCCGAACTGCCAATCCTTGTTAGAAATTTCAAATTTTGGTGTCAACCGCCATTGGCTATCAAAGCCACCAAGCCATCTACGGGCGTAGAGGATGTTGGGTTTGAAACCCCAACCTTCCGCTTGCTGTTGCCCATGAGGTGCCCATCCAGGAGAAAGTAAATCCATACCTGTTGCCCATGCTTCGCTACGGGTATTTTTTAAAGTATATTGAAGTCCTATTGCCGTCCTGGTGGATTCTGTCTGCTTTATTTTATCGGGTTGTTGAAGCCATGTGGTATAGAATCCAGATTCGATGCCCAATTTTTTGGTTATCATAGCTTCTACTTCCCAACTGAGGTCGTTTCTCCACCCATGTAGGCTGGGTGATGAGCCGAAACTTGTACAAAATTCAAAAGAACCAGGTTGGGCATCAAATTCCGCCGCATTATCTTCGAATAAGGGTTCAGACCACCCTTGAAGTTGTCGCTTTTGACCAAATGATTCATGGCAAGTTGTAATTATGAATATTACAACATAAAGCAAAGGTATGGGTTTATTTAACATGGTCATTATTCTTGAAAACGAACTAACAACAGAATGGATGCTACTCCTAATATTAAGCCCAAAATCTCACGAGCGTTGATTTTCTCATTGAAAACGAACAAACTTAATATAACGCTAAGAAAAATGACCGCAAAGGAATGTAACATGCCGACTGTGAAAACTTTGAAAGACCGCATAAGGAAGAAAAAACCGAAAGCACTAACGCCATACAGCACGCAACCGACCGCCAGCAATTTCCAGCCGCTCCAATCCTCTTCCATTGAGGCTTTTTTGATGTAATAATCGCCAATAATGCAAATCACCTCAACGATTAAAAGCACAAAAAGCCAATTCCATCGAGAAGAAAAGAGGCCATCGAGCCAAAATAATTTATGCTCCGCAGTATTCATAAGCTTTTTTATTAAGTAGGGTCAAAAATTGTTGTTTACCTTTAAATGAGCGATTCAAAAGCGGTTGTGTGTGCTTTCGTATCAGTGGCACTACCTCGTCTAAACGAAGGCGGAGCGAAGGGCAAAAGGAATCGTCCTTTTTGATGAAGCGCACGCAGTCCTTAGCACCACATTTGCATTCAAAATCTGCCAAATGACTGTAGTAGCAACGATAATTTTCTGTGATTTCTTCCCCTGCTTCAATATCGCGCATAGCTACGCTCATGTTGTCGAATTCAATAAGATAGGTACAGTTGGGCGTGCAGGAGTGATTAACATATTTTCCATTGTCACAAGGAATAATAATGTATTGATTACTGTCAAGATAGCAATAATAGGCAAGTTTCTCTTGCTCACTTTTTGGCAACTTCAAATAAGACCTTAGAGGAATTACGTTATCAGTATTGTCTGCCACCCATAGGATTTCTCCTTTTTTGAACCTCCGTTTGGCAAAAAGGGAAATACCGTTGGCTGTTGTGCTGATGTAAGTATCTGGATGTACCATAATATAGATGTGAGAGATGTAAGTAAATGGTTATCTAAAAATATTGCATAAAAAGACTGAATTACTGAGGGGGGATAAATTGATAGTTTTCAATTGAAAAATCGTTTCACAGATAAAGTTAAACGCAATCGTTCGTGAACAATCCGTCTTTTTCAAATACCTGTGACAGCATAAGATTTGTAAAATTAATCTTCTAATCACAGCAGCCATTCCCTGTACAGGTGACTTGCGCACGGTATCTCGTGGTTGCACTCATATTTATGGGCGCATAAGAAGTGCCAGTTGCACCGCTAATATTTGTCCAAACAGTACCATTTGGGCTTGATTGCCATTGAATTGTGCATGTACCTGTACCACCTATTTGGGTTGAGTTCAGTGTGACTGAGGCACCTACGCACACAACTGGTGTTGTTGTAGTGATGGATAAGGTTGGTTTTGGTACAACATTAATGGTACTGGTTGCGCTCGTTACATCACATCCAGCAGTCGTTTGTGTGACCACGACTCGGAAATTAGTATTAGTTGTTAAACTACCCGTTGTATAGGTGGCTGAATTTGTACCCACGTTTGTCCAAACGCCAAATATAAATTGTTGCCATTGATAATTGATTGAGCCACTGCCATTTGAGACGGTTGCTGTAAACGTTGTTGTGCCGCCTGTACAAATGGTTGATGCTGAAGGGGATATGGATACTGAGGGGTCGGCTATAACATTAATTGTTGTCGTTGTCATGGGGAGTTCACAGCCTATTGATGTTTTTGTAATAAGAATTTTGAAATCAGTAGGGACAGTTAAAACAGGTGTTGTGTAGGTTGCGGAATTTGTGCCAACATTTGTCCAAACACCCGAGATGAGTTGTTGCCATTGATAACTCGTGGTGTCACCGCCCGTAGAAACGGTCGCTGTCAGAGTGGAAGTGCCGCCTGTACAGATTGTGGCAACTGAAGGGGTAATGGATACTGAGGGGCATGGTAAGCCCGTAATAACATTTATGCCGACACCAAAGTCGCCATTGTATTTTACGTTTTCAGAACCTGATGCTGCCTCTTGATAAGGCGTTAAAAAACTGTTCCCTGCTGCAATAGCCATAAATGTATAGGTGTAAGTACCTTCAAAACCGCCACTCGTGGATAATCGGGAGAGGTAAGGTTCGTTGTCGAAATGGGTTGTTATGCCATTTAATGGATTGGAACCACCTGTGCCTGTAATGTCAGCCTGTATATCAAAAAGGCGGAAGGAAGAAGTCGGCCAGTTTGTATTGCCAACGGGCTGGTACCAAAAATCATAATCGGACAATCCGTCCCTGTTCTCATCAAAACCAGCTCCGACAGTACCGAATGTGGCATTGTGGACTGTGACAGAAAAGGTCTGACCTATTTGCACAAGAACGCCATCGTCGGCGGTAGATATTGTACCATTATTGTTGACATCTACGTAGCCATCAATCACTGGGAAATTGTTCACAAGCCCATCATCAGCGGTTGTAATTGTACCACTATTATTCATATCTACTTTACCATTTATGACGGTTTTACCATAATAGAAACCGTCATCAGTTGCTGTAATGTTGCCATCTGAATTGATATCCACCAAGCCACCGATAATACGCGGCGGACCTCCTGATATATACCCACCTGGGCTGGGTGTTATTTTATTAGCGGATGCACTTAGCTCACAACGGACTTTGGCGTAATCTTCAACTAAATCTGTGCGCGTGATTCCCGCATCCCTGTTGGTAGTCCATATCACCCAATCGTAGCGCAAGTCATCCACAAAATTGTTACAATCCCCAAATGTGGGTTGACCATTCGCATCCTTTACGGCATAACTGACCTGCCAGTAAATATTGCGGGTTTCGCCGCCATAAGTGCCATTATCTGATGCATCAATGACCCCATCTCTGTTATTATCAACATAGCCAGCAATAATCGGCGGTTCACGGTATCCTGCGAAAAACCCAGGAGGAAGCGGTTTATTATCTCCATTGTTTATACTTCCATTCAAATTAGCATCTATTCGACCATCAATAACGATTTTACCATTACTTAGAACGCCATCATCGGAAGTGTTAACAATACCATCGCCATTAAAATCAATGGCACCCCCAATTAATGTCTTCGATGGACCCAGTGTAATCAAGGAGCGTGTACAGTCCGTTGCGCCCGCCAAAGCAGTCAGTGCAAAAGAACCTTGATAGGTATTGTTGGTTTGGGCCAACGTCATAGTCGTAACAGGAAAAGTGCCTGCTGTCGTGCCATTTCCGAGATACACATTGACATTGGTTAGTGGATTCAAACTTGGATTGGTGATTTTTGCCCCAATGGTGAAAACTTTGGGTGCCGCATCAGGGTTGTTTGAGTCGTTAACAAGATTGGGTCCTGTGATGTCGGTCAGGTAAGCGGAGGGTTTAACTGTTATCGTATTGCTAACAGCATAAGGGAAAATACTCCCTGTATTGTTGTAAGCATTGTCGCTAAAAGTGAGCAGCCCTGTATTGCCATTGGCATTAACTTTATATTGCCATGTGAACGTCACAGGACTCGTGCCAACGGTTGCAGAAGCAGGTGTCGGTCCACTAACGAGAGTGGCAAATACGTCGTTGGTGCCAGAAACAGTCAATGGATTGGGTCTAACATTGGCAAGGCTGGTTGGGTTGGTCAGCGTCATCGTAATGGTTACAGTATCGCTTGCTGTAACTGAAGTGGGTGTGACGCTCAAGGCAGTTGTGCCTGTTTGAGACAATTGATAAGCCCGTGCAAAGACACCATAATCGTCAATTTGCCCCGCTTGAGTGCCATTCCCCTCGAATTCAATGACAAAACGTCCTGATTCATTCATGCCAAGAACAGGATAGCCTTGGTAGCCTGTTATACTTTGATTGACTCTGGTTTCGACACCAACAGGATTGCCATTGACATCAAACTCCCTAAACCAAACGGATTCACCCGCACCCCCACCTCCATCTCTGTTGTTATAATCAGTCCAAGCAATGATAAACCGACCGCTTGCATCAATAGCCACTTGTGGCTCAACTTGGTCTCCTGTTGTGTTGGTTGTCACAGCTAATTCGGTGGCACTCAATGGATTAAAATTATTGTCATATCGGCGATAATATGCCCCCATACCAGAACCATCTTGTGCATGATCCTGCCACGCCACCACGAAGTTGCCTGCGCCATCCACACGCGCCACGGCATATTCTTGTGTACCGCTCGTATAGCTATTCAAGCGTGTTTGTGAGCCTATCGGTTGCAACGTACTGGTAAATAACTGACCATAGACATCACCGCCGCTTGTCCAAACCATGAGCAAAGAATTATCAGGTCTGACGCATAAAGCATCCATCACCACATCCCCAGTTCCCGAACTGATGCGGGTCTCTATACCAATTGGTCTCCCCAGGGAATTGAACCTCTGTAAGACTGTTTGTCCACCATCAACGAAACCCGCCACGAAAGTGCCATCAGGATAAAACTGCAATTCGGGGTATCTTTGGCTACCACTAATGGTGGTATTCAATAAAAACTCCGTCCCGATTTTCACACCATTTTTGGTAAAACGCTGCGCCCACACATCTATACCAGACCCCGGTCCTTCCCACGCAATAATAAAACTGCCATCAGGTGCGACTGCCATTGCCGGAGAAAATTGATCCCCCGTTGTCGTTGTATTGACCTGAAACTCTGTGCCCACTTTCGCTCCACTGGCATTAAAACGTTGTGCGAAAATGCCTTGTGCAGATCCATCAAGCCCCCCCAAATCAATCCAGACGATGATAAAGCCACCATCTGGCTGAACGGCTAAAGTACGAACAGACCACCAATAGGCGTATTGGTCTCCAGTTGTTGTTGTATTGACAAGGGTTTCATTCGTAAGGGTCGTAAATTGTGCTTTAGCAATTGATGCAAAAGCCAATAAACCAATCGATAAACCTATTTTGGCAAGACGACTTATCTTTCTCATCCCTTTAGCTCTTATATTATAATATAAAATTTCATTGCTTAATTTAGTGTTACTTTATCTTAATGGCTCTTTACAAAAATTAAACCAAGAACAACTTTATCTTAAATTGAGACAAAAAAGGGTAGTTGAATTGAAAAAGAGAGTTATTTACGATTTATATATGGGCGATACATTCGTGTCACGTCCTAAGAACAAACATAAGTTTAATTAAATTAAATTAAATTGACATTGCCACAATTCCTACATAGTACATCTAACACCGTATTTTTTATGCTCGGAAACGTTACCGAAGAAAAAAAATAATAAGACACCAGCCTTATTTAATTTTGTCAAAAATTTATAATGCCAATCAATAATCAAGCAAAGCTAAAATATTGGCAAATGAAAATCTTATTTTGATTTTATGAAAAAACAATACCTCTTCGCCATTATCTGCCTTTTGTTGGCATTTACACAATGTATGCCAGCGCAAAAGTTGCCTAAGAAAAAGAAAACCCTTGCAGCTATGACGCTTGCCAATGACTATTTTATGAAAAAATGGTCGGATGTTGGCAAAACGATTGTAACAAACAGAGAACGCCCAAGTAATATCTGGACGCGCGGCGTCTATTACGAAGGCTTGATGGATTTATATAAAATTGATGCGCAAAAGCGGTATTTAGATTATGCTGTAACGTGGGGTGAGTTTCATAAATGGGGCTTACGGAACGGCATCAAAACACGCAATGGAGATGACCAATGTTGTGGTCAAACCTATATCGATCTGTATTTATTGGATAAAAAAGAAGAGCGCATCCGCGATATCAAGGCTTCGATGGATAATATGGTCAATTCTGATAAAATTGATGATTGGTCGTGGGTAGATGCCTTACAAATGGCAATGCCTGTTTTTGCTAAGTTAGGGGTCATTTACAATGATAATCGCTACTACGAAAAGATGTATGAGATGTATAATTATAGCAAAACGAAGCATGGGGACAAGGGTTTGTTCAATCCTACTGAGGGGTTGTGGTGGCGAGACAAGGATTTTGACCCCCCTTACAAAACACCTGCGGGTCAAAATTGCTATTGGTCGCGGGGCAACGGTTGGGTGGTTGCGGCATTGGTTCGGGTTTTAGATATTATGCCCAAAGATGCACCGCATCGGGATGAATATCTAAATATGTACTTGACGATGATGAAGGTATTGTTGCCTTTGCAAAGAGCTGACGGTTTTTGGAATGTCAGTTTGACAGATGAAACAGATTTTGGCGGCAAGGAACTATCGGGAACAGCCCTTTTTGCGTACGGCATGGCTTGGGGCATCAATAAAGGTGTATTGGAAAAGAAAAAATACATCCCCTCAGTAAAAAAGGCTTGGAACGGCATGTTGAAGGATTGTGTGCATCCAAACGGCTTCTTAGGTTTTGTACAAAGCACAGGTAAAGAGCCAAGTGATGGTCAGCCTGTGACATTTGATAAAATACCCGATTTTGAAGACTTTGGCTTAGGCTGTTTTTTGTTAGCGGGTAGTGAGGTCTATAAAATGAGTAATTGATGGATAATGGATAGTGCAGTGGGGCAACCCTTGCGGTTGCCCTCACTCACTGCATTATCTACAATAATCTATAAAGTAGAATTACGGATATGCAAATCTGATTTCAGCACAATGTCTTCATTTGGAATAGCAAACCGTTTTTTATACAAATGTTTAAACAAAACTGTTGCAGCTTGTTTACCAATCTCAAAAGCAGGTTGTGTAATGGTTGTCAACGATGGATTGAGTAAGGCGGCGGTCGTTAAATTAGAGAAAGTAATTACTTTGAGTTTTCTGGGGATATTGATATTCAATTCTTTACATACATCATAGGTGTGAATGGCGAGTTTTTCGACGGTAGCAAAAATGCTGCAAGGCTTATGGGACGATGTAAGCAGCATTCTGATACGGCTGATACTGAGGGGGTCGTCATTCGTGCATTCGATAATCCAGTCGGGATTGACAGGAATATCATATTTGGCAAGCGCTTGTAAATAACCTGATTTACGTTTTGTTTCTATGGATAAATGGTCGGTCATAGACAAGCAGGCAATGCGGCGACAACCATTTTTTATCAAATGCTCGGTGGCATTATAGCTGCTTTCAAAATCGTCAGTAATGATGCGTGTTGTTTCAATTTCAGGACAAACACGGTCAAAAAAGACGATGGGCATGCCGTTTTGGTGGATTTCTTGAAGATGCCTATAGTCTTGTGTACCCACTGAAACAGACATGAGAATACCGTCCGTCCTGCCATTTTGGAAATAATTAATAATACTTAATTCGCGCTCATAGTCTTCATGTGTGAGGTATATTAATACGTGATAATTTTTCTCGCGAGCCACAGATTCGATGCCATTTATGACTAATGTAAAAAAATTGTTGGCAATTTCTGGAATCACAACCGCAATGGTTTCGCTTGATTGACGACGCAGACTACTGGCGTAGGGGTTGGGCGAATAATTAAGTTTCTCTGCTAATTCTCTAACACGAACTTTCGTTTTTTCACTGATTTCCCAATCATCCCTCAAGGCACGAGAGATAGTCGAAATGGATAGATTCAGTTCTTTGGATAAATATTTTAAGTCAATTTTAGACATTCTCTTGTTTTTAGCAAAAGTAGCAGAATTCATGTTTTTCTAAAGCATTAACGAAAACGTTTGCGGTAATTTATATAAGGTAACCTGTTAAAGTATATTTGGTTTGGTGTAGCTTTGCCAAAATTTAAAAAAGTCAAAGAATGATTAATCAATATTTTCAGTACAGTTTTTCATATCGTTCTAAAGCAACAGTTTTAGGATGTTTGTTAATGGCATTCTTATTTGCATGTTCTTCAAGCAAAGTATCAAATAGTTCGGTACAGCCTCAATTGGGTTTAAGGACAGTGGATAGACTTAAAGTCAATAACTTGCAATTCAAAGATTTGAATAAAAATCAAAAACTCGATAAGTACGAAGATTGGCGGTTGCCGATAGATGAACGGGTTCAAGACCTTGTTTCTCAAATGACGATTGAGGAAAAAATAGGATTTATGCTCATCAGCACGACCCGAATGGGTGGCGACAATGTTTTTGGCGCACCTAACCCACAAGGCGCAAAAGCTGAAATCACAAGTAGTTTTAATGAAGAAGACGTTGTGTCAAATGTCAATATGTTCACCCGCAAGCCGATACCCTATCCGCAAATGAGTACCTCGGGAACAACAAAAGGAGTGATGGATCGTCATTTGCGCCATTTTATACTGAGGGCTAATACCCCTGCAAAAGTCATGGCTGAATGGTCCAACAATCTGCAAGCGTTGTGTGAAACATCACGCCTTGGTATCCCTGCCATTGTTGCCTCTAATCCACGCAATCATGTGACAACCGATGCGTCAGTTGGTTTGAGTGTCGGGACAACGGCTTTTTCAAAATGGCCAGGCGAATTGGGTATTGCAGCCATGCGTGACCTCAAATTGACCCGTGAATTTGCTGAAATTTCTGCCAAAGAATGGTGTGCCGTTGGTTTGCGGAAAGGCTATCAATACATGGCAGATATGGCAACTGAACCACGTTGGCAACGAATCGAAGGCACTTTTGGCGAAGATGCCGACTTGACATCGAGCATCATTACAGAAGTTGTTTTGGGTTTTCAAGGTACAAAATTGGGTAATCATTCAGTAGCTTTAACAACAAAGCATTTTCCTGGTGGCGGTCCACAAATGGGTGGTCAGGATTCACATTTTGAATGGGGTAAATTTGCACATTATCCAGGTGGTATGTTTGAATATCACCTCAAACCATTTAAGGCGGCGATTGCTGCAGGTACTTCTTCTATTATGCCGTATTATTCTGCGCCGAAAGGAAAAGAGTTTGAAGAAGTTGGTTTTTCATACAATAAAGCCATTATTCAAGATTTACTGAGGGGTCAACTCGGGTTCAAAGGTATCATCAACTCCGATACAGGCCCTATAGATATGATGCCATGGGGTGTTGAAAAATTGACGATTCAAGAGCGTTATCAAAAAGCACTGTTGGCGGGCGTGGATATTTTTTCGGGAACGGCTGACCCAACGTTATTGCTCGAAGTAGTCAAAAAAGGCATGGTAACAGAAGCACGTATTAATGAATCTATTGCTCGTTTGTTGAAAGAAAAATTCGCATTGGGTTTGTTTGAAAATCCTTATGTGGATGTGGCGGCGGCTGAAAAATTAGTTGGCAATGCGAACTTTCAAAAAAGAGCGGATTTAGCGTTACGCAAGTCAATTGTTTTGTTGCGAAATGATGCGACATTACTCCCCCTCAGTATTTCAAGCAAAAAGACGAAAATTTACTTTGAATCATACTTTAACAATGGAAGAGACTCAATGCCTTCAAAGGTGCTTCAACCCGTTGGTTATAACGCCAATATTGATTTTGTAGCCACCAAAGAAGCGGCAGATGTGGTTATTTTATGGCTCAAACCATCGTCTTCGCCCAGAGGTTTGTTTGGTTCAAAAGGCGACCCGATTGATTTGAGCTTATCAAAAAATAGCATCAATGTGGATTATGTGAATAGTGTAATAACTTCAAAACCAACGATTTTGGTTCTAAATTTCACAAACCCATGGGTCATAAACGAAATTGACAAAGGCAATGCTAAAACGATATTAGCCACTTTTGGGACAACCCCTGATGCTGTTTTAGATATAGTAACGGGTGCATTTAAGCCAACGGGTAAGATGCCCTTCACAACACCTATTTCTCAAAAAATGGTGGAAGAAAATCAATCGGATGTACCTGGATTTATGAAACCCAAAGGATATGCTTTATTCAAATTTGGGGACGGTTTGACTTATTGACCCCCTCAGTACAATGCTCATTTTCACAGTCAAAAACTGCATTATTGATTGAGTTCCTGTACGCTATTTTATCAAAAAAAATATTTTTATCTATTAAAAATATTCACTTTATTAAAAAAAGTTCCGAGAACGTTTCCGTAAATTTTATAAGGCTACCTATCGAAATAATTTCTATTCTAATTAGCTTTGTTAAAATTTTATTTAATTAATGTAAGAGAATAGCGAACATTATTTCAAAAACAGCACTTTTTGTAAAACTAAAATGAAAATTTTCAATAGTGTATAGTTCCTGACTCTTTAAATCTAAATACACTAACAGCAAACACTCCCCTCAGTATAAAATCAAAAACATGCACTTTTTGTAACCTTTAAATATACTTTTTGATATTTTTTTTTAAAATCGTTTTTATGACAATTAAAAAGAACTAAAAAAAGAAATTATATAAGTTTGATTGATTAATTTTAGCCTTTAAAATTTTGAAATAAAACGAAATACCCGATTTATATATTAAACAGGTAATTTTTTTAAAACAAGTTTTTATTAAACTAAACAACTCTCAGGTATGAAAAAATGCTTACTTACGCTCAGCACTCTGCTGTGCTTTTGCGCTTTCGTTACAGCGCAAAACATCAAAGGTACGGTCTCATCTGCAAAAGGTGAACCTTTGATAGGTGCCAGTGTCGTTGTGAAAGGAACGACAAATGGCGCTATAACAGATTTAGATGGCAACTATGCGTTGACCATTAAAGATGCGAAAGCAACAACTTTGGTTTTCTCATTCGTCGGCTACGATCCACAAGAAGTTGCTATCGGAGGTCGGTCAACGATTGACATTCAGTTGTCTGAAGGCAACGCTTTAAATGAGGTCGTCGTCGTTGGATATGGTACGCAGAAAAAAAGCCAATTAACGGGTGCGATTTCCTCCATTTCTGCCAAGCAAATTACCGAAATGCCCATCACAAACGTTGCACAAGCCTTACAAGGGCGTGTTGCGGGTGTTGACGTATCGCAATCGGGTAGTAAACCGGGTTCTGTTCCCACTATCAGGGTACGTGGTCGCCGTTCGTTCAGAGCGAGTAATGACCCGCTGTATGTTGTGGACGGTATTGCCTTAGGTGGCGGTTATGAAGACCTAAACCCGAACGATGTCGCTTCAATGGAAATTTTGAAAGATGCAACGGCTACTGCCATCTATGGTGCAAGGGGTGCCAATGGTGTGATTTTGATTACGACCAAAAGAGGTGCATTAGGTGGACAGAAAAAAACAACTGTTAGCTACGACACCTATTTTGGTTCAACAGAAGCACTTGACAAAATAAATTTGTTTACAGGTCCAGAGTTTGCGGAATACATCCGTGAGTCACGTCGAGGCATTGTATCGGGTAGTACCTATAAAGATGCGGCAGGGAATCCTGTACCATCTGGTAAATCCGATGCTTTTGCAGATTCTAAATTGTTTGAAGCCGTTGAATTAGATGGTATCGCGAACAATCGCACGACTGATTATCAAGACATGATTTTGCAAAAAGGATTTCAGCAAAACCACTCTTTGGGTGTTCAAGGTGGGAATGATAGAACTGCTTTCTACATCTCGGGTAGCTTTTTTAGAGATAAAGGTATTTCTTATGGTTTAGATTATACAAGGATGTCATTACGTGGTAATATTGACCACCACATCAATGACAATCTGAAAGTAGGTTTGTCTTCTTATACGATGTACAGTATCCGTAATGGAGGTAGTTTAAATCCTTATGGCTTTACGTTACAGCAAAACCCGTTAGGCAAAGCAAGGGATAGTTTAGGCAACATCATTTTTGCACCGACTAATGATGCGTTATTGACCAATCCTTTGGCTGAAATCGTACCAGGTGCCCAAATAGATGAGCAAAAGAGGTACAGAATTTTTAACAGTCTTTATGCGGAGTTGAAAATCATGGACGGTTTGACATACCGTGTCAACTTTGGTCCTGACTTTACCATTCAA
This sequence comes from Saprospiraceae bacterium, assembly GCA_031411275.1. Lineage (GTDB taxonomy): Bacteria > Bacteroidota > Bacteroidia > Chitinophagales > Saprospiraceae > JAAFJT01. Next base: position 21,701 of record JANOAU010000005.1, on the reverse strand, counting down.
AAGGCAGGTCGTTTTGTCGGTGCTCAAACCAATGCTCGGAAAGGGGGTGAAGCCTTAGCTTCAACCGATGACCGTTTTGGTTTTAACTGGCTACTTGAAAACATCGTCAACTATAATAAAGCATTTGGCAAGCATAACTTTGGTTTAACCGCCTTACACTCTATTCAAAAAGATAATTTCCAATTCAGCAATATTTCTGTTCAAGGTGTGCCTGCCGAAACCCAAAGTTTCTACAATGTAGGCAATGCCAGCACGGTATTAGGTGTGGGTAGCACATTGATTGAAAGAACGATAAACTCTTATATGGGTCGTCTCAACTACGATTATGATGGCAAATATTTGTTGACAGCGACTTTACGCCGCGACGGTGCAACGCCATTTGGTATCAATACAAAATACGGTAATTTCCCAGGTATTGCTTTGGGTTGGAACATCAATCAAGAAGATTTCTTGAAAAGCGCATCTTGGCTTGATGTATTAAAACTGCGATTGAGCTACGGTGCTGTAGGTAACCAAGCGGTTGCACCTTACCAAACTCAAGGTTTATTGAGCCGTACTTCTTATGCTTGGGGTTCAACAGGTGCTTTCGGTTATAGACCAAATACCATTGGTAATCCAGATTTGCAGTGGGAGGAGTCAACAACGCAAAACATTGGTATTGATTTCAGCATCTTGAAAGGTCGGGTTTATGGCTCGATAGAAGCCTATAAAGTCAATACAACGGCTTTGTTGTTGGCAGACCAATTACCGCCTTCAATCGGCTTTAACTCAGTAACACGTAACGTCGGAGAGACGCAAAACAAAGGTTTAGAGTTAAGTATCACAACTGTAAACGTTGATAAAGGCGGTTTTAAATGGACTTCTGACATCGTTTTCACAAAAAATAATGAATCTATTATTTCTTTGTACAATGGTAAAATTGATGACTTAGGTAATAAGTGGTTCATCGGAAAGCCTCTAACCGCACATTTTGACTTGAAAAAAGACGGTATTTGGCAATTAAATGAAGCAGATGCTGCCAAAGCTTATGGTAGCCGTGTGGGTCAAATCAAAGTCAATGACAACAATGGTAGAGATGCAGCAGGTAAATTGACAGGTCTGCCAGATGGCAAAATCAATCAAGACGACCGTGTTTTCCTTGGCTCTGAAATTCCAGATTGGAGCGGTGGTCTCACTAACCGTTTCAGCTACAAAGGCATTGACTTCTCTTTTATCTTGTATGCCCGTATTGGTCAAACAATTAGAAGTGGTTTCCACGCTGACAACAACCAATTAGCAGGCCGTTATCAGCAAATCAAAGTGGATTATTGGACACCCATCAATCCAACCAATGAATTTCCACAGCCAAACAAAGACCAGGAGTTTCCAGTCAATAATGGGACATTAATCTATTTTGATGGTTCTTTTGTCAAATTAAGGAACATCAACTTCGGTTATACATTACCATCAAATTTGACTAAAAAATTGGGTGTCGAATCTTTACGGTTATTCTCAAGTATTCAACAGCCTAAAATTTGGTCAGAATACCGCGATAAATATAATGGTGTTGACCCTGAAGTAAACGAAGGCAACAGCACTAGCGGTGGAGTAACACCCGCCACAAAAGTCGTAACGGTGGGTTTAAACGTTAAATTTTAAGGATGAATGTTGACTTAAAATGAGGCGTTTTACCCCCTCAGTAAAATGCGTCATTTTTTGATTCATCATTCATCATTCAACATTTATCATTAATAAAAATTAATTTCTTTTAAAATGAAATATATAAATTTTAGAAAAACTATAACAACCTTAAGCGTTTTGGCTTTGCTTTTTGTAGGTCAATCGTGTAAAGATGTCCTTAACGAAGAGGTCATTTCTGGTATTGGCAATGACTATATCAATACGGCAAAAGGCTTCCAAGATGCTTGCAATGCCGCTTATTCTTCTTTAAGAAACTACTACGGCACGCAGCAAGGTCTTACAATGACCGAGTACGGCACCGACATATATGCTACGGGTGCTGACGGTGGCTACAAAGGCTTTCACTTTTATGACACACAGCTCAATCCTAATGTGGATTATATTGCCAATATCTGGGACGAAATGTATAGAGGTATCAACACCTGTAATGCCGTCATCGAAAGAGCACCAAAAGTAACAGGTGTGACGGACGCTGTGAAAAAACAACGCGTTGCAGAGATGAAGTTTCTACGTGGTCACTATTATTTCTTGTTGTTGCAACAATTTGGTGGCGTTGATTTGCGCTTAACTGAAACTTTAGCGCCAACAAAGATAACTACAAGAGCGACAGAAGGAGACATGTACAAAGCCATTCTCGCAGACCTCGAAGCGGCATTACCTGATTTGGAAGCAAAAGGAAAATCTTCTGATTATGGTCGTGCAACTAAACCTGCTTGTGAGCATTTATTGGCAAGGGTTTACTTGACAAAAGGCAATTCTGCTTCTAAAGCAGGGGATGATGTCAGCAAAGCCGCTACTTATGCTTCTTCTGTTGTTAACACAACAGCTTATGGTTTTTCTCTTTTACCCGATTTTGCCAGTGTTTTTGATGAAAACAACCAAGTCAATAACGAAGTTGTTTTTGCTGTACAATACACCTCTGACCCATTGACAAATGGCGGTGGCAACAACTTACACTTGTTTTTCGGTATGCAATATGACGTACAAGCAGGTATGATACGCGATATTTTCTATGGTCGTCCATTCAAGCGTTTACGCCCCACAGCTTATCTTTTAAATACAGTATTTGCCGACCGTGTGAACGATTCACGTTATAAGAAAACATTTAGAGATACATGGTTGTCTAACAACCCAGGAACTTTTACAAACGTTTTTGACGATTCAAAAACATCTTTGACATTCAAAACAGGTGATACGACGATTTGGATTCCGGGTTTTGAAATGCCTAAGGCTGAACGTGCCACAAGAAAATACCAAGTCTTGGTACCCAGCCGTTACGACGAAGCTTTGTTCCCAACTTTGCAGAAGTTTTTTGATACAAAACGTCCAGATAGAACGTATGAGCAAGGCAGCCGTGACTATTTCGTCTTCCGTTTAGCAGATACTTATTTATTGTTAGCTGAAGCTCAATTATTGTTGGGTAAAAGACCAGAAGCCTTAGCTGCTATCAACAAAGTCCGTCAACGTGCCGCTTGGCCCGGTAAAGAAGCAGCTATGCTCATCACTGATGCTCAATTATCTATGGATTTTATCATAGAAGAACGCGCCCGTGAATTGGCAGGTGAGCAAATCCGTTGGTTGGACTTGAAACGTTGGGGGAAGCTCGTGGAACGTGTAAAATTATACAATCCACAAGCGGCCGCAAACGTGAAAGACATTCACAATGTTCGCCCAATTCCGCAAACTCAAATTGACCGTACAGAAGGCGGTGGTACTGCTTTCCCGCAGAATCCTGGTTATTAATATTTAGTTTTTGAATGAGGTTTTAAGGGATTTTAAGGATTTAATAGGTGTTTCTTACATAACAGTAAAAATCCTATTAAATCCTTAAAATTCCTTAAAACTTCATTCAAACAATACCCCTCAGTAAAAAAGCCGTGCTACTCATTATGGCACGGCTTTTTTCATTTTTCATCTTTAATCAAGCAAAATTTTGGAAAAAAGATATTACAATGAAATCATTCACTTTTTTACTATTAATAGCGACTATAATGCTTGCGTGTGAAAAACCAATGTCAAATACTGAGGTAGGGCAAAAACAACTGCGCCACGTGGTTCTATTCAAATTCAAAGACAGCGCAAGCACCACCGATATTCAAAAAGTTGAAGCGGCTTTCCGAGCTTTGCCTTCAAAAATCAAAGAGATTAAATCCTTGGAATGGGGGACGAACAACAGTCCTGAGAAATTAAACAATGGATTTACGCATTGCTTTTTCTTGAGCTTTGCATCAGAAGCAGATCGTGCCGTTTATTTGCCGCACCCTGATCACAAGGCATTTGGGGCAGTTTTGACTCCGCATTTGGATAAAGTGATGGTGCTGGATTATTGGGCGGAGCATTGATTAAACTCAAGTATCGGATATTTTAAAAATTCCGATACTTATGAACGCAACACGACTATGTTTTTTAAAAAACTACTCATTCTTCTCCTTTTATGCCCCTTTTTACTGAGGGGTCAAACCTATAACACCGCTAAGCCTTGGGCATATTGGTGGTGGCTCGGCAGTGCCGTTGAAGAACGTGGCATCACAAAAAACTTGGAAGATTTTGCGGGTGCTGGTTTTGGTGGTATGCACATCATCCCCATTTATGGTACAAAAGGCGAAGAAGCCAAATTTATCCAATATTTAAGCCCAAAATGGATCGACATGTTGGATTATACCGTCAAAGAAGCCAATCGTTTAGGCTTAGGTATTGATATGACAGTCGGCACAGGCTGGCCTTTTGGCGGCAGTCAAGTTAGTGAAATGGATGCGGCAAAGGCATTTAAAATTAAACAAGACGCTTCTGGAAAATACGTTTTAGAGGTTGTACCGACAAAACAAAAAGTCAAACGGGCTGCCCCAGGAGCAGAAGGTTGGGTCGTTGACCATTTTGATACCACGGCTTTAAAACATTATTATCAACCCTTTGATAGTGTTTTTTCTAAAAAAAATATTGGCGTTCGAGCCTTTTACAACGACTCTTATGAGGTGTATGGTGCCAATTGGACACCCGATTTCTTCAAAAAGTTCAAATTACTGAGGGGATATGATTTGGCTGAAAACCTCGACGTTTTGGCAAAAGATACTGCTATAACAGACCGTGAAAAACGCATTTGGTCTGACTATGCTGAAACCCTTTCGGACTTACTTTTAGATGGTTTTACTAAGGAATTCAATAGTTTTGCTAAGAAATATGGCAAAATGACCCGTAACGAGTCGCACGGCTCACCTGCCAATATCCTCGATTTATATGCCCTGAATGACTCTCCTGAATCGGAGTTTTTTGGCAGCAAAAACTACAATATTCCACTTTATCGGCAAGACCCCGATTATGAAGAAAAACGTTTCGGCGTGCCGGGCGATATGGTTTTGAAACTTGCTTCGTCGGCAGCCAATGTGGCGGGCAAGCGGTTTACGAGTTCTGAAACAGCGACGTGGTTGGGTAATCATTTCAAAGTCTCGCTGTCACAAATCAAACCCATTATTGATGAGTCGTTTTTGGGGGGCATCAACCATATTTTCTTTCATGGCGTGCCGTATTCGCCGCCCGATGCACCATTCCCCGGGTGGTTGTTCTATGCTTCGACAAATTTCAATCAACAAAGCCATTTTTGGAATGCGTTACCGCAACTAAACGGCTATATTGAACGCTGCCAAACGTTATTGCAAACCACAAAACCCGATAATGACATCTTAGTTTATTTTCCGATTTATGACCTTTGGCACACCGCAGGGCGCAATAACAAAACGCACCCTTTAGACGTACATACGATTATCAAACAAGGTATGTTCAATTCACCTGTGGGTCGTTTGGCAAATCAACTCAAAAACGATGGTTATGCTTACGATTTTGTTTCTGATAGACAACTGAGGGCATCAAAAACCCTTGAAAATCAAGTCATTACTGAGGGGGGGCAAAAATACCGCACAGTCGTTGTGCCACCCATCGAGTATATGCCTTTGGAGACATTGCGTGCATTAGAAAAAATGCAGAACGAAGGGGTTTTAATCGTTTTTATGGAAAAGCTACCCCGCTCTGTCAATGGCTTTTTTGAATACGAAAAACGAGAAAATCAATTTAAAGGCACTTTGCGCCGCTTTGTGGCACATAAAAATGGTTATGCACAAGTCTTTGAAAATCATAAGATTAGAAAAGAAAATGCTGCCCAAAATGGTTTACAATTTATCCGCAAAAAAACCAAAAATGGGAAATTATACTTCATAGCCAATCAAGACCAAAAGTTTAAAAATGACTCAATACAACTGGCAACAACGGCTGAATCCGTTCAGATTTTTGACCCTTTGCACCAAACAAAACGGTTTATTAATTTTAAGAAAATAGGAAAAGATAAGATTCAGATTCCTTTGAATTTGGTGTCTGGTGAAAGCGTTTTTATAGAAACATTCGACGCCCTCTCCCCCCCGCCCCAGAGGGAAGCTTCTCGACCTCAACTCCCCTTTGGGGCGGGCGGGAAATCTGAAACCATACTGAGGGGGTCATGGCAAGTAGATTTTGTGAAAGGCGACCCTACCCTACCTAAAAGTTTTAAAACTGAAAAATTAGGTTCTTGGACTGAATTACGGCCCGATACGATGGCGCAATATTTCAGTGGCACAGCGCGATACACCTTGAATTTCAATGCTTTAGACAGTCAAGTCGGTAAAACAGGTTGGCTCGAATTAGGAGATGTACGAGAAACGGCGGTTGTAAAATTGAACGGTAAAATGCTCGGTACTGCTTGGAGTTTGCCTTCCAGAGTGCCGATTACTGAGGGGGTGCTTGTGAAAGGCAATAATAAACTTGAAATTGAAGTGACCAATCTTTCAGCCAACCGAATCCGTTATTTGGACAAAAAAGGCGTTGAATGGCGCAAGTTTTACGACATTAACTTCGTGGATATCAGTTATCGCCCTTTTGATGCGTCGAATTGGAAACCAGTTCCATCTGGTTTGTTGGGTGAGGTACGGTTAACCACAAATTGAGAGAGATGTAAAGGTTTTATGAATCGTTAAAACAAAAACGTTTTTATACACAAATAAAATTTATTTTTACTTGATAAAATGATTTTTTAGACTTAATCAATTCAACTATGAAACAAAATAGTAAAATCATCCTTTTTCAAGAAAAACAAATTCGTCATGTGTGGCATAATGAGGAATGGTATTTTTCAATAATTGATGTTATAGGCGTTTTGTCAGAATCGAGCATTCCAAGTCGTTATTGGAACGATTTGAAGCGTAAAATCTCAAAAGAAAGCAATGCAAATGAACTTTACGAAAAAATCGTAAAGTTGAAAATGCTATCATTAGATGGGAAAGAACGTCCCACAGAGTGTGCGAATCGTCAAACTTTATTACGGATTATCATGTCAATCCCATCACCACGAGCTGAACCATTCAAACAATGGCTTGCTCAAATTGGAGAAGAGAGGATTCAGGAAATCGAAAATCCCGAATTGGCTATTGACCGTATCAGAGAGATTTATAAAGCAAAAGGTTATTCTGATGAATGGATTGTTGCCCGTTTAAAAGCGATAGATACACGTAAAGAGTTAACTGATGAATGGAAACAAAGAGATGTAAAAGAAGGACAAGAGTATGCGATTTTGACTGCCGAAATAGCTAAGGCTACCTTTGGTTTGACACCAAGTGAGCATAAACAGCTTAAAAATTTGGAAAAACAGAATCTTCGTGACCACATGACTAAACTTGAACTCATTTTTACAATGCTTGGTGAGGAAATGACTCGTGCGATTGTTGTCCGAGATGATGCACAAGGTTTCGTGGAAAATCACGAAGCGGCTTTGAAAGGTGGAAAAGGTGCGGGTAAAGCATTGAAAAATGCAGAAGAATATACGGGAATTAAAGTTGTTTCAAGACAAAATTTTTTAAAACAAAGTGAAAATCTTGTTCAAGACGAACTTCCCGAAGGTTTGGCTCGCCTTGAAAATAACGAATAACTAAACTATTATATGAAAAACATAATATTTACGCTCATTTTAATGCTTAATTTCCTTGATATCGATGGTCAAAATACGATTGATATGCCCCTCTATGAAGGTGATGTACCGAACAGCAAAGCGGTAGAAAACCTTGAAAAAATCACGATGGGTGGTGGCGTATTTCGCATAGCCGATGTCTCAAAACCGACTTTGACACGCTTTATTCCTTTAAAACCTAACGGTCAAGCGGTTATTATTTGTCCTGGCGGCGGCTATTCGATTTTGGCAGCAAACCACGAAGGCGTTGATGTGGCTAAGGCTTTCAATGAATTAGGCATAACGGCTTTTGTTCTGAAATACCGTATTCCAAGTGACCGAACAAACGTAGATAGAAGCGTTGCACCTTTGCAAGATGCCCAACAAGCCATTCGTTTGGTGCGAAAAAATGCAGAAAAATGGGGTTTGAAAGCAGATAAAATCGGTATTATGGGATTTTCGGCAGGTGGACATTTAGCAGCAACAGCCACAACGCATTTTACGATGAAAGCCGACCCCTCAGTAAAAGACACGACCTCGATGCGTCCAGATTTTTCAATTTTAATATATCCTGTGGTGAGTTTTATGGATGATATTTCGCATAAAGGTTCTCGCAACAATTTGATTGGTGAAAAACCAACCGCTGAAAAGACACAACTTTTTTCAAACGAACTGCAAGTGACGCCACAAACGCCACCCACTTTCTTGGTACATGCAGCTGACGACGGGGCTGTACCTGTCGAAAACAGCATTCGTTTTTATCAAGCCTGTATCAAAAATAAAGTACTTGTGGAAATGCACCTCTATCCAAAAGGTGGTCATGGATTTGGTATGAACAATAGGACAACGGAGGATAAATGGTTTGATAGGTTGGCTAATTGGTTGAAAAACATGTAGTTATAAATGAAAATATTTATTAAATTTTAAAAATTTAGTAAATATTTTAACAAAATACTGAGGGGGTATCAAGCGAAAATCTTATCAATATTGAGTTCAAAACCGCTGGCATCATCTTTTAAAATGCCTTGATTGAACATTTCCGTTTTTTGATTGGGTCGAAAAAGCATAACAGATTGAACTTTAGGTAAGACAACCCAAACAGATGTCATACCCGTGGGGAAATAGATATTTTTTATTTTGTCGGTAATATCATCGAAAATCTGTCTTGGAGACAGTATTTCAATAGCTAATAGTGGCGGTTCTTTTGTTTTGATAACATCATTATCCCAATCACGGGGTGTTTTGTCATAAATACAAAGGTCTGGCACAGCTCCCGGTTGACCTGATATCAAGTCGAGTGAAAGTTCTGGAAAAATGTCGAATTGACTACTATATTGATTTCGTAGCTCAAAATAGATATTTCCTTGAATTATGGAGTGATTTTTACTTGGCATCGGTTTTCCGCGTTCTTGTTCATACTGCATTTCTAAGTTATTAGTGGTCGGTTGTACTTCAGGTGCAGTATCAGTAGTTGTTGAATATGTTGTTAAAACTTCCATGTTTATAAAATTTTAGACAAAATTAGCTTTTTGAAACCATTTTCGCAAACGATTGCGTGAATTGTTTGGAAACATAGGCAAATAAATATTTGGCTAAACGTAACTTTGTTGAAATAAAAAAATATTTTTTTAAACTAAAAACAAGAATTTAATGAAAAACATTGCGCTCCTTTTAGCCTTCCTCTTGAACTTTGCCCAATCGTCATTTTCTCAAAAAGAAAATTGGACATCCCTTTTTGATGGCAAAACTTTGAACGGTTGGAAACAACTGAACGGTAAAGCCAAGTATTCTGTCGAAAATGGTGAAATCGTCGGCACAACGGTTGCCAATACTCCCAACTCATTTCTGTGTACCGAAAAAGACTATGGCGATTTCATTTTTGAAGTAGATTTGAAAGTAGATGATGCGATGAATTCGGGCATTCAATTCCGCAGTTTATCAAAAAGTGATTATCAAAATGGACGTGTTCATGGCTACCAAATGGAGGTTGACCCTACGGAACGGGCTTGGTCGGGTGGCATTTATGACGAGGCGCGGCGTGATTGGTTGTATATCCCAAACATCAATCCCGAAGGCAAAAAGACTTTTCGCATCGGAAAATGGAACAAATACCGCATCGAAGCCATCGGAAATGTGCTGCGGACGTGGATAAATGACATTCCAGTGGCGCATTTGATTGACGACATGACTGCCAAAGGTTTGATAGCTTTGCAAGTCCATGCGATTTATGCCGATATGAAGGAAGGCATGAAAATTCGTTGGAAAAACATACGGATTCAAACCACTAACCTGAAACCACGCCCTCTTGACAACACACCTGTCATCAATTTGACCTTGAATAATTTATCGGATCAAGAGAAAAAACAAGGCGTAAAACTACTGTTTAATGGTAAGGATTTCTCGGGCTGGCGCGCTGTCCATGGCACTAAAATGCCTGAAAAACATTGGACCGTTGTTGATGGTACAATCAATATTAGCCCTTCTGATGGTTCTGAAACAGGAAATGATATTGTTACAAACGAGCAGTATGGTGCTTTTGAATTGACTTTTGACTTCAAATTGACTGAGGGGGCTAATTCGGGCGTGAAATATTTCGTCAATGAATCGTTTGATTCTGGCGGAAAATCGGGCGTTGGCTTGGAGTATCAATGCTTAGACGATGAAAAACATCCAGATGCCAAAATGGGTGTTGTGGGCAACCGTACCTTGGCAAGTCTCTATGATTTGATTCCTTCAACAAAGTTAGACAAACGTTTTCAGCGTAAAATTGGCGACTGGAATCAAGGCAGAGTCGTAGTTTATCCAAACAACATCGTTCAGCATTGGTTAAACGGCTTCAAAGTGGTGGAATATGAAAGAAAAAGTAATATTTTTAACGCTTTAGTTGCACGTAGTAAGTATGAAAAATATGTCGGTTTTGGTGCAGGAGACAAAGGACATATTTTGTTGCAAGACCATGGTAATAATGTGTCTTTTAAGAATGTGAAGATTAGGGAGTTGAAGTAAACGGCTAATTGTGAAACCACGTTTGGGAAATTTATAAAATTTCCCAAACGTGGTCTTAATATACTCCAGCGACGATTAAGGCTTGTCTGAAAATTAAACGTTCAATTTGATTAATGTCTAAAATGCGAATAGTTGCTTCACCAATAGCCGATTTTGGTAAAATTTCACCATTAAAATTGGTAAAATGTTCAGACCATTTATCTTTTCGAGGGTTGTAAAAACGAACCAATTGTTCACTTTTATCACTCAAAAAAGTTGTTATGTTACTCCCTTTATTCTGATTACAATGAGGACAAGCAAAGGCAAAGTTTTCAAAAGTTGCTTTGCCACCATGTTTAATGCTGCGAATGTGTTCGATATGAAATATTGTTGCTAAAAAAGCTTCGGGAACCAAGCAATATTCACAACGAAAACTGGATCTTTCAGCTACTTTTTGACGAAGGTTTTCAGAGATATATTGACGACTCATAGCATTTATTCATTAAGGTATTGAACCGCTTTTGCTTTTGCTAAACCAATAAGTAAATCATACGCTAAATAACGGTCAAGTTCATCTTTTTCAGAAGCCGTTAAATTGCCTTCTTTTTTAAGATTGACGAGTTGAAGAATGCGGTCTTGAATTGCGGGTACAAATTTGAATGCCAAAATTTTTTCAGGCATTGCCTCTGCTATCATAGCCGCTATTTGGTCTTGTGCTGAAATTGAAGCTGTCATTATTTATTTTTCAACAAAGTTAGGGTAATAATTTGTTTTTACAAACCATTTGCCCCCTCAGTATTTAAGTTGAACGATATCATTAAAAAATTAAAATGAAATGAAAAATAAGCTTTTTATCCTTTTTTTACTTGGTTTTTATACAATAACAACATTTGCACAAACTAATTCTATAAAAAAATCTCTGCCACTTGTTGTTGCACCTGCTGAAAGCGTGGGTATGTCATCTGAAAGATTGAAGCGGATTGACGATTTTTTGCGAAAATCAATTGACCAAAAAGAGATACCAGGTGCGGTGGCGATTGTGTGCCGCAATGGTAAAATTGTCTATCAAAAAGCCTTCGGTTCGGCGGATAATACATCTGGGCGAGCGATGAAAGTTGATGATATTTTCCGCATCGCATCCATGTCAAAAGCTGTCACCTCCACGGCAGTAATGATGTTGTGGGAACAAGGATTGTTTCAACTTGATGACCCCATTTCAAAGTACATTCCTGAATTTAAGAACCCTTCAGTATTAGACAGTTTTAATGAAGCTGATTCATCTTTTACGACAAAACCTGCGGGAAAAGAAATCACGATTCGCCATTTGTTGACGCATTCATCGGGCTTAGGTTATGGCGTCATTGATGGTAATCCACGTTTCAAAGCCATCTATAAAAAAGCGGGTATTGTAGACTTATTTACGACAGAATCGGTCAAAATTGGCGATAATATCAAGAAATTAGCCCTGTTGCCTTTACATCATGTCCCCGGGGAGAAGTATGTTTATTCAGAAGGTTTAGATGTTTTAGGCTATTTTATTGAGGTTATTTCGGGTATGCCTTTCGATGTGTATTTGAAAACGCACATTTTTGACCCCCTCAGTATGAACGACACTTATTTCTATTTGCCTGATACAAAGGCGAGTCGTTTGGTGAAAATTCAAACAAAAACAGGTGATAATTGGACATCCTTTGTGGACAATTTTTATGACCCCGATTATCCCATAAAAGGCGCAAAAGCATTCTTTTCAGGTGGTGCAGGTTTGTCAAGCACTGCAAAGGACTACGCCACTTTTCTCCAAATGTATTTGAATAATGGCGAACTGAACGGTAAACGTCTATTAAGCCGCAAAACCATCGAATCTATGATGATGAACCAAGTAGGCGATTTGTTAGGTGGCGATAAAGCCGATCAAAACTATGGTTTGGCTTTTGGTCTATTGACAGAAAAAGGCATGGCAAAAGGCGGTTTGGGCAGCGAGGGTTTATTTACTTGGGGTGGTTATTTTAATACAAATTACTTTGCTGACCCAAAGGAGAAAATTATTGGCGTAATTATGAAGCAAACACAGAAAATTGATGATAAAAATAACAGTGGAAAATTTAGGGCTTTGGTGATGCAAGCGGTGGATAATTAATAGAAAAATTCCATTTTGCAAACCATATACCCCATTCAAAAGGAATCTTTGAATCCGTATTTTTTATAAAACAACATAAACAATTAATAATCAATGGTTAAACGCCTGTTTTTTAAACAAGGTGAAGTGCGTAAAAAGATTTTGAGAGGATTTTTATTAATGTTATCCATATCAATTCATCCCTTGATTTATGCTCAAACACCCTGTTATATTATTGTTCAAGTGACGGATGAGCAGTCGGGGAAGCCTTTAACAGGTGCCTTATTAGTGCTTGACGGACGTGAAACGGGTGTAGAATCCAATGCACAAGGGCAAATCAAAATGCCTGTAACTTGTGATGCTGAACATACTTTTACATTTAGGTTTGTCGGTTACAAACCTTTTTCAAAACGGATGAAAGTATCAGGCGATACCCCCCTCAGTGTCGAGATGGCAAATATCGCAACGCAGCTTGAAGAGGTGGTTATTACGTCTCAAAGTGCTGTCCGAACGATGGAAACGCCTGCTTTAGGGGTAAGTATGTTGAGTATAAAAGCCGTACAAAAGCTGCCGCCCGCGGCGGGAGAAGTGGATATTTTGCGTAGTTTGCAAATGTTGCCAGGTATTTCGTCAGTTGGAGAAGGTGCAAACGGCGTGAATATCAGAGGGGGTTTTGTTGACCAAAATTTGATTCTTTTGGACAATATGCCAATTTTTAACCCCACGCATTTATTGGGCTTGTTTTCACTATTTCCTACGGATGCGATTAGAGAAATGCAAATTTATAAAGGTTCTATTCCAGCGCGTTATGGTGGTAAAACGGCAGGTGTACTCGATGTGAAATTGATTGAACCGAATTTGGAAGACTTTAAAATGAAAGGTGGTGCGGGTTTGATTTCCAACAGAATTCAAGCAGAAATACCGATTATTAAAGGGAAATTGGCGTTTATGACTTCTATTCGCTTTTCTTTCAACGAGTATTTGATAAATTTTTACAATAATGCGTTAAGAAGCAACACCAATAAAGCCATCCCTAACAATAAACCACAGTTTTATGACTTTGCGAATAAAGTATTGTGGCGACCTAACCAGAACGACAATATTACATTCACGAGCTATTTGAGTTATGATTCTTATCGTGTAGATTCCTTGTTTGGTATCGCTAATGTGGTGCCACGACAAGCCACTTTAGACTACGGACATCAGAATTTTTCTGTAAAATGGAATCACTATTTTTCTGAAAAGCTGAATTTTAACTTGTTGGCAGTGTCTTCAAAATACAGTTCCAGTACATCGGCAAGGGAAGTGAGAACGGGTTTTGATTTTAAGACAAATCTTGATTATCGCAATGTGAAAGCAGAAATAACGTATGCCCCCACGTCTCGTCAGCGCATTAATATAGGTACAACAGTAACGCATACAGGTATCAACCCCGCCGATGTTACTCCTACTTTGGGTTCGGCAGTATCCACTATTCATTTGCAAAAAGAAAAGGCTTGGGAAGCCGCTTTATTTGTTTCTGATGAATATGAATTGTCAAAAAAACTTTTGGTAGAAGTCGGTTTAAGATATGTCAATTATTGGAATTTAGGCCCTTATAACTTGCAAAATTATGCTTCTGATGCACCCAAAACGGTAAATTCTATTGTTGATACTTTGTTTATAGGTGAAAATGCCGTTGAATCCCATTATGCCCGATTTGAGCCACGTCTCGGTTTGCGTTATAAATTGAGTGAGTATCAATCCATTAAAATGGGTTACAATCGGATGAATCAATTTCTCCAAATGATAGCCAATAATTCAACCCCATTGCCCAATGCGCGTTGGAAAACGGCGAATAGATATATAAAACCCGCTCAAAGTGATTTGATATCAGTTGGTTATTTTCACGATACCAAAAGCCGTGTTTGGGAATGGTCGGTGGAAGGTTATTACCGTTGGCAGCGCGATATTTTTGACTATTTGAATGGGGCGGATTTATCCACAAACCCGATTGTAGAGACGCAATTACTGAGGGGGTCGGCAAAGGCCTATGGGGCAGAGTTGATGATTAATAAAAAGAAAGGTGTGATGACAGGTTGGTTGAGCTACACGTATGCCCGCAGTTTTGAGCAAATCACAGGGGATATACCCGATTTACAAAAGCTCAATGAGGGCGAATGGTTTCGCACGGCTATTGATAAACCACACACGCTCAATATGTTATTGAACTTTCAGACCGAACGCCACAATGCTTTGTCGTTTACTTTTGTATACAGCACAGGGCGACCTTATACAGCACCGGTTAGTTTTTACAAAAGTGGTTTTAATATTTTACCCGTCTATACGGAGCGCAACAATGCACGGATTTCGGATTATCATCGGCTTGATTTTTCTTGGACGATAAGCAATCCTTCGATGAAAGAACGGCGTTGGGAAGGTTCATGGATTGTGACAATTTATAATCTTTATGGTCGAAAAAATGCGTTTTCTTATTTTTTTAATCCTAATTTAGCATTTTATAAACCATTTAAAGTGAGTGTGTTTCCTTTGCCGTTGTTTTCACTGACCTATAATTTTAAGTTTGAATAAAGGAGTAACTAAAATCATAAAATGAAAAAAATACAATTTTTTATAGCTTTATGGGTCGTTGCTGCTTTAAGTAACTGCCAATATCCCGTTGATAATTCTACATTGCCCGATGCGAAACAGTTTTTGATTATTGATGCAGAGTTGACCCCCTCGTATGGTAAAGTCAATGTGACCTACACCCTTCAAGATGTAACTTCTAAAGGCGGTTATGCTTTTCCAAAAGCCCCCAAAGCGGTGGCTTATGTGATAGATAACCGTGGCACACGTTTCGATTTTACTAAAACAGATGGTACGCCCAATACAGCTTTTAATGGCGTGGTTGGCGCAACTTACAAATTATATGTCGAAGTAGATGGCAAAAAGTATGAATCGAAATCTGAAACGATGGCAAATTGTCCCGACATAGATTCGCTTACAACGCCTTATCGCCGTGAAGTTTTTAGGTCACCGACTGACCTGTTTTATGACGGTTTTGATGTATATACAAATAGTAAAGATGCACCAAACGTTGAAAATTATTATCAATGGGATTGGGTACATTATGAACTTGCGCGTTATTGTGATAAAAAAGAAACAAAATTTGATGGTAAAGAAGTTTTGATTCCTTGTTTCCCCAATAGCTGTTGGAATATCATCTACAATACGCAAACAATAGTGGCATCTGACAAACTGCGCGATGGTCAACCTTTAGCGAATCGTATCGTCCGTGTTCCTTTTGCAACACCACCCAATAAATATTATTTGAAAGTCATTCAACGCGCGATTACCCCCTCAGTATTTTCATATTTACAGTCTGTTCAAACACAGACACAAAGCACAGGAACGCTGTTTGATGTGCCTGCACAAACGCGCTTCAATCCAAATGTTGTGAATATAGCCAACCCGAAAGAGCAAATTTTGGGTGCTTTTAGTGTATTTTCTTTCAAATATAAAATCATTTATATTGATATGACACAAAATATTCCAAACGCGCAAACTAAGATTACTCCAGAATACACCCCTTTTACAGGCGATATTTTTCTGAATGCGCCTTGTGTAGAAGGTTTATATCGGACTAAAATAAAACCTGAAGGGTGGGTAGATTAAGAAAATGTGACCCCTCAGTATCACAACTAAAAAAGGTAATTAAGCGATTAAATAAATATTTTTTCATCAAAATTAAAACTA
Source organism: Saprospiraceae bacterium (assembly GCA_031411275.1). GTDB lineage: Bacteria > Bacteroidota > Bacteroidia > Chitinophagales > Saprospiraceae > JAAFJT01. The sequence goes on along the minus strand of JANOAU010000005.1, from coordinate 5,220 downwards.
AATAACAATGAATAGACGTGATTTCGCTAAAAATACAGCCATTGCCAGCCTCGGTGCAATCGCTTTTAGCCCAAAGTCTTACGCCCGCATTATCGGTGCAAATGACCGTGTTCGGGTCGGTTGCGTGGGTTTTTCTGACCGCCACAGAGCTTCTCATATTGCACCTTTTAAGGCGTTGATGAAGGAGATGAATTTTGAAATGGTCGCTCTTTCTGACATCTGGAACCGCCGCCGCGAAGAAGGTAAAGCCTACACTGACAAGCAATTAGGTTCAAATGTTAAGGTTTTCCGCAACAACGACGAGTTGTATGCTTCCAAAATGGTGGACGCTGTATTTATCAGTACAGCCGATTTCCAACACGCTATTCACACCATTGAAGCCGTCAAAGCAGGTTGCGATACTTATACGGAAAAGCCTTTGGCAGAAACGATGGCAGACAACCGCGCCGTTTTGAAAGCTGTGAAAGAGTCCAAACAAATCGTTCAAATTGGTTCGCAACGCCGCAGTGGTGAGAATTATTTCGCTGCTGAAGATTTTATCAAATCGGGCAAATTTGGACCGATTGTTATGGTCGAATTAATGTGGAATGTCAATCAACCCGGTCGTTGGCGCAGACCAGAACTCACAAAAACGCTTAAAGAATCGGATGTGGACTGGAAACGCTTTCTTATCAATCGTCCTGCCGATACGTTTGACCCACGCAAATATTTGGAATATCGCTTGTTTTGGCCCTATTCATCAGGTATACCAGGTCAATGGATGAGCCATCAAATTGATACGGTTCACTGGTTCAGCGGTTTGAAGCATCCGCGTAGTGTTGTGGCAAATGGGGGCATTTATCAATGGAAAGACGGTCGTGTGAACGCCGATACTTTGACAGTTGTATTTGATTATGGTCCAGCAGATATGTCATCGGGTTTCCAAGTGCAGTTTACGTCTCGTTTTTCAAATTCGGCAGGTGAAACAAAAGAATTGTACTACTCAAATGGCGGTATGATCAACTTGGATACCAACGAAATCTCTGACACGGGTGGCTTGCGCGAGCGTGAAGCAAGTGCCATGGGTTTAAAAGCCAATTTGCTGTCGCCTATGAAATTGAAAGGCATTAAAGTCGAAACAGATGCTAATACAGGTGGCGATAGTTTGACATTCAACCACATCAAAAACTGGATGGAATGTGTCCGCAGCCGTAAACAACCACATGGTCCGATTGAAGCGGGTTATCAGCACTCCATCGCTACCATTATGTCGAATGCAGCATACCGCACAGGCTTGAAAGTGACTTTTGACGAAAAAACGCAGGAAGTCATGGCGGGCGGAAAGGTATTTAAATATTAAACGAATTTGAGCCACGAATTGCACGGATTTTACGAATTTACTAATCAAGACCTAAACAATTTATGATTAGTAAATCCGTAAAATCGTGTGATTCGTGGCTCATTTATCTTAAATCATCAATCGAAAAATGAAAAAACTACTTCTATTTGTCTTTATACTGAGGGGGCTCTTTTGCGAAGCCCAAACCGTCAAACTCATCCGCAACGATACCGAACGCAAAGTGGATGTCATGGTGGGTGGACAATTTTTCACGTCTTTTATCTATCCAGATGAGAAAATTTTGAAAAAACAAGTCCTTTTTCCTATAAAAACGGCGAAAGGGACGACTATTACAAGAGGATATCCGCTTGCACCTCGTCCGAATGAACGTACAGACCATCCGCACCATGTCGGTTTGTGGTTGAACTATGAATACGTGAATGGTATGGACTATTGGAACAATTCAACAGCCATTCCTGCCGATAAACGCCTTGAAAAATATGGCACGATACGCCATACAGGTATTTCAAAAATAAAAAATGGTAAAGTCGGTCAACTCGATGTCACCGCAGATTGGGTCGAAAAAGACGGCACAGGCAATATCATTTTGAAAGAAAAGACGTCTTACAAATTTTCAGGTAAAGGCAATATACGCATTATTGACCGCACAACAACTCTGACTGCTGCGGTTGACTTAGTGGATTTAAAAGATGTTAAAGACGGTATGTTCGCCTTGCGTGTCACTCGTGAATTGGAACTCCCTTCTGACAAACCCGATGTTTTTACAGATGCAAACGGTATTGAAACAAAAGTGCCTGTGGTCAATAATGAAGGGAAAGTGGGCAATTACCACAGCAGCGAAAACATCAACGGCGAAGCGGTGTGGTCAACACGTGGCAAATGGATGAATCTAACTGGTAAAGTCGGCAACGAAGATATTGCAATCGCCATGATTGACCATCCTAAAAACATCAATTATCCAACCTATTGGCACGCAAGAGGTTATGGACTTTTTGCGCTCAATCCATTGGGCGAAAAGGTGTTTACAAATGGTAAAAAGTCCTTGGATTTGAAACTGAAAAAAGGCGAATCTGTTACTTTTCGCTATCGTGTAGTTGTGAAATCAGGCGTTTTGACGGATGCAGAGTTGAATACTATGGCGATGGAATTTGGGAAATAAATAATATAAAGTTCATAAATAAAAAGAGGAATTGAGTTTACAAGCCATTTCCTCTTTTTATTATGTCTATTAATGCTTAATTTTGTAAAAAATACAAATAAATGACTGCATTACATCCAATATTACAAACCGCTAAACCGCGCTTGGTTACACTTGACCAATTCCTCAAACGTTTTGCGAATACTGAGGGGGGCTATAAGTATGAATTAAACAATGGCGTTGTAGAGAAAACTAAAAAAATGAATCAAGACCAAGCTTTTATTGAAAATAATCTACTAAGGTTATTTGTCAGAACCTCTTTTTTTACTGATGGGGGGTGCATTTTCTTTGAAAAAGATGTTAAAACTTCACCGCAACAATTGAGAAGACCAGATGCTGCGATTTTTACTGCTGCTCACGCCAAACTTATGAGTAATGAGAATATGCAAACCCCCATTTGGGTAGCAGAAATCATTTCTGGAACAGACAATATCAATCGTGTTAATAAAAAATTGGAAGAATACTTCAACGCGGGCATTCAAGTCGTGTGGCATATTTTTCCCGACATTGAAACCGTTTATGTTTATACAGCAACGGATAAAGTAGAGATTTGTAAAAACCAAAAATTGTGTACTGCAACTCCTGCCATAACTGATTTTGAGTTAACTGCGGCACAGCTTTTTACGCGATAAATCCAATGTTTTCATACTAAATCAAAACTTTTTAAAGTAAAGCACTTTTAGCAAATCGCTTTTGTCATTCAGCAGAACTCTCTTTCGTTTTAAAAAAAAGATTCCTGCTGAATGACAAAAGCGACTTTAAGAATACACTAAAAATAATTGCCATTAGGCATCCGTGCTGATTATTGCGTGCGTGTTTAATCGAAATATAATCTTAGTGTAGCTCGATATTAAATAAAACTTATGGCAATGTAATGAATGGATTTTATAGCTTTCTGTGCTATAAAATCCATTTCCATTCAGTATTGATTTCTTCTAATTTCCTTTAATACCAATCTCCAACACCCGCACCATCTGCGGCGGCACACGCCCCTGCCCTTCTCCATCAATTTGCTCTACTTTTTGAACAAAAATGTGCAGTTTACCTGTGCTTTTCCACAATTCTGTATCATAAGTCGGTTCCCATGAGCCGATGGATTCGGTCGTTATATCTTCAATGTGCCAATCTGGTTTTAGGATATTTTTGCAAAAAGCAATAGATGCCTTGTCGCCCCGTTCTGCATCTCTAAAAAGCATAAAGGCAGCTGTTTCATTACCTTTGTGTTGAACAACGATTTGTGGTCTGGATATTGGAATCCGTTTTGTGCCTTGCCCGCTTAGGCTAAAAGGCGTTTTCCTAAAACCTAAATTCTGTATTTGCCAACCATTTTTATTCAAAAAAACGATGTGATACTGAGGGGGGGTATTTTCTTTTTCTCGCCAATACGTGGCGATATACGGATTGCCTTCCGCATCGGCATACATCGAAGTTTGGTTGATTAATTCGCTTTTTTGTGCGATTTTACAAGCATATTCGGCATTTTGGGCATTTATAGGTAAGGTGTAGCCTACACCTGTTGATTGTTCCCAAGTCCGTCCACCGTCTTTTGAACGGGCATAACACAAATCATGGTTGCTCGCCACATCTGGGCTTTCGCGCCAAACCCATGAGATGTGTATTGTGCCGTGTGTATCAATACAGGCTTGCCAATACGCATTGCGCTTACCCTCGCCATCTATCAGATTGCTGTGCAATTGCGTCCATTTTTGCGTTTTTGATTCATAATGATTGATGACCAAATTGCCTTTGCCTGATGCACCATCTCTGTAAAAAAACAGCAAGTTCCCATTAGGCAAACGATGAAACTCGGGATAAGAAACGCTTTGTTCTGATAGCCCTGTCATCGGCATTTTGTCGGTCATATCCAGCGACAGCGGCTTTTTGCTGCGGCAATAACGTAGAGGATTGTTGTGGTGGTCAAAGGCTAAATGCAAAAAACCATCGCCGTCCACCATGATACTTATAGTATTATGTGCGTCATTTGTATTGCCTTTGTAGGGCGTGCGTTGCAATTGCCAAGCCTTACTTTCGCGTTTTCTTTTTCCCAAAACAACATAACTGTTTGAGTCATAATAGGCGATAAATTGCCATTTTTTATAAGAAACCAAGGCGTTTTTTCTGAAAACGACTGTATTAATGGAGTTATTTGCCCACCCTAAACCGACATTAATGCTTTTAACCGACATCTGATTTTGAGAATAAAGCAGATGGATGGACATTAGAAAAAACGTAGAAATTAAATATCGTCGCATCGTTTATATTTTTTTGAAACTTCAATTAAAATGTCCTAATCTGTAGTCAGAAAGTTTTATTCTGTAGTCAGAAATGTTTATTCTGGGGTCAGAAAGTTTTATTCTGTAGTCAAAAAGTTTTATTCTGGGGTCAGAAAGTTTTATTCTGTAGTCAAAAAGTTTTATTCTGTAGTCAGAAAGTTTTATTCTGTAGTCAAAAAGTTTTATTCTGTAGTCAGAAAGTTTTATTCTGTAGTCAAAAAGTTTTATTATGGGGTCAGAAAGTTTTATTCTGTAGTCAGAAAGTTTTATTTGATGTATGCTAATTTATCCGCACGGTTAATTGTAAAAAATAGGTTCAAAAAATATGGTTTACTTGTCTGATTTGTTTTTGATAAATTGTGCTTCAAAATTACTGGGTGTTTGGTAATTTAATGCTGAATGAATCCTTT
>JANOAU010000004.1:0-36614 GCA_031411275.1 Saprospiraceae bacterium | reverse complement strand
TTATTAAGAATATTATTTGGTTTCTTTTCACTTTTCACTCAAAATACGGTGCTAATTTTTCAATCAAATACTGCGGGGGTGGTATAGTCTGTCCTGTTTTCATATCTACAAAACAAAGTTTAACAGAGCCGCCATTTACGAGTTTTTTCTTTTCATTAAAGATTTCCATGTAAAATGTAATCGTTGTTTCAGGCAGTTGCCGCAAAGTCGTTCTAATAGTGAGCAATTCATCGTACAAAGCAGGGCGCACGAAACGCATCTGTAAGCTCATCACAGGCATCATTGTTTGGTGGGTGGTTTCCATCTCTTTATACGATATGCCTAATGAACGAATCATTTCGGCACGACCCACCTCGAAGTATTGGGCATAATGACCATAATAAAGATAGCCCATTTGATCCGTTTCGCCATAACGGACACGGACTTGTGTATCGTAAGAAAACATAATGTAATGGTGAATATTTTAGTAATGAGTAATGAGTAATGGGTAATGGGTAAGGTAAAAAAGAAACGCTCCGTCGTGATAGACAACGGAGCGTTTACTTTTTTAAGTTATTAAAATTGAGTCTTCCTTTTAGCCTTATTAGTTGTGGCTGGTTTTGCGCTCTTTGTATTTGACAAGTTGTCTTTTCAAGGTGACAATCGCTTTATCTAAAGCGGCTTCAAATGTTTTACTCGTTTCTTTGATAAAAATGATCCCGTTGGGTAGCTGGAGTTTGATTTCCGCAATTTTGTCTCTAATCTGACCAGAGTTTTCAAGTTTTAGAATCACACGTGCTTCGATAATACTATCGAAAAAATGCTCTAATTTTTGAATCTTTGCGTCAATCGCAGCCAATAATTTAACATCAGCAGAAAAATGAATAGCTTCAGTTTGAACTCTCATATTAAGCCTCGGTTTAAGTGGTTAAAGAAATAATTTTGATAAGAACTTATGGTTTGATAACCCTTGCGGATTAATTAAGTGCAATATAGGAACATTTTTTAAACTGACAAATAAAATTTGTATAATTTTTCATTAACAATACATATATGCTTTGTCATACAAAAAACCAAAATAATATTTTTTAAAATACCAAAACCCCCAATGTTTGTAAGGACATGACTTTCAATAATTTAGACAATAATTACCTCATAAAAGACGAATATATTGACTCTTTATTTTATAAAAATAAAAAATAAAAAATTTCTGTGACGGTCTATTAGGTGTCTTTTCCACTTTTAGGATGTGCCTGTTCATACACTTTTTTCAATTTTTCAACAGAATTGTGCGTATATATCTGAGTTGCAGACAGACTGGCATGACCTAACAATTCTTTTATCGCATTTAAATCTGCGCCATTTTCAGAAAGATGTGTCGCAAAAGAATGGCGTAGAACGTGCGGGCTGCGTTTTTCCTGCGAAGTCACAAACGACAATTGCTTCTTGACTATTTGATAAACGGCACTATCCGCCAAAGCGTCTCCCTTTTTAGTCAAAAAAAGGTCATGATTGATATTGGCTGGAAAACTCTGTGCCCGCATTTCAAGATACCCCCTCAGTATATTGCCTAAATTTTTGCCAAAAGGAATCAAGCGTTCCTTGTTGCCTTTGCCTAATACCTTTACGCGGTAGGCACCAAAGTCAATATCTGACACTTTCATATTTACTAATTCAGACCGTCGCATACCTGTATTGTACAACAATTCAAGGATAGCACGATCGCGCACACCCAAAAAGCCACTGCCCCACTCCATTTGATCAAACAATAGTTCAAGATTGCGTTCAGGCACAGTGGTTGGTAAACGTTTAGACATCTTTGGCGCGACAACTTTCGCCATCGGATTGGCAACAATAAAATGCCTTTTTTGTAGGAAATTGAAATAGGTTTTCAAGCAGGAGAGCTTGCGGTTAACGCTGCGGGCAGAGACTTCGTGTTGCATCATGTCCACTATCCATGCCCTTATATGCGTATGCCTCACTTCCGTAACGGAGGTGAGGCAATATGTATCAAGGAAGGCGATGAATTGACCTAAATCAATTTCATACGCCACATTTGTATTTTTAGAAAGACGTTTTTCAGAAGAAATGTACTGAAAAAACTGTTCGGTATAAAGGCTCAAAACGATGAATTAAGGGTGATTGATGATTGAATATTTGCAAATATAAACATATTGTAGCAAAATACCCAAAAATCAAACCATTAAAATCACTCGTTGTGGTTACCGTATTTTTCTTCTTTGTATATGGCTTTCAAAACTTCTGCGCGGCGTTCAACGCTGGGCTTCGTGAAGTCTTTACGACGGCGCAACTGCTTGAGTGTGCCTGAACGTTCGAATTTGCGTTTGTATTTTTTCAACGCCTTGTCTATGCTTTCGCTTTCTCTTACATCAATAATGAGCATGTGGAATACCTCTTATTTTAATTTTTTGATTTACAATTTTTTTACGGCGCAAATGTAATCGTTCTTACTGAACTATTCAAAGTTTTTCAAAAGAAAATACAACAACGCTTAATTCGCTACATATTGGCTCGCTCTTTCATCGCGTAATTGATGGGTATAGAGCCGATAATAATGCCCCCTCAGTAAAATCAAGTCTCCGTGGCTGCCATCTTCTATGATTTGCCCTTTTTTGATGACTAAAATGCGGTCGCAATTTTTAATCGTTGACAAGCGGTGCGCGATAACGATAGATGTGCGGTCCCTCAATATACTGTTGATACCGCGCTGTATTTTGGCTTCTGTCAAGGTATCAATCGAGCTTGTTGCTTCGTCCATGATAAATATGCGTGGCTCTGCGAGTAAAGCCCTTGCAAAACTCAACAGTTGCCGTTCGCCCATAGACAGCTTTTCGCCCGATTCGCCGACCTCTTCATCTAAACGATTCGTAAAATTTTCTGCACCCACGGTTTGCAAGGCGAACTCAATTTGTTCCGTCGTTGCCGACAAATTGCCATACAATAAGTTATCACGTATTGTTCCCGAAAACAAATGTGGTGTTTGCAAAACAACACCTAATTGACGGCGCAAACTATTCAAAGTCATTGATTTATAATCTAAACCATCTATTAATATCTGTCCTTCAATTGGTTCATAAAAACGAGCTACTAAGTTTACAATCGTACTTTTACCTTCACCTGTTGCACCTACAAGCGCAATGGATTGACCGGCAGGAATCGTCAAATTAAAGTCCTTTAAAACTGGATTTTTCACATCATAATAAAAACTTACGTTGTGAAATTCAATATCGCCTTTAATTTTTTCCACCTCCACTACCCCCTCAGTATCGTATACTAAAATCGGCTCATCAAGCAAATTAAATATCCGTTCACCTGCCGACAGACTTGATTGTGCCGTAGCATAAAATTTAGTAAGGTCGGTTATAGGTTCATATATCTTTTTGGCGTATTCAAAAGCGGCAAAATAAACGCCTAAACTGATACCTAAAGGCTTCATCATCGTCATTTCACCACCCCAAAACAGAACTATTGCTGTTGCGACTGCACCTACTGTAATTACTATGGGCATGTACATTGCTGTATAAAAAGACGCTTTGTACTGTCCATCGCGCATTTTTTGGCTCAATTGATTGAAATTTTCACTCACACGACCCTCTTGTGCCGTGCTTTTTGTCACCACAACACCATTGATGTGTTCAGTGAAAGCAGCAGTTACTTCTGAATTGATGCGGCGCGTCTCACGGCTGTATCTCAAACCAAGTTTGCGGATGTGTACCGAAGCCAATAACATCACTGGCACGCTCAAAATGACGACTAAAGCCAAGCGCCAATCATACCACAACATCGCTGTTGCACAACTCACTATCATGGCTGTTCCCCATACGGCTTCCACCAAACCCCAAGACACCACTTCGCTCACTCTATCTGTATCCGATGAAATACGGGTCAATAACCACCCCGAAGCGGTGCGGTCAAAATAGCTGAATTGTAAGCGTTGCAATTTCTCAAACATATCCTGCCGTAACTGCGAAATAACGTTTTCTTGAATTAAACCAGCGTATTTGATGAATTGAAAAATGCCTATAACAGCTATGATTGATAAAACAAAATACAATTCACCATAATACGCAATTGATTGATAATCAACAATATATTCATTATTTTGACGCACCTGTTCCAGCTGTGGCACAATTACTTTATCAAACATACCGACCACCGCTAAGGGCGCCAATGCTTCTGCAATCGCTGTCAATATCGTAAAACCAATAAACGAAAAAAACCATACACGATACCGCAAGGCATACGTCATGATGCGTTTAAGGAAAGGTAATAAAGCCTTATGTTCAGTAAACTTTTTTTCTTGCATGATGAAGTGGAAGTTGTAAAATTGGAACATTGGAATATTGCCCCAACAAGATTCTCTAATTGCAAGTTCCCTTATCAGCGTTATAAAAACAAAAAACGCTAACCATCTCTCGACAATCAGCGTTTTTCATAAGAAGTTACCCCCTCAGTATTTCAACGTATTTTAACGTCTGCGGCGGTTTTGAACCCACATACGCTCTACAACTTCTACTTGTTCCACAGCAAAAGGATGTTCTTTAACAACAGGAATAGACTTAGTTATCAGTCTATTGATGTCACTTAGGAAGCCTTTTTCCTCGCTATCGCAGAACGACATAGCCACGCCACTTGCACCTGCACGACCTGTCCGACCGATACGATGCACATACGTTTCAGGAATATTCGGCAATTCGTAGTTGATAACGAGCATCAAATCGTCCACATCAATACCACGCGCGGCAATATCCGTTGCGACCAAAACGCGGGTATGTTTCAATTTGAAATTGCTCAAGGCACGTTGACGCGCGTTTTGCGACTTGTTGCCATGAATCGCTTCGGCACTGATGCGCGATTGATTTAGGAACTTCGTCACGCGGTCTGCACCGTGTTTTGTACGCGTGAAAACAAGAGCCGTTTCAGCATCCGTATTCCTCAAAACATGGCGCAAAAGGGCTTGTTTATCATTTTTCCCTACAAAAAACACCGATTGCTCAATCTTTTCAACCGTTGTTGAAGGCGGTGTGACTTCAACTTTTACGGGATTTTTAAGAATCGTATTAGCCAATTTTTGAATTTCAGGCGGCATCGTCGCAGAGAAAAACAAGGTCTGTTTTTCCGTTGGCAACTTAGCAACGATACGGCGCACATCCATAATAAAGCCCATATCCAACATCCTATCCGCTTCATCGAGGATAAAAAGGGAGATGTCTTGAAAGCTAATCAAGCGTTGATTGAACAAATCCATCAATCGCCCGGGCGTTGCAATCACGATGTCTGCACCACGACGGATGGCATCTACTTGTGTGTTTTGAGACACGCCACCAAAAACAACTGCATGACGCAAGCCTGTATACTTACCATAAGCCGTAAAACTTTCATGGATTTGGATGGCTAACTCACGTGTCGGTGTCAAAATTAAGGCTTTAACTTTGCGTGGTGCGCGTGGGTCTGGATTTTTTTCAGCTGTCAAAATTTGCAAAATCGGAATAGCAAACGCTGCTGTTTTACCCGTGCCTGTCTGAGCGCAGCCGAGTAAATCTTTTCTATCTAAAATAATAGGAATGGCTTGTTCCTGAATTGGCGTGGGTTTTTCGTACCCCTCAGTACGCAGAGCCTTCAGGATGGGCTCAATAATTTTTAAATCTGAAAATAACATTAAAAAGTTTTAAGTGAAAGCTGTTTAAAACGCTTTGGTAGGTTGAATCAGCATTCGGGTAATTTAAATTCGTTACACATTATCGGTTATCGGTGATTCGTTCTTGTGTTTTACATATCGAATTAACGGATAACAAATTAACGGTAACGAGTAACTATTATACTCACAATTCTTCTGGTTAGTTACAAACTGTTTCTTTTAACAAACTTTAGGGTATATAAGTTTTACAAACGTTTACCTTTACGACCATAAAACGAGTTAACGATGCAAAGATACAATATTTTAATCATTGGCGGTGGTCCAATTGGCTTAGCCTGTGGTTTAGCAGCTAAAAAGGCTAATTTAAGCTATATTATCGTCGAAAAAGGGACTTTAGTCAATTCTCTTTACCATTATCCCGCCAATATGACCTTTTTTTCGACCTCTGATCGCCTCGAAATTGGCAATGTTCCCTTTGTTTCCAATAATGTAAAACCCACACGTAGCGAAGCCCTTGAATATTATCGGCGTGTGGCGGATTCACGGAATTTAAACATCCATCTTTTTGAAGAAGTTTTAAACGTTGAAAAAGCGGTGAATATTGAGGGGGGCTATTTTGTCAAAACTTCTAAAACGACTTACCAAGCAAATAACATCATACTTTCAACAGGTTTTTATGACATTCCCAATAAACTTAATATCAAAGGTGAAGACTTACCAAAAGTGACACATTATTATAAAGAGCCGCATTTTTATTACAAGCAAAAAGTCGTTGTTATCGGTGCAAACAATTCATCGTCAGATGCTGCTTTAGAGACTTTTCGCAAAGGGTCAGAGGTTACAATGGTCATTCGTGGTAAAGAGGTGGGGCATCGTGTCAAATATTGGGCGCGACCCGATATTGTGAATCGTATTACTGAGGGGTCTATAAAAGCCTATTTTCAGTCGCATTTGACCGAAATTCGACCCGATGAAGTGGATATTCAAACACCCGAAGGCTTAATAACGATTCCAAATGACTATGTTATTGCTGCCACAGGCTATCAACCGAACTTTGCTTTTTTGAAAAAAATAGGCATCCACTTATCTGAAGACGAAAAATTTTATCCTCATTATGATAAAGAAACGCAATTATCAAATATGCCAAATATCTATTTGGCTGGCGTGGTCTGCGGTGGCATGGATACACATGTATGGTTTATTGAAAATTCAAGGGTTCATGCGGAACAAATTATTGAACACATTAAACTTAATGGATAATTGATAGTGCATAATTGATAGTGGATAATTGATAGTTGATAGTTGATAATGAATTACCAAATTTTATTCTTAATTAAGATAAATTTTTTTTATTAATTAAGAATTTTATTTCTAAATAAATATGAATTTTTGAATTAAATTTGGTTATCCACTATCCATTATCAACTATCCATTGAATCTACCAATTTAAAAACAACATACCCATACCACATATAAAAATAGTAAAACCTGCTAAGACATGTATATAACGTTCTAATTTATCTGTTCTAAAATAACCAATACTAAAATAGCCTAATAAAACCATAAGAATCATTGTCATTAAAGTTATAAAAGTATAAATCATTATCAACAGAATCATATTAAATAACGAATGTTGAACAGCAGGCACAAACAACAAAGGAATCATTGGCTCGCAAGGACCTAAAACGAAGATAATAAACATCACCCAAGGCGTAACAGCATACCGATTTTTAGGGGCAATCGATTCGCCATGTTTATGATCATACACAAAAACAGAATTGTCTTCATAAATATCAAAATGCTTATGCCTTTGGTTTTTAAATACTTTAATAAATGCAAAAACAATATAAATAAGCCCAAAAATCACCATTAACCAACCTGTTAAATTGCCTCTAAAAGATTCAAAAAAGCCTATTTTCCCCATTGACCAACCTAAAGCCGCACCGCCTAAACCTAATAACAAAGAACTACCGATATGCCCTAAACCACATACAATTGTCCAAAATAGTGTTGTTGTTAATGTCCAATTCTTAGATTTTGATAGAGCAATGAATGGTAAATAATGATCTGGTCCTGTTGCTGTATGTAAAAAAGCAACGGTTATTGTCGTTATTATTAATAATGTTGTGTCGCTTTGCAAGTCTTTATTTATTGTTTTTAATAAAAATACTGAGGGGGGGGTAAAAGAAGATTTACTAAATTTTAAAAATTTAGTAAATCTATGTCTCTAAAATTAAAGCAATCATTTTTAAGCAATCATACAATTGTTCTGCTTTTTGTCCTAATACTCTAACAATTAAACCATTTAGTTGTAATTCTGAAATACCAAAAACAATATTATGTTGCTTACTTAAATAAACATTTATCTTTTCGCTAAAATCATTAACATTTATAGTACCATTTACATAAATTAGACTCGCTTGATGCGAATAGTTTTCTAATTGTCCAATAGCATTTAAGTTGATTAAATTGGGTTCAAGAAATAGATTTTCTTTAATCATTAAACGATTATTAAAATAAATTTCAGTCAAGCTATGCAATTTAGTAAACTTAAAAGCTTCACCATTTAATTTGCGTCCACAAGTCAAAATATCACTCCACAATAATGTACAATACTTTTGTAAATAGATTCTATTTTTTGTTGAATAATTAGACAATTCATGTGGCACAAGCGGATGCGGCATATAAATAAACGTAGAATAATTGGCTAAATGTGCTTCAAAATATTGTGTTGCGCCATTGTGCATAGTAAACAACCGTTGATAAGATTGCGTTTTTAATTCTAAAGAAGAATATTCCGACAATTCTATTTTAATGTTATAATTATCATTGTCTAAAATCCCAGGCGACGCATTCATCAACATCAATTGCAAATCGCCTTTTGTTTTATCTTCTGTAATGTTGGCTATTTTAAAAGGCTGTGTACAATAACCCGTTTCGAGGTAAGTTTTATTGTTTTTAAACCCTGTTTTTATGTGCAATTCAACATTCATCGGCATAATGCAGGTTCAATTGTATTTTCCATTAAAGCATATTTTTTTATCCAATCAATGACATTATCTAAGCCTTGTAATGTCATTAAATTAGTAAAGACAAACGGATTGCCACGCCGCATTCTCCTTGCGTCTTGTTCCATGATATTCAAATCAGCATGAACATACGGTGCGAGGTCAATTTTATTGATCACCAATAAATCGGAACGCATAATGCCCGGTCCGCCTTTGCGAGGTATCTTATCGCCGCCTGAAACATCAATAACAAATATCGTTACATCCGCTAAATCTGGACTAAATGTAGCTGATAGATTATCGCCACCGCTTTCAATAAAGACAATGTCAACATCAGGAATCCTTTGCACCAACTCCTCAACCGCTTCTAAATTCATACTCGCATCCTCTCTAATAGCCGTATGCGGACAGCCACCCGTCTCTACGCCAATTATGCGTTCAGCCGATAAAAGACTGTTTTTGGTCAAAAAATCAGCATCTTCCCTTGTATAAATGTCATTTGTGATGACTCCAATGCTGTATTCACCCGCCAAATATCGAGACAATCGCTCAATCAACGCCGTTTTACCCGAACCAACGGGACCCGCCACACCTATTTTTATATAATTTCTCGTTATCATTTTTAATTTAATTCTTAGATGGCGATAATTTTAGGAAGATTTAAAATCTTCCTAAGATTGTAATCCCCCTCAGTAAATTCTTAATTAACTAAGACATGTACAGTCTTGAATAAAGCCGTTCATGTTGCATACTCCGAATATCAAAACTGGCACAACACAAACCCAATAAATCTTTATTCACAACTATTGTTTTCTGTGCTAATTCATTAATAATAGGTCGTAAAGAAAACAATAATCGTTGCCCATCTTGTTGTCCTAATGGAATCAATTTAACGCTATTCGTTACAAAACCAACGGCTGCATTGTAATAAAAACCAATTAACGCATCATGTTTATTTAAGTTAAAAGCAGCGGCATACAATCCAAAAGATAAACAATAATGCCCAAAAGCAATATTGTTTTTAATGTTTAATAAATATCTATCTGCTAATTCATTAGATATTAAAGGGGCAAAGTTTTTTAATAAACGCATACCCATTTTCTGACTTGCTAAACGTATTTCTTTTGGCAATTTAGTAGCGTTACATTCCCCATCTAAATCTAAAAAAGTATTAAAATCATTGTTTTTTACCGCATCAAAAGCCAATGACATAAAAGCAGCATCATTAAATTGTAGATTCCGTGTCAACATTTCTACAACATACTCTTTTGCAGAATCATAATCATGCACAATACCTAATTGCACATACGTTTCTAATCCCGAAGAATGAGAAAAGCTACCAATCGGTAAAGTAGCATCTGATAAATGAAGTAAATGAAATAGATTGTTCATTGACTTGTTAAGTCTAATATCCTTGTAAATAAAGATTTGCTGTTATTATTACTGCCCACGTGTGGCAAAACCGTTGTTTTTAATTGTTTCGTTAGTTTACGTTGTTCTTTTAAGACAATATAATTTGCTGCTTTAAGCATATTAAATAAAGGCAACTCAAAAGGAATTAATAATTCATCGCCTTCTATAAAAAGTGGTAAATGTTTATTACCAATTTCATAGCAAAGAGACGCTATTTCGTAAGCATTTTTAGGTTTTAAGACAATAACATCACACGCTAAAATGATAACGGCTATAATTGTTTCTTCATTTTCAAATAAAACATCCCCCTCAGTATATTGTGGGTTTTCACCTAAAAATTTTAGATGAAGGGTTGTACTATTTGTTGTTTTCTTTGTTAAAATCCTTTTATTTACTTCAAACCATTCTAAGTTAAGCCAATCAATTGTACGATTATTGGTGTTAAAATCTTGAAGATTGCCTATTTTTTGTTGAATCAGCATGGATTTTTAATGATGAATGATAAATGATGAATGATGAATCTACCCCCTCAGTATTTTTTCTAATATGAGATGTTTGATGAGCTATAAAATTCATCATTCATATTTCATCATTCATACTTAAAAAAGAAAATACCGTTGCGCCAAAGGCAAAACCGATACAGGTTCGCACGTTATGTGTTCACCATCTACTTTTACTTCATAGTTTTCTGGATTGACTTCTATCACAGGCGTTTTATCGTTGTGGATTAAGTCTTTTTTTGAAATCGAACGGCAATTTTCGACGGGCAGCACCATTTTTTGCAAATCATAACCTGCTACAATACCATTGTCTAAAGATATTTTGGATACAAAAGTCGCACAGGTTTTATGCAATGCCTTGCCATAAGCCCCAAACATATACCGATACATAACAGGTTGTGGTGTCGGAATCGAGGCATTTGGGTCGCCCATGCGCGCCGCTATTATCATTCCGCCTTTGATAATCATTTCGGGTTTGACACCAAAAAAAGCGGGTTTCCAAAGCACCAAATCTGCCAATTTACCCGCTTCTAAAGAGCCGACATGCTTAGAAATGCCATGCGTAATGGCTGGATTAATGGTGTATTTGGCAACATAACGCTTCACGCGGTAATTGTCATTATCGCTGTCTTCTGGCAAAAAGCCACGCTGTTTCTTCATTTTATCCGCCGTTTGCCAAGTCCGTGTGATGACTTCTGCCACACGTCCCATGGCTTGAGAATCGGAACTCATCATGCTGAAAACGCCTAAATCATGCAAAATATCTTCCGCCGCAATCGTTTCGGGGCGTATGCGAGAGTCTGCAAAAGCCACGTCTTCGGGTACATTTTTGTCCAAATGGTGGCAAACCATAAGCATATCGAGGTGTTCGTCTATGGTATTTTTCGTAAATGGACGGGTCGGATTCGTGGAAGAAGGCAGCACATTTGGAAACATCGCCGCCCGTATAATATCAGGTGCATGACCACCGCCTGCCCCCTCAGTATGGAACGTGTGGATGACCCGCCCTTTAATCGCCGCAATCGTATCTTCCAAAAAACCGCCTTCATTGAGCGTATCGGTATGGATAGCGACTTGCACGTCATATTTATCGGCAACGGTCAACGACGCATCTATGACGGCGGGTGTCGACCCCCAATCTTCATGTATCTTTAGACCCAATGCGCCTGCCTCTATCTGCTCTTCGAGGGGTCGAATAGCCGCACAATTGCCTTTGCCAAAAAATCCAAGATTCATGGGGAACGCATCGGCAGACTCCAACATTTTTTGGATATGCCAAGCCCCGGGCGTGACTGTTGTGGCATTCGTCCCGTCTGCGGGACCTGTGCCGCCGCCTATCATAGTGGTTATGCCGCTAAAAAGGGCGTGTTCAATTTGTTGTGGTGCAATAAAATGGATATGCGTGTCTATGCCCCCCGCCGTGGCTATCAGTCCCGCGCCGCCATGCACTTCTGTTGACGCACCGATAACCATGTTGGGCGTAATGCCATCCATCGTATCGGGATTGCCCGCCTTGCCAATGCCTACGATACGCCCGTCTTTGATGCCAATATCGCCTTTGACTATGCCTGTGTGGTCAATAATCATCACACTGGTGATGACAAAATCCAGCACACCCTCTGAACGGGTAGCCCTCGCTGATTGCGCCATGCCGTCGCGTATCGTTTTGCCACCGCCAAACTTGGCTTCATCGCCATAAACGGTATGGTCTTTTTCGATTTCTATAATGAGATCCGTGTCTGCCAAGCGCACTTTATCGCCCGTTGTGGGACCGTACATATTGGCGTATTTTAGGCGACTGATGGTTAAACTCATTTTTTTAATGGTGAATGATGAATGGTGAGTGGTGAATTCTAAAACATTGATTATCAATATTTTATTTATGCAAAACATGTATCCATTGCCTCCATCTTTAGATGGAGAATACAAATTGATATTATTTTTTTCCATCTAAAGATGGAGGCAATGGATACTTGTATGGCATAATCTACATCTCGAACTTAAACCCTTGCTCTTTGGCTCGTTTCAAAGCCGCAGCTTTAACAGTTGCATCAGTTGTCACCCCCTCAGTCAAGTTGCTGAATCCATGCACTGTGCGATTGCCACCAAAAGTTACTAATACTATATCTTTTTCCTCGCCCGGTTCAAAACGGACGGCTGTACCCGCAGCAATGTTTAAGCGCATCCCAAACGCCTTTTCGCGGTCGAATGCCATTTGTTTGTTAACTTCAAAAAAATGGAAGTGCGAGCCGACTTGCACAGGGCGGTCGCCTGTATTCACCACAGTAAGGTGTTCTGTTTGTCGCCCGACATTACATGCGATGTCGCCTTTGGCTAAAATATATTCGCCTGGAATCATTTTTGAGTTATGAGTTATGAATTATGAGTTATGAGTTATGAGTTATGAGTTATGAGTTATGAGTTAGGAATTATGAGTTAGGAGTTATGGGTTATGAATTAGGAGTTATGAATTATGAGTTATGAGTTATGGGTTATGAATTATGAATTATGAGTTATGAGTTATGACCGCTTTAGAATAACTTATAATTCATAACCCATAACTCCTAATTCATAACCCATAACTCATAACTCATAATTCATAATTCATAATTCATAACTCATAACTACCTAATCGGTTCATGCACCGTCACCAATTTTGTGCCGTCTGGGAATGTTGCTTCTATCTGTATATCGTGAATCATCTCTGCGACACCTGCCATGACATCTTCACTTGTCAAAATCGTTGTACCGAATTGCATGAGTTCTGCTACGCTTTGCCCGTCTCTTGCTGCCTCTTGCAAACGGCTACTGATGAGGGCAATCGCTTCTGGATAATTGAGTTTTAAGCCGCGTGCCTTGCGTTTTTCGGCTAATTCGCCTGCCAAAAAGAGGAGCAATTTTTCCGTTTCTCTCGGTGATAGGTGCATCGTGTTGGGCTTTTTTAGCTTTTTTAAGTGCTGTTGTGATAAAACTTTTGGCAAGATACTGAGGGGGGCTGTTTTATTATAAAAAAATGAAGACTATAAGTGATTTCAAAATAAAAATTGGCTTATTTCATTATCAGCCAAATCATAAACCCTATAATTCGTTATACCAAAATTAAAAAAACGATTCAAGACGTACAGATAATTATTTTATTTTTTTGAAAAATTATTTCCAAAAAATGCAACACGCTTAACACTTAACCGTATTTTATATAAAAAAGCATCCTATGTATAAAATACACATTGTCAATCTATTTTTTTAATTTAAACCCACTTGTTTACTATGGCTGCTACAAGTTCAAATCAGCTTTGGATTCCTTTCTCACAAGAAGAACTCGAAACCACAAAGACGCACATTCGTGATGCCGATGCCAGCTCAACTTTTATGCTACCCCTTAAAGATGAGGATGTGAAAAGTTATGCAAAATTGGACAACAACCGCGAAAATTTTATCCGCGATGTCATCAATGAAATGACCAATGCCAAAGGCGCGATTCCGACCCTCGCCAATCTTGACAAATTGAAGTTTTACTATGCCAACCACGGCTCTGCCTATGACCTCGAAGACATATATGTGCAGGCAGAAAAGAAGGCACGACGCAATCGCCTATTGAATGGCGGCAAAGCCTATGACCAAGCCTCACGCTTCTATTTTGACCTTGATGTTGCCAAGAAAGATGGTATTGAAGGGGCAGAAGATGCTAAAAAACGCTTGGCAAAATACTTTACGAACCAAGGCAGTAACAACAACGACACGCCGCCTGCTGCTAATACTACACCGCCTAAATAGGCACGGCATCCAAAATGATAATCGTGTGCGCGGAAAATTATAGCTCACTATCCGTTTATGATTGGTCACTTTTCTTTTTAAATCGGCAAGGACTCTTTTTGAGTCCTTGCCGATTCTTTTTGTTGGGCAGCCTGTTCGTTTCGAGCCGATGTCCTATTAAAATCAGTCGTCAGCCTATCGTTTTGATAGGCTGTTGTATTAATATTGATTGCCAACTTATTTTTTTTGCTTGCCTGACTTGTCTTCATTTTATCCATCCAGCTAAAGCTGGAGGCAATGGAGACAAGTCAGGGAGGCAATGGAGACAAGTTAGGACAATGGAGACAAGTCAGGGAGGCAATGGAGACAAGTTAGGGAGGCAATGGAGACAAGTCAGGTCGCTTTTCGTTGCTTTTATGTCGCTTTTGTCATTCAGGAGGAAACTCTTTGTCTTCTTATTTAAAAATGAACAAAGAGTTTACTCCTGAATGACAAAAGCAGCATAAAAGAGACATAAAGCGGCTGAAGTTTTCTTTCGTCGTAAAGTGAAGTTATGACTTAAAGTCACAACTTCACTTTACTCAGAACTTATACCGCACCGACACCCATACATTGCGACCCGCCGCGTGTATGCCCGATGCAAAAACACGGTATTGGGTATCCATAATATTGTCTACACCGACCTGCAATTGTAGTCCGTTGATGACTTCGTAAGCCGCACGCGCGTTGAGCGTCCACCAACTGGGCATACCGTCTTTGGTGGCATAGGCTTCGTTGTCTTCTGTACCCAAACGGTAATCCGCGATACGTTTCCATGCACTGAAATTGCTAAAAACGCTTGCATTGAGCTTGTTTCTGCTAAAATCAACACCGATACGACCAAAAGCAGGTGGTACGTGGTCAAGCGGTGTCTCCTTTGTGGTAGCATTGGCAGCGACTTTTCCTTTCGTATAGTTGTAAGTAGCATAAAAAGTAACCCCCTCAGTAATTTGCCCTTTTGCGGTCAAGCTAAAGCCGTAAATATTGGCTTTTTGTTTGTTCTGCGGTGCATAAACAGCACTTTTTACGCCATCGTAAACGATACTATCGGCACCACCGAATGTAAATTTGTCCACCACAATAGCGTTGTTGAATGTCGTATAATAAAATGAGCCTTCGATGCCAAAGGCTTTGCCAAAACTCTTAGACAAACCGAGTTCACCGTTCCAAGTGCGCTCAGGCTTGAGGTCTTGATTGGGTACAACGACTTTGCCTTTGACTGTTTCAAACACCTTTGTTAAATCATCCACATTCGGCACGCGATAACCTGTTGACCCTAAGAGAGAGACTTTGAAATCAGACGCAGGGGCGTATATCAAACCGACATTTCCGCTCCAAATGGCGTTATCCTGTTTGGTCTCCGTGAAAGGAAACTTGTAGAAAGTTTTACCAACAAATGTTGATTTAAGATTAGACACACCCAAACGAAGACCGTCAATAACCGTCACTTTATCCGTCACTTTCCAAGTATGCGTCAAATAAGCCGCCGCATTCAGCATCGTATTATCGCCATCGGGATAACGGGTAGATGCGCCATTCGGGGTTTCAACATTGGTGGACACATTGGTCAAAATAGCTGTCGAATTGACTGAACTTTGTTGTGCATCTATACCAGTGCGTAGGTCGTGGTCGCCGACAGTGCGTTGCAAATCGAGATTGAGACCATAAACTTTCACTTTTTCTATGCGACTTGTCCGATTTGATGAGCCAAAGCCGCGTGTATGACGGCTCTCTTCGATGTCTTGATAATTAACATTAAAAGAGATGTGTTGAAAGAACGCCTCATTATCTGCCCATTTCGCATCGAATGCTGTAAGCAAACGTTTTTGAGGGCCATAATACCATTCGGCAGAGTTCAGACCCGTGCCTTTAGGGTCAGTCAAACGGTCATAACGTGGCACATCCGATGAGTTAGACAACTGGACATTTAGACCAAGCATGAGTTTATCGCTGGCACGAAAAGCTAATTTTTGTAATACATCGTACTGCTTGTAAGCACTAAATTTCTGAACATAGATATCATCGTTTTTGACAAGCGAATCCTTGCCATTGATGCGCTCTGCATAGTATTTTCGCAAGCCCCAAAGCGTATCCAATGCCTGAGATTTAGTACCCATTTTGACATCCCCGAAGTCGCTATAATTGACAGAAGATAACCAAGCGAGACGTTTGCCCCCCACATTGAAGTCCAAATGCGCCGTTTTCTCTTGATTAGCCGACGAATAACGAGCAAAAGCAGAGCCATTGAATAAGATTTTGTCTGTTTCAGATAACTGCGGCTTCTTTGTGTGGAAGTGAATGACCCCGCCCAAAGCATCCGACCCATAAACGGTAGAGGAAGGACCAAAAAGGATTTCAGCACGTTCCAACATATTCTGGTCAACGGTAATAACATTCTGTAAATGCCCTGCCCGATATATCAAATTGTTCATGCGTACACCATCAATGACCAACAAAACACGGCTCGCCTCAAATCCTCTCAACCCCGGGCTACTACCGCCTTGCTGACTCTTTTGCACCATCACCAAACCTGTTGATGAGAGCAGATCTCCCGAATTTTGGACATTAAGTAGGCTTATTTCTTTTGCAGAAATAGAGCGAATTTGCTGGGCGACGGTGCGTTTTGTTTCCGCTACTTTATTGGCAGAAATGACAACTTCATTCAAATCAATGGCTTGCGATACGGTATCCGTTTGTGCCAATATAAATTGAGTAATAAAAGATAAAACTATTATGAATAATGATTTTTTCATCGTGGATTTAGTTTTTAGAAATTAAGTGGATTATCTTTTTTGACCACTGATGCAGTCAAAAAAGCATAAACAGATAAGCCATTTACTAAGGAGCAGAGACCCCTCAGTAAAAAGCTGTTTTTGAGATTTACTAAATCTTTAAAATTTAATAAATCTGTATCAAGAAATTAATAGTTGAATAAAAACTAAATCACCCGCTTGGGCGGCGGGTCAATACGATTGTGGAATTGTAAAGCATAATGATTGATATAAGGGGTTAATACCTTACTTTTTTGAGGTATTTGAATAAAAACAATTGGATTGTGAGGATTGTATGGCGGAGGGAAATAAACTTTTAATATTTTTTTGAAGAAGTCATTGAAGGGCGTACCTTCATTGTCGGTGTCGTCTGTTTGTTTTTTTATACTTTCTATGTATTGGTATGCGAGATATGTTTCTGCCGTATCGTCTATGCAATAATAATGTGTCACGCCGTCTTTTGTTTCAGAACGGACGATATCATACAGTTTGCCTTCGTACCAAAACTCCTTACCCACCCTTTCCCATTTTAGCTTTGGTTGATTTTCGGATGAAATAGCGATATGCTCTAAATGGTCATTGTCTACAAATCGCTCAATAAGGACTTCCATTTTATGGTGAATCAACCATTGTTGTATCTTAAACATAGGAAAAAAGCCCGCTATCCGAAGCAGACATAAAGAGAGTATGGATAAAATAAACAGACGTTGCTTCATAACCGAGTGAATAATGTGGTCCTTCTCATTTTTTACTGGCGGCAAATATAGTCTTTTTGTGAAATAATACTAAGGGGGGCGATTTTTATAAATGTTTAAGGGTTGCCATAAAATTTTGTAAACTTAAAGTATAATAAACGTTCAAACATTACGAATTGTCAAAAAGAAAGCAGAAAATTGTCCTTGAAAATATAAAACGATTAAAAAGTGTCTTTTGCAAGGCTATACCGTCGAAAGATTTTCAATAAGAAAAAATAACTTATTTTATTCATTTTAAAAAACATTTCATTATGTCATTACAAGCTAAATATCAATCCGTATTGAACCTCGGTGAGGCAATAAGCGCACAAATTGCTCCAGTGAAAGAAGAAAACGGCAAGTTAATTGTCTCAGGTCTTGTTCATACTCAGTATGACAAAAACCTATTGTGGGATCAAATCAAAGAAGTTGCTGGCGACGAACCCTCTGACCTTATCGCAGATTTCCAAGTACAGACTAACGACTATTATGCCCTCTATATCGTTGCTGAGGGGGATACTTTGGGTTCAATTTCTAAGCACTTCTACAAAGATGCTAAGAAATACAATCAGATATTTGCCGCCAATACAGATGTACTTGAGCATCCTGACAAAATTGAAGTGGGACAAAGATTGAAGATACCTTTCGAAGTTTAGTTGATTGGGAATTGGTTATTGGTGAATTAGTTATTGGTTATTGGTGAATTGGTAATATTACTTACACTAAAACGAGTAACCAATTTACTAATAACCAATTCACCAATTCACCAAACCGCGGAAATAGCTCAGTTGGTAGAGCGTTGGCTTCCCAAGCCGAAGGTCGCGAGTTCGAGTCTCGTTTTCCGCTCTTTTTAACATAGGTAATAGGTAATGGGTAATAAGTAATGGGTAGAACGTATGAATGACGTTCTACCCATTACTTATTACCCATTACTTATTACCTATTACCCATTACCTATTACCTATGTTAAAAACTAAATGCGGCAGCAAGCGTCATACGCGCGGGTGATTTGCTGAATTCATAACTATTGCCACCAAAAGTGATGTGACTACCGAAGTTATTAAAGTTGCCTTCATACCTTAGGTCAAGCCCTAATTTGCCGAAATCTAAACCAATACCGGCCTGATAGCCCCATGTAGCAGATTGAAAATTAGCTTTATAGTCTGATAATGCCGATAAATCGGAATTGCCATTGAGATGAATATGTGCGACGGGACCGCCATTGACCCGAAAAGAGCCCAACTTGAAGCCCACCATAATCGGGACATCGAGATTATTGAATCGTTCACTGCGTAGGCTATCGGCGAGGGCAGTACCGCTCGTTTTTTTCAAACTATACTGTACTTTTGCAGAGTTAAATAGCACTTCAGGTTGCAAATACACAGAACCTAATTTCAAACGCACCCAACCACCTACATGAAAACCATAATTGGCATCATTCACTTTTAGGGAGAAAGAATCAGTACCACTTTTAAAGCGTAACGCCATCACATCGGCAGGTTTTATATCGGGTGTGCTGACACCCACCTTTAAACCGTACCTAATTTGAGCTTGAACGGCCGCTTGCGCCATCGAAAGGCACAAGAAAAGAATCATCAATTTTTTCATTCTTTTGAATTTTAATTTGTTTTTATTAACGATGCTATCACAAGATTGTGATTTTTGAGGCGCGCAAAATTACACGTTTAACAGAATCTTAACCCGTTTAGGAAATATATTTTAACTTTGCAATTCTTGAAATATGCCTTTTACTGAGGGGTATCAAAAGCAATTCGATTTGTAATAATTTGATTTTCAATTTTTTATAAATCTTTTATTTCAATAACAAAAATATTAAAATTGAAAGCGAATAAAGAAGAGACCAGCAAAATCAAAGCTGAATTTGTGGGTAGTTATATGAGAACCGACAAATGTCCGACAGATGGCAAACCAGAATATGTATTTATCGGTCGCTCAAATGTCGGTAAATCATCCCTTATCAACATGCTGTGTACCCAAAAAGACCTTGCTAAAACGTCAAAAACACCTGGCAAAACGCAAACAATGAATTATTTTCGTATTGACGATGCGTGGTATCTCGTGGACATGCCTGGTTATGGTTATGCGCGCATTTCTCGGACGATGCGTGAGGAATGGGAACGCATGATTTGGTACTATTTGACCAAACGGGAGACGCTACAATATGTCTTTGTCCTCGTAGATGCCATGGTGCCGCCACAGCAAAACGACCTCGATTTTATCAATAAATTGGGTGAACATGGAATACCTTTTGTCATCGTTTTCACTAAGACTGATAGAATAAAAGCAGACGATAGGAAGCGAAATATAGACCATTTCAATGAAAAACTGCTTGAAAATTGGGAAACGCTACCCCCTCAGTATATTACCTCCGCCGAAAGAAAAGTCGGTCGTATAGAGATTTTAAGTTTTATTGAAAACGCCAATCATGACTATTATTCAGTTGATAATGGATAGTTGATAGTTGATAATGGACAATTTATTATATTTTATTGTCCATTATCAACTATAAGTAAATGAACAGAAATAAACGGGAAATATATTTACCACAAGTATGTAATAATCAACCTCTTACATTATTCATCGTTCATCATTTATCATTCATCATTACTTACATTATCCATTATCAACTATCCATTATCCATTCACCATTCTCAACTATCCATTATCTATTATCCAATATGAAAAATGCAACCTATCCAACCATTTCCACATGTATATGAACACCTTGACGAGTGGCCTATCTACAAATTGAGCCAAGATCGCCGTCGTTTTATTGAAGAAATTGATGAATTTACACTCAATCGCCTTGCTGAAGAGCATCCGCAACTGCATCACCTCATAGCTGAAACGATATATTTAGAGCGTATTCGAGTCAAAGAATCACCTTGGAAAGTAGATCCCCCCAATGAAGGGCAATTTTGGAATCGGCTGCGTTCCAAACTGGTCAAATCAGAAAATGAATCGTCAAAACAAGCTAAAGCAACTCAAACAGAAGTTATTCGGCGCATCATACACCAGTATTCGACGGAGATAGTGGGTACTTTTTCCATACCTACTTTCCGTTTTGCTCGTTTGTTTCTCTTCACTTTTTTCAGTCGCTTGCTCAATGCAGCAGCAGAACGTTGGTGGCGTTTTTTAAGTTCGCGCAATCGCTTATATGAACGGATTCAGGTATATGGTGAAGTAGAAACGATACGGACTTTGATGAAAAAAGGTGTTGTTATCGTCGTACCGACGCATTTTAGCAATTTAGATTCTATACTTGTAGGCTTCGCGATGGATCAATTCGTCGGTTTGCCCTCGTTTAGTTATGGTGCAGGTTTGAATCTGTATAACTCTGGTGCCGCCGCTTTTTTTATGAATCGGTTAGGTGCTTACCGTGTTGACCGCCGTAAAAAGAATCCTATATATTTGGAAACTTTGAAAACAATGTCCCTACTGTCTATCGTGCGTGGCACCAATACTTTGTTCTTTCCAGGCGGCACTCGTTCAAGGAATGGTAGCGTTGAGACTCGTCTGAAAATGGGTTTACTTGGCACGGCTGTTGAAGCGCAACGTGTTCTGTGTCAACAAGTTAAGAGCCAAAATCCAAAAGGCAAAAAGCAGGAGGCAAAGGGCGAAAAGCAAAATGTAAATAGGGTACATACTGAGGGGGCGCAAAAAGACGAGCCGACAAAAGTGTTCATCGTACCACTTGTGATGAGCTATCATTTTGTCCTTGAAGCACCTTTTCTGATTCGGCAACATTTGCAAATAACGGGTAAGGAGAAGTACATCGCAAGTCGGTCATCGGGCACCTCTATTCGGGAATGGTTGAAGTTTATCTGGATGTTTTTTGCTAAAAAATCGGATATTATATTAAATTTTGGCAAACCAATGGACATTATGGGCAATTTTGTAGATGCCGAAGGAATGAGTTTCGATGCCCGCAATAACCCGCTCAATATCAGCGACTACTTCAATACTGAGGGGGTCGTTACTCAGGATTTACAACGCGAAGCAGAATATACAAAACTGCTCGCAGAGCGCATTGTTGACCGTTTTCACAGAGAAAACATTGTGTTAAGCTCACATGTCGTGGCGTTTACGGCATTTAATATGCTAAGGGCAAATAATGAGACCTTCGACCTTTACGCTCTTTTGCGTTTGCCAACAGATGATTACGTGTTCCCAATAGACCAATTTACGGCGGCCATTGAAGCCGTTCAAGAAGCATTGTTAGAATTGGCAGAAAAAGACAGATTGAAATTGAGTGATGTCATTCATCTTCCAGCAAAGGCACTTGTGCAAGACGGCATTAAAAACTTAGGCATTTATCATCTGCGTAAACCCTTGATGTTCAACAAGCAAGGCGATATTGAAAGTGAGGATTTCAGCACATTGTTTTATTATCACAATCGTCTTGAAAATTTTGGTTTGACGAAACGGGTGCGTTGGGAAAATTATAAAACGGAGATGCAGATGGTGGAACTTAATAATTCGGTTAATAATTAAACTTGAAATGAATTTTGAGAAAGGAGAATAAAATCCTTAGCTTTTATAAGGTTTATTTTCGGAAAATCGATATGTTTAAGAACATTAAAATGTTTGTCGTCTGATACCAAATAATCTGCGCCAACAGCAACTGAAATATCTACAAATTTATCATCGTCAGGGTCAGCCTTAATCAATAACCAATTGAAATAAATATCTTGCCGAATAATATTAGGCAAATTTAACAACAGTTCAAAAATATCAGTAACAACATCTTTTGCATAACGCTCGGCGATTTTCTCTTCATACTCGGCAAGGATTTCAGTTGAAATTGCCAATGTAAAAAGTCCATCAATAAGCGCATCAAAAATAATTGCGTAAGGAGACTGTGGTGCAAGAGATACAAGAAAAACATTAGTATCAAGTGCTACTATTGGTTTACTATTGTTCTTCTTCATTCAGCCAATTTTCCATAGTTTCAGCAGTATAACCACGTTCTTGCCAAATAGCATCTGTACGTTTTCGAATACGTTGTGCAAAGAATTTCACCAGCGTTTGCTTGAGTTCTTGCATCTCGTCTTCTGGTAGATTATAAGAAAACATTTTTAGCAGTTCTAATTGAACATTCGACATACTTGGTGGCATTTGAGACATATTTCATTATTTTTTTACAAAAATACAATTTTTATTTGTTTTAAAAATGAGAATAATTGGCTTTTCATTCAAAATATATTTCTAACTGCATACAATTTGCTTTCATTTACATAAGTTTAGGTGTCTGTTGGGATTTAGAGAAAACCTACAATTTAGTTTCATCTAATAACCTTTAAAATTAACCAAATCAGTTTAAATCTATAAAAAAATATCACTAATTTAGATAAAATATTCAAAAAGTATTCGCAATTTGAGAATATTCTCTACTTTCGTGTTGAAAAAAATACACCTACTTCATGAATACTGTCAGCATTATCACGCAACGATTTATAAAATGTCATAATAAATTAAGGGAGAACAAGTCAATCAAAAGCAGCCGTCAGTTTGCAACGGACATTGATTATTTACCTCAAAGTTTGAGCGAAATCTTAAAAGGTCGCCGTGATGTCACGATTGAAGTCTTGCGTAAGTCCGTTGAGACATTCAAAATGAGTCCTTTTTATTTGTTTACAGGTGAAGGAGCGATGTTTTTGACAGAAGAAAACAACAAAAGTCTTCATGTTTTGACTGTTATGACCGATATTACTAATGAGGAACGTATCGTTCATGTACCTGTGCCTGCTCAAACTTCTTATGCCAGTGAATTGGATAATCCTAAATTTATTCAAAACTTGCCTAATTTTACTTTGCCAGATTATAAGTACCGAGTCGGTACGCACCGGAGTTTTGATGTGGCAGGCGATTCAATGGAACCGACACTTTTTGAAGGCGATAAAATTGTTTGCAGTTATATCGAACCGACGCTTTGGGAGTCTGGTATGAAAGATAATTATGTCTATGTCATTGTCACGCAAGATGATATCGTAGTGCGCCGTATTTACAATCAGTTGAAAACCAACAAATTAATAGCCGTTCATTCCGACAATAAGTTCTATGAGCCTTACGAGATACCCCTCAGTATGATTAGAGAAATTTGGTATGTGCGCGCCAAAATTAGCCCCTTTTTGCCTGCCCCCCATCGGATCCAACATTTATTTTATGACGATATGAACAGTCTCAAAAATACTGTTATTGAACAATCTGGTCTTATAGAAACCCTTAACCAAACAATACAGAAGTTAGTTGACCTAAAATAATGTTTTATTTGGTTAACAAAACCCAGATTCGTTTGTTTTAAGAATATTATTTTAAATTGTGACCAAATTTTGTTTTGAAGTCTATATAAGAGTTCGATTAAAAAATAAACTAAGTTCCTGTTTAATTGTAAAAACACGGTTTTTGTAAAATATATTTAGGTTTTTTGTGAATTTGCTTGTATTTTATTTTTAGTTGTTTTACATTGCAGCGTCTTAATAGATACAAGTTAGCAATCACGCAAAATTAAATTTCGCTAAATTATGACGGACAAATTTGACCCGATAGATTTAAAGATTCTCAAAATATTGCAAGAGAATTCTAAAATCACAAATCTCGACCTTTCTAAAAAAATTGGTCTATCTCCTGCGCCAACACTTGAGCGCGTAAAAAAATTGGAAAGCACGAATGTTGTCATCAGCTATCATGCGGCTGTCAATCCTCAAGAAATTGGTTTGAATGTCAAAACATTCGTCCTCGTTTCGTTGGCTTGGCAAAAAGACAATGCTTTGAATAACTTCCTCGATAAAATCAAGGAGATTGACGAAATAACAGAGTGTTATATCATCACGGGTGAGGCAGATTTCCTTATCAAAATCGTTTGCCGTGACATTCCGACTTATGAACAATTATTGTTCAAAACGCTGTCTCAAATTGAAGAGATTGAACGTTTAAAAACATTAATGACCTTATCAACGGTGAAAGACTCAAAGGTTTTGCCGTTTAAATACGAGTAATTACTCATAAAAAAATATTATTCCTATGACTGCGCCACATTTCTTTTTAGAGATGTGGCGTTTGTCATTATTTGAAAATCAATATCTTACACAACTTTCATTTTTATCAGATGATTAAATCCCAGGTCTAATTTTTATGAAAAACAACAAAAACTCGCTCGTTTGGCAAATCACACCTCAAAATACTGAGGGGGGTAAAAATACTTCTTACATCATCGGCACAATGCACATTCGCGATGCCAGAGCTTTTCAGTTTGAGCATTTATTTTATGAAAAAATACTCAGTTGCGAAGCCTTTGCCACCGAATTTAACCTTGATGATATACAGAATAATACAGATTTTACACTTGCTTTACCAGATGGTTTACAACTAAATAAGCTCATCAAACCTAAAACTTTTGATAAAATTAGCCGTGTGATAGAACAAAAAATGGGTGTGCCTTTAGCACATTTCGATAATTTGAAACCCATCATCGTGACCAATATGTTGACTGAAAGTGTCTTGTCAAGTGACCGTTTGATGTCACTTGATGAAACTTTATGGCGTTTTGCAGCTGAAAACGGTCGAGTACTGAGGGGTATCGAAACCTTTGAGGAACAGGTCGACATATTGAACAAAATGAGTCTGGAAGAACAAATTAAAGGTTTGAAGGACTTAGCTTCTAATTTTTCAAAATTTAGAAAACAATTACTCAATATGACAAGGCTTTATGAACAGGCAGACATTCAAAAGCTATACAAAGCCGCTAAGAAATCTGCAAAAAGTAACCGACGTTTATTGTTATATGATAGAAATCACATTATGGCACAGCGCATTGCAAATATGTCCAAGGAAATGAGCCTTTGCACTGCTATCGGTGCAGGTCATTTGGCGGGTCAAAAAGGCGTATTGAATTTATTAAAAAAGATGGGTTTTGAGGTAAAACCTGTTTATATACTAAATGAAAAGTGAAAAATATAAAACATTGGTTATGAATAATTTGAGTCTATTATTTTAGGCGAACCATTTATAAAGGAGTATAAATAGTGGGACATAAATTTCACAAATGACACGATTTAACAGAAAAATTCATATCATTTGTGAAATTTGTGCCCCTCCTCATCATAAAATCAGAACAAACTAACTTGGTTTTCATCCACTTCTATTAATTCCGTTGCGGATACTGAGGGGGTCTCGACTTTAACCAAATCAGGTAGAAAACGCTTCAAAACACGGAATTTATGAGAATAAATACCCTTTTCCTCATTGAAAATACCAAAATGATCAAGTCTATCAATCCTCACTTGACCTGCTGCATGTATGATTTGATTATTCGCTAAAACAATACCTACATGGATAATGCGTCCTTTTTCATTTTCAAAAAAAGCCAAGTCGGCGGGTTGTGCCAATTCGATAAAATCAACGAGTCGTCCTTGTTCCACTTGTTGCGAAGCGTCACGCCGCAAACGAATACCCGCCATACGAAAAACGGTTTGCGTTAAGCCAGAACAATCAATGCCAAAAGGCGACCGACCGCCCCATAAATAAGGTGCATAAAGATAACGCCGCGCCAATTTGACGATAAATTCAGACGTTGGTGCGCGGTATCCATTGTTGAGCGCCGAGCCATTAAAGGTAAAGTGTTTTTTGCCCAAATGCACATTCAGTCCGTCAAAAAATGGTAACGTTGCGCCTAAAGTAATGGGCAAAAAATGGTCATTATTAGTCAAAATAGACATCAATTCAAGGCAAAACCCGTGATTTTGGCGATAATTATTGGCTTCCTCTTCTGAAATAAAATGCAATTGGCGTACATCCATCCAGCCTTCATAACCATCCCAATCACAGCGAATATGACACCAATTCTTTTTCCCACGCTCCATGATTTCAAGGACATCCACCAATTCACCAAATAGCAGTTGTGTCACAATTTCCTCCTTGTCCGAGACACCTGCACGAACTGGAACGACACTTAATTGGCAAAAGGCTGGGTTCTTCATTGATTATTGCTTGTTTATGATTGATTATTTTTTATCATGTATAAGCTCTGACAAATAATCAATCTCTTAAAATCGGTTCAAAAATAATAACTAAATGTAAGATACCGTTAGAATGACAAAAATAAATTGATTTGTATGGTTGAATTGCGTTTTAGGGTTAAATTGTTTTGAGATACAACACTCACAGCTATAAAGCCATTCAACCCTAAACAATATAACAATATAACCAAAGAACAATACATCAATTCACCCTTTCTTCCTATTTTTGCATGAATTTTGATACAAGCGTTTTATGAAAAAAATACAACTCATAATACCGATTTGGCTATTAGCTACATCACTTTTGGCGCAAGACCGCCATTTCTCACAGTTTTACAGCTCTCCTTTGACCCTCAATCCCGCCTTGACAGGTGCTTTTGATGGCAAATACCGTGTGGGTGCTTTGTATCGTGACCAATGGCGCGGACTACTTCAACAACCGTATCAAAATTTTTCATTTGGTGCAGACTTGCGTCTCGATGCGCCCTTTGCAAGCAAATCGAATCCAGATAAAGTCGGTATGGGCTTGTTGTTTTACAGAGACATTATCAATGCCATCGATTTTTCGACTACCCAAATTGCACTTTCAGGGGCTTATCATAAGTCATTGGACTTAGGAAGCACCCAATTTTTATCCATGGGTTTTCAATTAGGTTTGTCGCAGCGAAACGTCAATTACGACAATTTGACATTTCAAGACCAATGGAATGGGGTTGATGGTTATTCATTACCCCGAGGCGAACGATTGCCAGAAAATAATTTTGGTTATTCCGACCTATCAACGGGCATCAATTACGCCGTAAATCCTGCGCCGAAAGTCGCATTTTTTGCAGGTTTGGCGTATCATCATTTCAATAAACCCAATATTTCTTTTTTTAAGGGCGCGGATATACCTAAACAACCGCTTTTGCCACGTGTTTCGGCACAGTTGGCAGCCCAATTTCCTATCAATAAAGAACGTACTTTGATGATGTCACCGCGTGTTTTAGTCGCCTCACAAGGTCCGCATTTTGAGGTCAATGCTGGAACGAATTTCCGTATCGAAGTGGATAAAACTTATGGAACTTCGCTTCATATCGGCGGCTGGGTACGTTCAGTAAAAAATATTGATGGCTTCAATGTTGATGCAGTCGTTTTGATGGCGGGTCTTGAATACAACAGTGTTTTGTTGGGCTTTAGTTATGACCTCAACCTACCGACCCTACAAAAGTATAAAAGAACGGCAAATGTCTTTGAAATCTCATTGATTTACCTTGGAGAATTTGAAGATGATGACTTACTTTGCCCCACTTTTTGAAAAAAATACTTATGAAAATTACTATTGTTGGAACGGGTCAAGTTGCCTTTCATTTAGGAAAAAGGTTGCAAGCACAAGGTGTCGAAATCAATCAAATCATTGGACGCGACGCCTTAAAAACGACTTGGTTGGGTGATATTTTTAAAGCAAAATCAACCTCTTTTTCTGGAAATATAGACACATCGAGTGATATTTTTATTCTCGCCGTTTCTGACAGTGCCATTGCAGAAGTTGCCGAAAGACTGTCAAAAAGTATTCAAACCTCTTTAGTTGTGCATACTTCTGGTTCAATTCCGTCCATAGTTTTAGCACCTTTTTTCCGTCATTATGGGGTTTTGTATCCCTTACAAACCTTTTCAGTGGGCAGTGAACCGCATTTTGACATAATTCCTATTTTTATCAATGCGACCCCTCAGTATCATGTTGATTTTTTGGAAAAATTAGCCCATAAAATCAGTCCTCGAGTTTATACAATATCTGATGACGACCGAATGACCCTACATGTCGCGGCTGTTTTTGTCAATAATTTTGTCAATTTTATGTTCAAAATTGGCTCTGAAATCGTCGAAAAACAAAACCTGCCCTTCGATGTTTTGCTGCCTTTGATAGAAGAAACCGTTCATAAAATTCGGCATCATGCTCCTGCCGAAATGCAAACAGGTCCCGCCCGTCGAGGCGATGATGTGACAATAGAAAAACACCTTGGTTTTTTAGCAAAACACACCCCTCAGTATGACTTACTTTATACCTTATTGAGCATCGGTATTAATCCAGAATTGACATTGAATAAACCTAAATGAGGGTTTTTGGTTATTGATAAAACGCTAAAAATGTAGATTTTAAACAAAAAACTACCGCCTTACTGAGGGGGTGCCTTTTTGTTAGTACAAAAATCATTAATTTTGTGAAACCGAAAAAACGCTTATTTTTGTAAAAAAATTAGACAATGGCAGAAATAATAGAAATAAGAAAGGGTTTCAAAATCGGTTTCGATGAATTAATACAGGGTTTCTCACGTCTTAACTCGACGGAGTTAAACACTTTTTTGAGCAAGCTGAATCAAGCCACAGAGCAACAACATCATTCAAATCAAGAGGAAATGCTGTTGAAACAAATAAAAGAAATTATACCAGCGTCTGTTGTCCGTCGTTTCAAGCAATTGCAAGCCAAACAACACGACAATACAATATCAGAAAAAGAGACAACTGAAATAATTTTATTAACTGATTTTATGGAAGAAAAAAGTGCCGAAAGGGTTGCACTTTTAGCAGATTTAGCAAAAATAAGAGGTGTTTCAATAACAGATTTAGCGAAAGAATTAAGACTCAAAAAGTATTATGGTTAAAAGACGTAAGTTTTCAAAAACAGAACGCCTTTTTATTCTTGAAAGAGCTAATAGTTGCTGTGAATACTGTTTGACGCGCTTCGATTTTTCTTGTGAAACATTTGAAATCGAACATATCATACCTTTGATACTTGATGGTTCAAATGAATTAAGCAACCTTGCTTTCTCTTGTGGTGGTTGTAACAATGCAAAAGGGCAAAAAATATCTGCAATTGATATGGTGACAAACACTCTGAGTCCTCTATACAATCCTCGTATTGATAAATGGCATGAACACTTCATCTGGCAAGATGACTATTCTATTGTCAAAGGCATTTCAACCATAGGCAGAGTTACTGTTGAACAGTTAAAATTGAACCGTATAGGAGTCGTTAATTTGCGTAAGGCGTTGTTTATTGTGGGCGTTCATCCGCCACGATTGTGATACAGTTCTTTCCGAAAAACAAAAAAGCACCGCCTTACTGAGGGGGTGCTTTTTTGTTAATCCTACACTATTTCACTAAAAACTTACCTGTTCCAACAAGTCTTCCACCGTTTTCTATCTTGAAAAAATAAATGCCTGTTGGCAAATAACGGCGTTCAAAAAGGTATTGATTGTTTTCAAATTTTTCACTTCTTAGTTGTCTGCCGAGTGCATCAAAAAGTATAAAATTTGATTTTATACTGCTTTTCCAATCATTAAAATTGTCAATGAAGATGAATTTCGAACGATTTTTGAAACCTATTATGGTTTAGCAAAATGAATTTTTTTTAACCGTTGAATGAAAAAGGCTGATACATCACCACATGTACCAGCCCTTTTTATTGCCAAAATGTCTTAAAACTTCACCGTCTCCGTCTTCTCCGCTTGACCATCTATATTAGCAGCCCGTATGTAAAACGTGTAAGACTTACCACTTGTCACGCCGAAACTATAACGGAATTGCCCTGTTGTTTCTTCAAATTCAAAGGTTTTGACCTCTTCATCATTCACTTTAAAGACAATGTATGCTTTGGGCGTTTTTGTAATCGTTGCCGTTACGACACTCACCAAAGGTTTCGGGTCAAAGGGATCTGTCACAGGTTGCGTTACATTAAAGTTAGAAATCATTGGCAAAGGCGAGGTCGTATTGTCTGTATTACCTGATGTCGGAATGTCTCTGCGCTTATCTTTAGTGGGCAGTGGTGTCGGTGTGGGCGTAATAACAGGCGTTTTAGCATACGTCACACGCACTGTTTTTTCGTCTGTTCCATCTTTATTAGTCGCCCGCAAAGTAATGGTATTGATACCTTCATCCAAACTGAGTCGCTGCCGAACTTGGCGCAAAAGATTCATATTTGCCTGCATTTCAGTGCCATTCAGTATGATTTTAATGTCTTTACTGCCTGCGGACATATTGTCAACTTGCCCTTCAAACGTTACTGAGGGGTCTGAAACAGACCTACCATCCGTTGGATTTATAATTGTCACACGCGGTGGACGGGGCGTTTCTATGACAACGGGTTTGTTATAAGTCACCGTTGTAGTCGCCGCATCTGAACCACTTGGATTTGAGACAATTATTTTTATTGTATTCGCCCCTGCGTCTAAGTTCAACCGAGTTTTGATAAGTTGCGTGTTCGGTTCAAAATTGAATGATTGCCCACGTCCGTTCATCGTCACTTGTATCTGGCTTTGGTTGCTGATATGACTGGTTGTGGCTTGAACATCTATATCAGAATTCTTAAAAAATGTCCCATTTAGGGGCTGCAAAATCGAAACACGGGGCGGCGTAGCCACCACTCTTGGACGGTAGGTAAACCGCACCAAATCCTCATTTGAACCTTCGTTATTTGATACACGTATGCGGATTGAGTTTTCACCTTGCACCAGATTTATACGCACAGAAATCGTTCTATTGTAGCTATCGTAGGTAAAATTCGAGTTTTGGTAGCCATTTACGACCACTTGAATTTGATTTTGAGTCGTTACATTCGTAGTCAAAGCACGGACTTCTATTGTTTGTTGTTCGAAAACATCATTGTTACGTGGCTGGGAAATCCGTACAGTTGGTGGATAGCGGCGGCGTTCTGCACACGTTACATCGGCTCTATCGTTGCCTTCACCTGACTCATTTCGAGCGCGAATAACAATCTGATTTGAACCTGTAGCAAGGTTAATCGACCCCCTCAGTATTTTTGTCGAATAATTGAAATTAAAATCTGTAAACGCTCGCCCATTAACCGTCATCGAAATATCACGCCCGTTTGTTACATTTTCAATCCGCGCTTCAATCGCTGTTTGACAACCACCTAATGAATTTTCAATAACATTACCCGTTGACGTAATGCGGACAATCGGTAAATCTACACGTTGAACAGCTCGGCGATAATTAACTGTCACAGCATCAGAAGCTGAACCAGTCGAGTTTCTGGCGGACACAACAATCGAGTTTTGTCCTTCGTTCAACGGTACTTCATGGCTTAACTCGCCATAACTGAATCTAAAATTGTTGTAACTACGCCCATTAACCGTCAACGTCACATCTTGATAATTTGTCACATTCTCAATTTGAACCCGAATGGCTTGGCTGTTGCGGTCTGTTTCAGAATAAGAAGCAGGTAAAGTGAATTTGACACGAGGCGATTGCGTTGTCGGTGTTGTCGGATTATTAGGATTTATGACGACAGGTGGCGTGACCACAACAGGCACATCAGGCAGTTGATTTTTCTCTAAAACATTGATTATGATGGTTTTATAATCAGAACCAAATTGATTTTCACCTTTTACAATGATAGTGTTTTCACCTATGCGCAACAGCACATCGGCATTCACTTCGTCTTTTTTGAAAGTAAAATTGGATGGAACGCCATTGACTGTGACTTTAATATCTTCATCATAAGGTACACCTAAGACCTCGGCACGGAGTGGCTCGATGGCATCATAAGTATTGTAAGGGCTGTTTGAAGGGCGCAAAATCGTTACTTTCGGCGGGTCACCATCGAAAACTTGACGTTTGCTTTTGCCTAAAATCCACTTGAATTGTAGGTTGGTATAGTGATGTATATCGTTTTGTGCAGTCAGTGTTGTGTTCTCTTTCCAACGTTGTCCGTCGAGCAAATCTGTTTTAGAAAAAGTGACTTTATGACCTAAAACAACCATGAAACGCGGTGAAAAATGATACCCCAATTCAATACCCAAATTGGGCATAAAATCAATATGTGCGCTATCCGCAAAACCATCAGCTTTTGTTTCAAAAGTGCCATCCAAGAAATTTCTAACATCTTTTACGGCGGGGTTTTTTAAAGTGGAATAATTATACTTCTGACTATTGCCTTCGAGTTGGTCAATTTTAACGTCGTAATAATTCAAGCCCAAACCGCCGAAAAGCGTGGCATAAACGCCTGTGCGCTCCCGTAAACGGTTCAAAGTAATGACACCTTCTATACCCAATTCTCCTTGGTCGGCGCGATAATTGGCATAGTAAGAGCCTTCACTTTTATAGTTCGATAAAGGATTAGTAGTGCCATTGACCGCAGGGTTGCCCGATATGCCCGTTGAAGGTGACGTATTGAAACCCAATGACTTAGCATACATCAAACGACCACGTACACCAAAATCGGCTGCGCCACCCCGATTGTGCAACAGATTTTTTTCTAATGTCACACCAATACCCCAACCGCCGAATGCTGATTTGACATCGCTCGATTGATAGGACAAACCCAGGTCCAGACCGAGCGTTGTGTAACCTTTTGGTTCGTTGAAATGTTGTATGGCAGGTATCGCGCTTTGCGAAGCATTTTGACCAAAAAGAGGTAGGAAGGTGGTCAAAAAAAGCATAAAAGCCGTAAGTAAACGGAAAGATTTTTTCATATTAAAGTAGATTTTTGCTCAAAAGTAAGCGTTCTGTTTTAATTTTTGAAATGATAATGAATTGTGAATTTAACAATGTGAAAGACATTTATACTGAGGGGGCTGTTTTTAACAATTTGATAGTCAATAAGTTATAGTCTTATTGTAAATTTCTATCTAATAAAAAAACGTAGGTACAAACGTTAAAGATAAGGCACGATTGAGAAAGGATTAACTTAAAATTAAATAAAAGGCTTCAAAATTCCTTTTCTTATATTTGCCCTTGGCTTAACAACATGTAAATAATAACGCACTTTTTTTGTTATTTTGAACGCAGTGAAAGAATGACAAAAATATAATCAATCAACCCATTGACGACAATTCCTAATATCAAAAAATACATGCGTTCATTACCGATTTGGCGTATTGATACTGAGGGGGGCATTTTGAGCAATGACAACCTTGCCACCGAACAACCGCTTGAAATTCTCATCGGTTTCGGTTCTGTCACTAAGCGTAAACGCCAAACAATAGCCGTTACGATGCGAACTCCTGAACAAGACGTGGATTTGGCTCTCGGCTTCCTTTTTACTGAGGGGGTCATTGCTGATAAAAAAGATGTCGTTAATGTGCGCTTTTTAAGTGAAAATAAATTGTTGATTGATTTAAATGAATCTGTTTCAGTTAATTTAGAGCATCTAAATCGGCATTTTTACACGACTTCCAGTTGTGGGGTATGTGGTAAAAGTTCTCTTGAAGCGGTTTCAACAACCTCTTGCTTTTTGTTAAATCCAGATACACCTATTCTTAAAAAAGAAGTATTGTTTGGATTAACACAAAAATTAAGAGCTGAACAATCCGTTTTTGATTCAACAGGCGGCATTCACGCATCTGGACTATTTGATATAGACGGCAGACTTTTGAAAACTTGTGAAGACGTGGGACGGCACAATGCCCTCGATAAACTCATCGGTTGGGCATTGCAAAAAGAGCTTTTGCCTTTGAAAAACAATATTTTATTGGTCAGTGGACGTGTCAGTTTTGAATTGGTTCAAAAAGCAGTCATGGCTGGTATTCCGATTGTGGCAGCTGTTGGCGCACCGTCCAGTTTAGCCGTTGAGTTGGCAGACGACAATAATATGACACTCATTGGTTTCCTGCGCGATGGGCGTTTTAATGTGTATTCGGGTGCGCAACGTATTGATTTATAGAGTATTAATTAGTAATTTAGGTCATAGGGTTATGCCTCGAATGATGTATTTGTTAAAGCGATTTTTACTTTTCTTCATGGCGTAGCCATACAACTATTTGAAAAATGGATAAAAAGAATCACAACATAGTCATCCTCGAAAAAACCGTTAACGACGGTACAGAAGCCCTCACACCTGAGCATTTTACAGGTTTAAAAATCGGTAAACGGTCATTGAAAGCAGTAGGTCTTCCTGCAGTTACGTCGTCTCTCCAACATGCTTTTAAGTGGATGAATATGGGCGTTGCTGTAAAAACCATGTTCAAAATCAATCAAAAAGGCGGTTTTGACTGCCCAGGTTGTGCATGGCCCGACCCTGACGATGACCGTTCAAAATTGGGCGAATATTGCGAAAATGGCATGAAAGCGATTACGGAAGAAGCGACAAACAAGCGATTGGATGCCGATTTTTTCAAAAAACACACCGTTCAAGAGTTGTCAAAATGGTCAGATTATGAAATAGGTAAAAGTGGGCGTCTGATCAAGCCGATGATACTGAGGGGTAACTGCTACGAGCCGATTAGTTGGGCAGAAGCGTTTGCGACGATTGCCACGCACCTCAACGGTTTGGCGAGTCCAAACGAAGCGATTTTTTATACGTCAGGACGCACGAGTAACGAAGCAGCCTTTGTGTATCAATTGTTTATACGTGAATTTGGGACAAATAATATGCCCGATTGCTCCAATATGTGCCATGAATCAAGCGGTACAGGTTTGTCGCATACGCTCGGAATTGGCAAAGGGTCGGTAACTTTAGAAGACTTTAATAAAGCCGATTTAGTAATTGTAATAGGTCAAAATCCGGGGACTAATCACCCGCGTATGCTCTCTGCCCTTGAAAAATGCAAGGAAAATGGTGGTAAAATCATTGCGATTAATCCTTTACCAGAAGCAGGATTATTGCATTTTACCAATCCACAAAGCATCGGTGATATACTGAGGGGTGGTACGCCGTTGGCAGATTTGTTTTTGCAAGTACGCATCAATGGCGATGTCGCCTTACTAAAAGCCATTATGTTTTTGCTGCTTGAAAAAGAAAATAAAGAGGGCGGCATTTTTGATTGGGATTTTATTACACATAAAACATCGGGCATAGATGCCTTTTTAGATGATTTAAAAAATGCTGATTTTCAATCACTTGTCAAGTTGAGTGATGTTCCTGAAAATCTTATCAGAGAAGCAGCACAGATGATTTGCGCCCGCAAAAAAATGATTATTTGTTGGGCAATGGGTTTGACACAACATAAAAACGGTGTTGGGAATGTCCAAGAGGTGGTTAACCTGCTTTTACTGAGGGGCTCTATTGGCAAAGAAGGTGCAGGCACTTGTCCTGTGCGTGGCCATTCAAATGTGCAAGGCGACCGCACGATGGGTATTTGGGAAGCTCCAAAAGCAGCGTTTTTAGATAACTTAAAAACGACATTTGGTTTTGAGCCGCCGCGTGAACATGGTTACGATGTGGTCGCTGCCATTCGAGCGATGTATGACCGAAAAGCAAAAGTCTTTTTTGCAATGGGAGGCAATTTTTTATCTGCCACACCGGATACAGAATTTACGGCAGAAGCATTACGCCGTTGCGATTTGACCGTTCATGTGTCCACAAAACTCAATCGCAGTCATTTGATTCATGGCAAAACCGCACTCATTTTGCCTTGTTTGGGGCGCACTGAAATTGACCGTCAAGCGGGTGGCGAACAGTTTGTGACGTGTGAAAATTCAATGGGTGTTGTCCAAATGTCAAAGGGTGTGTTAGAACCTTGCGGCAAGGATTTGATGAGTGAAACGGCTATTGTTTGCCATTTGGCAGAAGCCACATTAGGACAAAAATCAAAGGTAAAATGGGCAGAATTGTTGGAAAACTATGATTTAATCCGCGATTTGATAGAAAAAGTCATTCCTGATTTCGTGGATTTTAACAATCAAGTCCGTCGTCCCGAAGGTTTTTATTTGCCCAATGGTTCACGAGAACAAGACTTTAAAACCGATACGGGTAAAGCACAATTCACGGTCAATGCACC
>JANOAU010000003.1:0-18381 GCA_031411275.1 Saprospiraceae bacterium | reverse complement strand
TGGAAACCAAGCGCGATATTCTCTGGTTTCAATTCCAAAGTGGTGCGGTTAAAAGTCGACACAACCGAAGCAAAAAAACGCGGATTGATTGAGTTTCAATTCCAAAGTGGTGCGGTTAAAAGATGGTTGGTGGACGACCTTCCGAAATATCGCCAAAAGTTTCAATTCCAAAGTGGTGCGGTTAAAAGTTTGACAGCCGCCTAAAAACAAAATCGCCCCACTCCCGTTTCAATTCCAAAGTGGTGCGGTTAAAAGTCAACGACCGCCGCATCTATATCGAAGCCCTTGAAAGTTTCAATTCCAAAGTGGTGCGGTTAAAAGTCGTTCACAGCGTGATTGTTCAGGCATTTTTGCAACGTTTCAATTCCAAAGTGGTGCGGTTAAAAGTCGCGGTCTTCTTTGCTGTATTGCTCAAAAACCCCAAGTTTCAATTCCAAAGTGGTGCGGTTAAAAGGAGGATAGATTAGATGAAGATGAAAGGAGTGCTGATGTTTCAATTCCAAAGTGGTGCGGTTAAAAGAGCGAATTCGTGAGAAATACAGGCATGATATAGAACGTTTCAATTCCAAAGTGGTGCGGTTAAAAGTTCATAATCGGCAAACAGTAAAACACGCCCATCGGTAGTTTCAATTCCAAAGTGGTGCGGTTAAAAGTCGCTCTGCCATTGCAGATATGTACCCCTCCGTATTGTTTCAATTCCAAAGTGGTGCGGTTAAAAGCAATTTCGGGATTGACACAAACCCCGCTTTTATTGAGTTTCAATTCCAAAGTGGTGCGGTTAAAAGTGCCAACCGTGCAGATTTATGACAGCGCCAATTCGGGTTTCAATTCCAAAGTGGTGCGGTTAAAAGTGAAGATTCTCGTAAAGTCGAGAATATTTTGCAACGTTTCAATTCCAAAGTGGTGCGGTTAAAAGAGGGCAGCCATTAAAAAAGAAGTTCTAAATGAAATGTTTCAATTCCAAAGTGGTGCGGTTAAAAGGGCAACGTGCCAAGTCAATACATAGCCTATATCGAAGTTTCAATTCCAAAGTGGTGCGGTTAAAAGGGGATTAGCTACCCGCGAATGAGACCTTCCTGTATGTTTCAATTCC
The DNA here is from genome assembly GCA_031411275.1 of Saprospiraceae bacterium. Classification (GTDB taxonomy): domain Bacteria; phylum Bacteroidota; class Bacteroidia; order Chitinophagales; family Saprospiraceae; genus JAAFJT01. The sequence continues at coordinate 17,288 of JANOAU010000003.1, read as the reverse complement.
AAAGTGGTGCGGTTAAAAGTGTAATTCGCATCGCTAAAAAAGGTTGTCCGAAATAGTTTCAATTCCAAAGTGGTGCGGTTAAAAGGCATCTTAATTGACCCCCCAAAAATCGAAACGGGACGTTTCAATTCCAAAGTGGTGCGGTTAAAAGAACATGTCCACCATCATTAGGAATTAGGAAAATAGTGTTTCAATTCCAAAGTGGTGCGGTTAAAAGCATATTATTGCTACAAACTGAAAAGCAAATGATTAAGTTTCAATTCCAAAGTGGTGCGGTTAAAAGCCGTCGGCTTCAATTCCAACGGCAATATTTTATTCTGCAAATATCGTAATTTATTCTTATCAAAAGAATTAGATGTGCCTTTATGTGCCGTCAAGGGCTATTTTATTTGGCTGCTTTGTCGAGCAGTTTTTTTACAAATTGTCGCTCCCCAATGCTATGTTTTTCATAGGGCAGCGACAACTTGCAAAAGATCTGATTATCAAGGCATTATAAAAATTAATCAGCAGGTCAATGAACATTATAGTAGAAATGTGGCATGACCGACAACACACCCCTCAGTATAATCGGTATAATTGGCTCTTTTTCAATGCTTTAAAGAAAATTGTCCGTCGAGTTTTTCTCGATACCCATTATCTCTTTTTCCAGCCAGCGTTCTTGCCGACTCTTGAAGATAATGAGGCTGTCCTCGGTCTTGACCATCAATTTGTCGGCTTTCCATTTTAGTTCTTTCAACTGTATGGAGGACAATTCGCCTTCAAAAACCGAGTTTTGAATCCAAGTGAGGTATCGCCGACAGAGTTTCAACATCTTACCAACGCGTTTTTCGCCGCAATCGTAAACCAGAATGACATACATCTACCAATAAATTTTAAAAGGTTTATAGACTTCGTCTATGCCCAATATGAATCGTTGCAGTTTATAACATTCCAATTTGACCAAATGCTTGTAGCTCACATTGCGCCCCAATGTACGATGTTTAATGGTTTCTTTGAGCCTTTCGTCCCATTCGCGCACCACAATTTTGCGCCCTACGTCGTTGAGCCTACAGCCATTGAAGTTTTTATCGAAGTGTTGTTCTCGAATCTCTTTTTTGTTCAGCAGTTTGAATATCATGCGGTCAACGAGCAACGGTTTAAAAACTTCTGCCACATCTAATGCCAGCGAATAACGTCTGGCACCGGGTTCATGCAAAAACGAAATGGTCGGATTGAGTTGCGAGTGATAAATTTGATCCAACGCCAGCGTATAACACAACATATTACCAAACGAAATAAGCGCATTGACTTCATTCGACGGCGGCTGTTTAGACCGATTACCCATCTCGAAATCATTGATAATCAATTCAAATGCCGCATAATAGCTTTGCCGACAATTACCTTCAAGTCCCATGAGTTCCGACACGTTTTTACTGAGGGGTAGGCTCACACGATAGTTTTCGATTTGTTCTATCAAAGGTTCCATATCTCTGCCCCGTCGGTCGTAATAGCGCAGGTTTTTGAGCATATTGAATGATGCACCTTCAATAAAGGCTTGTGCAATCGCCAAACGTCGGGTAGGAGAGAGGTAGGCTTTTGTTTGTTCTATTTGCATTTTGCCCGCCAGCAGGTATTCTTTTGGCATAAAAGACCCTGTGTAATGTTCGTAATAATCGAAAAAATGAACGACAACGCTTTGTTGTCCCAAATAAGTAAGCAAAGCTGCATTGACATTGAGCGCACCGAAAATAAACAATTCGGAAGCCGTTTCGATGGGAATGTATTTAGGCGGTTTTTTCTCGCCATTTTCGTCGGGTACGTCGTTGACGAAACACAGGGTGTTGTCTTTGCGGCTCATTGTGCCACCGTTGAATAGGTAATAAGGACGCTTCATGACAGGATAACAGGATTTTTTATGATTTACAAGATTTATTAGATTTATCCTTTACAAGATCGTTAGATTTTACAGATTTACAAATCCTGTAAATCATAAAAATCCTGTTATCCTGTCTATTTTTTTGTTTTTATGCAGAGAATGAGAAAATTTGTTCTTTTATTTGTCAATAATTAAATGCTTTTAGGTAAACAAAATAATTTTAATAACAATGATTGACAACTCATATAAATCATGTTAATCATTAAAATCCTGTCATCCTGTCTATGAAAAACGAATCAATCAACCACATTACAGAAAAAATTATTGGTGCAGCCTATCGAGTCCACAATGCTTTAGGTGCTGGTTTTAAAGAAAAAATCTATCAACGTGCAATGGTTGTCGCTCTTCAAAAATTAGGTTTAACAGTGGAAGAAGAATATCCTCTCAATATTGTATTTGATGAACAAACCATTGGCAAACATAGAGCTGATTTATTTGTTCAAAATTGTGTTATGGTTGAACTTAAAGCTATTTTAGCAATCGGTCAAGCTGACGAAGTACAATTGGTTAATTATCTCAATGCTACTAAAATAGATGATGGTCTCCTCATAAATTTTGGACAATCTGTACAAATCAAAAGAAAATACAGAGTATATACTAAGACAAAGCCAGAATAACGGACAGGATAACGGACAGGATAACGGACAGGATAACAGGATTTTTATGATTTACAGGATTGATTTACAGAATTTTAATTTCCTGTAAATCATAAAAATCCTGTTATCCTGTCCGTTATCCTGTCCGTTATCCTGTCCGTTATTCATCCGTATAACAAAACTCAAAATATGCACAGTTCTTACACAGTGGTTTGTCAATCACCTTAGGACAAACAGCACTATCTAAAATCCTGTCAATCTCAAAAAGCCATCCTGTTATCCTGTCCCTGTCATCGTCATTTAGTTCGACTCCCTCAGTATGTCGTTGTGTGGGATACTCCAAAATGCCTCGTGCGCCCAAAATGCCGTTTTGTTCCAACACCCAGAGATAATATTTGACTTGCGCCCGATGTGCCGCTTCAATTTTCACAGATTTTTTGATTTCATGCACTACTTTGTTTTTGGCATCATAAAAATCAATCTTCACGCCGTCGAACTCTACTTCCGTGTATTTGTCCGAGCGTTGCGGATACGTTGATTCACCAATCAATTTACCTTCTGTTACCAAATCGGACGTATGTTCCATGTTGATACCATTACTAAGCAACCACAATTTGCGCCAGCAGATATGGTAATAGTTGATGTGGGTTGCGGTGATATTCATTGTTAAAAATTTGAAAAATGGTCAAAAAGTCTTATTTTTGCACTATTCAATCAATTGAACTAAAAAGTTCAAATAATAGTCAGTCATTTATTTATTTAAAAAAAAGCACCATGGCAGAACTCATCTTTAAATTTGACAATCCTTCCGAATTAGAGAATTGGCTTCAAATTTTTAAAAAATACGGATTAGAAAATAAACTAAGCCTTAAATCTTCTAAAAAAAAGAAGCCTAAAGACGAACTCCAACAACCGCAACCTGAGCAACGCAATTGGTCAAGCATTGGTATTGGCAATCTTAAAGGTTCTTTAGATAACATTCCAAACCTACGCGCTTATGCCTATGAAGATTGATATTTTGATTGACACTAATATCTTCATTTATGCTTATGATATTGAGTCCCCTTTCCATCAAAAAGCTTCAAGTCTTTTGTTGGATACTACTTATGAACTTCACACAACGACAAAGAATGTCTCTGAGTACTTTGCTGTATTATCCAAGCAAAATGCCCCGTTTCAACTCGTTTGGCGATTTTATGAAGATTTAAAAAACAATATTCCTATCCTCTTTCCTGACAACCAAAGCCTTTTGGTATTAGAAGAACTGCTTAAAAAATATCAACCCAGAGGTAATAAAGTTTTTGACCTCGAAATAGTCTCCATCGCTTTAGCACACCAAATCAACACTATTGCTACGGTCAACGCTAAGGACTTTGACAGTTTTTCTGAAATAACCGTTTTGAGCATTTAAATCTATTTTACAAGCCCAATTTCCTATAATCCTCTTCCAACGCTTCTCTTGATTCCTTATCGAACCGCGCTGATTCTACCTCACGCAGGTATTTTTCCGCTTTCTCAAACGCTTCCTCAATACCCTTAGAGTCGTCATCTTCATAGCAAGTGCCACCTTCATCTGAAAGCGTTAAGCGACTGTCATAATCGCCATTTGTGGTTTGCATCTCGCCCCAATCTTCTATCCAATAGGTGAGATAAGGATATTGTTGGGCGAAGGATTTTGTAGGTTTTTTCATTGATTAAGATTTATGAGAGGCATACCTCTCAGTAAACAGACAGTTTTATACATGCCAAAGATTAAAAGTTAAAAAAAAGCAATATATTTTTAAATAAAAGAACAAAGTACTTGTTTATTAAAATAGTTATATATTATATTTGTAACAATATTCAAATAAATACAAAACGATACGGTCTTACAAGCTCCACTGTTTAAATCTTTTTTGTAAAAAATTAAAAATAATTGTTTTAATGGCACTCAATCAAATTCCCCCTTTTCCAGCCGACAAAATGGCTGCCTTATTTGCGGCACACGCCGAATATGTCCGCTTGAAAGAAGAACTGTTAGCCCCTGTTCTCAAAACCACTTCGGGCAAAGCGAATACCTTAGACCTTCAATCAGCGGGTCAGTGGCTTCCTTTTATCGAAGAAAATCCCAAATGGGTCACTAACAAAGTGAATCTTTCCGATTTCGCACTCAAATTAGCGGCAGACGCATTATTGGAACGCATCGAAAAAGAGGAAACCAAAGACCAAGGCTTCTCGAAAGCGATGCGTGACATCATTTCATCGGATGTCCGTTTTTACTGGACAATGACCGAAGACTTCTACATTGATGCCGCAGATGAGGACTCCGTCATCAAAGAGAAGTACAAAAGTTTGCCCTCTATTTCCAGTAAACGAAAATCCGATGGAAAAATCGAAAAAGACTTCCAAAAATTGGAAGCACGGCGCAACAAGAAAAACGGCGTTACCACAGACGTAAAAGTTTAACTTCGTTCACAGGCGTCATCATTTTTTGTTTTTCAGAGGTCAATGTCGGACAAAGGCATTGACCTCTTTCTTTATTCTTTTTCTTATATCAAACACCCAAAAACAAGAGGGCATCATTTGCACACACTCCACAAACACTTTTTAAGTCTTCTACATCACCCAAAAACCATCTGCAAACACTTTTTTGCTATCCGCACTTTGTTTTTTTCTATTCGCACATCGTTTTTTTTTATTCGAGATAACCAAATAAGTTATCTCACATTGTTTTTTTCTATTTTAGATAATCAAATAAGTTATCTCACATTGTTTTTTTCTATTTGTGGATAGAAAAAAATTAGGTTAAAACATCGAAAACTTAATTTTTGCTATTCCCAAAATGGGCTGCTTTATCCGTTTTGATGTGGTTTCATTCGTTAATTTAATAGGCGTGGTATGGGTATTGGGTGAAGAAGGATTATTTTTTCTTTTTCATTTGTATCTAAACTTTTCAAGTTTATAAAAATTGGTCATCAACCGAAAGCAGTGTTAATTGTAAACCCAAATCAGAATCGTAAGAATTTAGAGCGATCTGAACATTAAGCTCTGTTTCATTTACTTTGATTGTTTTAGTTGTAATTCTACCGTTTTTTATACCATTTTTGATTAAATAAGATGAAACATCAACAGCATTTTCTAATTTAAATTCTTGGAAGTCTTGCCAAAAGTAAAAATTATCTGGAATAGGGAAAGTGACAAAAACAGTATCATTTCCTACTATATCCCTTGATTTCCATTCCTGACTATCTGTATCATCTTCTTTTGTTTGTTCCATTGGTAAAACAACCCAACTTGATACGAACTTTTGTTTTAATAAAACAGCGTTTACTTTTGTTTTAACTGTAAACTCTTCAAAACTGTCATATACTTTATTGATAAACGACACAAAATTATTGGCAGAATATCCTTTGCAATCTAACAGTTTTATAGTTTGAATTAATGCTTTGTTGGCTTCCCAACCTTGCTTCATAATATATGTTCCGTAAGGTGCAGGATATAAAACCTCATTTTTTTGAGGAACAATAACATATAAATCGCCTATTTTTTCTTTATCGAAACGACACAAACGCCCTGCCCTTTGTACTAATCTATCAATCGGACAAACTTCTGAAATCATTATATCGGCACTGATATTGACACTCATTTCGCCAATTTGCGTAAGAATTGCAATACCTTTTGCGGTTTTGGCTTTCCATGCTTCTTTTCCTAATGCTTTTAAAAGCGTTTGTTCTTTTTCTCCTTTATGTGGCTCTGTAAAACGGCTGTGGTATAAAATCGGTTTTATTCCTTTTTTATCAAACCAAGTATAAAACTCCATCGCTCTTGCTACTGTATTGGCATAAATAATGGCTTTTTCTTCTTTTATACAAAGCTTTAACAAATCTTCAATCTCAGTTAAGTCTGAATATTTTCTTTTTTCTTTGATTTCACACCTAATCCTTTCGTTGTCTGATGTATCTTCTTTGATAGAAGTAACTTCATAACCTGTTGTTTTATACATTTCAATACTGGCTTCTGGTAAAGATGCACTCATTATCATAACAGGTACTTGAAGTATCTTTAATGCTTCTAATAAAACTAAAATATTAGCTTGTGTAAATTCATCATAAAAATCAGCTTCATCAATAACAACACAACTATTTGCCAAATTAAACATAATAGTATGATGGTCTTCTCTTGTCAATGTCAATGCAATTAACAAATGGTCAATCGTACAAACTGTAACAGGTGCAAGTAATTGTCGTGCTAATTCATGCTCTTTTTTTGCTTCTCTTTTATCAATAATACCACTTTTAACGCCTTTATGAAAGCGATTGAACCATGCGCTTGAATGATATAAGCCTGTACTTGATAGTGTTTCAGCCACATTTATTGAAAGAGCATTTGAAGTAAAGCGAGTCGGCATTGCAATTATCAATCGTTCTGCCTTTTTGTTTTTAATTTGTAAAGAAGCCCATAATAATGAAGCATCTGTTTTACCTGCTCCCGTAGGCGCACGCATTAAAAGCAATTCTTCATGATTGTGTTGCTCTGCAATTGCTTGAACATTGCGTTTTTTCCATTCTTTGGGAAATGTATAGCTAAATGGTTGAAAAAGAATAGGCACATCTTTACCTTCTTTTGCACTGGCTCTTCTATCTGCTAATTGCAAATAAGCTCTCAGTGCTGCAAATTCATAATGCTTTATGACAGCTTGTTTAAAGCTATGGTGATTTTTAAAACAACCATTTAGATTAATCAATTCACTCCAAACTTTATCACTTTCCTCTCCCGCAGATTTATCAACCCATCTTTTTTCATGCTTTCTACTTAATTTAGAATGATGTGCCGCAATAGCCACTTTCACAGGGCATGAAAATCCATCTTTGATATGCCGAACTAATGAATTAATTTCATGTCTTACACCACTAACCATTAAGTTTCTGCCAACCAAACCTGGTGCTTTTTTACAAAAATATTCATAATCGCCGCCATTCTTTTTCTGCCAGTCTAAAAAAACAGCATAATCTTTTTGACAAGCTTTTTGCCATTCAGAGTGTCTTTTCCCTTCATCGTGGTATCTGATAGCCCCCCTCAGTCTTTTATTTAAATTTTTACCTATCAATCTTAGATATTTCTCAAAAGATATGGGTAAGGCAGATGCGAGATAATTACCTTCGGCATGCACATTATCAGTGTGCTGCCGAAGGGTAATTCCTGATGGTTTTCCTAAATCTTCCATTATTTTTTATTCGGGAAATGCTTGAGAAAAAGGTTGAATGTTGTCATCACCATCACATGGGTCATACAAGTTCGTATTAGAAAGATAGGCTAATGCGTCACTATATGCTTTCGCAACTGATTCTTTACCTTGTGTATCATCACCTAAGAAATATTTTGCTTTCCTTTCTTCTAATTCACTTAGGATATTTGCTTTTTCTGTTTCACCAGCCACAAAATAACGAGATGCTTTACGGCTCATTTTTGTATCAAAGACGATTAAAACTTGTTGTGGTTCGCCACTTACAGCGTTTCGTGCTTGATTCGCATAATCATTCATCATACGAGTAGATTCTATATATAATTTTGCACGACGTTTCCTTTCGGTTTCGTTGACGTGCTTAATATATTTTGAATTGATGTGAAAGTTATTTGCATATTCAAATACTTTTGAAATACCCAATGAATTGACATCCAAAAAGAAATTCATGTGCATAATATCGCCTTGACTAAACTCTCGGGTTGCAACGGCATTATTTCGATCCATTGTGCTTAACCGAAGCATTAAATCACGCCCAATTTCACTTTCAGATAAAGCAACGGCAGGTGTAACACTTAAAGGTGCAGTCCGACGACCCGAATAATCACCTTTTGAAGGGTGCATGAAACCGCCTAAATCAGCACGAAGATCGGTTTCAATGTTGTTTCCAATGCCATCACCGTTTGAAACATAGGTAGCACCTTTTGCCGCATCATCTTGATTAAGGCGGTCAATTGCGCTGAAAAGAACGTGGCGTTGCATTTGACCAGATACATATACTTTGCCGTCAGGTCTTCTTTTGATTGAAGAAGCATTACCTAATAATTTTTCGCCACCATTAGCAATATGGTTTTCCATTGGTGCGAGAAACGTAACTAATATTCCTTTAATTGACATGTTATTTATGATTTTAAAGTTTTTTTAATTAGATTTATTCATCTTCTGAAAGAGTTACTTTCAAATACCCCCCTCAGTATTTTAGCTCATTCTTGAGCATCAGCAAGGTCAGCATCATCCTCAACACCTTCTTCTTCGGCAACAACAACTTCTATGGGCGCAGTTGCATTACGTGGTTCAAATTTGTTTTTTACTCTTGAAAAAGCAATAAGCAAGTGTTTAGCACTTTCTAACGAAATTTCTCCCGTTGATGCTTGAGTCATAAAAAGTTCAGATTCAGAAGGGGCATCTAAACCCGATGCTCTTCCTGCTCTTGTAATAGCTTGAAAGATAAGTGCATCGCCACTTCTTGCAGAAAAGACTGAACTTTCAATTTCAATCAATGCTTTGGCTTTTTGCTCTCTTAGCTTTTTGCTCCTTTCAGGTGCATTTTTATCTATATTTTCGTCTGCAACTTTATAGGCAGCATAATTAAGCCATTTGCCTAATTCTCTTGCTGATTTAACTACGGCTGGGCTGATTTTTTCCATATTGATAAAATAAGTTTTTAATAAAATTTCTAATTGATTTGGATACTCTGCTCTAAATGATAAAAAATCTTTGAAAGCGGGTCGGTTGAATAATTGCAAAAAACGCGATGCAAAAAGGTCGAATTTTTGATATTCTAATCTGCTTTCTCGACTTCTAATACCTTGATTATATAAAACAACATAATAAATGCTGTCAATAATAGATTTCAATTTGTTTTCCTTTGCTAATCCAACTACAAAATAATTGTAGGTGAATGTTTCAAATGTTTTTGTACCAATGAGATAGATAGGTCGTTCTATTAAACTATCTAAAACCTTTTTTGCCCAATTAATTTGACCTGCTTCTTTTGCCCAAGCACCAATAGAACCAAGTAAACCAATAGCTCCTAATGAACTTGTACGCGGCGCATTAGGAAAATTACCATCAAAGATTCGAGGACGATATGGTTTTTTATCTTTAGGATTGACACCGCCAACCATAAGGTTTTCTGTTGAATTTAAGCGTAATTGCTCAAAAAGATTGATGAAATCCATTAAAGCGGGAATCTCTAAATCGGGAATTATAGCAATATTCTCTGATTCTGGTTTATCCTTTTTTTGGGTTTTAAATGCCATGCAAGGTTTTTGATGTGTCGAAGTGGTAATGGCACAAAAAGATGCAGTCTGAATGTCCGTTTTAGGTTTGCCTCTACCTATTGATTTACCAAAACTTGCAAACTCACCCGACACAGGCGTTATTGCACGTGTAATATCAACATTACTCGATTTGGCTTTACCCAATTCTTCTTTCATTTTCTTTAGTGCAGAATAAACTTGCACTGCACCTTTATCAGAAGCCAATACGGAACAAGAGAGATAAATACCTTGTTTTGTATTACCTTTTTCAATATCAGCATAACCAAATTTAACAGATGTTTGGTCTGTTATTTCCACATTTGGTTTAACTCTAAAATGGTTAATGCCATTTTGAATTTCTTCAATTAAATCTTCCTTCGATATTTCTGAAACATCTAAGCGATTCTTATTAACCATAACTAAGGCTTTGCCATAGTTGATGTAAGGATGTGACATCATATTTCTTCAATTTTTATTTCTACCCATCCTTCGCTATTGCCTAAGTATGCCGTAGAGTTATGTTGTAATGCGTTTTGTAATTCAATAAAAAGAGGTTCATGAATATCAATTTGAATTAGTATCTCTCCTTGATGTACGACATACTCTCTTAATGTTGGTGAAGTATAATACATCGGGTACTTTTTCTTATTAGCTTTAAAAAATTCGCCTATTGGTTCTGTTTTTAAAGCATTAGGTTTCTGTTTCAATACCTCATAATCTAAATTAGGTGTTCCTTTTGCATGAACATCTGCATCCATACGACTAAATGCCTTTTTCCAAAGGTCATTGTAGTGCATTGATTCACGTTTTAGAACCATACCCGTTTTAAAGAAATCAAAAAGTAAAGGTTGAAATCCAGAATTAGCTTCGCAATTTTCATAAGTAGCGTTTCTCAAAACCTTCTTATTGAATTCTTTTAATTTCTTTTGAATAGCAATTCTGTCATTTTTGTCAAAATGCCAACCTAATATGTTTTCAAATAAGCCGCATATTTTATACTTATCGGGTATATCTTGAGTCTTATAATAAGTCCCTGGAATATCCGCAACCATTGAAAGCGGTGCCAATGGTAGAATAATTAGTTTTATTCTTTTTTCAAGCACAGGCTTTTGAAAAATGATGTCTAAATTGACTTTCATGTATTTTTAAGTTTTTATTAATCCGTCAAATTTTTTACAAAGATGAATAACATGGTTAGGCAGTATTCGCCACACCCCTCAGTAAATAGTATTTTTTTTAATCACAGTCCAAATGTTTCTACAAAGGTAAATAAATAAATTGTTGATTATAAAAAATTAACCAAGATGTAATTTTTTGCTTCTTTTTTAAATTGGCAAAAAAAGATGAGTGTACTTTATAAAATAGCCTTATCTTTGGGGCTTTAAAACAAATCGTTTATTATGAAGAAACAATTTTACTTTTTCATTGACGAATCAGGCGACCCTAATTTCTACGCCAAACGCAAGCGTCCTCTGTGGACAGAACCCACCTTTGAACCATTATTAATTCTTGGTATGGTGGTGGTTGAAGATAGAAAAGCATTGCGACAGGCAATTTTGGATTTTCAAAACCAATTGCTCAACGACACTTTATTCAATACAATTCATTCTTTAAGCAAAGCCAATTGGTATTTGCACGCTTCGCAAGACCATGCTGATGTTCGATTGAAGTTTATTGAATTCTTGCGAGAACAACCTCATATAAAATGTTATATCGTGATTGGACGCAAAATTCCAGAGATTTTTCATAACAAACACAATGGTAAGGCTGCGGAGTTTTATTTCGATTTGCTTAATAAATTGTTGACACTTTTTGAATTTGACGGTGTGAATCAACACATGCTTTTTTTGAGTGGACGACAGAGTAATACCGAAGAAAGGTTTGTCAATGCAGTTAGAAAAGCTATGCAAAGACAAAGCGGGCTGGCTTCTGATACTCATTTTAAGTGTAGGATAATACCCAGTAGCGATTACCCAGAATTGAGTGTGGTAGATTATTTTCTTTGGGTACTCAATCGCTATATCACACAGGGTGATAGACGTTATTTTGCTGCGCTGGAAAATAAGTTTGAAAGTATTTATGACGTTTACGAAGAAGAAGGGAAAGGCAGAATCTATAACACCTTTAATGCTTTTAACCTTACAAAAGCAAGTAAATTTGTCATAAAATAAAAAGAGTACGAATGGACTCGACACCGTGCCAATACTGGCAACCTGCACATGAAGCGCGTTTATGAAATCAAGCTGACTCGTACTCAACTGCAAAAATACAGGTATTTTTCTTGAATTTTCCATATTAGAATGAAATATGTGCAGGTTTTCTACACATTTTTTAGATAAAGTTTTAACCGCACCAACTTTGGAATTGAAACAGATGTAATTTTTTTGAGTTACTAATCAATCACTAACCGCACTCCTTGAGACTTAGCCGAGAGCCTTTGCTTTCGGCTTTTTCATGATGGCTTCGCCTTTCAAGTGTCGCACACTTGCCAACGCTTACTGCTTTGTTGTCAAATCTGCTGCAAACCTATGACGGTCAGTTAGGCAATATAAGCCATACCCCCCTCAGTATTCTGAAAAAAAAGTCAAAACTTTTTCTCACACAACTTCATACTTTCCTTTTGTATATGTTCAATGAGTAACTCAGGTTCTAAAATGGCGACAATATTATTGTAGTAGCCTAATATAAAATTCGTCAAACCATAGAAGCGATAATTGACTTTACATTCAAGGTCGTACATGCCAGCATCATCAGGTGCGGGTCTTAAATGTCCACGAGTAAGCGGAAAACGCTCAATCAATTCATTGTAAGCCCCGACATTAAGCCTTAGATGAACTTTTATTTGATTGTTTTCTTGTATCCGAAATGGGTCGGTAGCAACAACACTGTGATGCCCTTCATAAGCCCAAACTGTGGACTTTATCTCTAATTGCGAGATACGAGATATGCGAAAATGACGAATCCCTTTTTCTTCCCAATCATAGGCATGAACGATGTCGTCTTCTGCACTGATGTGAAAGGCTTCAACCGTACGGTTTTTGACAGTATTACTATTAGTGGAATGGTAATCTTTCAAAACGACAACTTTCTTTTCTGTTAAAGCTTTTTCGAGTTTATCCATTTTAGTCAAAAAACCTTTGTCAAAGGTGTTGTGCATTTTGGAAACATCGTAAATGCGGCTGATTTTACGCATCAAGCGTTCTGTCGTTTTTTCATCATGTTTGATATTCTGTAAACCTTCAATAATCAAATGCTCTTCTTTAGGACTAAAGACGAGTAAGGATTTTAGGTATTCATAGGACTTGTCCAATTCGATATAATACCTATAGTTTTTATCGTATTTCAGCTCGAAATCTGCATTTTTGATGGCTCTAAAATCGGCGTCAATAGCATCAGTACTTACGTTGTGTCTGCTTGCCAATTGTTTTTTAGTATATACTTTTGGACTTTGAATAATTGCCTTTAAAACAAGCAGTGTGCGTGTGCTGCTTGTGTATTCTCTTTCGGTTGTCATAAGTTTTGTTTCAATAATTGATTAATAAGCGAAAACTTACGACTAATTAATCATTTCGGTGCATTTATTTTGTTTTCTTACTCCAAATCCTCCGTCTCTTTCAACTTCCGTTTAATCTCTGCAATGGTGCAAGAGAACTTTTTAGCTAATTCATTAAAAGTGAGTTGCTGTCGATAGAAGTGGTCGAGTTCGATTTCTTCTAATTCTGTCCAATTTTTCTTTATAACCTTCTTTGCCATTTTGTTGAATCTTGTTTTATTATCGAAAAACGGTTACTTTTGTACACAAATACAAGTTGGCTTGCTTTCATAAACGCGCTCCCTGTGCAGATTGTCCGTATGGACACGGTATCAAGTTGATTTGTATTTTTTAAAATAATCAATCCATAATCTCTAAAATAACAGCGCAATGGTTTTACAAACACCTGCACCACCTTTATCCAATATCCAAATAGAGTTATTAAAACTTTACTCCGTAGGTGTTTCAGATGAAGTCTTATTGGAATTCAAAAAATTGATGTCCAAATTTATCATGCAAAAAATGCGTGAAGAAGCAGGTAAAGTGTGGCACGAAAAAGGCTATACAGAAACAAACATCAATGAATGGCTTGGAAAAACAGATGAAGCATGATGCTAAAAGTTGTTTTGGATACCAATATCATATTGAGTTCTATTTCTCCTTATTCACCGTATCGTCTTGTTTTCGACAAATTGGATGATTTTGCATACGATTTTGCCGTTTCTACTGAAATCCTTTTAGAATATGATGAAAAATTAGGTGAAATTTTCAATCCTAAAGTCGCGCAACTCACACTCGATTTGATGATGATTAACCCCAACGTGCATCTCATTTCTCCTTCTTTTCAAACCCGTTTGATATATCCTGACATGGATGATAACAAATTTGTCGATTGCGCCTTTGCTGCCAATGCCCACTATCTCGTTACGAATGATAAAGATTATCGAATATTAAAAACAACCCGTTTCCCTCATATCAATTTATTGAAAATGGACGAATTCATCGAAATTTTGAAAACGCTATAAATCTCATTCAAGCTATTAATACAATTGACATACGCTATTTCATTTCAAAACTTCCGTCCATCCAAACCCACCACTCGTTCCCTTTCCAAATCCAGCAAAATAACCCACTTTCAACCACTCAATCGGTGCGGTGATACTGAAATCATATTTAAAACCAATTGTCTTAATCGGTCTCGCACCATTGTCTTGTGGTACAAGGGTTGACCATTTTTTAGGTTCTGTTAATATCTTTAAATCAAAAAAATCTTTTGAATAGGGTGGGGGCGTTTCACCTGTTGCAGCTTGTACTTTGGCAGCTAAACTATTAAAGAAAAGTTTTTTATAATCCGCATCATCGGGACTTCGGAATTGTTCGTAGCGGTCTGTTTCTGTTTTTTCTGTTAAAAAAATACCTGTTTCACAACGGAAACGCATCGTTTCTGTAAAAGATGGTGTTTCTAAGATTTGAACACTTTCTACTTGAAAACGGACTCTTGTGCCTAATGTAGCGACTTCAAACACTTGATTTTTAAACAAGCCTTCAACAAACTTTGCCAAGGGTTCTTCGATATAAAAACCCAATGTCCAATCCACCGCACCTGTTGGAAAAAGAATCTGCTTGCGCTCAAAGTTTAGCCGAAACGGTTGACCCCTCAGTAAATCGAATGAAAAGAGCTTAAAATTCTTTTTACCTGTTGCTGTGAAACCTTGTTCGTGCAGCCAAAGCGAATAAGCACTATCCGCTTGTTCGATGATGCGATAAATGACCGCCCGCAAAGCATGATGATGGTCAAATGCTAAGACGCTGTTGGGTAGTGTTTTTAAAATGAGTTTTAGACGCATATTGAATAATGTATTGTTTTGATTCTGTTTTTAATGATGCACAAAGCTATGACCACAGGTAGTGCAACATAAGACCTACCCCTTCCAAAGGAATTCTTCGAATCAGTAATTTGTCAAAATCTTTTCTCCAAAAGTTTTTTCGCTTCCACTTCAATATGTTCAATGAGCGCATCAGGTTCATAAATCGCCTCGATGTTGTCATAATTGCCCATAATGAAATTGCTCAAACCTGAAAAACAATGATTGACTTTGCATTGGAAATCGTAAGTGTCCGACGCTTCATTCGTCGGTTTGAGATGCGCCCTTGCCATTGGAAACTGTTCGAGCAATTGGTTAAATGCCCCAACCTTGATGCGCAAATGCACATTGACTTGTTTGTTGTCGTGGATTCTGAAACAGTCCGTTTGTTGTAGATAATGTTTGGTTTCATTCGTCCAATCATTCGGCGTGATTTCCAATTTAGAAATGCGGGAAATGCGAAAATGACGAATGCCTTTTTTGTCTAAATCGAAGGCATGAACAATGTCGTCTTCTGCGCTGACACTAAACGCCTCGACGGTGCGATGACTGACTGAACTGCTGTTTGTGGAGTGATAATCTTTGAGCTTAACCACCTTTTTGTCTGAAATGGCTTTTTCTAATTTATCCATTTTGGTCAAAAAGTTCTTGTCAAAGGTGTTATTCATTTTGGAGACATCATAGACACGGCTTAATTTCTTTTGCAGTTTTTCAACGGCTTTATTGTTTGTACCGTATTTGTTCAAAGCAGTGGTCAAAATGTCTTCTTCTTTGGGTGTAAAAACCAAAAGCGATTTCAGATTCTCGTATCTCCTATCGGCACTCAAACCGTAGCGATAGTGTTTGTCATAATCCAAATCGAAACCAGCTGATTTGAACGCCTCGAAATCTAATTTTATAGTGGACTCATCTACGCCATATATTTCCGCCAATCGTTTTTTGGTATAAACAAAAGGGCTTTCAACGATGGTGAAGAGGATTTTGAGTGAACGAGTCCGTCCAGTGTATTCTTTTTCGGTTGCCATGAGTTGATTTTTTGTGAATTAATTGAGCGAAAAATTACAATTAACAATTAACATCACGGCAATTAATTAATTTTTTTTATACTAAAAGAGGCGACTTTTTCTGTCTGAACCCACAATGTAGATAGGCTGCATTGAGACGTTCGAAAAAATACGGACACAAAATCCTCTAAATTTTGTGCAATTGTTACGAACAATGTGTGTATGGTTATGCGCAGACAGGTCAATACTCTTATATGTTGCGTTTTTAGTGAGGGCTATTTTTAGCATTGTTAATCGGACGTATGTTTAGTGAGTTTTTCACCGCTTTTACTTGATTTTGAGTTAATTTTATTTATGCTCCAAAATACAAAATTTACAGCATTGCATAAACTAATTTTCAGAGGGGAATAAAATACATACCTTTGAGTTTGCTTACAAAAAGCTATCAATTTTGGTAGAACAATACAAAAAGTACGATAAAACTTTCATAAATTAAAAAGTTGTACTCAACTTTATACAATTTTTACTATTTGTAAGTTTGGCTCTGCTGACCCTAACTTGTATAACAAAATTTATTTAGCTCTAAATATGAGAAAGCGAATTTTCCTTTTTCTTAAAAATCATTTTATTATGAATTATTATCTGGAGAAAAAAGTAATTGCTTTAAGCCTGATGTTTATAGGTTTTTCAATTTCCGGTTATAGGCTTATTGCCCAACAATCAAGCCCTGTAAAAGTGGAAGTAAGAAAAGTGGACAGCAGTTACAGATTATATCGTGCCGGTCAGCCTTACTTTATAAGAGGTGCAGGCGGCACTAATTATTCTGACCGGCTGGTTCAATACGGAGGTAATTCGATTCGTACTTGGGATACCAAAAATGGCGACGAGGTATTACGGAAAGCCCAGCAACTGGGCTTAACGGTAACTATGGGTTTAAACGTAGCACGGGAGCGACATGGATTTAATTACGATGATGCAACTGCGGTGCAACAGCAGTTAGAAAAACTGCGCCAGGAAGTACGCAAATACAAAAATTTTCCGGCTTTGCTGATATGGGGTATCGGTAATGAACTGAACCTGAGCTACACAAACCCAAAAGTTTGGGATGCTGTG
>JANOAU010000002.1:0-8964 GCA_031411275.1 Saprospiraceae bacterium | reverse complement strand
TCACATCTTTTTGATGTTTTTTGATGTGATGTTTTGTAAAGATGATAGATGGTAGTCGTGGGTTACCATAGCCCACCGATTGAAAATCGGTGGTTTCAAGATGTTAGATGTGGTAGAACTTATTGAATTAGGTTTACTAATTAATAAAATGAGTAATCAATTTTCAACAGCTTTATTACCAGATGCTATTCCTGAAGTGCATGCTTTTTGGTTAGCAGGTGGCAGTTGCGATGGCTGTTCTATCGCAACCGTTGGTGCTACTTCGCCCTCTGCCGAAAGTTTGATGATGGGTAACATACCCGGTGTGCCAAAGGTTGTATTACATCATCCTGTATTGGCGGTGGTGGCTGGTGAAAAGTTCATGCGCCCTTTTCATCTCGCAGCAAAAGGCAAACTGAATGCGCCTTATGTTATTATTTGCGAAGGCTCAATTATGGATGAAACAATTGCAGGGAGTACAGGAGGGTATTGGGCTGGATTAGGCGTTGAAGATGATGAAAATGGTGACCCACAACCCATTCCCTCTGCCGAATGGGTGACTCGATTGGCAAAAGGAGCTGCCGCCGTCATTGCCGTTGGTACTTGTGCTACTTGGGGTGGTATTCCCGCTGCCGCTGGTAATCCAACAAATGCAACAGGCGTGATGGATTTTCTGGGTGCCGATTATAGGAGTTCTTTGGGGCTGCCTGTCGTCAATATTCCAGGTTGTGCGCCACAAGGCGATAATATTACAGAAACAATTGTGGCCGTTTTGATGTATTTACATGGCATTGCACCTTTACCTGAATTTGATGAATTGGGCAGACCTGCTTGGTTATTCGACCAAACGGTGCATCGAACCTGCACTCGGGGAGGCTTTTATGAAGAAGGTCTGTTTGCCGAAAATTATGGCGATGAGGAATGTCTGGTCGAAATAGGGTGTTGGGGTCCTGTTGTTCAATGTAATATCAATAAAAGAGGCGCTATAAATCATGTTGGGGGTTGTATGAATGTGGGTGCGCCTTGTATCGGTTGCACCATGCCAGGTTTCCCCGATTCATTTGCGCCCTTTTATGAAAAACCGCCGGGCACTATTGTCTCTTCTAATTTGTCGCGTACATCAGGTCTTTTGATTCGCAATTTGCGAGGCATTTCACAAAATTTTCAAAATAGAACCCCCCGCTGGCACGATAAAAAAGTACCTTCTGGTTGGGGTCATATCGAAGAATTGAGCCCATTAGAAAAAATAACACACTTTTTCTATGAAAAATTGCAATATTCCAATTCGCCAAAACCAGGGACAGGTACGAAGCGATTGACCAAAGTAGAATAAATTTATTTTAATCATGGATGACAATACTTTATATGCCTCTTGGTATTTCTGGTTGATAGTCGCTACTGTCCTTATCGTTGCGGCGGTGGCTCTTTTACTTTTGGTCAATGCAGCAGCCAAAAGAATTTTGCGCTTGGCGAGTGCCGCGCTGGGGCTTGTGGTTGAAATCAAAGAAAATACAAGCAGCATTTGGGGACTTCAAAAAACAAATGAAGTGGCAGGGCATATTTTACAAGGTTCAAGCAATATTAAAGACCATTTGACTTTGGTGGCTGATGCGTTGCATGAATTAGATTCTAAAAACTAAAACAATATGGAATATTCTAATGAAGCGATAACGACGGTTTGGGGTGTGTCTTTGGCGATTGGTGTCGTTGTGATTGTTGTTGTGGCATGGCTGTTAAAGCTCATTATCAATACATCTTTAAAAATTGAAAATGCCACGAAGGAAATCTGGACGCAAGGGAAATTGGTTGCCAATAACACCATACAGATTCCTTTATTTCTTTCGACCACAAACCATGTGGCAGGTCAAATATTACACAATGCACAGGAAATTTATAAAGGGGCAAAAGTCGTTGAGAGCCATATTGAAGGCTGTCCGGGCTGCCCTGCTTGTATTCTTTCAAACAAATAAACGTTTTGTAACAATTTTTGGCTATTTTATTTAAAAAAGGAGACAAAATACTGAGGGGGCAAATGTTCCATTTGCCCTAATTCATCACCAATAACTCATTTTTACGTATGATAATAGTGTTAATGGTTACCACAATATTAGCAGTGATCGCATTGGTTATCGTCTTGATAAGTAGCCTCGGAAAGATTTATCTATCCTTGCAACACATTGGAGGCAGTGGCGCGAGTTTCTTAGCAAAATTGCGTTTAGGGCTTCGTGCTATAGAAACAGAAACAGGGCATTTACCCACCGAAGTCACCAAATTGAATAGTGGACTGACACAAGTCGGAGAAGGATTAAAAGCTGTGGATGATTCGCTCGTTCAGTCCATCAACGCAGCACTCAAACAAGAAAAATATCTAAATTAATTAGGAATGCGCGCCCTTAAAATCAAAATTTTTGATGAAAATACTGAGGGGTATAATTCCTAATTTCTAATTCTTAATTCCTAATTAATATGAATGCGCTTTATGTTTTATGGATAATTCTCTTGGTCGTTACCGTTTTGGTACTACCTTTTGTGGTGAGCCTTCTCAATAAGGTTCTGAAATCGGCGCGTAATACCGAACGCTATATCCGTGAAATGCGCGACGCAGGGATAGGAATTGCGAACAATACCGAGCATATCAAAGCCTTGAATAGCACCATAGAAGTAGCTACAGGTATTTTGAATGTTGCTGGGAATATTAATGAACATTCTGCCGCTTTGGGTGGCGCATTAAAAAGTAGAGCTGAAAAAAATTAATACGTTATGTTGCATACTTTAACAGTCATTACATTAGCCATAGTCGCCTTAGTCGTTTTGCTATTGGTTGTTTATCTCGTTCTAATCATAGTGGCTTTGAGAAAGGCGGGTAATTATTTAGAACAATTAGCAGGTGGTCTGCAAAAAATAGCGGATGATTCTAAACCTCTGACGGGGCATTTAGGGACTATTAATGGTGCATTGAGTCAACTCAATGAGGGTCTCGGCTCTGTGGATAATAATTTAGTGCAAATTGCGAAAGTCTTAAAATTAGTGTAATTTAAATTAAATAAAAATATATGTGCTTCCAAAACCTGCCTATCAAATTTGATAAAGACGGCAATGCCTCCCTCAAAGAGAACGTTGCCAATCCTTATCAATACAATGTCGTGAAATTAGATGAGGAACAAGACAAGCTGAAAAGCTTGTTAGCGAGAAACGGGTTCATCAAAAATATTGATTACGACCCCGTAACCCGTGTGGCAGGTGCTTTGGCATTCCATAGTGTTGTGGATTTACAAAACAAAAAGGTCTTATCCACCAACTCTATGGCAACGCTGTTTCGGGGCTATGAAATCATTTTGAAAGGACGCGACCCGCGCGATGCTGCCTATATCAGCAGTCGCGCCTGTGGTGTTTGTGGGGGGGTACACGGAACGACGGCAGCTTTAGCCATCGAAATGGCATTGGGTATTGTACCACCGCCCTTGGGTTTGGTGATGCGGAATATTCTTTTGGCAATTGAGTATTTATATGACCATCCTTTGCACTTGTTTTTATTGGCGGGTCCCGATTATTCAGAAGAATTGGTCAATGAAACGAATCCCGAACTCGTCGTTGAGGCGGGTAAAACCAAAAGCAAATCGGCACATATACACGGTTACAATACTGTTTTGGAC
Source organism: Saprospiraceae bacterium (assembly GCA_031411275.1). Taxonomy (GTDB): domain Bacteria; phylum Bacteroidota; class Bacteroidia; order Chitinophagales; family Saprospiraceae; genus JAAFJT01. The sequence continues at coordinate 5,332 of JANOAU010000002.1, read as the reverse complement.
ATTATGAAGGATTTGAATCCCCTCAAAGGGAAGTTATACCTTGAAGCATTGTCCATGACACGGGTAGCACGCGAGGCGTACGTGTTGATTGGGGGCAAATATCCGCACCCACAAAGTGTGATACCGGGCGGTCTGTCGGTCACGGTAAACATTACGACCCTCAATGAATTGTATCACCGATTAATCAAGTTTTTTGATTACGGTCAAAAAGTAGCCGCTATTTGGGATGATGTGTTCGACTTTTTCCTTGAACAAAACCCTGCCTATGCCGATTGTGGTGTAAGACCTGCAACAATGGTAGATACAGGTGTTTGGGACAGACCGGGTGTTTATGATGCCAGCTATGCTAATGCCGATACATGGGGTGAAGCCCGTTGGGCAACGCCGGGCGTTGTCGTTAATGGGGATCTTGTCACCACCAAATTGCGCCAAGTAAACGTGGGTTTAGAAGAATTTGTAGAACATTCTTACTATGAAAAATGGGATGGTCATCGCTTCAAAACCGACCCTTCAGGCACCCCCCTCAGTCCAAATCATCCTTGGAATAAGGAGACAGTACCAAAACCCGGGAAACAAAACTGGAAAGACCGTTACAGTTGGGATACTTCCCCGACTTGGGATAGAATGCCGATGGAAGCTGGAGCCTATTCAAGGCTTTATGTCACTGCCAAAGCCCAAAAATTGCGGGATAGTAAATTTTTGGAATCTACTGGGCATAGCTTAAAAATACATATTCCTGCCTACAATTTACCTGAAACCACATTAGAATGGCACGTACCAGAAAAATGGAATGCGTTTGAACGCAACCGCGCTCGGGCATACTGCATCCCTTATTCTGCAATGGTAGCGATGGAAAATTGGTTGATAGCGCAACAATTAATACGAGAAGGCAAAGGATCTGTCAGTACTCCTTATGAAATCCCTAAAAAAGGTCTTTTTATAGGTATGGGTGCTTGGGGAGCAGGTCGAGGCTTTTTAACACACCATCTTGTCATTGAAAATGGCGTGATAGCCAATTACCAAATCATAACGCCTTCCACCTTAAATGCTGCACCACGCACGCCTTGGGGCGCACTGGGGCCGTATGAAGAAGCCGTTTTGAATACACCGCTTATTGAGCAATTTACCAATGTCGAAGATTTTCAAGGCATAGACATATTGAGGGCGATTCGGAGTTTTGACCCTTGTATGCCATGCACAACACATATCATGGACAACAACAGCAATCATGTCGTCACCCGTGAAGTAACAACTTGTGCCTGTGGACTGGAATAAAAGAACGGTATTAGGCACTATTGGCTACCACAATTTGTCCAATCACTCCATTGCACCCTTGCTTATGGATAAAATAAAGCAATTGGATTGGGCATACAATATAACGGTAGAAGAGATGAATTGGGGACCTATTGCCATCGTGCAATGGTTTCAAGCATTGGAGATACCCTTTGAGCGGGTCGTTTTATTCACCGCTATTGAGCGACCAAAACGCAACATTGGAGATGTAACCATTTTTAAATGGGGCGGTAAAACACCGAACGAAAGAGAAATTCAGGCGAGAATTGGCGATGCTGTAACAGGCGTGATTTCACCTGAAAACCTGCTGATTATAGGAGAATTTTTCAAAATATGGCCTGAAGAGGTGTATATGATAGATGTAGAACCCGGTCCTGAAAAAGCGGGAGAAACTTTGATGCCCGAGGTTGGCGAAAGAGTCATGGATTACATTAAAACGATTGAAATAGTGTGTAAACAGGGTTGTATCAGTAGTGATAATTTTGTAGTTTTACAGGGTGATAAAATTTCTTTCAAATGAATGTACCTACACCAGATAGTAATGATGCAGAATTAAATTATCTTTTTTGGAAAGACGAGATTCTTCAAGTCATGTATTGGCTCTATGGAGAAGAGTTAGGCAAAAAAGTATCGGGCAAGCAGTTAGAAGGACTACTGAATTGCCCTTTTCCAGTTTTAAAAAAGCATTTTGATAAACTGATACAAGAAGGATTGGTTCAAGCAGCACTCGAAGCCGATCATTATGAACTGACAGATAAAGGGCGTAAGGAAGCAGGACGGCATTTTGCCACAGCTTTTGACGGTTTGCAAAAAGCAGGACATGGCGAATGTGGCCCCGATTGCCCGTTTTGTTATGGTGAAAATGGTGAAAAATTAGATGATTGTGTTCATGATTGTGCTTCAAATCATCATAGCTAATGATGAATTATAAATGATAAATTGATGAATAAAGTATATTACAGCGATAAAGAATATGAACACGTACTGCGTACTTTAGGCGAAGTAACGGAAGCGTTGCACAATATTGAAGATGAGCATACAAAAGATTTGGTCAATACGCTGATGCAACATTTTGATGTTCTACATCGAGAAGCCATATCTCGTTTATGGTCAATATTGGAAATAAAACAGCCCGAGTTGTGTGAAAGAATAGTAAAAGAGGATTATACAGTGCGTAATTTATTGGCATTGTATGATTTAATTGAGTTTGAAGGCATCAAAAAGCCCATTGAGCCATCATCTTTTGTGCCAATCGAGCAAGTAACGATATTGAAATATTGAGTTTTATATAAAAAACAAGAATGAATTATAACAAAATCAATAAACTTTACTTCGGCATCTTTAGTCTTTGTTTCATGCTCTTTGGCTGCGGGTCAAAAAATACGACGGTATCTGAAAACAAACAAAATACCAGTAGTTATGAGCAATATGTCGCTTCTTATGACAAAATATCGTCAGATACTGAGGGGGGCATTATTAAAAATGCCATTGTAAAAGCGGGTGGTTGGAATCATTGGACAACGAAAAAGGCAATAAGTTTCGTCAAAATAACCACATATTATGATTCCATAGGCACTGTCAAACGGGTCTCAAAATCACTGAATGAGTATAATTTATTCCCATCTTTTCAAGCCAGAATTACATGGGAAGATAATGGAAAAAAATATGTGATTATCAATAATGGGCAACAGGCCGCTAAATGGGAAGACGGAAAGTTGATGACCGATGAAAAAGACAAATTATCAGCTTGGAACTCTTCATTCGGTTCGCACTATGTCATTAGTATGCCTTTCAAATTGGCTGACCCTGGTGCAGTTCCTAAATTTGAGGGCGTCGTGACTTTGCCCAATGGAAGAAAAGTGAACGCCATAAAAGTGACCTATCAAGAAGGTGCAGGTTCGTCTGCTTTATTTCACAAGTGGTGGTATTACTTCGACCCTCAAACGAGTGAGATGGTCGCCAATTTTCTGGATTATGGCAAAGGCTTTTCCTACACCGTGTATGATAATTTTGTTGAAGTGGACGGTATTAAAGTCAATAAATCAAGGCAAAGTTATAAGTCCAACTCAACTATGACAAAAATTCTGCTTGAAAGCAAGTATGAAAATGAGGATATTCAATTTAAAGATGCATTTCCACCTTCTTATTTTGAATTATCCAAATGACAGAACAAGCTAATATACCTAAAATACTGATTGCAGGCGTAGGCAATGAATTGCGTCAAGATGATGCGTTTGGTCTGCTTGTGGTAAGGGAATTGCTTAAAAATAAGCACATTCCACCCAATGTGATGATTCAGGAAATAGGCGTTGGTGGCATTCATTTAGTACAAGAACTTCATGCCCAATATGATATTTTAGTTATCTTGGATGCGGTGAGTTGGGGCGGAAACGCGGGAGATATTTATTGGCGCACTGCCGACACGAGTGATATCAACGAATTATCGAAAGCTGAAAAAAGGAATTTTTTAGCCGATATGCACTATACAACGCCTGTCCGTGCTTTAATGCTTGCCAAAGCGGTGAATGTACTCCCAGCCGAAGTCTATATCATGGGTTGTGAGGCAAAGACTACGGCAGAATTTGAGATGGGCATCAGCGATGAAGTACAAGAAGCGATTCCCAAAGCGATAGAACACATAGAAAAATGGCTTTTAATGAAATATGAATGATAAAATATGAATGATGAAAAAAAGTGACCCCTCAGTATTTTACATAAAAAATTGACTTTCAATGACTTAAAAATTTCATATTTATTATAATATATACTTTTTAAAATTAAACGTTTAAAAATCATGGATCAGAATATTCAAAATAAGAAGCAGAATGAAGAACTCATTCAACCGAAGAAAGGCAGTTCTGGCTTTCTATCCTATCTGAATCTCAAAGATCTCTTTGACCCTATCCTTGTTAAACGTGTTCAAATTTTAAAGGGTGTAGGCATATTGCTCTTGTTAGGCGTTGCCTCCATTGCCGTCTGGAATAAATATTTTAAAGCACCCACAGGTACTGAATTGGTAGATAAAATGGTGGAAGCGGCGGGCAATATGGGCGCATGGAATAATTTAGAATATGGCAAATTCAACCGTATTCAAAGATTATATGACCAAACAGGCGAAAAACTGAACGAAAAAGTTGAAACCATCTACTTTGAAAAGAAAGATGGCAATGTTGAATTGTTGACAGAATCAAATGTCCCCAATCAAACACCCATTGTTATTGGAAAGGATAAAGAAGGATTTTGGGCACTTCAAAACGGTCAATTTGCCGACCCCATCAAAAAAGGCAAAGATTTGGGGCTGATGTGTGCGTCCCAATGGTGTCAACCCAATTGCGGTATGAAAATGGCGTTTTATCGCTTTTCAATGCCCTTCAAATTAAAAGACAATGGCGTTATTGCAGAAAATGGTGGCAAAACCAAAGTTCTTGATGAAACCTATCAAGTGGTCAATATCAGTTACAGCCCTGAAGTAGGCAGAGATAAATGGGTTTTTTATATTGATGAAAAAACCAACTTGATTGCCAAAATGGAATATCACCATAAAACCGATCAAAATCAAGCCCTACCCGAAGAGTTCTTTTGGACAGATTATAAACAAGAGAGCGGTTTAATTATCAGCCATAAATGGGTGCGTTATTGGAGTAATGGTAAGCCATTAGAAGAAATTACCTTCTCTGACTTTGATTTTCAAACAACACTTCCCAAACAGTTTCATGAACGACCTATTGAATTAATTAGTACGACGACGAAGTAGTATTTGAATGGTGCTGTATCCGTATATTTTTTTCACGACCCGCTTTTTAGGAGTACGTCATTTTGTAAGTCGGTATTTTGGTCTTTGGTCGAGATGCGTGTATAACCCATTTTTATGTTGTATAAGTGCATGGACAAAATTATCTAATTTAACGTGAGTTCGGAGATTCAAGCCGCGATTTTCGAGTCTGTCACCCCTGCTTTTAGTTCATAAATAGGTTGATACACATCAGCCGAAGGCTTGTTCGGATAGAAAGAATAAGCGACTAAGTTGGCATAAATAGTT
>JANOAU010000001.1:0-2077 GCA_031411275.1 Saprospiraceae bacterium | reverse complement strand
TATTGTCGCCTTTTATAACCAGTTAGTTTGTTCAACGCAGAATTTAAACTTGATTTTATGTCCGATGATAGTTCAACCATTTTTTTTCACCAAGGTATCACTTTTTTCAATCGGGTAGGTTATTTTTTACTTCTTCCCTTATGTGAAAATATCTGAAAATACTGAGGGGGTATCGACCATAAAAAAAGCAACTGCCAAATGACAATTGCTTTTTGAATAGAGTTTTTATTCGCTAATATATTTAGTCTTTTACTTCAAATCAAACTTAACGGGTAAGGTGTAACCTACGTTCACTTTCTTACCTGCCGATTCGCCCGCTTCCCATTTAGGCATCGTTTGTACGACTCGAATGGCTTCTGTTTCGAGCGATTTATCAGTCAGTTTGTCTGTTGGTGTAATGACCACCTTTTTTGTTTTATCGTCTATTTTTACTATTTCGTACTTCGTTTTTTTGATTTCGATATTTGAAATAGTGCCATCTTCATTGACAATAAAACCGACATACATAATACCCTGCAATTGCGCTTTGCGCGCCTTTTCAGGATATTTGATGCTTTTTTGCAAATACGCTACCATTGCTTTATTGCCGCCTGGAAACGCTGGATTTTTATCCAATTTTGCTTGCCCTTGCGCGAAAGGTGTTAGGAATATCATTAAAAAAAAAGAAAAAACAGCTGCTTTAAATTTCTGAGTCATGAGATTTGATTTTAATTTATTATTATAAAACGAATTTTAATGGTCTAATTTCTAACGTCTAACTGTCTAATATCTAAATTCCGCTCACCATTGCTTCGCATGATGCGGATAGCGAATGACGTATTGCTCCTTTATCATTCGAGTCATAATTTCGCGCAATTCATCAATATTTTCACGCTCAACGGCAGAGATAAAGACACATTCGGTGTTGTATTTATTCTTGATATTTTCTTCAAATTCCCTTTCAATTTCAAGTTTTGTCTTCGCATCTAAAAGTTCATCGTGGTATTTAATACGATATAAATCCATTTTATTGAACACCATCAGGGTAGGTTTATCATCCACTTTGAGTTCTTTAAGCGTGTTTTGCACGGTGGAAATATGGTCTTCATATTGCGGATGCGAAATATCAACAACGTGCATCAAAATATCGCTTTCACGGGTTTCATCGAGCGTTGATTTAAAACTTTCTATCAAATGATGCGGCAATTTGCGGATAAATCCGACCGTATCGCTCAAAAGAAACGGAATCGCATCAATCACGACTTTGCGAACAGTCGTATCGAGCGTTGCAAATAACTTATCCTCTGCAAAAACATCTGATTTAGACAGGAGATTCATCAAAGTAGATTTGCCGACGTTGGTGTAGCCGACGAGTGCCACACGAATCATCGCACCACGTTGCTTGCGCTGCGTTTGGTTTTGACGGTCAATGGTTTCGAGGTCTTTTTTGAGCGCTGAAATTTTGTCGCGGACTATACGGCGGTCAGTTTCAATCTCCTTTTCACCCGGTCCGCGCATACCAATACCACCACGCTGGCGCTCCAAATGCGACCATAGACCCCTCAGTCGAGGCAACAAATATTGCAATTGAGCGAGTTCTACTTGGGTGCGGGCTTGAGCTGTTTGAGCGCGTCCTGCGAAAATATCCAATATCAAACTCGACCTATCCAACACTTTCACCTTGAAATTTTCCTCCAAAATACCTTGCTGCTTAGGCGAAAGGTCGTCGTCAAAAATGACGATGGAAATATCTTCACGCGATTCGATATACTTGGCTATTTCTTCCATTTTGCCTTTCCCGACGAAATGGCGAGTATCTAAATGGGGTAGTCTCTGAACGAAACGGCGCAAGGTCTCAGCTCCTGCTGTGTGTGCAAGGAATTCCAATTCGTCTAAATATTCGGTAATCTGTTCTTCGTTATTAGTTGGCAAATGCACGGATACCAGTACCGCTTTTTCGATTTCTTTCACGATGCCCTTACCGCGTTCGTCTTTACCGACTTGAAATTTTAATGATTTATCTTCCAAAATGTTTTTTTTAAAAACGTTATTCGTTAATTGTTATTCGTTATTGGTCTCTTAGGCACGGGGTCAATAT